>FSSI02000026.1:0-61612 GCA_900149785.2 Phormidium lacuna HE10JO | reverse complement strand
CTGGTCAACGTTCCGTCAGTGGGTGGAGTATTTTGGCAAGGTGTTTGGGGTAGCAACAGTTGCTGTTCCTCCTCAATACACGAGCCAAAGTTGTTCTAACTGCGGGGAGAAGGTTAAGAAATCTCTGTCAACGAGAACCCACCGCTGCCCCCATTGTGGATTTGTTGCTGATAGAGACCATAACGCAGCTATTAACATCCTTGAATTAGGATTAAGTACCGTAGGGCATACGGGAATTAACGCCTCTGGAGATATCGACCTCTGCCTTGGTGGGGAAACTCCTCAAGGTAAGTCGAGTCGTGGAAAGAGGAAACCTCATCAGTGATGGTGGGAATCCCACGCTATATTCTTTGAATTAGCGTGGGAGGATGTCAAATTGGAGGAGATAGTTTTGTTCAATGTAACTGGAGATGAGTCGGTTGGAGTTTAAGGAAGACTTGACCGGAGCCTTAGAGCAAAGCCTAAGGGACTATGAGCGTATCCTACAAGAGCTTGAAGAGAGTGAGGAGAAGGAGCGATCGCCCTCTTCCGAAACCTGTTTGCAGATTTTGCTGCTACGGGACAAGATTCAAACCCAAGTCACCCGAGAGCATCCCCCCTCGACACAGGCGGCTCTGCGGCTGATTTCCCTCGATGAACGCCTCAGCGAACAGGGGGGACTCATTGCCAAAACCCTGCCCTTAGACAAATTTTGTGACCTAATCGATCCCCCCGAGTCAGCCTGGTGGTGGTATGTTCAGCCCCCCGAGGAGATTCACCCCTGGGATACCTTTAATTGGCTCTGGGAACTCTTAACGGTTCCCATCCTGACCTCAAATTTTGCCCTGGTTGCGGCGATTTCCTCTCGCTTCTTGGCGGGTGGCCCTGATGCGATTGGCGCTTTTGCCACCATCGGACAGGGCCTGATTGCCCTGTTGGCAGCCGGTGCGCCTCTGAGTAAAGTGGGCCAACAGATCATCGAGCGATCGCTGACGGGGTTCAATCTGCCCAAATATTTATGGCATGAAGCTAAATTAACACTGGCTCTGGCTGTTTTTTTGGGATTATTGGGATTCCAAGCCTATTTACCCAATATCGCCCGGTTTTACGTCCGACGGGGGATCGCCGCTCAACGGCAGTTTCAAACCACCCTTGCCTTAGCTCAGTTCCAACGAGCCTTAGAACTCGATCCCAACAATATGGAAGCTCATTTCCGCTTAGGAAACATTTATGAAGACTTACTCGAATTTGATAAAGCCCAAGCTGAATATCGGGTGGCGTTGCTCGGAGACTGTATCGAAGCCTATAATAACTTGGCTCGTCTTTATATTGTTCGGTCTGAAGATTATACGGGAGCGGCGACGTTATTGAGACAGGGACAGTTAAAACTGGAAAATCGCGACAATATCGAGATTAAATACTGCTCATCTGGGAGTCTTCAGGCGATCGAATATGTCTTTTTAAAGAATCTTGGCTGGGCGCGGTTGAAGCAAGATCGACCCCTTGAAGCCGAGAGCGAACTCAGGAAAGCACTGGAGATCAACCCTCAAGCGGCCGCCCCTCACTGCTTGTTAGCTCAAGCCTTGGAAAACCAAAATCAAAATCCTGGGGCAGTTTTAGAGCAATGGCAACAGTGTTATGCGTTGGCTCGGGGACTTAATTCTGAAGAAGATATGTGGCTCAATCTGGCCCGCCAGCGACTGTCTCAATCCGAATCTGACGACGCTGATTCCTCTGCCACTCCTGAGGAGGAAACGACTCTCGATGAGAGTGACCCCGACCTGTAACCTTAAACAAGTGCTAGGTTTGGGGAGTCTGGACTCTTTTGAGGGCGATCGCAAAGCGTGCGGGAACCGCAATCGCCGGAAGAACTTCAACATAGCCCAAAACAAGCCTTAATCTTGAGATTGACATTTGTTATTGGTCAGTTATAACAGAAGGAGAATAGATGCAAGAGTCTGATCCATCGAAGTATTTCACCCGATCCCCGGTCTTTCTCAGACCTGAAACCGCCCCGACTCGGGCTGTCCCAGATGGGGGGTCTCTATCTAGGGTCGCGCCCCCTCCCGAAGCAGAAGGAGGGTGCTGCTGGGTCTGAAATTTTTGCTCGTTTTCACCTAAAAAAGTTGATAAAACGCCATGAAGTTGTACGGATACGTGACCTTTGCCTCGACTCTGTTGGCATTGGGGCTTTCACTACCAACCCCGGTGCGGGCTTCAGAGTTTTTACTAGTCGACGTGAATGGTTCGGCTCAAATCAAACGTTCAGGACAATCCCAGTATCAGTCCGCTCGTGGGGGAATGCGCTTGAGCACTGGCGATCTCGTGCGAACAGAAGGGGGCGCTCAAGTCCGTATCCGCTGCTCAGACTTGACCACCACCTGGACAATGAACTCCAACATCGAGCGGGGTGTGGTTTGGGGCTGTCCTCCCGATGGCGGCTTCAGCTTGAGGGTGGGACGCCAAAGCGATAATACCCTCGGCGGTATTGACCCCACTCTTCCCTATGTCATCACGCCGCGCCGCACCGTCATTTCAGACTCGCAACCGATGCTGCGTTGGAATCCAGTGGCCGGGGCTAGCCGCTACACCGTGCAAGTGATTGGCTCTGATGTGACCTGGGAAACCGAGGTAAGCGGGACTCAGGTACAGTATCCTGGGACTCCCCCCTTGACTCCAGGAGTCGACTATCGCGTTATCGTTGAGGCCGATACCGGTGTCTCGTCCCAGCTCGATGTGGGGTCTGAGACGGCAACGTTCGAGCTATTGTACCCCGAGGATTTATACCTGGTTGCGGCTGATGTGGCTCAGATTCGTGAACAAGGGTTTCCAGACGAAACTGAAGCCCTAGCCATTGCCGATATTTATATTCGAGAAGACTTACTCGCTGAGGCGATCGCCACCTTAGAGCCGTTTGTCGCATCAGGAACCCAAACCCTGGAAGTGTATCAAGCGTTGGGAGATATCTATCGTTATATCGGCTTGAACCTGTTGGCCCAGGAGCGGTATGAACGGGCGATCGCGATCGCCACCAGCAACGAGGAGATTCAAGGATTAGCCGATGCTCACTCAGGCTTGGCAGAAGTCAAAGTCCTGTTAGAGCAGCCCCAGGCGGCGATCGACCTACTCATAGAAGCCCAAAGCGGTTACGAACGCCTCAACGACACAGAACGCATCCAAGAATTACAAGCTCGAATTGACGATTTAACCTAATCCTTGACCGCTCAACCCTGCCCAAACCAAAAGGACTACCATTCATGATCGCTTCTCAAGCTGGGGGCTGGGTTCAACTCGGGCTAGTCGTTTTGACTACGAGCCTTGTGAGTTCCCCAGTTGACGCGGCATCTGACCGCAAAATTGACCCAACGGCTAAGGGCCTCTCCCAGACCTCAGATGAGCTTTTGCTGGTGCAAATCATACCGGATAGCACGTTAGGCGGTGACGCCTCCATCATTACTCCCGATGTCGACAGTGGGACCACCCTAATTGAAGGTGGGGCCAGGCGTGGCTCAAACCTCTTCCACAGTTTTCAAGACTTTAACGTCAATACCGCCGAATCCATCTATTTCGATAACCCAGTCAACATCCAGAACATTCTCACACGAGTGACCGGGGACAATCTATCTAACATCGATGGGGTGCTGGGTGTCAGCGGTGCGGCGAACCTATTTTTCCTCAATCCCAACGGCATTGTCTTCGGGCCAGATGCGAGTTTAGATGTCAGTGGGTCATTTTTTGCCAGTACCGCCAATAGCTTGGTGTTTCGCGATGGTAGTAGATTTAGCGCAACCCGCCCAGAAGCGCCTCCCCTCTTGACTGTCGGCGTTCCCGTTGGTGTGCAATTTGGCAACAGTCCGGGGAACATTGAAGCAACTGGGGCCTTTTTGGCGGTTCCCGAACAGGCAACTCTGGCGTTACTCGGGGGTGCGATCGCTCTCGATGGCGCTCAATTAGAAGCCCCTGGAGGACGAGTCGCCCTCGGAGGAGTCAATGAAACAGGAACCATTGCCTTGTCCTCTCGTCAATCAGGGCCGATCTGGCGTCTGAGCGGATGGGAATTTCCTGAAAACCTGGGGCGATCGCCGATTTCCCTGACTAACAACGCCCATATTACCGTCGTTGACCAGATTGGCGGTGAGATTGCGATCGATGGCTCCGATATTACCATCAGCAACAGTTTTATAGACGCTGGCGTTGCCGAAGGATTGGGAATTGCCAACGCAGACTCAGGAAATATCGAACTCAACGCCACCGGACAACTGACCCTGTCCAACAGTTCCATCATTAATCGCGTTACAGACAATTCGGTGGGCAATGCAGGCGATATTCGCCTCGTCGCCAACGTCGTAGAGATGAGCGATGGCGCTCAGTTAGATGCAAGTACCTTTGGACAGGGAGATGCAGGAACGGTCAGAATCGAAGCTACTGATCGTGCTGTTTTCTCTGACAGCGCTGTGTTCACCGACGTTGAGGAGACTGGACGAGGTAACAGTGGYAATGTCAGGGTGACAGCTAACATCGTAGAAGTGCGCGATGGAGGTCAATTCCTTTCGAGTACCCGGGGTCAAGGAAACGCGGGAACGGTTACGGTGGAAGCCAGAGATCGCGTCCTCTTTTCGGGGTTGAATGCTGAGGGGTTTCCCAGCGCTGTGTTCACCGACGTTGAGGAGACTGGACGAGGTAACAGTGGCAATGTCAGGGTGACAGCTAACATCGTAGAAGTGCGCGATGGCGCTCGGATCTTTACAAGTACTTCGGGACAGGGAGATGCAGGAATGGTCAGAATCGAAGCTACTGATCGCGCTGTTTTCTCTGACAGCATTGTGTTCACCGACGTTGAGGAGACCGGACGGGGCAATGCCGGTAGCGTTCAGGTTGTCGCCAACAGGCTGGAAATGCGCGATGGGGCTGTGTTGTCTTCGACTAACGCCAGTTTGGTGACTCCGAATGACTTTACGGCGGGTGACGTTCTCGTACAAGCGGAGTTGGTTCAACTCGATGAGGGGGCGGGAATTTTCGCGAATACTCGCGGACAGGGAGGAAATGTCCGGCTCGATGGTGCGTTCTTGACGATTCTACGACGGGGCAGTGGTATCCAAACCAATGCGGAAGGAGATTTTCCCGGTGGAAATATTATTCTCAATACCACTCTTCTGGTTGCTAGCGAAAATAGCGATATCACGGCCAACGCCACTGACAGTGCTGGCGGACGAGTTCAGATTACGACTGAAGGAATTTTTGGAACTGAGTTTCGCAATGAGCTAACTCCTAGAAGCGATATTACCGCTACGTCGGAACTGGGACGGGAGTTTCGCGGTGTGGTTGCCATTATTTCGCCTGATGTCAATCCGACATCGGGGCTGACGGATTTGCCGCAAAGTCCGGTGGATGTGTCTAGGCTGTTGGGGACGGGATGTTCTCCGCAAAATATGAGCAGTTTTACGGTGACGGGACGGGGCGGGTTGCCCCCCAGTCCGACGGATTTACTCGATCGCACCCGAGTTTTGCCAGATTTAGGACCGGAGTTGGATATCTCGGACCCTGAGGGCGCGTCTGATTCAGGCGCTTCGGTCGATCGCCCCTTGACCCCCCTAGCGGAAGCAACGGGCTGGGTGCGTCAGTCTGATGGCGCTGTGGTGTTGGTGATGGCTGAGGGGACGCGGTCTGATGTCTGGCAACCCCTCGCAGACTGCGGCGACAACGAATAATTCTGAGTGCTTTCTGAGTGCTTTCTGAGTGCTTTCTGAGTGATGCTCCTTCTATTGTGATTTCTTGTGATTTCTGATGAAACAGCTTCTCCAATTCCTTGTCATCGCGGTCAGTGTCTTGTGGCTAACCCTCGCCTTCAGTCGTCGCCCCACACCGGCGATGACGGGGTTGGCCACCCTAAATCGTCCTGAACCCGCCGTTATTGCGGAACGCACTCTAGGGGATGACCCTCATGGGTTACTACGCCAAGGTCGCCAATATTATGGCCAAGGACAGTTTCAAGCGGCGTTCAGGGCTTGGGAAGCGGCAGAACAAGGGTTTGCTCGTCAGGGAGATGCGATCGCCCGCGCGATGGTGTTGAGTAATCAAGCTCTGGCTCTACAACAGCTCGATCGCCTCGATGAAGCCCTAAACGCCATCTCCCGAAGTCGAGATCTATTGGAGATTGAGGATATCAATGGCTTTGATGTCGATGGGCGGCGATTGCGGTTCCCGCACGCTTCGCGATCGCGGGTTTTGGCCCAAGTCCTCAATACTGAAGCGGGACTACTCCTCGATCGCGGACAGCCTGAGGAGGCCCTTGAAATCTGGGAACAGGCCCAGAGGCGCTATCAGCAACTCGGGGAAGATAGCCACGTGCTACAAACTCGCATCAACCAAGCTCAGGCGCTTCGGGTTTTGGGCTATTATCGTCGCGCTCAGGGAATGCTCGAGGCGGTGAATGCACGGTTGGCTGAATACCCAGATTCACGGTTGAAAGTGGTCAGTTTGTACCAGTTGGGTAATACGCTGCGATCGCTCGGCCAACTCGATGAGGCGGACACGGCGTTGAGGGAGAGTTTAGCGATCGCCCAAACCCTCGATTCTCAGCCCGATATCAGTGCGGCCTGGTTGGGGTTGGCTCATACCGCGAGATCACGACAAACTCCCGCCGGACGACAAGCCGCTTTAGACTATTACCAGCAGGCGGCGGCGGGGGTGGCGTCTCCTTCGGAATGGATGCAAGCTCAGGTTGATCGCTTGAGTTTGTTGGTTGAAAGCCAACAGATGCGGGGAGCGCGAGAGTTGTTACCTGAGATCCAAGCCTATCTCGAAACTCACCGTGAACCGTTGTCAATCCGTCGGAGTGGCTTGTTTGCTCAGTTGAAATTAGCCCGCAATGCGATCGCCCTCGGGGAACAAACAGACGGCGATATCCTCAACCGCCACTCCATCGCCAACCGGCTGGCCGAGATTCATCGGCGGGCCATGGCCTTGGGCGATCGACGGGTTCAGTCCTATGCGCTCGGGGAGTTAGGGTATCTCTATGAACTCGCGCAACAGTGGGATGAGGCACAAACCTTGACCACACAGGCTTTAGACTTGGCCCGACAACTCTCCAATGCTCACGATGTCACCTATCGCTGGGAATGGCAGTTAGGACGGATTGTGAAGGCTCGTGGCAACACCCAGGAGGCGATCGCCTTCTATGAGGAAGCGGTCAAGTCTCTGCAAGCCATGCGTCAAGATCTCGCCGTTGTGAATACGGCGGTTCAGTTTTCGTTTCAAGACAGCGTTGAACCGGTTTATCGCCAACTGATGGCACTGCTTTTATTAACTGATACTGACCCAGATTATGTCAGCTTAAAACGAGATTCGAATACAAATTATAGCACAGAAACAAGCCAGTCAACTCGAGATCGCCAAGCCAATTTAGAGAAAGTTCGAGACCTCATTGAATCCTTACAAGTTGCCGAATTAGATGACTTTTTTAAGCAGGCGTGTTTAGATGTCAATCCCGTCGCCTTAGATGACATTGACTCAAAAACAGCTTTGATCTATACCATTCTCCTAGATGCCGACTCCCCCGACCAACAACGCATTGATATCATCGCTCGGCTGCCCAATCAGAACTTAAAACACTACAGCACAACCGTCACCAAAACAGAATTGACAACGACAGTTGATCGAGTCCAAAAAGTATTAGTTGAAGACCCCATTGAACGGGGACGATTTAGAACAACAACTCTACTCACGCTATCTCAAACACTGTATCGTTGGTTAATCAAACCCCTGGAAACGGATCTCGCCAACAGCAATGTGAACACCATCGCCTTTGTCTTAGATGGGCCGTTACGGAACCTTCCCATGTCGATTCTCCATGACGGCGATCGCTATCTCGTGCAACAGTACAGCCTCGCCCTCAGTCCCGGCTTAAAACTCATCGATCCCAAACCCTTAGAACGAGGTGCAATGACAGCCTTAATTGCGGGATTATCCGAAGAAGTGACGGAGGACTTTCCCCCCTTACCCCAGGTTCCCATCGAAGTTGAGGCGATTCGCGATCGCATCCCTAACAGTCAGGTGTTGTTGAATCAGGACTATACCAAAGCCAACATTCAAGAAACATTACAGCGCGATCACTATTCCATCGTCCATCTAGCCACCCACGGTCAATTTAGCTCTAGTAGCGAGGAGACCTTTATCTTAGCCTGGCCCTCTGAGGTGGACAACAACTACCGCATCAACGTCAACGAACTGCAAAATCTGTTGCAAACCCGAGATGTCAGGGGAGAGGCGATCGAGTTATTAGTTCTCAGCGCCTGTCAAACCGCAGCCGGAGACGATCGCGCGGCGTTGGGATTAGCCGGTGTCGCCTTTCGTGCGGGCGCTCGCAGCACCATCGCGACACTTTGGCCTGTCAGTGACGAAGCCACCCGCACGATGATGACGCAATTCTATCAGGAACTCCGGGATCCCACCCTCACCCGCAGTGAAGCCCTGCGTCGCGCTCAAAATGTCCTCATTGACTCGGAACGCTTTGCTCATCCCTTTTTCTGGGCGCCCTACACCCTGATCGGAAATTGGCTATGACCCGGCTCGGACTCAACGGCTCTGGTCTCCCTGGCCCAGCAGTCGCTACAATAACTCTAACCGCTTATGTCTCTGAGATCTCATGGCTACTGGCAACGAAAATTTCTGGTTAAATGTCTCCCGTTACCCTCGCTATCTGATTACGTTCATTTTTGGCACGTTTTATGTCATTTATGACTGGATTAAGCCCCTGGCCAAGGAACGACCTCTGTTTTTGGGCTTAGTCATTACGTTTATGATTGCTCTATTCACGTTTATGTACTTCACCCTTGAGGCGATGCTGGGGATCTCAACGGTTCAACTTTAACTCCGGTTAATCAAAAATTCCTCTGGCGGTGATCGGACAACTCAGCACAGTGAACTCTGGTCCTATCTACCGCCCCTCTGCTTAAGTCCATTGGGATTAGAGTCTCTTGTAAGCAAGGCGTGAATCACTTAAACTTTGTATGGGATCCCGTCAAAGCTCGTCGAAACCTCCAAAAGCACGGCATCTCGTTTCAAGAGGCAACGTCCGTATTTGATGATCCTCTCGCACTTATTTTTGAGGATGCGCGTTATGCTTATGGTGAGTGTCGCGAAATTATAATTGGACACGACCGGCAGAATCGGCTAATGCTAGTCTGTTTTGTAGAACAACCGACTGTCATCAGGCTGATCAGCGCCCGGCTGACAACTCCTAGGGAAACCCGCGATTATGAGCAGCAATCACCCGACGGATAACGCTTCATCTTTTGATGATGATTTGTTGCCAGAATACAACTTTGACTATCGCAAAGCCCGCCCTAACCGCTTTGCTCAACCGATGACTGTTGTCCTCGATCCTGATCTGGCTGAGGTGTTTTCTTCCTCCGAATCGGTGAATCAGGCCCTAAGGGAATTGCTACGGCAACGTCATTCCTGACGTCATCGGGCATCTCAACGGTCTGAATTCGGTTTAAACTGGGGATAGGAGCGCCTTGTCTGGCGCTCATCGCATCGCAAGAGAGCAAAGAGTATGGCTACTAACCGTCGCACATCCCGCGTGGCTTCCCTGATTAAACGGGAAGTCAGTGATTTGTTGCTGCATGGCATTAAAGACGATCGCGTCGGGGCTGGCATGGTCAGCATTACGGATGTTAATGTCTCGGGAGATTTGCAACACGCTAAAATCTTCGTCAGTATCTATGGCACTGATGAGGCCCGGGCCGAAACGATGGCTGGCTTAACCTCGGCCACCAGTTATGTCCGACGGGAACTCGGATCTCGGGTGCGGTTGCGGCGCACTCCTGAGGTGCAGTTCGTTGAGGATCGCTCCCTCGAACGCGGCGATCGCACTCTCGATCTTCTTAATCGTATCGCTCGCTCGGCTGAGGACGACGACGAGACCCCTTAAATTTCTCAAACTCGGGACGAGATGGCTCTCCCGAGTTCTCTTATACTGATTTCTGTACAGAAATTAGGGGAGTCCCTAAAAATGCGCAGCCTAGATGTTTGGCTCGACGCCGCCCGCACCGGAGCGGCGCAAGCCTATCCATTTAAGCTATCAAAATCGATAAATTAAAGGATTAAACTTGAATTAATTTAATAATAGCAACACTGAGCAAGCTTGTCAAGAAAAACGAGAGATTTTTATGGTAATAAATGTTACAAAATGCTCAAAATAAGGCAGGAAGAAGACTTGGGCGATCGCAGGGAGGTTCGGTTAACTCGACTCGACAGGGCGCGAGAGACTCTGCAATACTCAGGAGGTATTGAGACGGTGTCACATTGATATCGCCCAATACCCTCTAGGTCAGACTGGGAGGTAAGATCTCAAGACATCCCAACTGGGGCGATCGCCTAACTCATTCCAGGAGGCAATCACCATGCCAGTCGCCAACTTCGGTTAACGAACCCATCACAAATTCTTCTGACTGAATCAACCCCGAGCGGTAAGTTTCTGCCCAAATTGTCGAGAAACTTCACCCCGTTTTGTCCTGGCGCGATCGCTAGGTAAATCGACCTGGATTCTTAACAACGCGAGGAGTATAGACATGAGAATTGCCCAAGTTTCCCCTTTATGGGAACAAGTCCCCCCTCCCGGATACGGAGGAATTGAACTCGTCGTCGGTCATCTAACCGACGAACTCTGTCGCCGAGGTCATCAAGTGACCCTGTTTGCCTCCGGGGACTCCCAAACCCTGGCGGAATTGGATTCCGTCTGTCCCCAGGCCCTGCGACTCGACCCCAACGTTATCGAACCCGGCGTTTACGACGTTCTGCAATATAAACGGGTTCTGGACCGGGCCGACGAATTTGACATTATCCACTTCCACACCGGCTATCCGGCATTACCCTACGCCGAAATGCTGACCACTGCGGTGGTTCACACCCTGCATAATAGCTTTACCCCAGAAAACCAGGAAGTCTTCCGGCAATACGGTCATCAAAGCTACATCAGTATCAGCGATGCCCAGCAGCAACGAATCCCTGAACTGAACTTTGTACGCACCGTTCATAACGGCATTGCCATCGAAGACTATCCCTTCATCACCCAACCGGCCAACGACCCGCCCTATCTAGCCTTCCTGGGTCGCCTATCCCCAGAAAAGGGGCCACACCTCGCCATTGAGATTGCCAAACGAACCGGCTGGACGTTGAAAATGGCGGGTAAGATTGACGCGGTTGACCGCCATTACTTTGCCGAAAAGATTGCCCCTCATCTCGATGGGAACCAAATCCAATATCACGGGGAACTCTCCCACCGCGATAAGGTGAATCTCCTGGGATATGCCACCGCCACCCTATTTCCCATTACCTGGGATGAACCCTTCGGTTTGGTGACGATTGAATCGATGTGTACCGGAACGCCAGTCATTGCCTGGAGTCGGGGGGCTGTTCCCGAAATCATCGCCCAGGGAACCACCGGCTTTATCTGCCACAGTCTCGATGAGATGGTCGCCGCCGTCTCTCAAGTGAACACCCTCAATCGGCAACATAGTCGCGATTTGGTCTCTCGTAGTTTTAGCGTCAGCAGCATGGTGGAAAAATACGAAGCGGCTTATCAAAAAGTCCTACATCAACGCTGGGTCCAAAATGGTCATCGAGTTCCTGCCCCTCCCTTGGCCGTGGCCTAACTTGCACTCCGTTGACATCTGCTGTTTAAACCAATTTCTGAGAACTGACTAATGTCTGTTAAATCTTGCCCCTGTTGTGGTAAATCCATGTTGGAACATATCCGTATGGGTCAACTCTATTGGTTCTGTAACGCCTGTAGCTTTGAGATGCCGATTCGCTCATTCTGCGATCGCAACGCCCCAGGAACCGCCCAGACTGGGGGAGTTACGACAAGACCCCTGAGTCAGTCCGCCGCCTAATCCTTGGTTTAACGTAGGGTGCAGCCTCAGGATTTCCACCGGAGACTGCACCCTGACCTGTTTTATTGAATCTTCCGTGAATTGTCCCGTCTGAATTGTTTATTCTTAACTTGTCCATGGCTGACCAAACTCACAAGTTTTTTGGTCGTTGCTATGAACCAAAAAGCGATCATCATCAACGTCTATCCTCCTTACAGCAACCGCCAAAAGCAACTCTAGTTCTCAAATTTGACGATGTATTTCTCACAACGGATCACCTAGGAAATACCCTCGGGGCTACGGACTCAACCCATACGGGCCTCTTCTGTCGAGATACTCGATTTCTGAGTCAATCACAATTGACCATTGAGGGTCAATCTCCCCAATTGCAGGGCTATGATGCCACTCGGGGAGATGAGGCCATCATTACCTACAGCTATCCCCCAGAAACGGAGACAGAGGCGGGAACCGTTGAAATTGAACGTCATCTGATTCTCTGTGGCGGACTCTTTGAACAAATTACCCTCATCAACCGCCAGACGACTCCCGTGTCTCTCTCGATTCAATTAGAATTTGATGCGGATTTCCTGGATTTATTTGAAGTTCGTCGCTACTGCGATCGCCCCCAACGAGGCCAACCCCTACAACTGGTCCAATCTAGTCCTCAATCCAGCCCCCAATCCAATCCTGGCCTACGCTTTGCCTATTGTGGCTTAGATGGGGCGTTAGTGGAGTCGGTGATTGAGTTTCAGGGACAACCCCCCGATCAGATTCACGGACAAACCGCCACCTGGCATCTGACTCTCGCCCCCGAGATAACCCAAGATCTGGGTTATCGCTTAACGCTGTTGACAGATAACCAATTGGCGACTCAAACCCAACCGCCAGACTCCTTTAAAATGGCACGGGAACGGGTGCAAAACACCTGGAAGACTTGGAAAAACCAAACCACTCAAATCAGCAGCGACAACCCCCAAATTAACGGGGTATTGAAACGATCGCAGCGGGATATCTATCTACTACGGCAGTCCTTTGGAGAAGAGACCATCTTATCCGCCGGGATTCCCTGGTTTTCGACCCTGTTTGGGCGAGATTCAACCATCGCCTCATCGCAAACCTTAGCCATCGCCCCCCATTTAGCCCGAGATACCGCCATTTCCCTCGCTCGTCACCAGGGAACCCTAAACCGTGATTGGCATGATGAAGATCCCGGCAAAATTCTCCATGAAGTGCGTGTTGGGGAAATGGCCCGTTGTGGGGAAATTCCCCATACCCCCTACTACGGAACCATCGATGCCACACCGCTGTGGTTGTTGCTGCTAACAGATTACTATGCCTGGACGGCTGATGAGGGAACCTTGCGTCGGCTTTGGCCGAATGTCTTAGCGGCCATGGAGTGGATCGATCGCCACTTGCAAGACAGCGGCTATGTACGCTATCTGCGGCGTTCAGCGAAAGGTATCCGTAATCAAGGTTGGAAAGATTCCGGCGATTGTATTGTCGATGGCAAGGGCCAGCAAGTCGAGGGGGCGATCGCCCTATGTGAAGTACAAGCCTATGCCTATGCCGCCAAAACCCGTTGGAGCGAGTTAGCCGCCATCTTCGGACGATCTGACCTGCAACAGCGGTGGCAAGAGGACGCGAAACAGCTCAAACAACGCTTTAACCGGGATTTTTGGCTATCTGAGCCAAACTATTGTGCTTTGGCTTTGGCCGAAGATGGAACGCCTATTGATAGTATTACCTCCAATCCCGGACTCTGTTTATTTGCCGATATCTTTGAGGCAGACAAGGCCCAAGCTGTGGCCCGACGATTGATGCAGCCAGATTTATATAGCGGTTGGGGGATTCGTACCCTTAGCAGTCAATCCCCCGCCTACGAGGCAGACGGCTATCATATCGGGTCAGTGTGGCCCCATGATACTGCTGCGATCGCCGTAGGCTTACGTCATATTGGCGCAACGGAATCGGCCCTAATTCTGGCTGAGAATCTCTTTGAAATGGCCCAACAGCAAGACCAACACCGACCCTCAGAACTGTTTTGTGGCCACCCCCGCCAGGACAATCATCCGGTGATTCCCTATCCCGTGGCCTGTTCTCCCCAAGCCTGGGCTAGTGGCTGTCTCATACAATTAGTCCAGATGGCCTTAAACCTCCATCCTGAGGCGGCTCAACAGCGATTAGTTTTGAAGGATCCCCGTCTACTCTCTCAATGTCAACGGCTGGAACTACGAGGGTTGCGGGTGGGAACGGCCCGCCTCGATGTGCGGGTCAAGATGGGGGATTCTGGCCCCGAGGTGCAGGTGTTGAATGGCCAGGGGGATCTCGATGTGGCGATCGCCCCGTAAAAAAGCGGTTAACATGAAGAAATGTAACAGATTAGCCTAGTGTGATGATCTCTTCTCGTTCTGCACCTGATGGGCCAGCATCGGCCGCCGCCATATCACCGCCAATATCCCCCCAGACTTGGCTCTGGCGGGGGTTTCGCATCTGCTATCGTCAGCAAGGAGACGCGGGGCCGGCGATCGTCCTGGTTCATGGATTTGGCGCCTCGATGGGCCATTGGCGCAAGAATATCCCTGACTGGGCGCAAGTGGGCCGCGTCTACGCCTTAGATTTACTGGGATTTGGTCAATCCCATAAACCCACCCCCGGCTTAGTGATTGACTACACCTTTGAAACCTGGGGCGATTTAGTGGCCGATTTCTGTCGAGAGGTGGTGGGGGAAGCGGCGTTTCTAGTCGGGAACTCCATCGGCTGTGTGGTGGTGATGCAAACGGCGGTCTCTCACCCTGACTGGGTGCGGGGAGTTGTACAATTGAACTGTTCCCTACGGCTTCTGCACGATAAACGCCGGGCCAGTCAACCCTGGTTTAAACGGATGACCGCGCCCATCTTGCAGAATCTCCTGGGAATCAAGCCTGTCGGGACATTTTTCTTTCAGCAGTTAGCCACCGCCAAAACCGTCCGCAAGATTCTCTTGCAAGCCTATCAACGGCACGAGGCGGTCACCGATGAGTTAGTCGAGTTATTATTAGAACCTGGGCGCGATCGCCGCGCCAGTGATGTCTTTATCGCCTTTACACGCTACTCTCAAGGGCCATTACCCGAAGAACTTCTAGACCAGTTACCTTGTCCTACGTTGATTCTCTGGGGGGAAGACGATCCCTGGGAACCGGTAGAATTGGGCCGCCAATTGGCTGAGTACCCGGCCGTTGATGACTTTATTTCCCTCCCCGGTGTCGGTCATTGTCCCCAAGATGAAGCCCCCGAACGGGTCAATCCTCAAGTCCGAGATTGGCTGTTGCAGCAGGTCAAAAACGCCGAAAACCTCTAAAACCAGGGGACAACTGCCCTGAAACAACAAACGCACGGGCTGCCGGTCTCTGAACCGGTTTCGACGGCTGATTTTAGCCAATTCAACCCTGGATTTGCCAAAATGTTACCTCTGGGGCTTGTCAAACTTGGAGCAGTTATGATATTGGTATAGTATCGGAGTTCTACTGGCAGTCGATCTCGAAGCAATCTGTTAAGCACTGCCCAACTCGTACTAAACCGTTAATTAAAGAGAATTTGAAAAATTCAAGAGGTCTTATGAACCATCAGGTGATTCACCCTATGGTAAAAGTCCAGCGTCAAGTTCGATCGCTGGTTGATTCTCAAATCGTCAAACCGGGCGATCGCATCTGGAAAATCGCCTTTCTCTTCGGCGATGACTGGACTAGAATTAAACAAGAATTACTTGAATTCGAGTTTTCCATGCAAGATCCCCTCAGTGAACTTCTCGCCGTCGAAGTTTGGGAAGAAGAGGACGAATAGAGCCGTCGAAGTTTCGGGAAAACTGCCATAATTGTGAGGTTAATGTGGGAGTCTCCTCGGGAACGACTCCAAGATCTCACCCTATCCCGCCGCCACCCAGGAGGCTATTCATGGCTTCGTCGCGTCTAAACAACCGTTATCAGATTCTCGATACCCTCGGACATGGGGGGTTCGGTTGCACCTATCTGGCCGAAGATACCCATCTCCCGTCTCGTCGTCGCTGCGTCATCAAACACCTGAAACTGACGACCCAAACCGAAGCCAAGCAGTCGGTCATCCAACAGCGATTTGAACGAGAGGCGGCGGTTTTAGAAACCCTCGGCCAGCAACATCCCCAAATCCCGGAACTTCACGCCTATTTTTGCGAAAATGGGCAATTTTATTTAGTCCAAGAGTGGATCGAAGGCGAAACCCTAACACAACGGGTTCAACGTCAGGGTCTCTGGACGGGAACCGCCGTTGTCCATTTGCTGCACGCCATTCTTCCCGTCCTAGATCATGTCCATCGCCATCAGATGATCCATCGGGACATCAAGCCCGATAATATCATTTTGCGGGTTCCTGATGGTTTGCCGGTTCTGATCGACTTCGGTGCCGTTAAAGAAGCCGTCCAGGATAGTGATGTCCCGGCCCTGTCCTCGGTGGTGATTGGCACCCCCGGGTTTATGGCCAGCGAACAAGCCGCCGGACGACCCACCTACAGCAGTGACCTCTATAGTCTCGCCCTGACGAGCCTGTTCTTGCTATCGGGGAAAAATCCCAGTGAGATTCCCAGTGACCCCGTCACCGGGGACCTGCAATGGCGTAAGGTGCTGCCGTCAGAGGATACCCAACTTCCCCAAGCCTTGATTCAGGTGTTCGATCGCGCCCTAGCCTCCCATCCGCGCGATCGCTTCACCAATGCTGCCGAAATGCTCACCGCTCTCTCGGCCCACGGCGTTCCCTCCCAGGTCAACTCCCAATTACAAACCATCGCGATCGCCCCGGCGGCCCCGAGTCAAGTGGTCACCCAAATGACCCCCAAGCGATCGGCCCAGTCCGCCAAAGCATCCCCGAATCCCACCCCGTCAGACCCAAAACGAGTAGCCGCATCCGCTCACTCTCAGTCATCTCAAGAGAAACGAACCCCACCGACTCCCCCCCGACTCATTCTGGGGAGCCTACTCGCCGTCGGACTTCTCTTCGGGAGTATCAGCCTCGGTCGGGAACTGAACCAAGCTCGCAGCGATAATAGCGAGACCCCTGGCGAGACCACCGGCGAGACACCGGTGCAACCCAACAACCGACCGACTCCAGAGGCGACTCCAGCCGCTGAAAACACCCCAGTTCCTCCCGCCTCAGTTCCCTCCGAGCCAATCCCCGAGGAATCTCAGGATAATCTTCTCCCTCAAGAGGATGAACAATGGCTCGAACAGAAAACCATTGACACCCCTGAACCCACTCAAGAGTCTATCGAAGACGGTGAGCTTGATGTTGCTCCCGAACCGACTCCCGAACCGACTCCCGAACCGACTCCTGAACCGACTCCCGAACCAACTCCCGAACCGGAGATGACCGAACCCGTCTTCGAGGAGATCATACCTCCGTTAGAATCGGAGAATCCCGAAAAGCACTTCTTACCCGAAGACAACGGGAACATCCTCGGCGATCAAAAACTCGACGTCTTCGACTCCGGTCGTAATCCTGATGGCCAATAGCCCCCAGTATCCCTCGTGAAACCTGTCTTCCAGAGTCTTGTTATCCTGGCTGGAGTGATCTTCAGCCTCGATTTGCTCGCGCAACTTGAAGGAGAAGTCCTCTGGTTTACATCGGTCGGCTATTTTTCTGTTCTCCTGACACGTTTGCAAACCCAAGGGGTCATTTGGCTCGCCGTCGCGGGAGTGAGCCTATTGGTGTGCTGGGGCAATCTTTCCCTGGCTGAACGACTGAAACATCCAGCCAAACCCCGAGATTACTTATCTCTACAACCAAGTTTCGACCCAAAAATAAACCCGGAAACGAACCGTTCGGACAGGCTAAAATCCTCTCAAAAAGCACAAAAAACTCAAGCCATGAGTTTAAGTATCGTGCTGCTAATTGGCATTAGTTTGGGCGGCTTTTTGGGGCTTTTAATCCTTTACTATAGTCAGCTCATTCAAGAGCGCTGGCAACCAGATTGGACGGTTCCCAACATTAGCCCCCAGTCCATCGAACGACTCAATCCGATCCAACTCATACAAGGAATACAACCTTTTGCCGACTACCCTGTGGCTTGGGGCGTTTTGGTGTTGCTGCCAATTCTGGTGTTGTGGTTTCCCCGTGCCATTTTACGGAGTTTGGCTATTGGTCTGAGTGTGACATTTGCTTTAATTTTACCGGCACATTGGGCGCAAATTTTAAAGGCATTTTATCCTGTTGATTTCGAGCTGGCCGATCCACTTTTTGATTTAAATATTAGTTTTTATATTTATCAACTTCCAATTTGGGAGTTAATCGAGTTTTGGACCTTTGGTTTAGCCAGTTTTTGCTTCGTCGCCGTGACGTTAATCTATCTCCTCTGCGAAAATACCCTCAGCAACGGAGAATTTCCTGGATTTTCCAATGCCCAACAACGACATTTGCAGGGCATTGGCAGTGCCTTGATGGGGGTGTTAGCGCTGAGTAATGCCCTACAACGGTATGGGTTACTCTATTCTGAAGATGGGGTCGCCTATGGGGCGAGTTATGCCGATGTCACTACGAAATTGCCGGCTTATACCGCCCTCTCTTGGTTGGCGATCGCCATCTGCGTCCTTCTCCTCTGGCAAGCCCTCTCCGGCAGCTATCCCATCCTCAGCCGTCGTCGCACTCCCCGTCCCTTCCATCACAAACGACATCATGCCCCAAAAATCCTCATTCCACCGCTCTACCTGATTCTCAGTGGCTATGCGATCGCCGCCCTGATGAGTACCCGCGTCCTTCCTGAACTGGTACAACGGACTCTAGTTCAACCCAACGAACCCGCCCGAGAAGCCCCCTATCTTGACTACAATATCGCCTTTACCCGGCGCAGCTTCGACCTCGATACCATCGAAGTGCAAAGCTTTAACCCCACCGCGACCCTGGACGAAGCGGCGATCGCCGCCAATGATTTAACCATCCGTAACGTGCGTCTGTGGGATACGCGCCCCCTCCTCGAAACCAATCGCCAACTGCAACAAATCCGCCTCTACTATCGCTTCCTCAACGCCGACATTGACCGTTACAGCATTCCTCGGGATCTCAATGCTGACGGTGTCGCCGACGAAGAAACCCGCCAAGTCATCCTGGCCGCCCGAGAATTAGACTTTGACTCAGTCCCCGCTCGCGCCCAAACTTGGATCAACAAACATCTGGTGTATACCCACGGCTACGGCTTCACCATGAGTCCCGTCAACACCGCCACCTCCAACGGATTACCAGAATACTTTGTGCGAGGAATCACCGGGGCCGACGCTGAGGCCGTCCTTGAAACCCCCATCGAAGCAACGGATGAACGTATCCGCCAAAGTATCCCCATTGGCTCTCCCCGAATTTACTATGGCGAGTTAACCAACAACTACGTCATGACCAATACCGGCGTTCAAGAGTTTGACTATCCCCAGGGGGAAGAGAATGTCTATAACATCTACGACGGCGAGGGGGGAGTCACCATTGGTACCGGTTGGCGACGTTGGCTGTACGCCATTTATTTACGAGATTGGCGGATGCTGCTCACCGATGACTTTCGTCCAGAAACCAAGTTACTCTTTCGCCGCAATATTGATCGCCGAGTTCGTTCGATCGCCCCCTTCCTCCGCTACGACAACGATCCCTATCTCGTCATTGCCAATACCAACCCCGACTCATCTCAGACCGCCGCTGACGTGGAGGGGAACACCTTGTATTGGATTCTCGACGCGTACACCACCAGCGATCGCTATCCCTACGCTGATCCCGGAGATCATCCCTTCAACTACATCCGGAACTCCGTCAAAGTCGTCATTGATGCCTACAATGGCTCGGTGCAGTTTTACATTGCCGATGCACGAGATCCCATCATCCAAAGTTATCAGCAAATCTTCCCGGACCTGTTCCAACCCCTTAGTGCCATGCCCGACTCCCTGCGGCAGCATATTCGCTATCCCATTGATCTGTTTGAAGTGCAATCGGAACGGCTGTTGACCTATAACATGACCGATACCCTGGTCTTTTACAATCGAGAGGATCAATGGGAAGTCCCCACCGAAACCTACCGTGACCAACAACAAACCGTTGAACCCTATTATCTGATCATGAAGTTACCGGGGGAAACCAGCGAGGAGTTCATCCTCCTGCACCCGTTTACCCCCCGTGGACGGGCCAATCTCATCGCCTGGTTAGCGGGGCGATCGGATGGGGAAAATTATGGACGATTGTTGTTATATCAATTCCCAAAACAGGAGTTAATTTATGGCCCAGGACAAATTGAAGCCCGAATTAACCAAGATCCCCTCATTTCTCAACAACTCTCTTTGTGGAATCGCCAGGGATCGCGAGTGATTCAAGGGAACCTCTTGGTCATTCCCATTGATGAATCTCTGCTTTATATCGAACCGGTTTATCTCGAAGCAGAACAAAACGCCTTACCGACTCTAGTTCGGGTCATTGTGGCAGATAAGAATCAAATTGTTATGGCCCCCAATCTCGATCGCGCCCTCGATGCCATCTTTGAACCTGAACGTCTCCCCGATCGCAGTATCATCCGTTCCATTGAAGGACTCTTCCCAGGCTTTGGCGACGATCAAGGAGACCTGGCCCCACTCCCTTAACCAAGATTCACGTTTGTTGCTGATTTCCATCCTCACCTATGAAAGCTATCCTCATCGACCGCTATGGACCCCCTGATGTCTTGGAGTATCGCGATCGCAACCAACCCATTGCCAAGGGCCATCACGTCCTGGTGAACGTCATGGCCAGCAGCGTCAACCCCATTGATTGCAAGATTCGAGGGGGAGATTTCAGGCTTCTCTCGGGCTTTCATTTCCCCAAAGCCCTAGGGAGTGATGTGGCCGGAACCGTCGAAGCTGTTGGAGAAGCCGTTGAGGAGTTCAAACCTGGCGACGAAGTGTTTGGGTTTAGCCCACCCCTCAACGGCGGTGCCTATGCTGACTATATCGCGATTTCCGCTGAGAATCTGACCCATAAACCCCCTCGTCTAAGCTTCATCGAAGCCGCCGCCGCTCCTCTGGCGGGACTCACCGCCATGCAAGCCCTGTTGGATTTGGGCAAATTGCGACCAGGGTTGTCGGTACTGGTGAATGGTGCTTCGGGCGGGGTTGGTAGCTTGGCGGTACAACTTGCCAAAGCCTTTGAAGCCCAAGTGACCGGGGTGTGTAGTGGTCGGAATCAGAAGCTTGTCGCCGATTTGGGAGCGGATCAGGTAATTGACTATACTGAGACGGATTTTACTCGTCAAGATTTGCCCAACTATGACCTCATTTTTGATGCGGTGGGCAAGCGCTCCTTTTCCCAATGTTCCCAGGTGCTAACTCCTCAGGGGATCTATATCTCGACCTTGCCGAGTTTAGAATTATTCGCGGCGATCGCCCAAACATTTCTATTACCCGGACCGAAAGCCTATCTCGTCTCAGTCGAACCCAACAGCCGCGATTTAAAGTCCCTCGCTGAGTTACTCGACAGCGGCAAGGTTAAGGCGATCATCGATCGCACCTATCCCCTCACTGAAATTGCCCAGGCCCACCGCTACAGCGAAAGCCAACGAGCCGCCGGAAAAATTGTCATCACGGTGAGGAATTAGACCAAGCCAACAGATCGCAGACGAAACCATGATCGATTCTCAATTACTCATGACGACCCTTGTCCTGCGATCGCCCCGAGACATTCTCAATCGCTGCGATCGCCGCTTTAGACCCCGCAATAATATCCCGTTCCTCTCCCCCGAGATATAAGCGGCCAAAACTGCCCACCGCTTGCACCTGAAGGATATTAATCAGAGCTGACTTTTCCGCCTCATTAGCCGCCAACGCCGCATAAGCCGCCGGGGCCACTTCCAAGACAAACAAACTCTCCCCCGCCAGAATCATCTGTCCCCGGCGAGTGCGGTTAATCAACTGCGTTTGGTGGGGATCGAGATTACGGATAATTTGACTCGACATAATCTTGGGTTTGAGGCGTTCATGTTCCGTCACCCCCAACGCATCGAGAATCGCCACACCGGCCCGGCGGGTATCACTCTGACGACTGGCGTGAACCTCAAGTAACCCATAGAGGCGTTCAACCACTTGTACCCCAGGACGGACTCCCGTGGACTTGAGGGCCACATCGGTAATGCGATTGATTTCAATTCCGGGTGAAATTTCAACCCAAAGCGACGTATCCCCCGGTAACGGCAAAAACCCCAAAGCAACGGTTCCCATGTAGGCTGCATGTTGAGGTTGCAAGCTGTCAATATAGACAAAGCTGCGTAGTTCAACTCCCAAAATTCGTTCTCCGTAATAGGGGGACTAGGATTAGATTAAGACGTATCTATCAAAATGGATCGGTTTCCCCAGTTTCACCCTGACGGGAATGTGGGGAAACTGCGACCTTCGATTATACCGTTGAACGCCCTCGCCCCCTAACGCTCAATTCAGGAATCCCGATGACCCTCGATCGCCTTGTGTTATGGATTATCTATTTATCAACTGTAGTCTTCATCTGGCAATCGCTGTCGACTCGCCCGAAACAGTGGGGTTGGGTGATTCTCTGTGGCGGCTTATTGGGCCTATCGTTCGGCTTATCGTTCATCTCAACCCGTGTCGCGGCCATCGTCGGCGGGGCCATCTGGACTCTGACGGTCTTGATCCCCATTCTGGGGGTGCGTCAGATGAATCTATGGGTGAAAGCCTCTCGCTATAGGGGGGCCTGTGTTCTCGCTAGACTGCTGCTAATCCTTCACCCGGCCGATGGTTGGGGCGATCGCATCGTTCCCCTCAAAGCCCTCGCCTTAGCCCAGCGAGGCCACATCACCGAGGCGATTCAAGTCCTGAAACGCCATCAAACCCCAAAATCTCGTATCCACCTCCTGGCGATCGCCCTGGAGTTGTTAATTCAACGCCAATGGCAAGAGTTTATCACCTGGCTACACGCCCATCAGCAGGGTCATATCCCGCTCAATTTCAGTCTCTACTACCTCCGGGCTTTAGGAGAAACGGGGCAATTCAATCTCATGTTACGAGACTATCTGGCTCTCAGCCAACGGATGCAGCGTCTCGGGGATTTTGAACGTCTCTCCCTAGCCCGACTCTATGTTTTAGCCTTCTGTGGGGAAGTCGAGGCCGTCTCACAACTGGTTAAAACTGAACTGCGAACCTATCCTGAAATTAAGCAGAAATTTTGGCTCGCTACGGCTTACCAATACGGGGAGCGATCGCCGCTTGCTAAACCCCTCTTCCAAGAGCTTCTCAAGACCCGCGATCATCTCCTACAAGCCGATATTCAACGTCGTTTAGATCGCCCAAGTTCCCGACCGACATTAAATACGGTATCTTTCCATATCTTAGACCAACTTAAACTCACCCTAAACGACGAACGACGCTATGGAAATCCCATTTCTGCTCCTCCAGCCCTCGGAACCTGGGGAATCATCGCCCTCAATCTTTTAGCCTTCTATATCGCCCTGCGACTCGGCGGAAGTCAAAACCTTTGGGTGTTATACCGTCTCGGAGCCTTAGTCCCCAGTCAAGCCCTCGCCGGCGAATGGTGGCGCCTCGTGACCTCGACCTTTCTTCATTTTGGCCTAGCTCATTTATCGATGAATCTATTTGGACTCTATATCCTCGGAACCTTCGTCGAAGCCCGGTTTGGGCGGCTACGCTTTTTGTTCATTTATCTGATTAGTGGCATTGGATCGATGGGATTTATTACCCTATTAGCCCTCCAAGGAACTCAAGAACAATTTGTTATTGGTGCGTCTGGGGCCGTCATGGGCTTAATTGGGGCGATCGCCGCCCTATTTTGGCAAGGCTGGCGACAGCATAAAGCCGAAATAGCTCGGGAACGATTACGTTCAATCCTCTTGATTATCGTCATTCAAACGGTCTTTGACCTCTCCATTCCCGAAATCTGTTTTCTTTGTCATGCCTCCGGGGGAGTCCTCGGCTTTCTCTCAGGCTTACTCGTTCTACGAAAACCCTCTTAAAGTCCTCATCTTTTCCCTCTTGACCTGACGTTTAATGCCCCCAGTTTTTATGATTTTCTTAACAATTCGCCCTTGACGAGTTCTGATTTTATTGGTTATAATGCGGGTACGGACAATAAAAGAACTCATGGAAAGGCGGGAGGGGTTCTGCGAACAGCGGCATCAAACATCCAACCTGCCTAAAAATAATTATCGTTGAATAAAGAATCAACAAACCCAGAGGTAAGGACCGGCCACTGATGCCCTTACCCCTTTTTCCCCTGAAGCCAGCGCTCAATTCCCCGCCATCTGACGTTTCTTCTCTTTTTTGAGATCACGATTGCCAGCAGCAGCAATCTCAGCATCCATAAGAGTGCGCCCCGTAGCTGCGAGATAGACATCATCGAGACTGGGGCGAGACTGGGCAATGCCGAAAATGGGAAGTCCTTGGCCTTGCAACGTTTGTTGCACCTGAGTCAACGCATCACTTTGGGAATTAACCACCAAATTTAGAGAATTTCCTTGAGCCTCATTAACGATCGCCTCACGAACAAAGGGGAGGGCTTCCAACATCTCCTTAACACGGTTAGCTTCCTCTAAGGGAGCAAACTCGCGAATACGCAGCGTAATGCGATCGCCGCCCACCTTATCTTTCAACCCCGAGGGAGTCCCCACATCAATCACCCGGCCGCGATCGAGAATCGCCACGCGATCGGCCAACGCATCCACTTCTTCGAGATAATGGCTCGTTAAGAGAATCGTAGTTCCGCGTTCGCGCAACTGCTGTAAAAAGCCCCAAACCGCCACCCGGCTTTCAATATCTAAGCCAACAGTGGGTTCATCCAACACCAAGAGATCCGGTTGATGCAACAACCCAGCGGCCAAATCTAAACGCTTGCGGATTCCCCCAGAGTAAGTTCCCGTCTTGCGATCGCCGTATTCCGTCAACCCCAACATCTCCAACACCGTCTCAATGCGGTTCTCAATCTCCCGTTTAGGCAAGTGATACAACGCCGCCTGGAGGCGCAACAACTCCCGCCCCGTCAATACCTTATCCAACGCCACCTCCTGGGCCACATAGCCGAGGAGACGACGCACCACCCGAGGGCGATCGATCGCCGACACCCCAGACACCTCAATCCGTCCCGAATCAGGATTCGAGAGAGTACACAGACAGCGAATCGTGGTGGTTTTACCCGCCCCATTCGGTCCAAGTAAGCCGAAAATTTCCCCCGGCTTGATCGAAAACGAGACATCCTCAATGGCGGTGACATCGCCGTAGGTTTTTTTGAGATTCTCAATGTAAACAGTCGGTGTCATAATCCCTTGGTTTGACGGTCTGGCTTTCCATCATTGTAATTCCCGAAACGCGGAATGCTTCCTCCTCTGCGTGAAAATGCCAACATCGCTATACTGGAATTGAGATAACCCGTGACAACATCTGATGGCAAACGAACCCCTAATTCGCCTGGGTTGCTTCTTTGGCATATTAGTCCTGATGGGACTTTGGGAGGCGATCGCCCCCCGTCGCCAACCTCGCCAGTCCAAACCGAAACGCTGGTTCAGTAACCTGGGTATCGTCATCCTCAATACCCTCATCTTGCGGGCTGTGTTTCCCCTGGCCGCCGTGGGAGTGGCCGCGATCGCTACCGAACAAGGCTGGGGACTGTTTAACGTCCTCTCCCTACCCACCTGGCAAGCGATCGCCCTCTCATTTTTGGCCTTGGACTTCATCATCTATCTACAACATGTGATGTTCCACGCCCTCCCCACCCTCTGGCGACTCCATAAAGTCCATCATGCCGATTTGGACTTCGATGTCACAACGGGCCTACGCTTTCACCCCCTAGAAATTCTCCTCTCGATGGGCATTAAAATCATCGCCATTGTCCTCCTTGGTGCGCCCGTGTTGGCGGTGATTCTCTTTGAAATTATTCTCAATGGAACCGCCATGTTCAATCATGGCAATGTCAACGTTCCCCAAGCCCTCGATCGCCTGTTGCGGGCCGTCGTGGTTACCCCCGATATGCACCGCGTCCACCACTCCGTCATCCCCAGTGAAACCAACAGTAATTTTGGCTTCAATCTCCCCTGGTGGGACTATCTCCTAGGAACCTATCAAGCCCAACCGGCGGCCAGTCATGACGGAATGACCATCGGACTGACGGAATATCAAAAGACTCCCGAGGTGCAACAATTACATTGGATGTTGGCGTTGCCGTTTTGGAAGGGAACAGGGAATAGGGAATAGGGAATAGGGAACAGGGAATARGGAATAGGGAACAGGGAATAGGGAACAGGGAACAGGGAACAGGGAACAGGGAATAGGGAATAGGGAATAGGGGAAGAGAAGGCAAGAGGCAATAGGCAAGAGGCAAGAGGGAGTTAGCGGACTTGGCTGTATTCGTTGCGATCGGCGGTGATGCGTCCTCGTAGTTCTGTCGTGCGTCCCGTCATCTGATCCCAGCGATCGCGGACCTGACGAGAGGTAATTTGATTCAGGGGAACCCCTTGCTGTTGCGCGATCGCAGCGGCGACTCCTAACCCTTGACCGTGATAGACATTTTTCGTGTTGATGCGTCCAACGGAGACCGCAATCCCTTCATAGCCGCTAGACCGTCCGGCGATCGCTAAGTTCTCAATCGACCGAGATAACCCATGTTCAATGCCAAAATTATATCGGGGTAGGGGCGGAACGCGCATCGAAAGACCATCGACGCCACCGCGAAAGTCGAAGTCGTAGGAAAACGTGGCAATAGACTCCTCCCGAGAAGTTCCCCCAGCCATAATCTCCTGGCCCGAGAGGGGGTTAACCACGTCGCGGACACTGACACTATGGCGAACATAGATTTCCGGAGGTAGAATCACCTCAACCTCGGGGTTACCGGAATACTCCCGTAACCAGGCTTCGACTTCTGCTAACTCAGCCATCATATCTGGAGTTGGTTGCAGGTCATTGGCTTCTATCTCGCGAATGGTATCAACCTCATACTTAAACAAAAAGCCATTCCAAGATAGCGATCGCGTATCGAGTTCACAGACATTGGCTTTATCCCAGAAAAAGCCTTGTAGAGAAAACGGTTGATCGCGATCGAGATGATAGGCCGCCCCCATGGCGATACTACGGAAATAATAGCCATCTCGGTAGGATTGATAGAGGGGAAAGCCAAACCCCGACATCCAAAACTGAGACCCGGCGGCATCATTGCGGCGATAGATACTCTCCTCAATTTGGGCCACCCAGTTGGGATCATTATGGAACTCGGCCTCAATCTGGCGTAACTCCTCAATGGTCAACCCTTCGACAATGGGGACAATCGAGGTCCCGAGAGTCGATTGGGCTAAATCAGCATCCTGGGACTCATAGCCACGATAGTACGGTTGTCCGGCGGCGATCGCCAACTCGGCCTGTTGAGTCGTATCAATAAACGAATTCGCCTCAATGCGTTTGTTTTGACCCACCACCTCGGCGTAGTCAATCCGTCCCTGGGTCACAACGGGGTCTAAACGAGCATTGGACAGTAACGACACCCCAGCCTCGGCTAACATACGCCGCATTCCCTCATCAGCGCGGACTGGATGAACGCAAGACTCCCCCACGTTGGCTTGTTCGAGAAAGTCCAAGAAACACTCACTAAACGGTTGAACGTACCAACGGGGGGTTTTATCGAAATCGAGATAGGCTAATCCTCCCCGAGTCAGGAGTCCCCCCAGCATCGCCTCCGCCCCCTGAGAGCGAACCAAGACTACCCGACCCTCATCACCAAGGGTCTTTTTCGCCCAAATCGCGGCGCAAATACCCGGTAACTCGTCCCCATACACCACTACATCGTACCGGTCAATCTGGGGCGGTTCTGGGGTCGCTATGGCAACCGGATCAGGTCCCGAGTCTTCACTGAAGCCGGAGTCGGGCGTTCCAATGCTTAAGCCATTGCAGCCGCTCAAAAAGAGGGCGATCGCAGCCAAAAGACCTGTCCAGGACAATTGCACCATTGAGCGTTAACCGTTGAAAGTTGACCGCTAACCACTATAGCGAATCGAAACAGACGCGCTAGGATAGAAGGCGATTTGATAGACCAGGTCTGTCCGGGTTGTCCCCCCCTCTGTTCTCGACTGTTATCGACTTGCGTTTTCATGCCTTCTGACTCTTCCCGTCCCGCTGATTCGATGTCTGAACTCACCCCTCGCGATGAGATTTCGCTCTCAACCCCTGAGACTGACCCTGAGATTGACTCTAAAACGGACTCTGAAATTGACTCTAAAACGGACTCTGAGATTGACCCTGAGACAGAACTCTCCCAAGACACCTCCAAACCACCAGGATTAAATCTCCATCAGCAAGTTCGCCTCAAAAGTGAGGCGGGGCAGGTTCTCCTTCTTTTGCCCCCCCAATCTGAAACCGCCGGTGAACTCACCTGGCAAGAACTCTGGCAACAACTGAAACATCGCCTCAACGCCGGCGATCGCTTCTGGCAACCGAACACACCTGTCATTCTACAAGCCGGCGATCGCCTCCTCGACAGTCGCCAACTGCAAGAACTCGACGAGGCCTTACAAGAAGCCCAACTGACCCTAAAACGGGTGTCCACCTATCGCCGTCAAACGGCCGTAGCCGCCGCCACAGCGGGCTATTGCGTCGAACAACCCTCTCCCGAAGATAGTTTGCAAAAGACCTTAGCCGCCCCCCCTCAAGCCCTAGCAGAACCCCTCTATCTCAACACGACCGTGCGATCGGGAACGGAAATTCGCCATCCGGGAACGGTGGTCCTCGTGGGGGATGTCAACCCCGGCGGGGCGGTGATTGCTGAAGGAGATATTCTCGTCTGGGGACGGTTGCGGGGAATCGCCCATGCGGGGGCGGCCGGGAATCCCCAATGTCTGATTATGGCCCTACAGATGGACCCGACCCAGATTCGTATTGCTAACGCTGTGGCCCGAGCGCCCTCGGATAAACTCTTAGACTATTATCCTGAAGTGGCCTATGTAGCCAATCGGGCCATTCGCATCAGTCGCGCCGCTGATTTCAATTTTGCCTCTCGCGGCCGCTGATTCAATCCTGCAATTGACGCATCACCCGCAACAGTTCCGCCACACTCCAGGCCTGGGCAAAACAGCCCCGAGGGGTGTGGGGGGGATTCCCGTCAAAAATCTCGCTAATACTGCCCATAGCCCCAGCCACGAGATGGTCAAACAGGGGGTCTAGGAAACGGCGGGCCTGGGATTTGTTGCCATAAACGTTGTAGTGGGCTTCGGCAAACGGACCGAGTAGCCAACCCCAAACGGTCCCTTGATGATAGGCCCCATCCCGTTGCCAGCGATCGCCGCCATACTCCCCACAATACTGCTCATCTCGCGGCCAGAGCGATCGCAAGCCATAGGAGGTCAACAACTCCTGAGAGACCACCTCTAACACAGCCTGACCCTGAGCCTTTGTCAACAGAGACCCAGGCAAGGAGAGGGCAAAAATCTGATTGGGGCGCAAGCGGGCATCCTCTCCCTCGGGACTGTCCACCACGTCGTAACAATAGCCCCCCGCCTCATACCAAAAGCGATGAAACCCCCCTCGGGTGCGCGCTGCCAACTGCTGATACTCCGTTTCATCTTTGCCCAAGGCCTCGGCCAAACCCGCCATCACGGCCAAGGCGTTATACCAGAGGGCATTCACTTCGACCGCTTTACCCTGACGCGGTGTCACCACCCAGTCATCAATTTTGGCATCCATCCAGGTTAACTGAACGTCAGCTGCTCCGGCATAGAGCAAACCATCGTCATCGACACCGATGTTGTAGCGCGTCCCCCGCAAATGCCAATCAATGACCTCCTGTAAAGCCGGGTATAGGGCCTCAATCAGTTTGAGGTCCCCAGTTGCCTCAAAATACGCCTGTACGCCCTGGAAATACCAAAGAATGGCATCTACTGTGTTGTAGTCCGGTTCCAGCCCGCCATCGGGGAATACGTTGGGCATCATGCCCTGATCGAAGTAGCGAGCGAAGGTCTGCAAAATGGATCGGGCAATTTCGGGCCGCCCGGTGGCGAGGGTTAGCCCCGGTAGGCTAATGGCGGTATCTCGACCCCAATCGCCGAACCAGGGGTAGCCAGCCATGATGGTACTGCCTGGGGTTCCGTCGCTTAGAGGGCGATCGCAGATGAATTGATCGGCAGCTAGGGCCAACTGTTGCAAGCGTTGATCTGGACCAAGGGTGGCCAGGGCGCGATCGCATAATCCCCGTTCATAGTCCTGTCGTCGCTGCCAGGCGGCCTCACCGTCGTCATCACACTCAGCTTCAGCACTGGCCACCAAGGTCAGGGATTGTCCCGGTTCAAGGGTCATCTCCAGGGTTGCCCCGTGGAAATGGTTTTCGTCACAGCCTGTCCCGCGATATCGCTCTAATTGCAAGTCAAAATGACGATACCAGTCTCCGTTGGGGGTCCACTCTCCCATCCCTCGCAGCCGCAAGGGAACCGCCCCACCGAAGGCCACCATATCGATCCCATCCTCAACGCGCCACACTTGCCAATTCCCCATAACACTGCCGCCATGATGATCGCGGTAGTTGAGAAAGGCCCTGAGGGAGAGCTGCATCGGGGCGGTTCCCCGACTCAGGGAATAGCGAACATAGGTCGTATTTTGGCCCCGTTCCATCCAAACTCGCTTCGAGAGGCGAGCATCGGCCATCGCGTAATGCCAAACGGGGGTTGTCCCCTCTAATTCAAAGGCTTCTAGGTGAATATATCCCGTTGGGGCCACGGTTCCATCTCCCCAACGGTTACAGCCCAACTCAACCGGTTGGCCACGATAGCGGGCTATCTCATCGAGTTTCACTAACATCAGAGTTCGGCCCAGGGGCGGTTCTAGGGCCGCCACCAGTAAGCCGTGATAGTGACGCGTTAATAGCCCAGCGATGGTTCCTGAGGCATAACCGCCAATGCCGTTCGTCACGAGCCATTCTCGACGTTCGGCAATGGCCAGGTTGCCACAGGTCTCTCGTCCAACATGTAGGTAATTTGGGATCACGATCGCGCGCACCATGTTAGGGGACAGAGGAGTGAACAGCCCCCATTAAAAGAACCAACCATAGGAATGTAAGCCTTTCCCAAGTAGGTTCACGCCGAGATAGCAGACCCAGACGACGATAAAGCCACCGGCGGCCAGGAAGGCGGGACGACGGCCCTGCCAACCGCGAGTGATGCGGGCATGGAGATAGGCGGCGAAGACGAGCCAGGTAATGGCGGCCCAGGTCTCTTTGGGGTCCCAACTCCAATAGGTTCCCCAGGCTTCATTGGCCCAAACCCCGCCGGCAATAATGCCGATGGTGAGGAGGGGGAATCCTAGTCCGATAATGCGATAGCTGACATTGTCGAGGATGTCGGCGAGGTTGAGCCGTTGGGGCGACAACGTCAGGGTTTGGGGACGTTCGAGGGTGGCAACTCCACCGCGTTCGGCGGTGATAGCATTGAGACTGGGTTGGGGGGTCGGTTGAGACGGAGGTTCGGGACGTTTTAGGTCTCGGAAACTGCCGGTTCCTACGGAACTCCCTCGTAGTTCGATCTCTTGGCCTCGGGTCACCACGAGGAAGGCGATCGCCATCAGGGAGCCGACCATCAGGGTGGCATAGCTAAGCATCATGACGCTGACGTGCATCATCAGCCAGTTGGATTTCAGGGCCGGAACCAGGGGTTCGGACACCTGCATGGTTTTGGGCAGGGTTAAGGTGGCGAAGGCGGTGATTCCCATCGCCACGGGGGCCGTCACAGCACCGACGAGACGACTACGGCTGATGTTTTCGGCGATGAGGTGAACAGCCGTTAGACCCCAGGCTAGGAAAAATAGGGATTCGTAAAGATTGCTGATGGGGAAGTAGCCGGCTTCAAGCCAACGGGCGCCGAGGAGGCCAGCAATGCAAAGATTTGCGATCGCCATTCCGGTGCTTCCCACGTTCCCCAGGTAGGGAAGGTTAGGAAATGCGACTCCCACCCAATAGGTGAGCATTGTCAGGAACAGAATGGCAAATGACAGGTTATCGAGTACATTCTGGAGGGATACCAGATCCATGAGCGGTTCTCTCTTAACGGTCGGTAGTTGGGTTTGTGGCGAGTTAGAGACTTGCCTAGACTGATCCTAGCGAGTTCTGGTACAAAGGGGAATCCTTTGTACCGGTCTGGCACAGCCTCGACTCAGTTTGGCTTGGGTTTGGTGATGGTCATCTCATCGAGTCGGACTTGTTACGTTCGTTAAGATGCGCGATCGCTTTGCCAGTCGCCAAAACTTATATGCCAATATAATTTACACTATACTTCAAAACACGATCCAAACGTTACTCGAAACTCTAAAGCCAATGCAAGAAACTTCAACGGCCGCGATCGCCAAAGTCTCTGACTACTTCAAGGTCTTATCCGAAGTCAGTCGTCTACTGGTTCTGTGTACTCTCAAATCTGGGACGAAGAATGTCTCCGAGATTGTCGAGAGTACCGGACTCGGGCAGGCCAATGTCTCCAAACACCTCAAGATTCTCACCCAGGCGGGATTTATTGAGCGTACCCCAAAAGGAGTCAGTGTTTACTATCAGATCACAGATCCGGTGGTTTTTCAACTCTGTGAGTTAGTCTCTCACCGTCTGTCGATTCACTTGGAAGAACAGGCTCAACACTCCCTGGATCTTAAGTCATTCCAAAGGTCTATGTAGTCAGATTTATTATTCAGTTTGCATCACTCAGATCAGGTGTTGAGTCCGTTCATGTAGCTCCAGGGTAGTAAGTTTTATAATGACCCACAAACTTACTACCCTAGCTTTGATTAGCTTGTCCTACAAAAACAAGAAACACTTAATATGGTAGAACTCATGCCAAAATCTTTTTTATAGTAGTTTAAAACTTTGTATATTAAAGCGGCAATCATTGTTGACACTTGATGAATTAAGTGTTAAAGTTTAGTTTTATGGCTATGGCTATATTTGTATATTTCATGAGCGTAAGTAAAATTAGACAATAGATCACTATTTTATGACCACATTGGCTTGTTACATCAATTCCCAAAGAGAATACTGAAAAAAATAATAAATAAAAAATGGAAATTGATTTACGTATAGGCGATTGCGCAAACATCTTAAAAGAGTTACAGAATATACAAAATTGTAGGGGCGAAAAATTTCCCCTCCTGGGAGGGGCAGGGGTGGGTTATGCCCCTACTACAGTAACGGGTGTAATCTGCCATAAATTTTCCTTATCACCCTAAACCCAGAAGACCCAAAAAGTTGGAGCCTAGCTCAGTTAATATGATCTATTTGGATCCGCCTTTTTTTACTGAAAAGAAACATAAACTCAGGACGCGATCGCGTACTCAGGAGTTTAGCTTTGATGACTTGTGGGGGTCTCATAAGAAATATGCGAAATTCATGGCAGATCGCCTTATTCTTTGCCAAAAATGCCTGAGTGATAAAGGCATTGATGCAATTTTAAAACAGACATTTGAGGGAGGACCCATTCTAGTGCGTGTCCAACGAGAGCATGAATCAGTGTTAGATGCAGCAAGCCTCTTAGCGGCGGCTGCGAAGAAAAAGGGTTGTAAGCTGCCAATACTTGTAAAAACGCAACCAAACTTAGCTCTTTTCCCAGAATATATTGCAGAGGAGGTGTATATCGTCAACTCAGCATCAATGGGTATCGCAGAACTCATCAATGCACTCAAAAAACCGTGCAGCAGACCGACGGGAGACACCCGCCGAGTCACTCCAACTCCCCCTCCATCACCCGAGTCACCGCCTCTTGGGTACTCACCTGAAACTCCTTGATATTAATGCGTTTCAAGAGAACTAACGCCAGTAATAACCCCAAAGATTGCAACAAAAACACCGAGCCATAGGCCAACAGCGGCGAGTCAAAAAGCCACGTTCCCAGATTCAACACGCCACCACTGAAAATCGTCGAAATCCCTCGCGCCATCGCTTGAGCTAGTCCCCAAGCACCGATAAACGTCCCCGCCGTTTCAGCCACGGTTAAATCTAACATCAAACTGGTGGCCCCGGCGGTGAGAGTTCCAGCGAAAAGTCCATAAAATAAGAACGCGGCTTGCAGTAACTCCACCCGCTGGCCCACACCAGCAACAATGAACAATAAGGCGCACACCGAGGCCCCAATACAACCATATTTCGTAGTGCGTTCTTTCCCTAGGCGGGGAACAACCAAAAAGCCGGTACTCGAAATGCCAATGAGCGTACCCAGTCCGAAAAAGACATTCAGTTGGGTGGTTTCCGATAGGCTCATGCCGAAGACTTCTCCGCCATAGGGTTCGATGACGACTTCGTGCATAAACAGGCTAATCGTCAGCAGCAACAGGAAACTAAAGAAAAACCCTGTTTGACGACTGGCGGTGAGAACACGAATGGCAGTTCCCAGGGTGACACGATCTTCGGAGTTGCTAAGACTCGAGCGTTGACTGTAGCGGGAGTATTTTTTCTCGACGCCGACGGTGGCTAGGAAGCACAGACTTAAGACGAGTAGGGGAACAATAATAAAAACACGGTTGACGATGGGACTGAGGCTGGCGATATCCACCTGTTCCCCGGCACTGTTGGCTAAATCGGGCTGATTGAGAAGACTGCCGCCGATAATTGCACCGGCGATGATGCCCACCATGAGCATAGACCAAACGACGCCAATGAGTTTTGAGCGATGATCGTCGTCGGAGATGTCCACCAGCATGGCGGCGAAGGGGGTGGAACTGGCACTAATGGACAAGCCATAGAGGATGAAACAGCCGCCAAATAGGGCGGCCCAGCCGTAGGTGGGACCAGCCATGCCGCTGACTTGTAGGCTTAACCCAAGTTGCCAGAGGACTTGTACGGTGATGAAGGAGAGGCTGGTGAAGAGGATAGCGCCAATCCAGACGTAGCCGCTGCGATGGAGTCCGAAGAGGGGTTTGGAGTCGGACAGTTGCCCGAAGAAGACGCGGGCCGGGGAGACGAGCCGTTCCATGGCGATCGCCCCGGTGGCAATGAGGGCCGGAACGCGCAGTTCATCGATGGCCAGACGGTTGACGATGCCGAGGGTTAGCAGGGACATCATCCCGAGTCCCATCTGGAACAGTCCCAGCCGGAACATGGTGGCCAGGCCAATTCTGGGTCGGGGTTGGGGGGTGGGTTGGAGATCGGTGTCAGGGCGATCGCGAGTGTCCATAGCGAAAGGTAAAGCGGGTCTGCGTCTAGTGTTTTTCAGTGTAGTGGATTGTTGGGGATTTTCAGCGCGTCCTGAATTGGTCCGGCTGGCTGGGAGACTGATCGCCAACAGATATGGAATAATCGATGGGGCTGATTTGCCCTTTGTTGCTCTTCTGTGTCGTCACCGGTTACTCGTCCATGATTGATGCCAGTTTCCCCCAGGCCCAGCGGTTCCACGATCGCCTACGAGAAGCCGAACCCCAACTCCTACAACGCCTCGACCAATTCCGCAACGCCCAAATTCTCGTGGTGGGCGATTTAACCCTCGATGAGTTCATCACTGGAGAGGTTGAGCGCATCTCCCGAGAAGCCCCGGTTCCCATTATTCGCCATGAATCCACTCGGCGCGTCCCTGGAGGGGGCGCGAACGCGGTTTACAATTTGGCGAAACTGGGGGGCCAGATTTCTGTCGCTGGTTTGGTGGGAAATGACGAACAAGGCCAGGCCCTGATTCAGATTTTCCAAGAAGCGGGCATCGATACCACGGGTATTTTCATCGATCGCGATCGCCCCACAGTCACCAAAACCCGCATTTCGGCCCATGCACGGCAGTCAGTTACCCAGCAGGTGCTACGACTCGATCGCAAATCCGATGCCCTCCCTCAACCGGCCTTACAGCAGCACCTAGCCGACTATATCGCTCAACAGGCCTCAACGGTCGCTGCTGTGGTCTGTTCCGACTATGGGGATGGTGTTCTCACTCCTCAGGTGATTCAAAGTGCCTTAAACGGCGATCGCACTATTGTCGATACTCAAAGCCAACTCAGCCGCTATCAAAGGGCGACACTGTTTACTCCCAATCTGCCGGAAGCCGAGTTAGAAGTTGGTTATGCGATCGAAGGCGATCGCAGCCTCAAACAAGCCGGGAGCGACCTGTTAGAGCGCACCCAAGCCCAGGCTATCCTCATTACCCGAGGAGGAGATGGCATGACCCTCTTCGAGCGTTCAGGAACCATTGAGCAGATTCCCGCCTTCAATCGCACTGATGTGTTCGACGTCACCGGAGCCGGAGATACGGTTGTCGCGGCCCTAACCCTAGCCCTGGCCAGCGGTGCATCACTTTGGGAAGCCGTCGTTCTCGGGAATCTCGCCGCCAGTCTCGTGGTGCGCCAATTCGGAACCGCCACCACCACCATTGAGGAGATGAAAGAGGCCCTAACTCAGTTAATCGCCAACTGTTAATCGACAATTCCCGATCGCTCCCACATCTTTCCCCCTATTGCCTCTTGCCTCTTGCCTCTTGCCTTCTCTCCCCATGCCTCAAACCCTTGTCGTCAAAATTGGTACCTCCAGCCTGACTCAACCCGATAGTGGCGATCTCGCCCTATCGACCTTAGCTCGTTTAGTCGAAACCCTGACCCAACTGCGTCGCCACGGCCATCGACTGATTCTTGTCTCCTCTGGTGCGGTGGGGGTTGGCTGTGCGCGACTGGGGTTGAGCGATCGCCCCCGTCGTTTAGCCACCAAACAAGCCGTAGCCGCTGTCGGCCAAGGACGCTTGATGCGCGTTTATGATGACTTATTTACCAGTTTGCAACAGCCCATTGCTCAAGTTCTTCTCACTCGTAAAGACTTGGTGCAACGTAGTAGTTATGTCAACGCTTATAACACCTTTCAAGAACTTCTAAAACTCGGCGTCATTCCCATCGTCAATGAAAACGATACCATCGCCACGGAGGAACTTAAATTCGGCGACAACGATACCCTCAGCGCTCTAGTTGCCAGCCTGGTTGAAGCCGATTGGCTGTTTTTACTCACTGATGTCGATCGCCTCTATTCGGCCGATCCTAATCGGAATCCGAATGCACAACCTATCGCAAAAGTCAACCATATGGATGACCTTTTGAACCTAGATATTGGTCATGCCGGGAGTGCTTGGGGAACGGGGGGAATGCAAACCAAAATTACCGCTGCTCGGATTGCCAGCGATAGTGGGGTGCGGACCGTGATTACGGCTGGCAAAACCCCGGAAAATGTAGCAGCGATTTTAGACGGAGCAGATCTCGGCACCCAATTTGTGGCCCAAGCCAAACCCGAAAACGCCCGAAAACGTTGGATTGCCTTTGGCCTAGTCCCCCAGGGTCAATTATTACTCGATCGCGGTGCGGTTCACGCCATTTGTCAGGGCGGCAAATCCTTACTGGCGGCGGGGTTAACGGCGGTTCGGGGCAAGTTTCAGGCCAGCGATGCCGTCATTCTCTGTGATGAGCGCGGCCAGGAACTTGGGCGAGGCATTGTCAACTACAAGAGCGACGATTTAGAGAAAATCTGCGGTGCCCAGTCGGAGCAAATCGCGGATATTTTGGGCGAACGCAGTCCCGAAACCGTCATTCACCGCGACAACCTCGTTCTCAACAATGACCCCAGAGAACCGTTAACCATTGACCGTTGACATTGACCGTGAACAGTTCCCTCTTGCCTCTTGCCTCTTGCCTCTTGCCTCTTGCCATCCCCTCTTGGGAGGGGTTTGGGGTGGGTTATGCCTCTTGCCTCTTGCCTCTTGCCTCTTCCCTCTTCCCCCCTATCCCCGCCGCCCCGTCACAATATAAGTCACACGTTGTCCGATATTGGTGGCGTGATCGGCCATGCGTTCGAGATGACGAATCGCCAACGTCACCAGCAAGACGGGTTCTAACACCCCTCGATAGTTCGATTGGCTGGCCAGATGACGATAGAGACGATCATAGGCATCATCGACGGTGGTGTCCTTCTCCTTCATCTGACTACCCGCTTCGGGATTGAGATTCACCAGAGCCATTAAACTCATCCCTAACATCGCCTGAGTTTCATGGGACATCCGCTCCACATCCGGCATACAGTCGAGGGCCGTGTAGGGAAACAACTTGACGGCGATCTCCCCTAAATCCTTCGCATAATCGCCAATTCGTTCGAGATCGCGCACAAGCTGCATAAATGCCCCTAAAACGCGACAATCTTGGGCTACAGGTCCTTGTAAGGTCAGCAGAATAATACTATCGGATTCAATCTGACGGTAGAAGCGGTCAATCTGTTTGTCGAGGGGGCGCAGGGCTTCGGCGGCCGCGAGATCCCGATTAAATAAGGCCTGATGACTAAGACGACAGGAATTTTCCACGAGAGCGCCCATGCGTAAGACATCTTGGCGTAGGCGTTTGAGTTCTCGTTCGAAATGTTGACGACTGGAGTTGAGTTTAGAGGTGTTCACCCGTTGCACTATCGCGCTTGCTCCTATAGCTTCTCTCCTATTGTGAGACAAGTTTCTCAAAATGGGAGCAAACTTCAGAGACTCTTATCATCAAATTTGGCAATTCTTCTAAGATTTAATCCGAGGTTTACGATCGCTTTACCTAAGGTTGAGGGGTGAGACTATCCTTCACGAAAAGCTGGCCGCCGGAAGTTCGAGAGTGACGCACGCGCCACCGGTTTTAGAGGAATTATCGGCGTGGATAGTTCCTCCATGAGTCAAAACAATTTGTTTAACGATCGCCAACCCCAAGCCGCTCCCAGTGGAGGTGGGTGCAGTGGTGGCGGGGTGAGCCTCGGGATTGCGCCCTCGTCCGGGATCACCACGATAGAGCCGTTCAAAGACATGAGGTAAATCCGCTACGGCGAAGCCACTCCCTTCGTCGATGACTTGGATCTGCACGCGATCGCCTTGCTGCGATCGAGAGATTCGCTGAGCTTGCACCTGAATGGTTCCCCCTGGGGGACTATAGCGGATTGCATTATCTAATAGATTCAAAAAGACCCGATATAAGCGAGAATTATCGCCCTCCACGGCTAAGGGTTGGGCGAACTCACCGGATTGACGATACCGGAAACAAACGGATTTCTGGTGCGCCAAGGGGTCTAAAGTTTGCCAAACCGACTCAATCAACTCCTGGAGATGGATCGGTTCAGTTGTCAGAGTTCCTTGACGTTCAATATGGCTTAATTCCAGCCAATCCTGTACGAGTGACACTAGCCGTTGGGTTTCTGGGAGTAATCGTTCTACCCAGCCTCTCATGGGTCCGTCTAGGCGCTCGACGAGGGTTTCGACGACGAGCTGAATGGAGGTGAGGGGAGTGCGTAGTTCATGAGCGAGATCCGACATCCAGCGATCGCGGGATTGGGTTAACTCCAAGAGAACTTGGCGATTCTCCACAAACACCCCCACATCGCCATCGGGCAACGGTAGGCTATAGGCTTTCAGGGTTTGGGGATTTTGGCTGATAATTTCGTCTGCATCGGTGGCGTGAGGAAAAAACTGCCATTCCCGGTGATAGGACTGTTGTTGATAGCGAGTCTGCTGAATCAATAAATCCAACTCATAGGAGCGAACCACCTCCAAAAATAGGCGATCGCCCCCAGGATTCCAATCTGAGACTTTCAGCAGCGAACGAGCTTCCCGGTTAAACACAAGAGGATGATTTTCTGCATCCACTTGAACATAGCCAATGGGCGCTAATTCTAGCACCTGCTCATACATGGCTAACTGAGCCTCAGCCTCGGCTTTGCAGTGACTGAGGTGGGTGAGGGCTTGCCGCATTTGCGACTGGACGGACAAATCCTTTTGCATCACCTCAGCCGGAACCTGGCTGAGTAACCGTTGCCAATGACGACGTTGTCGCCGGGCCTGCCAGGCCATGGCCCCAGCCCCGACGGCTAATCCCACTAGAAATGCCACCGCCTCCATGATTGACTCCTCACCCAATCGTTTGGGCTGTCTTCCGCGTTCCTCGACTGTCGAGGCATTCCTAGATCATAATTGCATCCTAACCCAAGCGATTTAACCTAAGCGATAACCAAAGCCCCGTACGGTAATGATGTATTGAGGATGACTTGGATCGGCTTCGAGTTTTTCGCGCAACCAACGGATATGGACATCGACGGTTTTACTGTCGCCGACGAAATCAAAGCCCCAGACGCGATCGAGTAGTTGTTCTCGGGACCAAACTCGGCGCGGGGATTTCATAAACAGTTCCAACAGCCGAAACTCTTTCGGCGCTAGATTGATCTCTTCACCGCGCACTAAGACGCGACATTGTTGAGGATAGAGGATGATATCCCCAAATTCAAACCGCAGCGGCTTGTTGACGATGTTGTAGTGATTGCGACGCAACAGGGCGCGACAACGAGCCACCAACTCCCGCATACTAAAGGGTTTGGTGAGGTAATCATCGGCGCCAACTTCTAGGCCGAGGACGCGATCGGTTTCACTCCCTTTGGCGCTGAGGATTAAAATTGGTACGGGATTTCCCTGTTGTCGTAACAACCGACACAGATCGAGGCCATTCACCTGAGGGAGCATCAGGTCTAGGATGATCAGATCAAAAGGGAACTCACCGGGCTGAAGCTGTGGATCGCTCAAAAAGGTGAGGGCCGTTTGCCCATCGATCGCCATCTGCACCTGGTAGCCTTCATCTTCTAAGGCTAAGGTCACCATTTCTCGGATCAGGTGTTCGTCTTCGACGATGAGAACACGCTGAGTTTGACCGAGTTGTGGTGCATCGGTATAGGGTCTCGACTCAATAGAGAGCATAACTGGGTTTAAGGTATTCTGAGACACCTTATTCATATATCACTTTGTCCCCAGAAGACACGTCTTGACAAAAACACTTGAATGTGTATTGTGGTCACTGGGGACATTTTTTTAGAGATTAAATCGCGCAATCGCAGACCTGGCAAGAGATAGCCGTGTTTTTAGTCTTAGATTAAGGAAACGTGAAACTTCAGTGTTTCGTGACGCCAGTGAGCCTCTCAGTGAACCAGCGGTCTGAACGAGGGTTACTGTTGGGCGGTGACTTGTTCGAGGACCGATTCCATTTCTTCGAGGGAGACGGCGCCGGTGAAGGCTTCTCCATTGATGAAAAAGGCGGGAGTTCCGGTTAATCCGAGTTGATCGGCCAGTTCCAAGTCTGTTTGAACCGCTGTAATGGACGCGTCACTGGTGCGATCGCCCTCAAATTGCTCCATATCCAGGTTTAGCTCTTGAGCCAACTCTACATAGAGCGCATCCCCTAAACGGTCTTGATTCTCAAACAGGGCGCGACGATACTCCCAAAACTGTCCCTGTTGTTGAGCCGCCCAGGAGGCGCGAGCGGCGGGGAGCGCTTGAGGGTGAATGGAGACGAGGGGGAGATGCTTAAAGACTAAGGTGACGCGATCGCCATGTTTCTCGATAAACTCTGTCACCGTTCCACTGGCCCGCGCGCAAAAGGGACATTGAAAGTCAGAAAACTCAAGCATCACAATCTCTTGAGCTTCAGCCCCTTTCTGGGGAGAGTCGCCAATAAACTCCGCCGGAGACTGGCGCATCTGTTGCACCACCTCATTACGAGAGTCTTGTTGAGATTGTTGTTGCTGTTGCTGGTAGGCCTGAACGGACTCTAAAATGACCTCCGGGTTCTCCCGCAGAATCTCTAAGACCTGAGCTTCTAAATCCGCCGACGGCGACTGTTGACAGCCCCCCAACAGCAGTCCGGCCATGACCAACCCCACGAGAGATTGGGATAGCCCTTTACGTCTCAACACCTGTGTACACCTCATGTATGAATGGCTTTGAATGGCTTTGAATAGTTTTGATGAGCAGCTTTGATGAGCAGCTTTGATGAGCAGCTTTGATGGGTCTCCTGGACGGGTCGCTATAGCCCATCCTACTCGCCGTTATTGGCTTGCGAGGAGGGATGGGACTGATTTGGTATGACCGAGGAATCGAGGGTCTTAACGGACACGTCAGTGGCTTGTACGTCAATGGTTCCAGAAGGGGTGCTGCGTTCAAAGTGGTCATCGACCACCTGAAGAGTCTCGCCACAACTTGGACAATTTAGCGTCGCATCCCGAATTCCCACAAACTCAAACTGACAGACGGGACAGCGATCCTGAATGAGTTTACGACGTAGCCACCATTGCAAGCCCAAAACCGCAACGATCGCCAGGACCGGGAGCGAGACGAGCACAATCACAAACCATTGCACAATCCAACCCAGGCCAGCCGTGGTCAGGAGACTGACAATCAGCAACAGAGACAGCCAAAACATTAGGCCTGACCCTTGTACCTGTTTCCAATTGGCGTTGACCTTAAACTTGTTCGGATCCACAATAGCCTCCTTGCTGGTGACAGGGGACAGCCGCAAGAGATGACTATCCCTTGTGCTGAACTGACCGCTCGTCTTTCACGTTATGGGTTGATTTTATTGAAAGCCCATCAGTTGTTGCAATCGGCCGGCGATCGCCCCTTCACTGAATTGAGCCAGGGTTTCTTCCCGAAGCCAGGCGCCATCGACGCGGCGATCGCCACCTTGCAGCATTTCAATACAGGCCCCGGCGACGGCCTCAGGGTCTCGATGGGCAACCTGCCATCCCAATTTACCATCTTGCAAGGGGTCCGCTGAACCATCGCCCTGACCGGACAACACCGGAATCCCGGTGGCCATAGCTTCTAAATATACGATACCAAACCCTTCTTGAGACGGCATCACATAGGCATCGGCGACACGATAATGGTCGGGGAGTTCTTCGGTGGCGACAAATCCCGCAAAAACCACCTGTTGCGCCACGCCTAAGTCTTGGGCCAGTTGTTCGAGGCGCGGGCGATCGTCGCCCCGGCCAATGATGAGATATTTAACGTCAGGGTGGTAGTGAAGAATTTTCGGTAAGGCCCGCAGGGTCACATCAACCCCTTTGTAAATATCCCCGGACCATAATCGGGCCACGGTCATTAAGACGCGGCTGTGGTCGAGGTGATAGCGATCGATGAGATACTGTGGTTTTGGCCCCGGTGAGAAGATCTCCCCATTGACGACGCAGGGGAGCATTTGAAACTGTTGCGGGTTAAGATGATTCGATTCACAGGCGCGATCGCGACTATAGCGGCTAATGGTCCAGATTTCTTGGGCCTGTTGCAGCGCCTTACGAGAGCCACCCGGCAGAGGGTCCCAGATCTCCTTACCATAGGTCATGACACGATAGGGAATCCCCAACGGTTTACAGAATAAGCGCACCAGGGGAGCGAGTTTGATATGGCCGCAGATGACGGAAGCGGGCCGCTGGCGTAATAGTCGTCCCAGTAGCGCCTGACATAACTTGAAGCGTCCCCACCAGGATGAGGCGGATTTGAAGTAACGGAAGCTTAGATAGGCGCTATCTGAACGCTCAAAGGGGTTATCACAGTCAACGCCATCTCGTAATAGCAAGACCTCCGCTCGTTGGCCGCTGGGACTTTCAGCGGCGGCTCGTTCGTAGGCTCGTAAGACATCTTTGACATAGGATTGAATCCCGCCTTCACAGGAGAAAATTTCTAAGAAGACAAATAGGTGCATCGATTGACGATGTTGGAGCGATCGCACCGCCTGGCGATCGTGGGTAACATCGTCGCTAACAGAGGAATGGGAATGGGGGATCATACTGATTTAACGGAACATGAACAATCGAAACCATCGAAAATGAACAAGCGAAAATGAACAAGTTACCTTGACAATAAAAACATCTCCTGGTATAAGCCAACTCTCAAGTCTCAACTCTTGCGTTGCCTGGACTCCATTGGGCCAGCACCCACAGCTAACTGAGTTGACTCAATTAGGGGGAGTCTGGCAAGCGGGCCTCGACCATTAGCCGGGCGACTTCGGGCATATCATACTCAGCTTGCCAATTCATCTGTTGTTTGGCTTTAGCGGGGTTCCCACGACTAACGGCGATGTCTGTCGGCCGGTAGAGACTCTCATCGGTGGTGACGTAGTCTTTTGAGTTCAGTCCCAGATGGGCGAACACCGCTTCAACGAAATCTTGCAAGCTATAGGTGCATCCTGTGGCGATCACATAATCTTCGGCGATATCCTGTTGTAACATCAAGTACATCGCTTGGATATACTCGGGCGCCCAACCCCAGTCCCGTTGAATACTGGTTTTGCCTAAATAGAGGGTTTCGTGGCTTCCTTGGGCGATACGACAGGCGGTGGCGACAATTTTTTGGGTCACGAAGCGTTCGGGACGTAGGGGGGACTCATGATTGTAGAGAATCCCGGAACAGGCGAAGAGTCCATAGGCCTCGCGGTAGTTGGCGACTTCCCAGAAGGCGGCGGCTTTGGCCACACCATAGGGACTGCGGGGTCGGAAGGGGGTCTGTTCGTCGGCGGCTGCGCCTTGGGTATCGCCGAAGCATTCGCTAGAACCGGCGTTGTAGAATTTGATGGGAGAGCCGATAAAGCGGATCACTTCGAGGAGGTTGAGGGTTCCTGTGGCAATGCTATCAAGGGTTTCGACGGGTTGGTCGAAGGAGAGTCCGACGGAACTTTGGCCGCTGAGGTTATAGACTTCGTTGGGTTGGGTTTTGTCTAGGACTTGTAAGACGCTACGGAAGTCGGTCAGACTCATGGAGTAGAGGCTGACGCGATCGCGAATCCCCAGGGCGACCAAGTTTTTGAAGGAGGACATTTGGGCATCTCGGGAGGTTCCACAGACCTCATAGCCCCGTTCGAGGAGAAATTTCGCAAGATAAGCGCCGTCCTGGCCGGAAATTCCACAAATTAGTGCTTTTTTCATCTTAAGGTTCGCGATCGTCTTGTCATATCATGGTAGTTTAACCACTATTGCCCACCAATATAGGGATTGATTGGAGGCTCAGTTGAGACGGTCGGGGGCGACGGTAACCGAGTCGCGTCTAGTTCGTTCTTCAACTCGGCGATCGCCTCTCCGGGAAATTACTGAGGGAGAGAGGCTAATCTGGGGAGAGAGAGTCAGAGGGATGCTCAATCCCTTGTTCGAGGAGTAGACAATTGCGTCCATCTTGGTCACGGTGGTAGGTAACGCGATCGCACAGTCGTCGTAACAAGAACCAGCCATAGCCCCCTTGACGCAGGGTTCCGGGTTCAGGTTCGGGGACTTGTTCCGGGTTAAACGGCTGGCCAAAATCCCAAATGCGGATTTCGAGGCGATCGCATTTTAGGGAGAGTTGAATCTCAATCGGGGTATCGGGAGGACGATGACGGTGGGCATGGCGGACGGCGTTACTAAATCCCTCAGCAATGGCTAACTTGAGACAGTAGAGACGATTATCGGACCAATGGGACAGTCTCGGTTGCTGCAAACAAAACTCCTCAAACCAGCGCTGAATCTGAATCATCAGGCTGAGATCACTGGCTACCGTCAACCGGCTTTGCCTTTTGCCCACGGCGCGATCGCCCTCCTGGAGAAAGATCAAGGGCCTGGACTGGCCCTCGGCAGGCTCTCGGGAGCTACGATGGGCAAATCCTTGTCCAGTTTCGATTATAATGAAGTTTGGTTAAGTTCGATAACATTTTTGAGAAGACATTTTTGAGAATAATTGTCTGACCTTCACCTCAGACATTAACCGGTTCCTATTTCACGTTTTATGAGTATTATCACCCTTAAATCTATTGCTAAAGATTTTGGTATCAAAGAAATTCTACGGGATGCCAGCTTAAGTGTCGATGCCCAAGACAAAATTGGTTTAATTGGAACCAATGGCTCTGGAAAATCAACCCTCCTCAAGATACTCGCGGGCATTGAACCCTATAATGAGGGCGATCGCCTCGTTAACCGCAACAAACGGGTCATTTACCTACCGCAACAGCCCGATATTGACCCCGATCATACTGTCTTAGAGCAAGTCTTCTCCGATTGTGGCTCTAAGATGCAGATTGTTCGTGACTATGAGGCCCTGTCTCATCATCTCTCTCAAGCGTCAGGAGATGAACTGGATCGCCTGATGAATCAACTCACCCGCATCACCGAAGAAATGAATGCGGCCAACGCTTGGGATTTGGAAACTGAAGCCAAAATTATTCTTTCCAAATTAGGGATTGAAGATTTAGAGGTCAAAGTGGGAACCCTCTCGGGAGGCTATCGCAAGCGCATCGCCTTGGCGGCAGCCCTATTAGCGGAACCGGATTTGTTGCTAATGGATGAACCAACGAACCATCTCGATGCCGAATCCGTGGATTGGCTACAAACTTACCTACAACGTTATCCCGCCGCCCTCGTTTTGGTCACGCACGATCGCTACTTTCTCGACCAAGTGACCACACGAATTTTAGAAGTAGATCGGGGGGATTTATATACCTATTCCGGGAACTATTCCTATTACTTAGAGAAAAAAGCTCTCGCCGAAGAAGTAGCCGCCAGCCAAGAACGCAAACACGCCGGAGTCTTGCGACGAGAACTCGAATGGCTTAAACAAGGACCGAAGGCTCGAAGTACTAAGCAAAATGCTAGGATTCAACGCATTGAAGGAATGCAAGACGTTGAATTTAAGCAACAGGTGGGAAACGTCAATATTTCTACCCCCACACGACGGATTGGCAAGAAAGTCATTGAGTTAGAAGGAGTGGGGAAAGGGTACGGCGATCGCCAACTGTTTAAAGACTTTACCTACAGCTTTGATCGTCAAGATCGCGTCGGAATTATTGGCGGCAATGGAACCGGCAAATCGACCCTGCTGAATATCATTACTGGGCGCACTGAACCCGATTCTGGAACCGTCGAAATTGGCGAAACTATCCATTTTGGCTATTTCGATCAACATTCCGAAGACTTAGTCGAATCAGCCAACCAAAACCAGCGCGTCATTGACTATGTTCAGGAAGACGCCACCCTCGTTAAAACCGCTGATGGCAGTATTATCACCGCCTCGCAAATGTTGGAGAGGTTTCTCTTTCCCTCTAGTCAGCAATATGTGCCGTTACATAAACTCTCCGGGGGAGAAAAGCGGCGTTTATTTCTCTTGCGGGTGTTAATGACATCCCCCAATGTCTTGATTTTAGACGAACCCACCAATGATTTGGATGTGCAAACCTTAGGGGTGTTGGAGGAGTATTTAGAGGACTTTAATGGGTGTGCGATCGTTGTCTCCCACGATCGCTATTTTCTCGATCGCACCGTCAACAAGATTTTCGCCATGGAACCCGGCGCACAGATTCGCCAATATCCCGGCAATTATTCGATTTACCTCGACTACAAACAACTCGAAGCCGAACGGGCCGCCAAAGCCGCGCAAGAGTCGGCTGCGATCGCCCCGAAACCCCCCTCCTCGACGACAGCATCCGCGAAGTCTGCCTCAAAATCCTCATCGAAGTCCAGTTCAAACTCGGGGTTATCCTATAGGGAGAAGCGAGAACTCGAACAGTTGGAGGGACAAATCCCCGATTTAGAGGAACGCAAGGCCCAACTCGAAGTGCAACTCTATCAAAATCCCCCGGATGACCATGTGGCCCTAGAAAGCCTATCTCACCAATTGGCGGAGTTAAGTCATCAGATTGAAACCTCCACGGTTCGCTGGATGGAGTTAGCGGAACGGGAATAGAAGAAGCCGACAGGCCACTTGCGGATTCCCCCGACCTTATTTCTCCCCGATTCCCGATTCCCGATTCCCTGTTCCCTGTTCCCTGTTCCCTGTTCCCTGTTCCCGATTCCCTATTCCCTCAAACCAATCGATCGCAGCGACAATCGCATCATCCAAGTTCGACTGAGGTAAGCCCAAGTCTCGTACCGCTTTCGAGGCATCGTAATACATCGGTTCGGCGGACATTCTCACCCCATCGAGGGGAACTGAGGGAGATTTGCCCAGTTTGGCTAAGAGGATTTCATCAATCCAGGCCACCGCCAGCGGTAGCCAGAGGGGAACTGTATAGCGGGGGGCGCTTAAACCGGTGTGATGGGCAAGTTTGTCTAAAAAGGCTTTGAGGCTGAGATTTTGATGGCCTAGGATATAACGTTCTCCCGTTTGGCCCCGTTCCAAGGCCAAAACATGGCCTCGGGCCACATCGCGCACATCGATAAAGTTTAAGCCGGTGTTGACATAGGCGGGCATCCGTCGTTGGAGAAAGCGCAGGATAATGTCTCCCGTGGGAGTGGGTTTGATGTCTCGTGGCCCAATCGGTGTACTGGGGTTGACAATGACGATATCCTGTCCTCGGGCGATCGCCTGCATCGCCTCTTGTTCAGCCCAGTATTTGGACTGTTTATACGCGCTAATGAGACCCTGGGGAGGACTTTGATAGGTTTCATCGGCCACCTGGCCCCCGGGTTTAACGCCAATGGCGGCCACGGAACTGGTGTAGACAATCCGTTCCACGCCAGCGGTTTGGGCCGCCTGTAACACCTGACGGGTTCCCAAGACATTCACCTGATGCAGACGGGGGCGATCGCGTCGCCAGAGAGAATAGTGGGCCGCCACATGACACAGCGCATCACACCCCTGCATCAGTTGGGCTAACTCGGGGCTGTTGACATCTCCCGTCACCTGTTCGATATCCAACCCGACTAGGTTATCTAAACGACTTTGGGGGCGAACCAGGGCGCGAACTCGATAATTGGACTCTAGCAGCGATCGCACCACATGGGACCCAATAAATCCCGTTCCTCCCGTTACAAAAACTTGTGTCACCACGGCCATCTCCTCCAACAGACTAACTAGCTTAACCCTGCAACCCTTTATCCTAGGGCGAGGTTAGCTGATTCAGGTCACTTGAACCTTCAGGGAACCTCTCAACGGTCACGAACGTGGCAGAATAGAAGCGTAAATACCTAGTGACGTGCCACACCTCAACCTTGCTGACCCTACTGCAACACATTGCCCAAATGATTAAAAACTGGTGGTCGGAGTTTACCCTTCAGACCAAACTCATGGCGGCGGCAACCCTCGTCGTATCGTTGATTGTGAGTGGTTTGACGTTTTGGGCAACCAACACAATTCAGCAGGATGCACGGCTTAATGATACCCGCTTCGGGCGCGATTTGGGGCTGCTCCTGGCGGCCAACGTCACTCAACTGATCGCCGAAGACAACAAAACTGAACTGGCCCGATTTAGCAGTCAGTTCTATAGTCGTACCTCCAGTGTTCGCTATATTCTCTACGCCGATGAAGAGGGGCGCATCTTTTTCGGGATTCCCTATTCTGAGGCGACGGTTCAGAACTCCCTCCAGATTCAACGACGCATCCAACTTCCCGAGGGGTTCGGAGACTCGGAACAGCCCCTTGTCCGTCAACATAATACTCCAAACGGCCAAGTGACCGATGTCTTTGTTCCCTTGGTTCAGGGCGATCGCCATTTAGGGATTATGGCCGTCGGAATCAACCCCAACCCCACCGTCGTCACCTCCTCAGGCTTAACTCGTGATGTCACCATCGCTGTCTTCGTCTCGATTTGGGTGATGGTGATTCTAGGGGCGGTGTTCAACGCCCTCACCATTACTCGCCCCATCAAGGAACTCCTCGTCGGGGTGAAAAATATCGCCTCGGGCGACTTTCGCCAACGGGTTGATTTACCCTTCGGCGGTGAGTTAGGGGAACTCATCGAGAGTTTTAACGAGATGGCTGAACGTCTCGAACGCTATGAAGAACAAAATATCGAAGAACTCACCGCCGAAAAAGCCAAACTTGAAACCCTCGTCTCCACCATTGCCGATGGAGCCGTGTTGTTGGACAATCAAATGCACGTGGTCTTAGTCAATCCCACCGCCCGCCGCATCTTTGGCTGGGATGACCAAACCCTAATTGGAACTAATGTTCTACACGCCTTCCCCGCCGCGATTCAAGTAGAACTAACACGGCCACTCTATCAAATGGCGAAAGGGGAACGGGATAGTGGTGAATTTCGCATCTCCATTAGCGAACCCACTCAACGCATGATTCGTATTTTGGTGACAACGGTTTTAGATCGCGAACGCGAAAACGTCAAAGGAATTGCGATTACGGTTCAAGATATTACCCGAGAAGTGGAGTTAAATGAAGCTAAAAGTCAGTTTATTAGCAACATTTCCCACGAACTACGGACTCCATTATTTAATATCAAATCCTTTATTGAGACACTTCATGAATATGGCGATGACTTGAGCGATCGCGAACGGCGAGAATTCCTCGAAACCGCCAACCACGAAACCGATCGCCTAACTCGTCTCGTCAACGATGTCCTCGATTTATCCCGCCTCGAATCCTGCCGAATTTACCGACTCGAACCCCTCGATATTGTTCAACCCATTGAACAAACCCTACGAACCTATCAATTGAATGCCAAAGATAAAGAAATTGAACTCAAACAAGAGGTCGAAGACTCACTCCCTTCCGTTCTCGGTCATTATGACCTCCTCTTACAAGTCTTCGCCAACTTAGTCGGTAACGCCTTAAAATTCACCGAAGCCGGCGGAAAAGTGATTGTCCGAGCGTATCTTCTCTCCACCGTTGCCCCCGAAGAGCATCACCTCATGGAAGGGGAAACACGCTATGTACGAGTGGAAGTGGCGGATACCGGAATCGGGATTGGGGAAGAAGATCGAGAGGCAATTTTTGACCGCTTCTTCCGAGTTGAAAACCGGGTTCATACCCTAGAAGGAACCGGACTAGGTCTATCAATTGTCCGCAACATTATCGATAAACATCACACCAATGTTAACTTAATCAGTGAAGTGGGTGTTGGTACAACCTTCTGGTTTGATTTAGCCGTGGCGGAAGAGTCCAGCCAACCGGGTAGCATTCCCATTGATGCAACTCCCCAACTGACGGTGAATCGTGAATCGTAGGTCGTCGCTCACGAGTGGCTAATTGGCTAAGGCCAGAATGAGACTAACAGCCAGAAGACCCAGAAATCCCACAAGAGCTGGGTTACGGCGATACCAGGGTGCGAGTTTTCGTTGAGGCGTTGGCGTGAGAATCGGCTCGTCGATGTTCTGGTAGAGGGTACAGGTTTGGGCGTGGGGCCGTTTGCGAAAGTTGCAACTATCATCGAGGTGATAGGTACAGGTTAAACACAGAGGTTCCTCAGGATTGGCCCGATAGAGGGGAATCCCCGGATGACCAAAGGCTTTGAGTTCATAGCCACAGTGGGGACAGGAGACGGCATCATGGCGTACGGTTTGCTGGCATCGAGGACATGAAGACATAGGGAGGAGGGATGTTGAGCTTTAGTCTAGTTTTACATCTGTGGTGAGGGAACAGGGAATAGGGAACAGGGAATAGGGAACAGGGAATAGGGAACAGGGAATAGGGAACAGGGAATAGAAATTCCTCGTGTCATGGCTGAAGCCGTGACACGGACTGTAGGCGGCTCTGCCGCCTGCCATCGGGAGGCAGAGTCGCCCCAAGAGCATGAAACTAGAGATGATAAGTGGTGTCAGTGAACGACGGCTTCTAGGGATTGAGGTTGAAACATTTGGGTGCTTAAATACCGTTCTCCGCCACTGGCTTGAATCGTGACAATGGTGCGATCGCCGTCGTCTGAACTTGCCCCAATCTCCAAAGCGACTGACACCACAGCCCCGGTTGAAATCCCACTCATAATGCCTTCTGTTTCGGCTAAAAGTAACCCAAATTTGTAGGCTTCGTCCTCGGTCACTTGGACAACCTCATCGATTAAATCTTCCCGTAATACATCCGGGATAAACCCTGCACCAATTCCTTGGATATCATGAATGCCGCGATTTTTGCCACTCAAAACGGCACTAGATGCGGGTTCTACGGCAATAATTTTCAACTCTGGATTTTGCTGTTTTAAATAATAACCTGCTCCCGTCAACGTCCCTCCAGTACCGACACCTACCACTAAAACATCAATTTTCCCCTCGGTATCCGCCCAAATTTCGGGTCCCGTTGTTTGGTAGTGAATTTTGGGGTTAGCGGGGTTACTAAACTGTTGGGGAGAAAAGGAATTCGGAATACTCGCGAGAAGTTCATTAGCCCGGGCGATCGCACCCGCCATGTCCAATTTAGCTGGTGTTGTCACGACTTCAGCCCCATAGGCTTTTAACAATTGTTGCCGTTCCTGACTCATATTATCGGGCATGGTCAAAATTAGACGATAACCATTCGCGGCACAAACCATCGCCAAACCAATCCCCGTATTACCGGATGTCGCCTCGATAATGGTTGAACATCCCCGTTGAATCAACCCCGCGTTTTCCGCTTCTTTAATCATACTCACGGCAATGCGATCCTTAATGGATCGCCCTGGGTTGAAACTTTCTAGTTTTAAAATGATATCAGCATTGCAGTGGTACTGTTTTGGCAAATGCTGCAATCGAATTAAAGGTGTGTTGCCGATAACTTCATTGATGTTTTTGTAGATTTTCATGGGTTTTGAAATAGAGTTGTAAACGAGATTTAAAAACCGAAAAACAAAGCAACAAAATGCTAAAAACTAGCTCTTTTTTAGCTTTAAATACTTTAGAGTTAAATCAATAGATCGTACCAGGCGACAACCATGATCCCCATCAAAATAAGATGGGGCATTGTTTTAAGCAGAGGACGGCCCGTGATTTTCAATAGGGGAAAGATGCTAAATCCTAAAATCAACAGTAAGGTCACGCCTTGCAGAAACTGGGCGACCTCCAAACTCCAGGTTAGAGTGGGTAATCCCTCCCCACTGAAGCCAAATGTGCGAGCGGTTACGGACAGAATCTGACCCGCTTCGGTCATGGCGGAGGGTAGGTAATGCGCTAAGTTTCCCGCCAGAACTAGGGGCAGGTAGGCATAAATGACGGTTTGATACTCCGGCATCTCGGAGTCAAAGAAGCAAGCGATTTTGTGAGCGGTATAGGTCAGAATCAGGGGGATGGACAAGATGAGGCTAACCACCGGAATGGCGATCGCCAAATGCTCAGAATCGATCGCCAACTCTCCCCAACCGAACCAGCCTAAAATCTCTTGGGAATGGTGCATAAACACCCCACCGAACAGCAACAGCAGTAGGGCAATTTCCGCCGGGAACCCTCGATGGCCTTCCCAAATATCCGCCGCCGGGAACCGGAGATTCAACTGTCCCGAACGGTTGGGACAGGCCTTGACACAAGTCATACAAAACATACAATCGCGATTATCGGGCAACTGAGCTGGATGGGAATACAGGGGACAGCCCCCCGTTGCCTGTCCCTCTGTGGGCAGGGCATCGGGAAAATTAACGGGAGTCTCATCGCTCCCCCGATAGCAGCCAAATGTCTGACATTGGGTCCCGCAAACCTGCGGCGTCGATCGCAATTCCAACATCGCCAATTTAGCGAACATCCCATTCATGCCACCGATGGGGCAGAGGTGACGACACCACAAGCGACGCTCGTAGATGACGCTACAAATAACCGCCCCCGCCGTAATCACCAGCAACAGCCACGCTGATAGATAAGCCCGATGAGGAAGATCCCACAATTTTTCCCAGAGATAAATGGCGACAAACCCGGCCCACAGCAGCCACGCTCCCCACTTGTTCAGCCATTTGGTCGGCCAGGGTAACAACTGCCTCGGCCAAATCCACAGGGAGACGGTTCTGGCCCATTCTCCGACAATCATAAATGGACAAACGGCACACCAGAGGCGGCCGATGACGGGAAACAACAGCAGATAAAACGGCCACCACCAGGCCCAAAATAGGTTCAAGGCTACGTTGGCATCCCGAGTCTGCGGACCAATCAACCCCATCACGGTAACGGGGATAAAAATCAGCATCATTGGCCACCAAATGGCTTTGGGCCACCAGTCACTTAAGAGGAATTGCCGTAATCCAGGAATTTGGTTGAGTAAGTCGACTCGAAAGGTGTTTTTGGGGGATTCGAGGGACCACAAGACTTGTTCGGGAATGACCGACTGCCCCACGGGGGTCATGGCCACGGCCCGTTTTAAAATCCCTTCCAATTCGCCGATGTTGCCGGGATAGTCATAGCTGAGTAGCCGTCGCAAGTCGGCTTGATCGAGTTGTAGGGGGGGGCGACCCTGTTCCCGACAAAATTTGTCTAGGAAATGGTGGGCGAAAGCCGGGATATCCCCTTTCCGTTGCGGTAGGGTGAAAAGTTTAAGGCTGTGGGCATCGATGTCGGACCAGGGGAGTTTTTTGGGACTGGTGAGGATGAGACGCACCGAGAGGGTGGGGGAGGATTGCTCGATGACCTGCTGCTGCATCTCAACGGGGGCGTTGGGGATCGCATGTCCGGTTTTGAGGTAGTGAGCGAGTCGATCGCGATCGCCCCGTGTGAGGAGTTGGATATTATTGATCGCTAAGGTTCCTCGTTCTAAGAGGGCGATCGCTCCCTGGAGTCCGTCATACTGCCCAAATAGGATATCGGTGTTCACTGCTCCCGCTCCATCTAAGGGCAGTTGGGCACAGTCAATTTCGGCGAAGGGTCGGTCTTTGAGTCCAGACTGGCGATGAATGAGTCCAGCAATAAAGGTTTTTCCGCTTCCTGATGGCCCTTGGAGGAACACGGGTTTTAAATCTCGGGCGGCCTGTTTGACCTGTTTGGCTAGTTTCTGGCTGGGTTTGCTCTCTCCAATAATGGTTTCGTTGAGAGAGAGGGGGCGAACATAGGGTTGCAACCCCTGAATACGCGCTTGTTCTTGGGCCAGACGTTGGGAAAAGCGCAGCAAATCTTGGGCTAAGAGGGTATTGATGGCATTATTAATGTCGGGATGCTCGGTTTTGAGATCCTCGAAGCGATCGCGGGGCAAGAACCAAATTTCGCTACAGCTGATCGTCTTCGCCCCAGAGCGATAATTGTCTGTGTCTTCCCCCGCCCCGATGGAGATATGGCCGAACAGTTCCCCGGCGTTACGATAGATGACATGGGTTTGACCGACGGGGGAGGCTCGATAAATTTCGACAGTCCCCCACTTGAGCAGGTATAACCCTTTGGGATAGGTGTCTTGGTCGTAGATTGTGGTGTCGGAGTCTGCCCGCAACAGGTTTAGGGATGAGGCGATCGCGGCGATCGTCTCGGGCCTCAATGTTCCCCAAATGCGATGAAAACTCAACCAGGTGATGCAGTCTTCAATGTCTTGGCGATCGGGTTCGGGAGATTTGGGGAAAATTTGCTGTGTCATTTGGGATCCAGGAGAATGGACAATTCAGAGTACGGTCATGATGATTCCCATTGTCTCTACAAGTCCACGCTCGCAGGTTTCGAGACCCATTCTCTAACCTGTTGCAACCCATCGGGTAGATCTGAGAGTTCGCTAAGACACAGTCAATCTCAAGGGTATTTTTCCCATCCCATGCAGCCTTGTACGTCAACTGGCTGAGCTGATGACTATCCCCTAATCCAGATGAAAACTGGCTTTCGCTCAGTTGGGGCAAGGAACGCTCGTCCTTGTACGCTATGGTAATCGCGACCAAATCTTACACTCAAACTATACCATAGTTGTTTATAGTTTTACATCGCTCAATGAATTTATGGGACGGTTGGGTTTGATGTTTGGGTTTGATGTTTGGGTTTGGGATATGAAGAGCGATCGCAGATTCGCTCAAAGGTTGGCTCAAGGGAGTCCCGTGTCCCGCAATTGACGAACATTTTGTCTTCTCCCCCGCAATTCACGAACATTCCCAAAAACCTGCGTTAGAATGACGACTGTTGTTCAAAACATTAAGATATATGAACTCTCAACGCCGATTCCAATGGCTTACGGGTGCAATGGTGCTATTAAGTACGACAACGTTGGCGGTAACTCCGAGTCATGCTGAGGTGACGGCCTCCTCTCCTGAGTTAGAGACTGAAGTGGCTCAGATGGGTCTTGGAAGCCTGGTTGATTCCCTAGCGGCGGCCGGAGATATGAACACGCTGCTACAATTGGCGGAATTAGCGGGAATGGCGGACACCTTGGCCAATGGCGGACCGTTCACGTTGTTTGCACCGACTGACCAAGCGTTTCAAGATTTACCTCAGTCTGTGGTGAATGCTTTAACTGACCCGGCGAATCGGGATCTGTTGCAGGATGTTTTAGGAATGCACGTTGTTCCTGAAATTCTCGAAGCCAATGATATTGGTAACGAAGTGTTGGATACACTGAATGGCCCGGTCAATGCTAGGGTTCAGGGAAATCGGGTTAATGTTGGCCCCGCTCGGGTCATTGACACAGATATTCCGGCCAATAATGGGGTAATTCACAAAATTGACACGGTGATTGTTCCCGGTGATTTGCAATCTCGGTTAGATGAACGGTCGATGACTGAAACGAGGACTGAGACGAGGACGGAAACACAAACGACTCCTGCCCCTGCACCTCGTCCGAATCCTGCTCCCCGCCCGGCTCCTAGGACATTTCCTGTCACCTGGTAATGGGTTGAGTCGTGGCGGGTTACTCGGGGCAAAACCTCTGCATTGTTGGTTTGGCGTTGGTTGCGTCCCTGGTTTCCTGATTGCGATACGTTGAGTTTTTAAATTGTTGAATTAGGTAGGGGTTCAGTCTATTGAACTCCTATTTTTTGGGCAATATTTATAAATGGATTATGGGGTTTTCACCTGAAGTTGTCGAAGACGATTGAGGGCGGCGGCCAGTTCAAAACGACGGAATTGGGCTAGATTTCCCACGGGGAAGGGGGAGAGAATGTCTAAGCCTTGGGAGGCGATCGCCCCCTCAATTTCGTCTAATATCTGTCTGAGGGTCTTATCAGTTCGGGCGTATTCCTGTTTGAGATAGACCATGGCTTCGGCAATGGCCCGCAACTGTCCCGCATCAACGAGTTGTTCAACGGCGGATACATCAATCTGATCGCTGCCAAAGACGATTTCATCTTCGTCTCGCACTTGCCATTTCACGGCCCGTTTGCCGCGACTGGGGTCGAGATGTTCAGCCAGGAGATAGCGAGGGGTGAGGGGTCCGAGTCCACCACTGGCTTCAGTTTGGCGGCCGGTGTCGTACTTGGCGGCGATGGCTTTCACCTGTTCGGTGACGTTGTGGGGGCGATAGTGGGTCATGGCGATCGCCGTATGGGCCACCTCGAAGTAATCGCCACTTCCTCCCATGACGAGAATGGTGGAAATCCCCTGTTCGTCAAAGAGGGGACGCACGCGATCGACGAAGGGGGTAATGGGTTCATGTTCCTTGGCGATCAATTCTTGCATCCGGCGATCGCGAATGGTGAAGTTCGTCGCTGAGGTGTCTTCGTCAATGAGTAAGGCGGTGGCCCCGGCCTCAATGGCTTCGATGATATTGGCGGCCTGAGAGGTACTCCCGCTGGCGTTTTCGGTGGAGAAGGCGGTGGTGGTTTGTCCTTGAGGCAAATTGTTGATAAATGCCGAAATGTCCACCCCACGCACGGAACGACCATCTTCGGCGCGAATTTTTACAGCAGCATCATCGGTGACGACAAATTCGCGACCATCGCCAGGAATGCGGTTGTAGACGCCTAATTCAATCGCCCGCAGCAGGGTAGATTTGCCATGATAGCCGCCGCCGACAATCAGGGTAATGCCCCGAGGAATCCCCATACCGCTGATGGGTCCGCCGTTGGGCCGCTTAAAGGTGACGCGCAGAGATTCGGGAGACTCAAAGGGGACGGCGTTGGTCTCCAGGGGACGGGCATCGACGCCACTGCGCCGGGGTAAAATTGAGCCGTCGGCAACGAAGGCGATGAGGTTGGTTTGGGGGAGTTGCGATCGCAGCCAGTCGGCATCTTCGATGGTTTCGACGTGCTGCTGAATGGCGGCTGCATCGAGGTTTTGGTAGATGAGGGCGCGATCGACCAGTTCCGGGATGTCATCACAGAGCATTTCGGCGGCCTGTCGCCCCAAAATGCGCCGTCCTTGGGCGGGAAGTCCCACGGTGAAGCGAATTTCTACGCCTTTGGAGTTGACAAATGCAGATGTTCGTGCTAAGACTTCTTGACCGAGACGACAGACGGCGATCGCGCCACTTTTACCGGTTCCCCGTTTCTGACTCAATTGACGACAGGCCCGAGAAAAGGCCCGCGTCAGATAATCCCGTAGGGCCACTTCCCGCGAGAGACTGGCGTAGAGGTGTTCCGGAAAGCCAGCGACGCTCATGGGAACCCAGACACTCAACTGACTCGGTGCGGCGAAGGGATCTCCTTGAACATAGTCAAGGGTCAGTTTAAAGTCGGGGAATTGGTATTGTCCCCGTAAGTCTTTATAGGCTTTGTAGCCGCGTCCATCGAGGTTGAGGAGGGTATCTTCGAGATGCTGTGCGTCAGTCATGGGTCTAGCGGAGGGTCTCTAGGGATTTTCTCATGCTGAGGGTCATTGGGTCGAGATATTTAGAGGGTATCTTTTTTTAATGAAGGATCTCCAGGATATATAGCAGGATTTGTTGCATTAGATACAAAATTGTAGGGGAACCCACCCCTAACCCCTCCCAGGAGGGGATTTTTCGCCCCTACAGCAACGACTATAATTCGCCATAAATTTTCCGTATAACTCTTGACCCAGAAGATTACCAACAATAGGATAACTCCATCAAGATTGACCGGTATCGAGTCTCTAAAAAACCCTGAAACCCCGAATAAAAATATTAAAAGTTGTATAAAATATCTCTAATACAAATGTGCAATTCAAAGTAAAATACTGTAGGGGCAAATGGCTGTTCGCCCTACGCTCTATCTGCTTTTTCTGCTGTTCCCACTCCAGCAAGGGTTTTCATCTGCCCTAAATTTTGCTCCTCACCCTAAATCCTCAAGACTTGCCCAGACTGGCATCATTGACCCCTCATTTGGGATAAACTGAGAACAGGACTCATCCTAAACTTAGCCATATCCCACCTGTTGGAGTTACCACGATGATTATCCCGCCCTTCCTGAAAGAACGCTATCGCATTATACGTCACTTGGGATCAGGAGGGTTTGGGGATACATTTCTCGCCGAAGACACGCAAATTCCCTCCGGCCGTCATTGTGTAGTCAAATGTCTCAAACCCCTCGCTAAGAATCACCAGATTTATACCGAGGTTCAAGAGCGATTCCAACGTGAAGCCTCTATATTAGAAGACTTGGGTGATGGACATCCTCAGATTCCCACCCTTTACGCCTATTTTCGGGATAAAGACTTATTTTATTTAGTTCAAGAATACATTGACGGAGACACTCTAATTGACCATATCAAACGGAGTGGAAAGTTAACAGAAAGCAAGACAAAAACAATTCTAAATAGTTTATTGTCTCTGTTGGACTATGTTCATGGCAAAAAAATAATTCATCGCGACATTAAACCAGATAATATCATTTTACGACAGGCGACATTAGAGCCAGTTTTGCTAGACTTCGGTGCTGTCAAAGAAGTGATGGGAACGGGTTTAGATGATTCGGGGAATATTACCAGTTCTGTGATTGTCGGAACTCCCGGATTTATGCCCAGTGAACAAGCAATTGGTCGTCCAATTTATAGCAGTGATTTGTATGCGTTGGGTTTGACGGCAATTTATGCCCTAACTCAGAAATTACCCCATGAGTTGCCCAATGAGCCGCTGACAGGGACGATTCTCTGGAGAAATCACGCTCCTGGGGTAACTCCAACATTTGCCAATGTGATCGATCGCGCCATTCATCCTCATGCGTCTCATCGTTTCCCTGTTGCGCGTCAGATGCGGGAAGCCCTCACCCAAGATCATCGAAGCCCAAAACCAATATCTCCTAGCCAATTCTCTGAGAAAAAAACTGACGTTGAAACGCCTCGACGGGTTGATTCTACGGTAACTTTTAGCCCTCAATCGGGTCAAGCGAATTCAACATCCGTTCCCCCCCAAATGCCTGAATGGCAAAAAGCACTATTAACCGGAGGAGTGATGGGGCTTTTTCTCATTGCAGGTTTAGTGCTTTCACAACCCGGCGATCGTCGTAACGCTGACAGTAACAATACTCTCACAGATCTCAATCAACCGATGGACTCCTTGAGTGAGCCTGACCCCCCAACGCCTGAACGCGAAACGCCTGAATTTCCCTCTAGGAACATCCCCTCTCAATCGAGGCCTGAACCTACCCCAATTTCAACCCCTCAGACAATTCCACAAGCCCGAACCTTAGGCTGGGTTAGAATTGGAGCCGTTGACGTCAACATGAATCACCAGACGAGCGGTGCATCTTTAATTCGGACTGGCCAACCAGTGACGATTTCTCCGCCATTCATCCCCAAAATTGGCGATGAAGTGATTATTTCCAACAATGTCAATTTGAGGGTAGACTATCCCAAACCTCCCAATTATCGACTCGCTGAACAAACCAGTGTTTTACCCACTGGACAAAAGGTAATTATTCAAGATTTAGTCAGTTTTGTCGATCAGACAACCACATCACCTTATCCAGCCGTTTGGGCAAAAGTTGGGGTTCGTTGAGTCTCATCGCGAGATGAAAAATCGTGAGATCGAAAATCGTGAAATCAAAAATCGTGAAATCAAAAACAGACATTCCGATGGTCTGAACCAAAATCAACCCCGCCTGGCCTACACCGTCAGCGATAACGGTGCAATCACCGTCAACGCCTTCGGTAAACATTCGATCTCAACTGGAGTCGTTTCCACCACATCCCCGTCAATGACGATATTCTTGACCGGGTCTGCCGTCACTCGCATCTTAGCCGCCCGTAAACAGATGATATCGTCTCGTTGGGTCTCCGTTTTCAAAATTGCTGCTCCCACCATGCTGGTGAGGGCGTTAAGTGCCTGTAAGCGGTTTTCTGTCGTACCGATGGTAATCTCTAAAACCCCGTCATCCGGGATCGTCTCCCCGAATCCCTGAGCCAAAATCGAGGTGGGCGGGGCCAAGTTGGCAATGGTGATGGCATCGGCCCGGAATTGCCGCACTTCTCCGTCAATTTCGAGTTCGGCATCAAATTGACTGTCTTGATTGAACCGTTGTACACCGCCCCAGAGATAGGCCAAAACCCCCCAACGATCCTTCTTCTCGCGATCGGCTAATTCCACGACATCCGCTTCAAAGCCAATTCCAGCCAGGAGAATCATCGTTCGCCCATTACAACGGGCCGCATCAATCACGCGGTTGGTTCCCGAGATGAGTAACTCACAGGCCCCACGGATATTTTGCGGAATGCCCAACGCACTGGCGAAGGCGTTGGCGGTTCCCCGAGGAATCACCCCTAGAGGAATTTCGGTATGTAATAGGGCATCGGCGACGGTGGAGACGGTTCCATCCCCTCCCGAGGCGATGACTAAATCGGTTCCCGACTCCAGAGACTGCTGAACTAAGGCTTTTAAATCTGTGTCAGGTTCTGTAACCAAGACATTGAGGTGAATCCGGTCTTGCAGTTGTTCACGAATTAAGGCCAGTTCGCGATCGGGGTTCCCTTGGCCGGCGGCGGGGTTAAAAATAAGGTGGGCGACGCGGTGGGTGGCCAGTTGCTGAATGACAGCCGTGGCGGTGGCCAGGTTGGTGGCTAACGGCACGTTGTGGACGTTGCAAACCCGCAACAGGGCTTGAATGTCGGGTTCGTGGGGCTGGGCGTAGAGGGGATCGATGAGGAAGATCACGGCAACGACATCGCCATCAATCACTCGGGCGGCGATTTGTGTGTCTCCTCCCATTCCGCCTGATTCCATTCGTTCGATGGATAAGTCGGTCGCTTCCTGAATCCGTCGTCCGGTGGTTCCGGTGGCGATAAGATGATAGCGGCCAAGAATTGAGCGGTAGTCTTGGGCAAAACTAACCAGTGTCTCTTTTTGAGCGTCGTGGGCGATGAGGGCTAGGGTTGCAGGCATTTGGGTTTAAGGGAACAGGGAACAGGGAACAGGGAACAGGGAATAGGGGAAAAGAAGGCAAAAGGCAAGAGAAGGCAAGAGGCATAACCCACCCCTAACCCCTCCCAGGCTAATCTTGTAGGGGTTTGTCAGGTCGAGTGCAAATCTTGAGCCAAACCGTCGCTGGAGGGGACGATTGACTAGCCAGACCACCAGCCCGACC
>FSSI02000088.1:0-8007 GCA_900149785.2 Phormidium lacuna HE10JO | reverse complement strand
CACGCTGCGCGAACGCTAATGTTCAGAGTCGGTACTTTCCCAATCGCACTGTCTTAACCCCTTAGGACTGTTTAACGATTCGGTTCTAGAGCCGGGAACTAGCACGCATTCCCGGGTAGGAACTTTAACTCTTGCTCGCTCACGTAGCCCGTTAAGGCTTAAGCTGGTCAGCTACCTGAAGGGGAGAGCACGAAGCCCCCGTGCTTCAGCCGGGGGTGCTGACAAGGCTATCCGGAATCCCGTGACGGCTTTTTCCGTTAAGTTTCTTGGCTGTAAATAGCCCAGGACCTCACCAAGACATTACCTTAAAACTGACGCGATCGCATCTCAACCCCATGATAAATTGAGGGAATCCATGAAACCCCCTTGATTCTGGCTCCTAGTAGCCCCCAGTCCGTCACCTCGGCGGTCTCATGATCCTGGCGATCGCCCCAGGATTCCCTTTAAACTGAATATTCGATTATTACTGAGGTATCGAATGGACGTTGATGAACTCTTAGAACGCTATAACCGGGGCGATCGCCGCTTCGATCAGATTGAACTACGAGAATGTGAACTCCTCAGCGCTCAACTCAATGACGCCAACTTCGATGGCGCTGATTTCCGCCAAGCTCGTTTAGGCCGCAGTTATTTCCAACGCTGTCAGTTTCGCCAGGCCAATCTCAGCGAGGCCATTCTCTGGGGAACGGATTTTACCGATACGGATTTATCGGGGGCGCTCTTCCGTGATGCTGACTTGAGTGCGGCCCGTCTGGCTCAGGCCACTCTCGAAGATAGCAATTTCCTCAAAGCAATGCTCTGTGGGGCGAATTTGAGTCGCGCGAACTTGCGGCGATCGCTGCTCGTTTCTGCGGATTTACGCTCAACGTCTGATCAGCGGACAAATCTCGATGGCGCAATTCTCTGTCAGGCAGATTTAAGCTACGCTCAACTGTGCCAAGCTCAACTTCATCATGTCGATCTCCAAGGTGCAATTCTCACTCGTGCTAATTTGGCGACGGAACCGGGAATTATACCCACAGATTTGACAGGGGCAGATCTGCGAGGCGCGGATCTCAGTTATGCTGATCTCAGCTACGCGATTCTGCAAAATGCCAATTTAGAGGGGGCCGACCTCACAGGAACTCTCCTCGACCACGCTGATTTACAAGGAGCAAAACTCCCTGAAGGGGTTACTTTTTCCACTTCTGATCGTTGAAATTTAACTCAATTTGGACAGTTAAACCCTGACAACATACAGCTATCAAAAGCCATCATAACAAGAAACACAGGATTTACAAAAGTCCTATCTGTTCTGACTAAACAGCAGTAAACTTTTCTGGGGATGTTGCTGTTAACCTCAATCAAAAAAGGGGTGTGTTCCCGAGTTAAGGAACGCACCCCTTTTTAATGAGTGATAAATAGCAACAAATCATGAATAATCGCAACTAATCATCACTTGTTTCCAGAATTTAGAGATTGGTCAAGAAACCAACCACACCATGACCCGTCGCAAGTTCTAAAACAACGGCACTCATGAAGCCAATCATCGCTAAACGACCGTTGAGTTGTTCGGCATACTTATTGAAGCCAAACTGTTGCTTCTCATCCACATAAATTTTAGGCTCAACGGCAAAGTTATTGATCAAGCCGCCTTCTTCGTTTGTATATCCGCGAGAAGTCATATGATTTAAATCCTAATTGCATTACGTCTGTCACGCCCATTGTAACGCAATGTAAAGAAATATTGCAAGTAATTTACAAAAAACTTAGATCTCCCCAGAGATTCCCCCAGAGAGTCCCCCAGAGAGTCTCTTAGATGATCGGTTGAATGCGATCGCAAGCATCGAGCTGTAACCCCCGTGCAATGCGGAATAGCTCCTGTCCCACATGCAAATGATGATCATCATAATTGAGGCTGAAATACTCCAACTCCTCAATCCCATCAGCCAACTGATTGAGACAGTGATAGAGATCCGCCGCCACACCAGCCAAAACAGAAGGATTCCGTTGAGACTCAAAGGCCGACTCAGCTCGTTGCAAGAACACCTGACAGGAGCGGATATAGTCGACAAAGTTCTCCATCAACTCATCGTCAAAAGGATCAGCCGACAACTCATCGATTTGCTCATCGAGAGCATCGATAATGCGATCAACCTCCAGATTGAGGGGATGATAGACCTGAGTGACCCAACAGTGAATCCGCTCATCAGCCGTAGCCGCCGCCTGATGAGCCGATGAAGTCCGAGCTGAGTGGGTGTGACGATGGCGGACAGTCCTCGCCGGGCCAGCACCGCCTCCCCACTGACGGCGATCATAAGACTGACGAGCCTTACGATCGCCGAGGACTTCATAGGCCGCATTGATACGAACCATCTCCTCACGAGCCTGAACATCAGGATTGCGATCGGGGTGAAATTCCTTCACCAGCCGTCGATAAGCCTGTTTTACCTCGGCTTGTGTCGCCGCTGCATCAACACGAAGAGTTTGGTAATAATTCGGCTCGCGCATGAGAAGACAGAGGAAACAGTTAGGTCAAAACCGCTTCCATCGTTAACTGAGGATCTTGGAACAAGGGGGTACTGAGGTAGCGTTCCCCAAAACTCGGTTGAATGACCACAATGAGTTTACCGTCATTTTCCGGACGTTGCCCAACCCGAATCGCCGCCGCGAGAGCTGCACCCGAAGAAATCCCCGAGAGTAAGCCTTCTTCAGCCGCCAAACGACGACCATAGGCGATCGCCTCATCATCCGTTACCGTCACCACCTCATCAATGAGCGAGGTATCCAACACATCCGGGACAAATCCGGCCCCAATTCCCTGGATTTTGTGAGAACCCGGATTTCCGCCCGAGAGGATGGGACTATTGCAAGGTTCAACGGCGATCGCCTGGAATTGAGGCTTACGATGTTTTAAGTTCTGAGCAATCCCCGTAATCGTTCCCCCAGTTCCCACACCCGAAATCAAAATATCCACATGGCCATCAGTATCTTGCCAAATTTCTTCAGCGGTGGTTTTGCGGTGAATGTCTGGATTGGCCGGATTTTGGAACTGCTGCAACATATAAGCATTCTCCGTCGTCTCCACCAGTTCCGAGGCTCGCGAGATCGCACCGCGCATCCCTTGCGCACCAGGAGTCAGCTCTAATTGCGCCCCAAAGGCCCGCAACATAGCCCGACGTTCTAAACTCATCGTATCGGGCATGGTTAAAATCAGTTGATAGCCTCGGGCCGCCGCCACCATCGCTAAAGCAATTCCGGTGTTCCCAGAGGTGGGTTCAACCAGAATCGTCTCACCGGGGCGAATTTGTCCATCTCGCTCGGCCGCATTGATCATATTGACCCCAATACGGTCTTTGACAGAAGCCGCTGGGTTCATCCCTTCGAGTTTCATGACAATTTGGGCAACACAGCCCTCAGCCTCAGGGATACGATTGAGTTGAACCAGGGGAGTGTGACCCACCAGTTCCGTGATATTGTTGGCAATTTTCATGGGGAATGATCCTCTAGGAGTTAACGTGGATTAGGGGTCAGGACAAGTTGACGCCACAAAACCTCGACGGTTGACGGGATAAGCCGTGTCTCCGTCGAAATTTAAATGTAGTACATGATATTGAGTTGCGATCGCGCATCACGCTGTTCTCGCAAGTCTTGAAGTGTATATTTTTTTAACACGCCCTCGGCCGCCTCTTGGGCTTCGGACCAAATGTCTTTAATAATCCCACTCTCGACGGTGGGAGCTGTATCCTGGGCGGTGGTGCTTTGTTCGGTGATACCCTCGATACATTCGAGGGCATCGAGCAACGTGATGTTCCAAGGCTCTCGGGCCAGGTGATATCCTCCTTTCGCCCCCCGCTGCGATCGCACCAGTCCCCCTCGTCGTAACGTGGCCAGCAGTTGTTCGAGATAGCGATCGGGAATTCCCTGTTGAGCGGCAATTTGCCGAATTTGTAAGGGTTCTCCTTTACTATGATGCACAGCCAATTCAATTAAGGCCAGTAGGGCGTATTCGCTTTTGCAAGAAAGTTCCACAGTCGACGTGTTAAACCTCAAGAACAGCCTGTTGAGAATGAAGTCCTCAACGGAATCTATTATACTCCGGTTCTCCACTGGAGTTTGCGGAATAGTGCCGCTCAGCCGCAAACTCATGGGGGACACTCTGGGGATACGATAGAGACATCACAATGGTTTTGCTGATTGCCTATTGATGCTTCGGCCGATTAACGATCCACATCCCAGAGTGAGTAAATAGGCGCCAAACTACGATGATCTAATTGGTCGTTGATGCTACTAGCAGCGGCGAGGCCCGATCGCAGGGCCGTTTCCACCTGACGAGAACCACACCAGTCTCCACAACAAACGAGGGGAGAGCGAGTGTCAAGAACAACAGTATCTTGCGGCCACACCTGAGCCGGGATTGCATAGCGCCAACGGTGAAGATGCCAATGTTCAGGAGTTTGCAACCAACTCCCTAAACGAGCGGCTCCTTGGCTGAGTAAATGCTCAATCACTGGGGTTAACTCTCTATCATCGAGATGCGATCGCGCCAACTCGGCACTGCTATTGATGACCACTAAGGGGCGATCGCGTCCCGAGGACGAAGACTCCCGTTTACTACTATCAAGTCCCAGCCAAGACAGGTCAGGATCACCGGGAAACTCAACCGATCGCCAGGGAATCTGAGCGGGAACCCGATCCCGAGAGTATTGAGCCAGAAGCGTTAAACAAGGATCATAAGTGACCAATTGTAGCCGATTCATGACATCAGCGTTGATCCCTGGCACCGTATCTAAAATCGTAACGGCTTGCGGGGCAGGAATCGCCAGAATCACCGCGCTGGCCGTCACCTCTAACGGTGCATCAGACCCCGCCAGCACCGCCTCTAACCCCACGCGCCAGCCTTGGGATTGGGGAGTGATGGCCGCAACCCGGCGACTATACCAAACGGGTACATCTCGCCCTAACTCCTTCGCAATCTGACTCATCCCCTCAGGTGCAACATAATGAGTTTGCGGGGGATTGGGCTGTAATCCTTCAGCCGTATAGCGGTGACTGGCTGTAATCCAAGGCGTTAGTACCTGACGTTCAGCGAGCGATCGCACCAACCCCGACAGCAAGCGTCCCTCGTCGGTCAGATACCGCAGGCCGCGATCGCAGCGAGAACCGTTGAGACGATAGGACGCTAAGCGTCCCCCCAATCCCCGAGACTTCTCTAGCAACAGTAGGGAGTACCCCGCCGCTTGCAAGGGTAACGCGGCGGTCAGTCCTGCCAATCCAGCACCGACAATTGCAATATCAACGTTCATGTGAATAATTGGCCGTTCGTCTCAGCCGATGATAGCCTCTACTCCTACCTCTTGGCCGAGATGCAATGGGTTGTCGAAGGGGGTGGCTGGGGTTGAGATACTCTGACGCGGGGGTGGATTGTTGGGGGTTGAGACACCCGGTTTCTGGCAGAAACCGGGTGTCTGGGTGGATCGGAGATTAGTCGCTATTTTTATCAGGAAACTTTAACTTAACCTGAATTTTCATATTGGTTTCAGCTGACCCTTCTGTGACCATAGGAACTCCGGTTTTTCCCGCAAATTTCAAGGCGAATTCCAGGTTGATTTCTGCTACTTCTGCACCGCCTAAATCGCGAAACGCTCGAAGGGCTAATCCAGCCGAACCGCGCAGGGTTTGAATAGCTTGTTCGGCGCGTCGTTTAGCCTGTTTTTTTGCCTCTTCATCGATGGGAATATCGCCGAATCCTCGACCGGAGCGATCGCCCGAAGGTTGTTTCTCTTGCAGGCGATCAGGATCGACGAGATCAGCGTCTTGAGACTGGACATAGATGGTGTAGGGTTTCCCTTCTTCATCCTCGTAGATCAGCATCTGTAGAGGGAGTTCATTCGCCATAGCTGGATTTCAATACGTTTATAGCCTTATTCCCCCATCATCTTATAAACTGGATCTGCCTGCAATGGACTGACTGCAACGTGATATGCCCCAACGCCATGCCCTCGTTATCGGAATTTCACAGTATCGACACGGCCCTCCCCTTCCAAACGTGATCCGAGACGGGAACGAAATTGCTCAAGTTCTAAAAGAACCTGACCTCAGTAATAATCAATGGATTGTCACATACTATCCAGAACACTATGATGAGAGGACGGGTTATGAACTTAGTACAAGCAAAGAAGTATTTTGTCAAGACCTGAATCAAAAAATTGACGAATTTCTTATCCAAGCTGATGGAGATGCCCTTATCTATTTTGGGTGTCATGGATTATTAATAAAGAGCAACTCTGAACTCAGCCCGGCTCAGGGATATATTGCTGCCAGTGATAGTGATATATCTGAAGGAAATCCACTTAATTGCATCTCATTTAGGGACTTATTTGGTAAGTTTTGCATCGCAATTGAAAGGTATAATTTGTCTAACCTGGTCATCCTAATGGACTGCTGTCATGCTGGTGTAATGGCTGATGGATACTTTGAGAGAGAGTGCCTAGAAGGTGATTTTGTTACACCCAAAAATGGTGGAAAAATAGGAATTTTAGCAGCCTGTCGGCCCAGGGAAAGAGCTTATGAAAAAGGTGGTTATGGTGTTTTTTCTAAGGCAGTTTTGGATGCTTTGATGACTCCTCATCCTAAAACCAAAAAAGTTAGCTTCAATATGCTTGTTGAGTCGGTTGTCGAAGATTTAAAAAATTCAGGTCAAACGGCTGTATCTAAAGCATCTCCTGGTTTTGATTTTGAGCTTCTTCATCCCAGAACTGAATTGCATCGTTCTGGTCAAAAAATCGATATTTTCAATAATTTTCCTGTTAATCCGAGAAGTAAAAATAACTTTATCAACATCCTAGGGCGGTTGAATTATTCGCAGCAAAAACGGAAATTTCAAGTTTTTTTAGACGATGCTAATCCTAGGATTGGGGCATTTTGGCTTAGGGGAGAACGGGATAGCGCACAAAAATGGTTACTTTCACAACTTTGGGTTCAAAACGTTCCCAACTCTACCAAAGCGATTAAAAAGACGCTGACGATGACGACACGGCAAGATACGGAACGGATTTTAGAAAAATTGGCAAGATGGCTAGAGGTTGAAGCAACTCCAGAAGCCTTGATTAAGAGAATCCTGGAAAATTGCAAAACTGGAGAAACCGTTGCTCTTGTTTTGTATCAGGTGGAATATTTGGACAATGGAACCTTAGAAGAACTAATTGATACCTTTTGGAATCCTTTGGTCAATGCGGCTCAAAAAACTTATCAAAATCATTCATTAGATAATCCTTTACTTTTGTTTATGGTGGACTTAGGAAAAAAGGGCGATCGCCCCTGTCCACTGAGTCATTCCTCAGATTATGAACCTGAACATCCTGAGCAGTTTGTGGAATTAGTGACTCAGAGGTTTCAAGCCCGAGATTTTCGCTGGTTAACCGACCACGAAACTGAATTATATCCTTTCTTAAAAAATGGATCACTTGAAGCTATTAAAAAAGATATGATTGACTATAATCAAAAACCCAATACAAAACCTGAAGAAGTTTTCACGGAACTCTGTGATCACTTTGGACTGGATTGGTATTCAGATATCGCCCGTCAATTTCTTGCTGGTTAATATACTCACTTAAAAAAATGACGACTCCACCTCTCGAATATCTTGGACAACCCCAGTACCAACCTCAACCCAATCGCCAAAAACGGATCTTTCCCTATCTTCCTAATCTTTACCATTTTTCTATAAGCCCGCCAAAGATAGTGACATCAAAATCTGATTCCATCCGGTTAAAGATGCAATAATATCTTGATTAAGTTCTTCCAAAATAGACCGAAGTTTCTCTCGCAACTGATCCAGAGATTCAAAAATTAACCATTCTAAAAAAGTGTGGATATATTCCCAGACTCTTTCAATTGCATTGACTTCTGGACAATAAGGGGGCTGAAAAATCAAATATACATTTTCAGGGAGCGATAAATTTTTAGCAGTATGGCTTCTAGCATTGTCAAGTTGAATAATATGAATTTCCTCGGGATAAGCCAAAG
>FSSI02000085.1:0-9039 GCA_900149785.2 Phormidium lacuna HE10JO | reverse complement strand
GCCATCCAAGCGCGAATCCCTTCATTCAAGAGAATGTTCTTGGTGTAGAAGGTTTCAAACTCGGGGTCTTCAGCCGCGCGAATTTCTTGGCTGGTGAAGTCATAGGCTCGTAGGTTCAAACCGAGTCCAACCACACCGATGGCGCTCATCCACAGTCCCGTTACGGGAACGAAGAGCATGAAGAAGTGCAACCAGCGTTTGTTGGAGAAGGCAATCCCGAAAATCTGAGACCAGAACCGGTTAGCCGTCACCATGGAGTAGGTTTCTTCGGCTTGGGTCGGTTCAAAGGCGCGGAAGGTGTTGGCCCCTTCACCATCTTGGAAGAGGGTGTTTTCCACGGTGGCACCGTGAATGGCACAGAGRAGYGCKCCGCCGAGGATRCCGGCAACCCCCATCATGTGGAAGGGGTTAAGCGTCCAGTTGTGGAACCCTTGGAAAAAGAGAATGAAACGGAAGATTGCCGCTACACCGAAGCTGGGTGCGAAGAACCAGCTCGATTGTCCGAGGGGATAGAGTAGGAACACAGCCACGAACACGGCGATGGGACCGCTGAAGGCGATCGCATTGTAAGGACGCAATCCCACCAGACGAGCAATTTCAAACTGACGCAGCATAAAGCCAATCAGTCCAAATGCACCGTGGAGGGCGGTAAAGGTCCAAAGTCCGCCGAGTTGACACCAGCGAGCGAAGTTCCACTGGGCTTCGGGTCCCCACAGGAACAGCAGGGAGTGGCCCAGGCTGTCGGGAGGTGTGGACACGGCAACGGTCAGGAAGTTGCAACCTTCGAGGTACGAAGATGCTAGACCGTGGGTATACCAGGATGTTACAAAGGTGGTTCCGGTGAGCCAGCCGCCAACGGCGAGGTAGGCACAGGGGAACAGAAGAATGCCAGACCAGCCGACAAACACGAAGCGATCGCGTTTGAGCCAGTCGTCAAGTACGTCGAACCAGCTTCTTTCTGGTCCACGGCTTACAGCAATGGTCATAGAGTTAAACTCCGAATGAGTGCTTCAGAATCTTGGGGGAACTTCCTGGGAAGGCATCGTTTGAAAGAATGATAACAAGTTTTCCGCAGAAAGTTTACGATTCTTTACCATTGTACTCATTTTTCTTAAAAAGATCCAGTCTGGGGGGGAGCGATCGCCTAGGGGCGTAAGATTTCCTGGCGAATTGCGGCGCAATCTCCCGACATCCGATACAGTGGGTAACAGTCACAGTTTCAACCTTCATTGCGACGGTACGCTTCATTACCCTATGTTTACGATTGACCTGATCCTGAAATACACCCCCATGCCGTTGTCGGTGCAACGGAACGATGAGGAAGGCGCCGAGTCTCTCTACCGAGAGATCTGTGAGGCGATGAACTCTGGAAACCCGAAGGTTCTCGAACTCACCTGTGAGGGCAAAGGCGAGAAACGTCTGAGTATTGCCACGAGCGAGTTAGTGGCGGTGCAGGTGTCTCAAAAGGGACCCGCCGGAGGCGATCGCCAACCCGGATTTTTCGTGGCCACGGCTGACTCGTAATGACCTCTGCATCCACACATCCCGCCATTACTGTGCGGGATGTTTCGTTTCAATGGGCCTCGGGTCATGTCGTTCTCAACCACTGTAGCCTCGATGTTCCGCCCGGGGAGTTTTGGATGCTCCTGGGAACCAACGGTAGCGGTAAATCCACGCTGCTGAGGATTTTGGCGGATTTACTGCCTCGAAGTGGTGGCACGGTGGAGATGAACGGCCAGGTGGGGTTTGTGTTCCAGAATCCGGATCATCAGTTGGTGATGCCGACGGTGGGGGCCGATGTGGCCTTTGGACTCGTAGAAGAACGGTTGACGGTTCCTCAAGTACGGCAACGGGTGACAGAAGCCCTAACCTTGGTGAATTTACAAGATCTGCAACAACGGCCCATTTATGCCCTGAGTGGAGGGCAAAAACAGCGGGTGGCCATTGCTGGGGCGATCGCCCGCCATTGTGATATTTTATTGCTCGATGAACCCACCGCTCTGCTCGATCCTGAGAGTCAAACGGATTTAGTGCAGCAGGTGAGTGAGTTAGTCCGCCAGCGACAGATGACGGCCTTGTGGGTGACCCATCGTTTAGATGAATTGGATTATTGCGATGGGGCCTTTCTGCTCGAAGGAGGACGAGTGGTGGACTCAGGAGATCCTGAACGCCTCAAACACCGCTTGATGTTGCCCGGCTGAAGCATCCCTGATACCTACCTGATACCTAGATGAGACCCTCCATGAGATCCTCTCGGAAAGAATGAGGGTCGGCCGAGAGGGTGGCACAAAACTCAACAATGGGCAATGATGTTAAGCAAAGATGTCGTTACAGTTAGCCATCTTTGACCCCATACGTTTTTCTGAGTTTGTTAAAATGCCACGTTCTTCAACCCCCGTAACCCTCCTTGTTGATGGGTATAACATCATTGGTATCTGGTCAACGCTACGCGATGTCCGCGATCGCGATGGCTTAGAGGCCGCCCGCAGAGACCTGATTGAGTCGTTAGTGAACTACAGTGCTTATCATGGTTATGAGGCACAAGTGGTTTTTGATTCTCAGTATCGTAATTCCCGAGGGATGCGAGAGGTGATTTCTCGTAACCTAGCGGTCCATTATACGGATTTTAATCAAACCGCCGATACCTATATCGAAAAACTTTGTGCGGTTCGAGCGAGACAACGAGCGCCTTTTGCCTCCCGCACTATCGTCGCCACGAGCGATCGCGCCCAACAATTAACCGTCGTCGGCTACGGTGCTGAGTGGATGTCGGCCGATCAACTCCATTTAGATGTTAAAGCCACTCAGCAACGGATGCGCCGTCGTCAACGTAGTAAACCCAAACGCGCCAGTCGTCCCTTTCTGGGAACTCGCCTCGATCCCATTGCCCAGCAACGACTCGCTCAGTTACGCCGGGGCTATTAAACCCCCTCTAGCTGGCAGTTTCAGCCCCCGCCTCCAGATTTTTCAAAAAAAATTCTAAAACCCCTTGCCAAAACCAAATCCCTGAGCTAAGATTGATAATGCGTTGGGAAAAAACGCGCCAACAATCCTCAGTAGCTCAGCGGTAGAGCGGTCGACTGTTAATCGATTGGTCGCTGGTTCGAATCCGGCCTGGGGAGTTTAAAAGAATCCGTAGGGGCGAAAAATCTTTCGCCCCTACATTTTTGCTGTTCACGCTAAAATGATGAGCAAGCATGGGGGTAACCCTCCTAAAAACCTGGCGCTTCTATGATTGATCCAAATTACGACCAGCTTTTGGAATCAGCCTTAATTCTCTCACCTAATTTGCGATCAATGTTGGTTGAACAACTGGTGGCTAGCTTGGATGATGAGGGTCAAGCTGAGATAGATTCGGCCTGGGGAGAGGAGGTTGAACGTCGTCTGAGGGAGGTTGAGAGCGGTGAAGTTTCAACCGAGTCAGGTGAAGCGGTGATCAGTCGGCTGCGATCGCGTTCCAGCCAATAAGCGATAACGAGACAACTAGACAGATTATTGCTGAGATAACCGTTGCACATCTCGACCCCCCAAGAGTTGATCCGTCTCCTGCAACAGATCGGGGATAATCTGAGCGTGGGGACTGTCACGCAACACCTGTAAGAGCGATCGCCGATTCACATTCTTAGCCGGTTTACCGGGGAACCAGTGACCCCCATTTCCCAGCAAGTTATAGCGCATTTTGCCATACTCAACCATATCGTAGGCGATCGCCAAATTCCGTAACCAGAGAATCACCGGGATATTCACCTCACCCGGCGTTTGATCATACTCCGGTAAGCCCTTAAACCAAGATGAATACCACTCTTCACCTAAACTGGCGATCGCCGCCGTTTCCAAACGCTCTAAAATTGGCGGTAGAATCTCATCGGCGCGGTCCAACAGGGGTAAGGTTTTAAGATGTTCCTCAAAATCCCCAGGACGGGCCGCCCCCAAACTCAACGTATGAACTTGCGGGTGACTCAGACAAAAGAGATTGTTAAACACCAGCGGCGAGAGAGGTTGACATAACTCCACCAAGCGAGGCGAAGGTTGATATAACAAACCCCCTTTATTCGAGGGACTAATAATAAAGACTCCCATATCATGGCGTCGCGCCGCTTCAATGGCGGGCCAGTTGGCCGGGTTGATATAGTACCAATGTAAATTCACGTAATCGAACTGATCTGAGGCGATCGCCGTCTCAATCAACTCCGTCGCGCCGTGAGTTGAAAAGCCGATATAGCGAACCTTTCCCTCTCGCTGTAACCGTTGGGCTTCGGCCAAACAGCCCCCAGTCCGTAACGTCTCCTCTAACAGTTGTGGGGTATTGAGGCCGTGAATCCCCAACAAATCCACATAATCCAACTTGAGGTTATCCAGAGATTGATGGAACGTCTCGCGAAACTCCTGGGGGTTCGCTGTGGGAACCACTTTGGTTTGTACAATCAACTCATCACGGGAAAACTGGGGTAGAATCCGCCCCAACTGAATCTCTGAGGTTCCATAGCCTCGGGCCGTTTCAATATGGTTAATGCCCACATCGAGCGATCGCCGAATCACCGCCTCTAGGTTACGCTGATTCTCCTCGGGAATCTCTCCCGGCGGCACATCTTTCCAAGAATGTTGATAGCGCATCCCTCCACAGGAGAAGACGGGCATTGGTAACTCGGTGCGTCCAAAACGTCGGTATTTCACTAGGTTAAACGAGACTGAAACGGGGCTAAATCGGTGAACCGTTGCGGCTTTGACTATTCCACAATGGGGTTGACCCAAATCTGTTACATAATTCTAACCTGAGTTCAGGCTAAGCCGGACTTAGGTTAGCTTATAACCTTCAAGAGCATTCCTCACCTTGAAAGGGCTGGCATAAGGACGGTTACTGTCCACCAAATAGGTCGTCTTCACCCCATTCACCGTCGAACTGACGCGGCTGTTCTCGTCGTCGTACTCGTAAGCCACCGTATCGCCGTGTTCACTAAGCAGTTGCGATCGCATCCCATCTGTGGCCGCTGTAGTTTCCCCCGACCCACGCGGTAAAGACTCACAGGCAATGCCATTACCATCACCATCTAATCGGTGAACATCATCGGGAAACGCATCAAAAACCCGCTGTGCTTCAACTTGAGTGGCAAAGTCCGAGCAGTTACAATCCGTCGCAGCACAAGGGGGAAGCGTGGCAGTATTGTTGCCTATCCCGCACCCGGCGAGGAGAAAGCTAAGTCCAAACCCAAGGAAAATTGGTCGCATGAGAGAACGCTTGATGTTCTCTGTCAGTTTAGCTGGAATTGCTGTCAAAGCATTGGCGTTCTCCAGGACAGCGGCAATTCTCATTCTTTCGTTCAAGATTGGGCATCTTGGACAGGATGTGGGTCAAAATGAGAATTGCTGATTGATGAGCGGTGAAATGCACAGCGACCAGCTCTTGGTATAATGCTGGTAGATTTTTATTCATTTCTGTTTAGGGAGCCTTGTTGACAACGATGAGGCTGTTTTTTTACATCACATTTCCTGTAACCGTTACTATGTAACCGTTGCTAGGCAAGCGTTACAGCCCCCTTGTCACCCCGACAGGTTCGTTTTCTGCCTCGGCCTCGTTCTGACTTGACACGGGGCAGAAGGGGTTCGATGATTTCTCATTCAGCATCACTCACGTCGCTGGGGTATCCTTGTTGCGTCATAGCTCTGTCGGTTTGGCTTCTCTTCTTTTATGCCTCCTTTAACCCCTCCTCCTGGCTTCTCTTTATATTTTCTTAACAGACACCGTCTACTGTCTCAATTGTCACCACTCCTCGCACCTCCCATTTCGGGTTCCTTGTCAAGTACAATTTATACCAAATTAGATGCGATTACCCTGCCCATTTAAGTCAACTCTAAAGTTATTGATGATTGATCCTCAAAATACAATTGGACTCTAAATTCGTCAATTAAAATATGAGAGATTATGTCATGAGAGTGATTCAGGAAAACTTTCCCCTGTTTAATCCCCAACACTCCTATTTCATGAAAAATAAGCATAATCTTTAAATTTTCTTTATAAACAAAAGAATTAAAGGGTGAATCTAGCTTCAGTATATTTCTTGAAACTTTTTGCCTTATATCCACACGGTAAATACTTTGATCTACACCTATCAAAAATTCCGATGATTCTGGTAATAATGCAATATGAGGAACGGGGAGATAACCTAAATCAAATATGACTAAGACAGTCAATAATTCGTTTCTCAGTAGTGCGTCTCGAACGGTAATCGAGTAAAAATAGTTTTCTGATTCTGCATCACTCAATATCGAAACATGTGATAATGGGCGAAGAAAATTCATGGCTTCACTCTTTGATTTCCATTGATGTAAAATTAAAATTGTGTCTAGAAAGGAAACAATCATTTATTCAATTCCACGTTTAAGTACAACCGTAACAAGCTTTTGATTGGAAACATCCCAGATACTTTCAACCTTCAAAAAGCCGCGAGGCCCAGCTAATAATGATTCTTTAACTACACGATTTCTTCCTTGATTTTCCTTAATATTAGTAGTATCCCAATACACTGAGAGGAGGTGTTGCGCCACATAAGCCCTATTTTCTTTGTTATCATGTAATCCGATACTTTCTAGCTGCCGAAGCATATCATTGCTCCTCCTTATATTATGATTGTTCCCTCCAGCTTTACCAAAGGCAAAAAGTAGCTTTCGTCCAATAATAGATCCAAAAACTGCACCCACCATTGGTAAAGCAGATAGACTAATATCAGACAATACATCTAAAATTGACTCTTCTTCATTATCTTCGTTAGTTCCTTCTGATAAAAGACGATCAACAAAACTTAACCCAAAATCAAGCTGAATGTCGTTAAGAATATTAGCAATCGAAGTTGCTGCATTTGCTTCAGCAACACTATACAAACCACTCGGGTCAGTAAAGTTAACCGGATTCGCATTCCCATACAAGTACTTATGCAACGTAACCGGCTCACCAATCCGCCCCTCATACGTATCCCGCCGCGTAAACCGCCCCACACCAGCATCGTAGAACCGCTGACGCAGGTAATACTGCTCTAACTCCCCGTCAAACTGCTCCCCAGCAAACAGATAATCGTTCTCAACCTCACCCGTCGAATCCAACAACTCCCCAAACGCATCGTAGCTATAGGTCGCCACGACCTCCCCATCTAAATCCGTCAGAACCCGCGTACTCCCCAACCCATCCACGAGATAGACCGAAACTTCCCCATCTCGTTCGACCGAAATCAAATCCAGACCGTGGACGTAGCGAACCTTGAGGTTGTCGTCTTCGTACTCCTCCAACACCTGCGCGTAAGGACGATTACTATCCACCAAATAGGTCGTCTTCACCCCATTCACCGTTGAACTGACGCGGATGTTCTCGTCGTCGTACTCGTAAGTAACAACATCACCATCAGCAGTTGTAGAGGAAACTAACCGATTCCGGTCATCCCAGGTGTACGCCGTAGTTTCCCCATTCGCCGTCTGAGAGGTGAGGTTCCCATTGTCGTCGTACTGATACGTCGTCACGACTCCATTGGCTGTCGATTCCAACAAACGGTCATTCTCGTCATAAACATAAGTGGTCGTCCCCTCAGCCGAATCCACCCGCTTCAGACGATTTCCCACATCGTCGTATTCGTAAGCGATCGTGTATCCGTACTCAACGGTTTCACGTTCTTCCGTTCCCGCAACACAATTTTGCGAGAGGTTGTACTTGTAGCTTGCTCTTTTTACTCTTACTCTGAATGTGGTGATTCAATTTTGATGGGTAAAGAGGAACTTCCTGGCCAACCTTGCCAGTGAAAGGATTTATCCCTCTCACCATAACGAGCATAGGTCTCGGCAACAACTAAAATCGTATTGAGGTCAAAGCATGCGGCTAGAGGAAGCATTGTTGGATCGGTACGTGCAATTTCAATTTCTTCTTCTGATTTCGAAGGATCGTACAAATTCCATTCGTAATCATCTTCTTCAGAACAAAAAATACATACGTACAAACCATTGGCTCCACCACCCGCAATCTCCATAAATTCTTTTACATCATCTTCGTGTCCCTCTTCCTTATACTCCTTGACCATCATGATAGTTCTATAGTTATGACCATCTAAAGCAAGAATTGCACTTTTGATTTGTCTCCAAGTTGGATAATTTACTCTATTTCGATTTCTGTTTTCTCCAGCAAGCAAATATGTAATATGCATTGTTTGTATTCCTCGAATCTATTTATTTGTCGAACTATTTCTCGTATAAATTTTTTATAACAAGACCTGATGCTTCGTCTAATTCAAATACCTCTAATGAATCTAATCCGGAGCTAAGAAATATATTTTTGACTCCTCCACCACCACAAAAGTCACACATATTATAGTCAACAAAGAGTTTTCCATGTCCAAATAGTGCGTTTTCTCGGTATGCTTGAATAAATACATGTCCTTCAGCGTGATTGGCGAAAGCCCCAAAAGGTACTCGACCACTTGGATTAAGAAAACCTACATCCGCAAATTCATTACGTGCTAGTCGATCTCCCTGAAAACCGGTACCTCTTCTCGAATTATAACCGTAAAATGTGCGCCCTCCAACGTCAAAGCGAGCTACCACTCCATCAGCATATCTACTTCCAGTACGTGTTGGAACAATATGAGCAGGTAGTGCATCATCTGCTCTGTGCATATTGAGATCTGTAAATGTATCTACAATATCACTTGAAGGTCTCAAAAGCACCTCCCGACTAGTAGAGCCAGTCAACGGTTGAGGTGTCGGTATATTGACACTAAATATATCTACAGGAAGAGGATTGAAGAAATCACCCAGAGCGTCTATGAGAATGCTTGCCACGACGTATGTGGCTAAAACACTATGTATACGTGATTCACCGCTAGGGTCAATGTAATTAATAGGATCTGCATGAGTATATATATACTTATGCAAAGACAAGGGCTGAGAGATATCACCCTCCCACGTATCCCGCCGCGTAAACCGTCCCGTCTCAGCATCATAGAACCGCTGACGCAGATAATACTGCTCTAACTCCCCGTCAAACTGCTCCCCAGCAAACAGATA
>FSSI02000014.1:48715-91270 GCA_900149785.2 Phormidium lacuna HE10JO | reverse complement strand
CCCTTCAATTGACTTGAGGAGTCCATGTATCCCGACGCTGACCATTCTGGTACAGCGCGGGACTTATCGCCCCTCAAACTCCCCAGAAGTTAAAAAACTGGCGACAGTTCCCGAAGAACTGCCGCCAGTAGTGATTATTCAGCATTACGAATCACGAATCCCAAGAGATGCCCCGACTGAAATTGAGGAACAACGAACTAGCTGCGTTTGCGTTTGCGGGTGGCGAAGAGAGAACCGGCCATGGCACCTAAACCCAAGAGGAGAGAGGGTTCAGGAACAGGTTCTGGTTCGACTGACTCAACCATAACCACCAAATCATTGTAGTCCCAGTCGCTGTTTGTATATTTATCCTCAAAGGCAACGATAAACTCATTATCGGTGAAGAGTCCAGGTTGCTTGCCGGGAAGATCCATGCTAAAGCTTCCATCGCCTTGATAGATGGCAGAATGACGAATTCCATTGGGATTCATACTGTCATCGGAGTAGAAGGTTCCCTGGGGACTGGTGATATAGAACCCAAAAACATTACCAAAGTTCTCAACCGTCTGCAGAGCGATGCCTCCTCCATTATCTGGATGTCCTTGGGTAAGACTGGTGACCGTGCCACTGTCAAAGAAAGACACCATACTTCCATCTTTGGAGGTATCTGATCCGTTAAAAATTTCCAGTTTCAAACCCGATTTGTTAAAAATACCAAAGGTATTCTCTGAGGCAAAGCCAGCAATTTCAAACATGAATTGCGAGATCGAACTTCCCGTCGCTGTATTGGTGAAGTATTCGAAACCCGTTTCAGCGGCGTTAACATCGAAGAAGTCACCGCCAACCGTCAAGTAGTCTAATGACCCTTGTAGAGTGCAGTCATTATCGATGAAACAACCGGAACCGGGACCCGGGAAGTTGTCATCAGTATCACTACTGATACCAGCTGGGGTTCCGAGTTGGGCTGAGGCGGGGTTAGCACCGATGACGAGTCCGCCGAGGGCGATCGCAGCCCCTGCGGTCAAGGTCAGTGTTCTTTGGGTGAGTTGAGTCGTAGTTTTCATGATCAGTTCCTTTATTTGCGTGTTTATACTTAAGTGCCTCTGAGTATCACTATAAATAATCTCTCAGGAATTTGGGGGTTTATACGGGAATCTTTACGAAGGCTTTAAAAAAGAGCGGTAATTTCAAGGGTTTTGTATCGAATGTGTGAAGATGGGGTCGCTCCGGGAACCTCAGTAGTCCCACGGACTGACGAATCGCAGCCGATTCTGGGGGGCAAGATGACGAGAGCGTTACAATCGACGGGAGAGCGATCGCAAAACTTCAAAATTCCGTGGCAGATGTTTTTCAACTCACCGCTTGTGAGGGAGTTCCCCGGCCCTGGTTGGGCGATCGGGCCTATTACCTGAGTCAGTTAGCCGCCCACCCGGAGCCGATTTTGCCCGGAGTGGTGGTGTCAGCACAACTGCTGCGAGAGGTGTGGGAGACCACCCCCTGGCGCGATCCTCTATTTGCGGAACTCTCCCATAGCCCCCTGCATCTGCAAACTGATGATTCCCGACAACTCCAGGCCATCGCCCAACAGATCCGTCAGGCCCTGCTGAATGTAGAACTTCCCGAGGCCATCGCCGCTGACCTCAGTCACGCCATTGAGCCTCTCAATGCGGCTCACCTGATGTTTTATCCATCCTTATATATTGAGACCCTGCGGCCAGACCACAATCCTCTCGACATGGCGGCCTTATTAGAGAGTCACGTCAGTTCATGCGATCGCACCGAGCTCGGCCAAACCCTCAAACAAGCCTGGGCTGAACTCTTCCGCGCCCGCTGTCTCCTCTATTGGCAACGGGCTAAAATTCCCCTAGACCAAATCTACCTAGGGATTCTCATCCAACCCCTACGGCCAACCCCGGTTTCAGGACATCTCAACCTACGTCGAGATGTCTTGACTATCATTGCCACTCGGGGCTTACCTCAAAGCCTGTGGAACGGCGGTATCGATCCCGAACGCTATCAACTCGACGCCAACACCGGTCAAATCCGCCAGCATCACCCCGGAGCCTGCCTCTGTTACGATGCCCTATGTCCCAAATCCGGCGAGATTCAGGTGGTCGCCGTGGATAGCGATCGCCCCCAGGGACCCGTTCTCAAACCCAACCTATTGCGACAACTGCGTCATCACGCCCAACACCTCTATCAGCACTTAGACGATCAGCACCTCGGGCAACATAGGGGAGCCGATCTCGAATGGGTTTTAACTCAGCCGCATCCAGACGCTCCCCCAACCTGGTACATTAGCCAATATTATCCCCAAGGCTCAGCCAGCCTAACCCTTCCCACTCTGACCCAGCCAACGGGAGCTACTCGCACCCGTCAGCCTAGCCAATTCCAGGGAATCGCCGCCTCGGGGGGTCAAGTCTATGGTGTAGTCTGTCGGTTAAGAGATCTAGATCTTCAAGACCAGACGGGCCAGGCCCCGCCAACACCACAAATTTTGGTCGTTCCCCAGTTTGAGCCGCAAGATGCCCCGCCCTGCCAACATCTCGTTGGACTCATCAGCGAAAGCGGCAGCCGTACCAGCCACGGTGCCATTTGGGCGCGGGAATTGGGCATTCCGGCCGTTATGGGAGTCGCCAATTTAACCCAGCAGGTCGAAGCGGGACAGGCGATTTATCTCGACGGCGATCGCGGCCAAGTCTATCTCAACCCAGCCCCCAATTTGCCGGTATCTTCTCCCATCCGGGCCTCTTCACGCACCCCAATGTCTCCAACCCTTCGCGTTCATGGAACCGAGCTGTTTCTCTCCTTCAGTCAACCTCAGCTTGCCTCCTCCTTCGCGCAACTTCCCGTCGATGGCGTGGGCTTAGTCCGCTCAGAATTGCTGGCCCAAAGCCTCTCCCTGAGTCAATACCCACCCCCAGAGCGGCTGCACCACTTGAGTGAGGGCTTAAGGGCGATCGCCGAAGCCTTCGCGCCCCGCCCGGTGTACTATCGCAGCCAGGATGGAGGACGGCCCGGACAAGCCCTCGGCCTACGAGGAACCCTGGCCTATACCCAGGATGCTCGTCACTTTGAAGACGAACTCACCGCCCTAGCCCAAGTCCAGCAGGCCGGATATGACAACCTGCGTTTGATTTTGCCCTTTGTCCGCTCCCTAGAGGAGTTTAAGGCGGCTCAAACCCGGATTCAGGAACGAGGCTTAGACGAATCTCCGGGGTTTCAATGTTGGTTAATGGCCGAAGTTCCCTCCGTCGCGGTGTTGCTTGATGAGTATGTCGAGGCTGGAGTGCAGGGAATTGCCATCGGCAGCCATGATTTGAGTCAATTGATTCTGGGCTTTGATCGCGACGATCCCCAAGTGGCCGCCCATTTCGATGTCACTCATCCGGCGGTTTTGGATGCGATCGCCCGTTTAGCCCTCAACGCCCGTCGCCTCAACATTCCCTGTACCATCTGTGCCGATTCCCTGGCCCCAGTCTCTGGCGATCGCGCCCTAGAAGCGTTTATCCGCTGCGGTGTCACTGGAGTCTGCCTCAGTCCCGACAATTTAGAGCGTCAGGCCCAGGCGATCGCCCGGGCTGAACAACGGTTACTTCTGGACGGGTTTTGGCAAGGAAAGCCGGCCCCAGGAGGCTGGCCGCATCCCGACTAAATGGCTCGTTTGTTGGCTTCAATGGCTTCGGTGTAGCGGCCTAATTTTTGCAACACGATGCCCTTGTTCATCCAGGCTTGGCGATCATCGGGTTGACGTTCGACAATGATATCCCAGGTCTGATTGGCCTCCTCCCAGCGATGAAGCTGTTGCAGGGCCTTCGCTCGTAGTCGATAGCCTTGCAGATCCTCGCCATCGAGTTCCAGGAGGCGATCGCAGGCCGTCACCACTTCTTCAAACTCTTCGAGAGCCTGATAATTCAAACTTCGTTCTCGCCAGAGACGGGCATCATCAGGATTGAGGGCTAAGGCTCGTTCGAGAAACCGCAATGCAGCATGATAATTTTGCCCCTGGGCTTGTTCCTGGGCTTTCTGATAGAGTTGATCGACTTCTTGCGCGTCACTGGCGGCATCACGAGGGCGATTGGCATCAGGTTCAACCACCGAGGCCTTGAGATCTCCTGACGCCACCGCTGGCTGTTCTTGAGCGCGATCTAACCCCAAGGCCCGATTATTGGCCTCGATCGCTTCTTCATACCGGCCTAACTTCTGTAGGGCTACCCCTTTATTGATCCAAGCATCTCGGAAATAGGGATTGAGTTCTAAGGCGGTATCCCAACTCTCAATGGCCTCTTGCCAGCGTTCTAAACTAGCTAAAGCCACACCCCGACGAAACCAAATATCCGAGTCGTGGCGATCGAGTTCCAAGGCTTTATCCCAGGTGGCGAGGGCTTCATCCCAACGTTTGAGTTGTAAGCCCAAGGCCACACCTCGGTGAATCCAGGTTTGGATATCTTGGGGATTGATGGCCAGGGCTTTATCCCAACTGTCTAAGGCCGCTTGAGGCCGTTTCATTTCATGTTGTAGATCGCCGAGATGACTCCAGGCTTCGGCGGAGTTGGGGTTGAGTTCCACGGCTTGCTGATAGACGGCCAGGGCCTCCCGCAAGCGTTTGAGTTCAGCGAGGGCATCACCGCGATAGATGAGAGCCTGTAGATTCTCGGGATCGGCCAGGAGAACGCGATCAAAGGCCAGTAAGGCCGCCTCGTTGTTGTCTTGATCGAGTTGTTCGATGCCGAGTTGCATCCAGCGTTTGGCTTCAGCCTCCTGATTGGCGGCGTCGGCTTCTCTCTCGGCTTGAGTCTCCGTCTCCGATTCGGGTTCGGGTTCTGGGGCCGGTTCTGGGGTAGCCGGGGCGGTGGTTGATACATTGGCCTGATCGCAGAGTTTGCGCCCAATTTCGCCGGCGAGGGTGGCGATATGTCGTGAACTGCTTTGACTCAGGGCCACGAGTTTTTGGCCGAGTTCCCCTTGGGGGCGATCGTCGAGTAGACGAGCGTTGCCGAAGCGATGCAACCAAGCAATCCACTGTTCATCGCTGGCGCGATCGCTCAACACCTCGAAGAAACGCTCCACTTTAACCCCACTCCAACCTTGACTCACGCCATCGAGCAGTTGTAGGAAGTAGTATTCGTATTCGGTGTCGCTCAATGACGACGGGGACGGTGTGACTGATTCCTGGGGGGCGGTTGCGCCAAATAAACCTCGGAAAAAGTTAATGATCCCCTGTACGATCCGCCTCAGCATGGGTTCTCTATCTCGTCTCGTCTAACCTTCTGATTTTAATGGGGATTGTCTCAGGCGATCGCCCCATTTTTGGGAAATGCCCCTCGGGTTGTTGACGAGGGTTGATCCTACGGTTGATCATGAATCATCACAGTCGTTGCATCGGTTCATGTTTAGGATCAATGATTTTCTGACCGGCCCGGGCAAACTTCACCGCTAGGGAGAGTTTGGGGGCGTTGCCGAAGATCATCGAGACTTCCCCCATGCCAAAGTGGTCATGAACGACGCGATCGCCCACCTTCCAGTCTTGCGTCAGTTGCGCTCGGTTAGAGGCGGTGGACCCCTTACCCTTGGCGGCGATGCGGTTTCGCGGCTGGGTATTCCCTTTAATGAACTCGCGGGGGAGTTCCCCCAAAAACTGAGATGGGGCGGCGGTTTGAACTTGTCCCCAGAGACGACGACTGAGGGCGTGGGAGAGAAACAGTTGTTCTTGGGCGCGGGTAATCCCCACATAACAGAGTCGCCGTTCTTCTTCGAGGGCGCGGGGATCTTGTTGGCTGCGATAGTTGGGAAAAAGTCCGTCTTCCATCCCCACCACAAAGACAACGGGAAATTCTAGCCCTTTTGCTGAATGCAAGGTCATTAGAGATACGGCACTATCGTCGTCATCGAGGTTATCTAAGTCTGAGGCGAGGGACGCACTGGCGAGAAAGCCGCTGAGGGAGGTATCTTCGCTCTCCTCGCCATATTGCACCAGGGCGTTGTAGAGTTCTTCGACGTTCTGACGGCGGTTTTCGGCTTCCTCGGTTCCTTCTTGTTTGAGGGCTTCGATATAGCCGGATTCCTCGATGACGGCGGTAAAGATCTCGGTGGCCTCACTGTTATCGACGACGGCTTGTTGGCCTTGGATGAGTTCGACAAATTCGAGGATACGCTTGGCCCGAGAGCCAGCGACGGTGCGAATGGAGGTTTCGTCGCTGATGATGTCCCAGAAGGGAACATTCAGTTGTTGGGCGACAGCATCGATTTTGGCGAGGGTGGTTTTGCCGATGCCCCGTTTGGGGACGTTAATCACCCGTTTGAGACTGACGCTATCGGCAGGGTTGACAATGACGCGTAAATATGCTAGTACGTCTTTGATTTCGCGGCGATCGTAAAAGCGCAGTCCGCCGATGACCTGATAGGGGATGTTGCGTTGCACCAGCAGTTCCTCAAAACTGCGAGATTGGGCGTTGGTGCGGTAGAGGATAGCGAAATCGCCCCAGTTCAGTTCAGGGTTTTCTCGCATCAGGGCGGTCATTTGTGAGGCCACAAAGTCGGCTTCTTCCCGTTCGTCGTCGGCCCGATAGATACAAATTGGCTCTCCCTCGCCTCGGGTGGGCCGTAGCACTTTCTCGATGCGCTCGGTGTTGCGTTCAATGAGGAAGTTAGCCACCTCTAGGATGGTTTGAGTCGAGCGATAGTTCTCTTCGAGTTTGACCATGGTTTGGGTCAAGTCGTCGTCTAAGCCGTCGCCAAAATCCTGCTGAAAGTCTAGGAGAATGGTGAAGTCGGCCATGCGAAAACTATAGATGGATTGGTCAACATCGCCGACGACAAAGACGGAACGTTTGGGCCAATTGTCGAAGTCTCGGGGGTTTTGGCCGTTGGTGGCCAACAGGCGAATCAGGTTGTACTGGGTGCGGTTGGTGTCTTGATATTCGTCAACGAGGATATGGCGGAATTTGTCATGCCAGTATTGCAAGACATCGGGGTTCTGTTGGAAGAGTTCGACGGGAACGCGGATGAGATCGTCGAAGTCGAGGCCGTTGTTGGCGGCCAGTCGATCTTGGTAGGCGCGGTAAACTTCGGCGATGGTACGGCCGCGATAGTTGGCGTCGTTGCGTTCAACGTCGGCGGGGGACCAGCCTTTGTTTTTGGCGTTGCTGATGGCGTAGCGGACGGTTTTGGGGTTGAATTTGCGATCGTCGAGGTTGAGTTGGTTGACGACGATATCTTTGACGAGGGCGTGAACGTCGGATTCGTCGAAGATGGTAAAGGACCGGGTCCATTGTCGGCCGTTTTCGTCTCGATATTTGTTGATGTCGAAGCGGAGGATTTTGCCGCAGAGGCTATGGAAGGTGCCAATCCAGAGGGGTTTGATGTAGGTGCGCCAAACTCGCGATCGCAGTTGGGTTTGTTCGGCTAAATCTAGGGCTTCGAGGGGTTTTTGATGGGTTTGGGCGGCTAGGTTTTGGGCAAAGAGGGTTTCAACCCGCGCTTTCATTTCTTTGGCGGCTTTGTTGGTGAAGGTGACGGCCAAAATTTGTTCTGGGTCAACCCGATGCTTCACAATCAGGTTGGCGACGCGGTAGGTGAGGGCGCGAGTTTTGCCTGAACCGGCGCCGGCCACCACGAGAAGCGGCCCTTGGTGGTGTTGGACGGCGGTGCGTTGGGAGGGGTTGAGTTGACGGAGAAAGTCAGAGGTGGCAGTCATGATGGAGGAAAGGGAAGGTTGTCATAGGCGAAGGGACGGGGAGACGGGGGTCGTCGAAGACTCAATTGAGTGAGTCGATGACGTTAGTCAATTTAGTCAATTAACACTTCCTGTTTGTTGGCGCCCACGTCATCTTGCCATTCGATGTCGGGCATCTCTTCAAAGGTTTTGCGGACGGATTCTTCCCAATAGCGGCGAATGGTGGCGAGATAGGGACTTCCGAGTCGTAGTCGCAGGCGGTGATGAATCTCGAAGCTATCCCGTTGATACATGAGAACGTTGAGGGGAGGACCAACGGAAATGTTGGATTTCATGGTGGAGTCGATGGAGAGGACGGCGGCTTTCACGGCCAGGTCGAGGGGGGTATCGTAGTGGAGGACGCGATCGAGGATGGGTTTGCCGTATTTGGTTTCGCCGATTTGTAGGAAAGGGGTTTCGGGGGTGGCTTGGATGAAGTTCCCTTGGGAGTAGATGAGGAACAGTTGTGGGTCTTCTCCTTTGATTTGCCCGCCGACGAGGATATTACATTGGAAGTCGATTTTATCTCGTTCGAGCCAGGGGCGATCGATCTCTTGGATGTCTCGTAGGGTGTTGCCGATGTAGCGGGCGACGTCGTAGAAGGTGGGTAGGGTGTGGAGGTTACGATCTTTGCTTTGTTTGATGTCCTGTCGCAGATGGTTCATGACGGCCTGGGTGACTGAGAGACTGCCGCTGGTACAGAGGACGATGGTGCGATCGCCCGGAACGCAAAAGTCAAAGAGTTTCTGATAGGTAGAAATATAATCGACTCCGGCATTGGTGCGAGAGTCGGCGCCAAAAATAAGTCCGTCGCGGTTGATAATCCCTAAGCAGTAGGTCATAGATGGGTTGGGTTGTCTAAAAGAGTCGATATTAGCTGGCAAGTATGGGGTTGTCTAGCCTTTATGTTACCGCTCTGCGAGCGAGGCCGAGGGCGATCGCGTCGGAATGACGGTGCGCTGACGGCTGCCTCAAACCTGAGTCTGAGGGCAATTCTGAGAAAGTTGGGGGCAATTGGACAGGAAGCACTGAATGGGTTGAGGCAGACGGATTAGGCTCTATGCCCGACGCTATAAGCATTTTGGGCGATTTTCCCGAAAATAGGTTTCGCGGGGATTCGGTGATGGACTTAATCTATGTCATAATAATTAACAGATTTTTAAGACTTGGCTGATTCACGTTAGCTGATAGAACCCCTTGCAAGTGCGAAGTCATGGATACTCAAGAGTCCAACGAGCTGCAACCTGAACAGGAACCGCAACGCGAGCAAACGGAGCAACAAGCGTCTCCTCCAGAGCGCGATCGCTATGAATGTCTCGCTTGCGGTTACGTCTATGAGCCGCAACTCGGCGATGATAACGGTAATGTGCCGGCCGGAACGCCGTTTGCGGAGGTTCCCGATCGCTGGCGGTGTCCCGTCTGTGGTGCGCGTAAACAATCTTTTGCCAATGTTGGTCCCAAAGGCACAGCATCAGGTTTTAAGGAGAACTTTTCCTATGGTTTGGGGGTCAATACGCTGACACCCACGCAAAAGACCTTATTGATTTTTGGTGGCTTAGGGTTAGGGGTTCTGTTTATGTTGAGTCTCTACGGCCTCGGTTAAGCCTAGGTTAAATTGCCCATGAGTAATTGCGCATGAGTACTGGTGATTATTGAAAGAACTGCGACAACGATGAATGCTATGCTGCACCGTTTGAAATCAATCGCGATGGTGATCGCGGTGGTCTTTTTGCTGGCAGGCTGTAAGTACACCCCCTCTTTAGAGGTCAACCCGTGGGTGGTAGAATCTTTACCCACGGAAGCGACATTTGCTGATGTGGCCTTTACGGATGATTTGTCCCGAGGCTGGCTGGTGGGGAACAAAGGAAGCCTGTTTGAAACGACGGATCAGGGTCAGACTTGGACGGCTCGTTCTCTGGATTTGGGTGGCGAGTCGGTCACCTTTGATTCGGTTAGTTTTTATGGGAATGAGGGGTGGATTGTTGGGGAACCGGCCATTTTACTCCATACGACCGATGGGGGCGATCGCTGGGAACGAGTTCCCTTAAGTGATAAGCTGCCCGGAAGTCCCCGTACCATTGTGGCCACGGGTCCCCATTCGGCGGAGATGACCACCAATGTTGGCGCGATTTATCGCACCACCAATGATGCGCAAAATTGGAAGGGATTGGTCGAAGAAGCCTTGGGAGTCTTTCGTAATATTTCCCGTTCGGCGGATGGAAGTTATGTGGCGGTGTCGTCGCGCGGTAACTTCTATTCGGTCTGGGATAATGAAAACCAAAGCTGGCAACCGTTTAACCGTCACAGTGCTAGACGATTGCAAAATATGGGGTTCACCCCCGACGGTAATCTTTGGGTATTAGGTCGCGGTGGAATGCTTCAGTTCGGGGATGCTCAAGATCCCGAAGCCTGGGAAGAGCCTCAGTATCCTGAGTTGTCCACGAGTTGGGGACTGTTGGATTTGGCCTATCAAACCCCCAATGATGTTTGGCTCGTCGGTGGAAGTGCCAACTTGCTCTATAGTAACGATGGGGGTGAAACCTGGCTCAAAGATCGTCAGGTGGAAAAGGTTCCCTCGAATTTCAACCGGGTGAAGTTTATTCAACCGGATCTCGGATTCGTTCTGGGACAACGAGGAACGTTGCTTCGCTATAACCCCAGCCAAGACCTAACATGATCCCGATGTGCAACCGTTCTCATGATTGTTGGGTGCGGTTGCTTGTAGGTGTATCGTTGTTTTTGTATCATAGATCGTAGATTTTAACACTGTCGAGAGGAGGATTTTAACAAACATGGCAGGCACAACTGGAGAACGTCCGTTTTCAGATATTATTACCAGCGTCCGCTATTGGCTGATTCATGCGGTCACCATCCCAATGCTGTTTATTGCGGGTTGGTTTTTTGTGAGTACGGGTTTGGCGTATGATGCGTTCGGAACGCCTCGTCCCGATGAGTACTACACGAAACAACGTCTGGAATTGCCGATCGTCTCGGATCGCTTTGAAGGTCGTCAGCAAATTGAACAGTTTATCAAATAACTGAGTTTCTGAGTTTTTTAATGAGAGGTTTTTAACCATGACAAATCGTTCCCCGTCTGAACCCGTTACCTATCCCATTTTTACAATTCGCTGGATTGCTGTTCATACTTTGGCAGTTCCTTCAGTGTTCTTTCTCGGTGCGATCGCCGCGATGCAGTTTATTCAACGTTAGGATCTAACCATGCCAACTCGTCAAAAGAACCCGAACCGCCAGCCGGTTGAACTCAACCGTACATCACTGTACTTAGGGTTACTACTAATTTTCGTGCTGGGTGTGCTGTTTTCGAGTTACTTCTTTAACTAGATCCCACCCTCGCCTCTAGTGGTTTCATTGCTCACGTCACATCACGTTAAACAGGAGAATTCGATTATGTCTGGAGATGCAAGAATCCCCCTCTGGATCGTAGCTACGGTCGCGGGAATGGGTATTTTAGCCGTGGTAGGACTCTTTTTCTACGGAGCCTATGTCGGCGTTGGCTCAGCGATGTAAGCTCAGCTAAGCGAGGTTTGGCTTGATTCAACGTTAAGTTGACCGATTCAAGCCAAGCCAGTCTTGACAAAAAGACCCTCTTATGGTAAGGGGGTCTTTTTGTGGCGTTTTTTTGATGGTGGCCCATTTAGGGCGGCGAGTGGCGATGCTAGGGGTCAGGTTTGCTGCTGAGGGGTAGACTCGGGAGTCCGGGGGGAGAGACGCGACGGGCGATCGCCACCTTATAACTCTCGCGCTCGTAATCCATATCCACGGCGATGGCCTCAAATTGCAATTCCACCCCGCCTTGAGGGATGGTTAAACGAATCATGGATTCGACGAGATCATCATCGACGGGAAAGAAGTCTGTCAGCCAACGGGGACCATCGAGAAGAAGCTGATTTTGGCGATCGTGAATCCAGAGTTTCACATAGACTCGCTGCGGCGTCTGCTTCAGTCGCACCCGAATCAAGGCCGGACGACCCACGGCCAGGGTATGGGTGGGAACAATCAACTCGGGCGTGGGAACCGGCTGCTCTGGAGGCGGCGTCGCGGCCAATTTCGCCACCGAGGGGGGCGGTTCTGTGGGATCCTCATCAACCACCACCTCTGAGGCTTCCTCCAGGGCCGACTCAAAATCATCGCCGAGACTGAAGGGATTGCTGTCATTGGCCTGTTGCGCCCGTGCGTTGAGCCAGTCCGAGAGGTCGTCGTTGTGGGCGATATCGTTGAGCCGAGAACTGAAGCGACTCGGGGCTAATCCTCCATCGAGACTGGGGGCGATCGCCGACTCGGGCGGTGAGGCCAAATCCCTCTCCTCCTCTGAGGTCTCTGAAGTGGGGCTAGACCTCACTTCAGAGACCTCATTCGTCTCATCAGCCGCATCTGGGGAGGGTTCAGGGACGAGGGGAGCGGGACTCAGGGGCGTTTGCTCAGGAAGGTCTGGGAAACTCGGGGAAGGACTCGGCTGTTGCAACTCGCCAAAGGGATTCTCTAGGGGTTGCGGTAAGGGTTTCCCAAAACTGGGCAGATCCAGAGGTTTCTTCCCGGAGGATGGCCCCAGATTCAGACGAGGCGGAAGAGCCTGTTGCAGATTGGGATTGCTGTCACGGGCCGCCGGGAGGCTGTCGGAACTTTGGGGGTTGAGGGGACGAGCATTGGGACGAGCATTGGGACGAGACTGGGGACGAGACTGGGGCTGCGATCGCTCAATTAGAGAGCGATCGATCTGGCCATCGGCCAACTCATTCAAAAGCATCTCTAAACCCGCTGTCACCACAAAAGACTGTTTCGCCAACACGGTCGGAACCGCATCACAGAGAACCACCTCTCCCAAAATGAGACGGCTTTGACAAGACTCAGGAATCGTCACCGGATAGGAAAACTCAAGCGGGGCCGCTTGACGGGGTAATAGCCGTTGTAGGGTGGCGACCACGTGCAAACTTTGGGGTTCTCGTAAGCGAATCCGCAGGTGCAACCCCGATAACGTCCCAGAGTTACCCGAGAGACAGTCGACTCGTCCCGATAAGACTAACGGTTCTCGGTCTGGGAGACGATAGTTGTCTTGAGCGAGTTGTAACCGTAAATCCAGGTCTTGGCGATCGCCGATCTGGGGTTCCTCAGTCGGGGGGGTGTCCTTGGCGATTGGGGCGACGGGAGGCTGAGGTGGTTCCGTCACCGGGGACGCGGCTGGGGGAGAGTCGGGGAGATCGACCGCCGGCGCCTCAACCCGTAGCCGAACCTGTCCTTGAGGGGGATCATCGGGGCGATCGCGTCTCAGGGCCGCCATCGAACAGGACAGTGACCACAGGCCAGCACTCAAATCCGTGGCCGGGAGGACTAAAATCGTGCCATCTTCATCGGTTTGACGGGTGGTGCGATAAAACTGTCCTGTCCCCCCGGCTTCAGACTGGGGTTCATAACGGACACAGACCTCGGTCACCGCATCTGTGACTGAGGTACGCGCCACGACTCGATAGCGTCCTGGGGTGAGGCGAGTTTGCCCCTCCCCGAGAGGAAGCCAAACGCGATCGCCCTCTCGTTGAATTAGAAAGTCCCACTGTTCCATCATCTACCTCCCGCTCACAGACTGACTCAAATCTTAACCGCTAATTCTTGACGCGCTGATTCTCGACGTAACTCAACATAACTTTCAAGACTTCTCCACCCCGTCAGTCGTGTTTAGGGTATCTTGATTCAGAGGATTATGCCATCGTCGCCAAATCCAAGCGGCGGCTAAACACACGGTGCAGTTACCCAGCACTGTCATAGAGGCTTGAAGAGTTACCAGCCATTCTAACCGTTGGGCGTTGTCAAAAAAGTGCCAGGTACAGGCGCACATTGCCCCAACCAGGGCCGGCAGCATGGCCACGGCCAACCCTTTCCAAGCGGGATTCTTGAGACGTTCACCATAGCGCCAGACTAGCCAAATGGCGGCAATCCATTCGATGACGCTAGAGACATGAACCATCCAAGTGGGAAGAGAAAGGGCGTGCATAGGGCAAGTTGAGGGCAAGTTGAGGGCAAGTTGAGGGCAAGTTAAATCTTGCTTAGTTTAAAACAAAGTTAAGCCGCCTCCAAGCTGCTGTTACAACTGTTTTCATCGGTCTGTTTTAGGGGGGTGTTTTTAATTCGCTGTTTTTGATCTGCTGTTCTCGGGAGAGTTCCCGGACCGGTGTTGATTCGGGTGGGTCTGTGCCAACGGCGGGAGAGTTTGTTGTAGGCTAAGGGAGGCAAGGCGTTGACCCTAAAGCATCTTGGAGGATCAAGCCGTCTCTACGAGTAAAAACATGGCAAGCGAACGAGCCGTTCTCTGTGGCTACTATGGTATGGGAAATATGGGGGATGAAGCCCTGTTGGCGGCCCTATTGGAGATGTTACCGACGTCGGTGACTCCGGTGGTGTTGTCGGGGAATCCTCAGTTTACCCGCGATCGCTATGGAGTTGAGGCGATTCCCCGCAAGGCGACCTTTGAGATTTTAACGGCGCTGCGATCGGCTCAGAGTTTTATTTGGGGCGGCGGCAGTTTAATGCAGGATAGTAGTAGCGCCCTTAATCCCTTCTATTATGGGGGACTGATGGGGTTGGCTCAACAGTTGGGCCTACGGACGATCGCCTTAGCCCAGGGTATCGGTCCCCTGTCTCGACCGTGGACTCAGTCCCTGACTCGTCGCTGTCTCGCTGGCTGTGATGTGGTGACGGTGCGCGATCGCAATTCGGCGGCTTGTCTCAATGATTGGGGGATTCCCTTCACTCTAGCCCCCGATCCGGTTTGGGCCTTGGAGTCGCGATCGCCTCAGGGACTTTGGGATCTACCGGCCCCCCGTGTGGCGGTGATTGTACGCCCTCATCCTCAGTTCACGCCGGCCCGCCTCGAACGCCTGATTACGGCGATCGCTGCCTTTCAGACGGCTACTCAAGCCTCGATCTTCTTGGTTCCCTTCCAGCCGAGTCAAGACCTGGACCTGGCACGGACGATTTACGCCCGATTACCCGAAAACCGTTATCTTTGGCAATCTGACGATCCTCGTGCCTTGAAGGGGCTATTTCGCGGGGTTGAGATGGCGATTTCCATGCGCCTCCATGGACTGATTGCGGCAGCGGCTGAGGGCTGTCGCTGTTGGGGACTCAGTTATGATCCCAAGGTGACGCAATTTTTGCAGGAGTTCGATCTTCCGGGTTGGGAACTTGAGGATTTGCCTGAGGAGTCTACGGAGATTAGTCAGGCGTGGATTGAGTATTATGCGAATGGGGAACCGTTGTCAAAAACTCGTATTCAAGCCACCATTGATCGGGCAAATTTACATCGTGACTTGTTGTGTCAGGGGTTGGGGTGAGAAGGGGAATAGGGAATAGGGAACAGGGAACAGGGAACAGGGGGAAGAAGGCAAGAGGCAAGAGGCAAAAGAAGGGAACAGGGAACAGGGAACAGGGAACAGGGGGAAGAAGGCAAGGGGAACGTGTTGATTGGGGTTTTAAGATGGTTTATTTATTGGGTAAATTGAGTTTATGCTAGATATTCGAGAGTTGTATCGGGCGACTAATCCTAGTCGAACTTTGGATTTTTCTAAGGCGAGCGATCGCGAACTCTATATTGATTTTTCTAGCGTTCGTGGTGGTTCGACTATTGCCGAAATGCGCGATAAAATTAGCTTTTTCTCCCCCGATGAACCCACCGTACAATTGTTTACCGGACATCTAGGATGTGGGAAATCTACGGAACTCTTGCGCTTAGCCAATGAACTGCGAGAACAACAGTTTCATGTTATCTACTTTGAGTCCTCCCAAGACTTGGAAATGGGGGATATTGATGTCACCGATATCTTGTTGGCGATCGCCCGTCGCATTAGTGAAAGTTTAGGAGAACTCGAACAGCTTGAACTCGATGCGCCGCGAGGCTTACAACGACTGCTGCGTGGGGCGGCCCGGATTTTGCAAACGGAGATTGATCTCGCCGCTGAATTGGATGTTCCGGGGTTGGGAAATGTGCAAGCTAGTACCGAGGGAAAAGGCAGTTTTTCGGCAGAAGTGGGGATTCCCGGTTTGGGACAATTTGAGGCGGATTCTGAGGGGTTATCACTGGTGGCGTTGGGGATTGGTAAAATCTCGGCTAAAGCCCGCAATAGTCCCGAATTGCGAGGTAAGTTACGGGAATATTTGGAAGTGCGAACGACCAACATTATTGACGCGATTAACCGTGAATTGATTGAGCCGGCGATCGCCAAACTCAAAACTCTCGGAAAACAAGGATTAGTGGTCATTGTCGATAACTTAGATCGCGTCGAAAAAACCATTAAACCCTGGGGGAGAACACAACCGGAATATCTATTTGTTGATCGCGGTGAACAACTGCGACAACTTCAATGTCATGTTATTTATACCATGCCCTTGGCGTTGCTCTACTCTAATGATCTCAATCCCCTCACCAGTCGCTTTGGCACTGATCCGAAGCTATTACCAATGGTTCCAGTCTGTCATCGAGATGGAACCGATCACCTAGAGGGAATGGAGAAAATGCGGCAAATGATTTTGACACGAGCCTTTCCCCATCAGCAAGAGTCAGAACGACATACGGGAATTTTAGATCTTTTTGAATCCTTGGATTTGTTCAATGATTTATGTCGGTTGAGTGGGGGTCATGTGCGGGAGATTTTGCGGTTTCTCAATACGTGGATTATGAAAGAACGACAATTACCCCTATCCCGTCAAGGATTAGAGGTGGTGATTCGCGAACGGCGCGATCGTATGTTATACGCCATTACCGAGGATGAATGGGCCTTGTTAAAGCAAGTTCATCAACGCAAACAAGTCGCTGGCGATGACAGTTATGACCTGCTCATTAGCAGTATGTTCGTCTATGAATACCGCGATGAGATTGGATCTTGGTTTGACCTCAACCCCATCCTAGAGCCGATTGCTCGTCAAAATTCATAGCCAACTCGGAAGTGAAAGCCGTCATCTTGGATATTTTCGCCGCGATCGTCTAAATCCACGAGAGGAACGCCATAGTCAATGCGGAAACTTAACCCAGGACTGGGTTCCCAGATAGCCCCCAGTCCCAAGGAGGCTAAAAATTGTTGGCGAGGTTCGGGGTTGGGGTTGTCGCTATGGTTCCAGATGACGCCCATATCCACAAAGGGTAAGACTTGTAGGGTCGATTGTCCCGAAGCATCTCGCACTAGGGTAATCCGATCCTCGATCGAGAGGCGAATCCCATTATCTCCGGCCCGCACATTCTGACGATAGCCCCGTAGGGATTGACCACCGCCCATGACAAACTGTTGTGAGGGAAGAAGGGGATCGGGGGAGAATTGGACGGCTAGACGGGCTACGAGGAGATGATCGCGATGGAGTCGTTGCACTCGTTGGGCTTGGGCGGTCCAACTGAAGAATTGGCCGTCGGGGAGGTTACCAGAGTTGTTGGTGGCGTCAAAGAGGCCGGTTCCGAACCGCAGCTGCGATCGCAACGCCCAGGCCCCATCCACTTGACGGTGAATATAATCCTGGCCAAAGCTGATCACGCGAGTTTCACTACGTCCGGAGGCGTCGGGACCTAAACCCAAGGGTTCGGGGTTATCGAGAAAGAAGGTTTGGCTATCTTGCCACGAAAATCCCAGAGACAGGGCAAATTCTTGCTCAGAGGTGCGTTGCAGGGGATGGCGATAGCGGACTTCGTAGAGGCTGGATTCTCCCCGGATATCGAGTTGATCGAAGGGGGCTTGGGTGACTTCGTTCTGGCTGGGGGCGACTCGTAGCTGGAGGCGACCATCTCGGGAGTTGACGGGAATCTCATAGCCAATGTCGATGAAGTCTAGGCCGTCGCCATAGGTGAGGTTGTACTCGACGCTGAAGCGATCGCCGACCCCCACAAGATTACGATGGGTGAGTCCTAAGTTGAGCCGTTCGCCGCCAATGCTCGGGGGGGAATAGTTATCGGTACTGATGCTCACTTGCAGGGGGTTGGCTTCTTGCACCCGCACCAGGAGGCGGCTTTCTCCGAGGTTCTCTCCTGAACGCAGGTTGGCTTCAACTTGGTCAAAGAGGGGATCGGCTCGCAGCAGTCGCAGTTCGTCTTCGAGACGAGCGGTGTTGAGGGGAACTCCGGCGGCCCGTTGCAGGCGATCGCGGATGAAGGACGCATTGAGGCGATCGTTCCCTTCAATCTCAATTTCGCTCACGCGCCCTTCAATCACCTCGATGACCACCACCCCATCGACAATGTCTTGCTGGGGCAGCAGGGCGCGAGAGGTGAGATAATCCTGATTTAGATAGAGTTGGGTGATCTCGTCGGCGAGGGTTTGTAAGTCCTCTAGGCTTAGTTCTTGGCCTTCGTAGGGCGCCGTTAACTCCGCCAGTTCTGAGGCGCTAAAGCGGCTGCTCCCACGCACGTCAATGCGTTGGATGAAGACGCGGGAGGGGTTGGAGTCTTGGCTGAGTTGAGGCGGTTCGTGACTATAGACGACGGTCCCAGATAGGGCCATCAGGGTCACGGCGATCGCGCCGATCCCACTGCGGCTCCACAACGGATAACAAACCCTTTTCACAACGAACTCTCTCCCTATCTCAAGTTTTTTTAATCGTCCATCCCCTCTCCACCGGTGGGGTAAAATACGAATCCCCTCAACTGTGCTGTACGTTTAGGAGAACAACGGTTGCATACACTACTGCGTCTGGCCCGATCAATTGATCGGATGAACAGAGTGATTGGTCGTCTGAGCGGTTGGCTCGTCCTGTTAATGGTTTTGGTGGGCGGGTTTAACGTCGTGGGACGTTATCTGGGCAATGCCCTAGGACAGAACCTCAGTTCCAATGGGCTGATTGAAACTCAATGGTATTTGTTTAGTTTAGTGTTCTTGTTGGGTGCGGCCTATACTCTGCAAGAGAATGATCATGTTCGTATGGATGTTCTCTACAGTGGCTGGCCACCCCGCCGTAAAGCTCTGGCTGATTTTATCGCAACGCTCCTATTTTTGTTGCCTTTTTGTGGGTTTGCCCTCTGGTTTACCTGGACTCCGGTGCTGAACTCTTGGCGCATCCAGGAAGGATCGCCTGATCCCGGTGGTTTGCCCCGTTATCCCATAAAAAGCTTTATTTTGGTCATGTTTATTCTGCTGATTGCTCAGGGCGTCTCTCAAGCTATTAAGAGTTGGGGGATCTATTCTGGGGCGATCGCGCCTCCATCGGCTTCAGGGAACCTTCCCCCTGTTAATGGCCCATCTGTGACTGGCCCATCTGTGACTGGCCCATCTGTGACTGGCCCATCTGAAGCGGAGAGAGATGATCATGCTTGACTGGCTGGGAATCCTCATGTTCGCGGGGGTGTTTGTGTTGCTCCTGCTTGGCTATCCGGTGGCCTTTACTCTGGGAGGGGTGGCGGTTCTATTTAGTCTGATTGGTTCGGCGTTGGGGGTGTTTAATCTGGCGCTGTGGGGGACGTTGCCCTTGCAGGTGTTTAACACCATGTCCAATTACACTCTACTGGCCATTCCCTATTTTATTTTTATGGGAGCCATGTTGGAGAAGTCGGGGATTGCGGAACGGCTTTTAGAAACGATTGGTATTCTCTTTGGCCGTGTTCGTGGTGGTTTGGCGTTAGCCGTGATTATTGTTGGCGCGTTGTTGGGGGCGACGACGGGGGTTGTGGCGGCGACGGTTGTGGCGATGGGGTTGATTTCGCTGCCGATTATGCTTCGCTATGGCTATAACAAGGAGTTGGCGACGGGGGTGATTGTCGCCTCGGGAACCTTGGGCCAGATTATTCCCCCGAGTGTAGTTTTGGTGGTTCTAGCCGATCAGTTGGGAATTTCGGTGGGGGATTTATTTGTCGGTGCGTTGTTACCGGGGGTGTTGATGACGACGGTGTTTGCTCTTCATGTGTTGGTGATTACTCTGATTCGTCCGGAATTGGCGCCCGCGTTACCGGCTGAGGTTCGTAATCTACGGGGACGACATTTGCTGAGTCGGGTGTTTCAGGCGATGATTCCACCGTTGTTGTTAATTATTTTGGTGTTAGGGAGTATCTTTTTTGGGGTGGCTACGCCGACGGAAGCAGGCGCGTTAGGGGGGATTGGGGCGATTGTGTTGGCGATCGCCAATCAACGCTTCACCTCGAAAGGATTGCGCCAGGTGTGTGATGCGACGCTGCGAATTACGAGCATGGTGGTGTTGATTTTAATTGGTTCGACGGCTTTTAGTGTGGTGTTTCGTGGGCTGAATGGTGAAGCGGTGATGCGAACGATGTTGGCCAATTTACCGGGAGGGGAAGTCGGTTTTTTGGCGATTAGTATGTTGGTTGTCTTTCTGTTAGGCTTTTTTATTGATTTCTTTCAGATTGCCTTTATTATTGTGCCGCTGTTTGCTCCGGTGGCGCAAAGTTTTGGCTTAGATATGGTTTGGTATGGGGTGATTTTAGGGGCGAATTTACAAACGTCGTTTTTAACGCCTCCTTTTGGGTTTGCCCTATTCTATCTACGAGGAATTGCACCGGAATCTGTGAAGACGTCGGACATTTATCGCGGCGCAACTCAGTTTGTGTTACTGCAAGTTTTGGTGTTGATGGCGATTATTCGCTTTCCCGCAATTGTGACTTGGCTTCCTTCGTTGGCTCAGTCTAGTATGGTGGGAAATTAGGTTTGATGGGGTTATCTTTAATGTTTGGGATTAAACTGAGTTGAATTGAATTTAGAGTTGATTTATTGGAGATGGGAATGGGCTGCGACTTTTGGCTTAGCTGATGTTTTGGGATAGGAAAGTTGGATTTGCCAGGGGTTTTCTTCGGTAAAGGGAGAGGGTTTATCTTGCCAAACTTCTCCTTGTTCGTAAGCTCGAATTAGCGATCGCCGCACTTCGAGAGGCGGAACGTTTGAGGGGATGGAGTAGCGCGATCGCATCCGATCCGTATAATAGTCACTATGGCGACCAAGCCTGAGAATAAAGTTAAACACCTCAGGAATGGCGGTTTCACCAAATTCTTCTAAGAACGTCTGATAGGCGTCAATTGCGGCATTGGCGTAGGCGTAGGCTAACCCATTATTGAGGGTTGGACTACAGGAGACGAGACAGCGATCGCGACGATAGTCTAATGGGGCAAATTCCTCACCCCAAAGTTGAACCGCCCAAGGAAATTCACGAGACAGACTGCGACGATCAATTACACTGGTAAGGATGCTATTAACGGTAACCACAAAGCGAGCTTCTTCGGCTTCTGCGAGGCGACGAACGTCAAGGGCGTTACAAATAATCATGGTAGGTAGGAGTCACAGTAACAGTGTTAATGTCAAACGTTAATGTCAAACAATCAAATCGATAACTGATGAACGTAACAGGAGAGATGACCCTATCTTCAATCTTATGGCAGGCGAATCAGGACTTGGCTCGGGCCTGTCTCAATCATTCATTTGTTCAGGGAATCGCGAAGGGCAATTTACCCCGTCAAACATTTAGCTATTATGTTGGGCAAGATGCCTTTTTCCTACAAGCCTTTGCTCGGGCGTATAGTGTTGCCGCTGCTAAATGCAGCAATTGGGAGACGTTTCAGGTGTTTCACCGACTCACTCAAGGGGTGATTGAGGAACTGAATCTACATCGAAGTTATAGCCAAGAGTGGGATGTGGATATTACAACAGTTGAGGCCGGTTCAGCAACACGGCGGTATACGGATTTTCTGCTGGCGACTGCCTGGCAAGCCGATGTGGCAACCATTGCAGCGGCGATGTCCCCCTGTATGCGACTCTATCTGTTTTTGGGACGAGAATTAGCCAAAAATGGCATTCCTGACCATCAATATGCAGATTGGATCTGTACCTATGGTAGCGATGAGTTTGAGCCGTTGGCAAGACAGCTTGAGGAGGTGGTGGATCATGAGGGATGCGATCGCCCTCAACTCCGGCAAACCTATCGTTATGCGATGCAATGTGAACTGGACTTTTTTGAGGCGGCCTGGAGTCAATTTGTCTAGGTGTTTTGTCTAGGTGTTTTGTCTAGGTGTTTTGTCTAGGTGTTTTGTCTAGGTGTTTTGCCTAAACCAAAAAATTGACCTTATTTCACCCATCTCTGAGGTTGCGGTGCTATATAAGGTATAGCTTATTGTATATTTTTGTTGTGAATTGAGGAGTTACGGCTGTGGTCTTAACGATTGTTACAGAAGATGGATTTGATTTTGGCATTGCCACTCAAGGGAATGACAGTATCGTTATGAGTCAGTTGCCGCCTGATGAACTGGCTCAGTTACGTAATTCTGCCTTTCCCGATGCGATCGCCCTACTTGGGGGAGACGATGTAACCCGCAATGACGATGAGGGACGCATTATCTTCGGCAATGCCGGCAATGACAGCATCGTTGGGGGCGCAGGGAATGATACTCTGGCGGCGGGCCGTGATAATGACGTTCTCGATGGAAGTTCTGGGGATAATATCCTCTTTGGCAATTTAGGGGAGGATACCGTCACCGGTGGCTCTGGGAATGATAGCCTGTTTGGCGGCCAGGGCAATGATATTGTCATCGGTGGGCCGGGAAATGATCTCTTGTCGGGCGATCGCGGTCGTGATACGCTCACCGGCGGCGATGGGATAGACCACTTTAGCGTGGCAGCGTCGGCGGAGATTGGCGAGGATGTGATTGTTGATTTCCAAGATGGTGTTGATAAACTGCGACTGGCCCCTGGCGTGACGGTCGATGATCTGCAAATTGCATCATCGGGGGCCAATACAGAGATTCGCCGCGAGGGGGACCTGATCGCCGTTCTCAACAATGTGGCCGCCTCTGCCATTAGTGCTGATGATTTTGTCGATGCCCAAGCCCCTGCACCGGGATCTGGCGATTCCTCCTCGGTTGATTTTACGCCATTAGACATTCAGAGCGCTCTGGATTCGCTCAATAATTTAAATTCGTTGACCGATGGTTCTTTAGCAAATACCTTCACGACACCTGAGTTTGTCGATGCTGCCGAGGAGTTATTTGGCAATCTGAGTGTGTCGGATTTGGGTGTGATTGAATCGATTGTGGCCACACCGGAGTTTCAGACGCTGGCGAATGAGTTTTTCCAATTTGTGGTCGCGAATCCGGGCGCGTTTACGGGGGCGCTTGATTTTGCAGCCTTGTCTCCCATTGCGGAGGCCTTGACGAGCGGTTCAGTGACGGATGGCGTGCTTGAGGATGTCTCAGATTTCTTGGGCGGCTTGTTATAGCCAGACATCCGACACCCGCAAGAGTGCAAACAGTTCCTCTTGCTTCTTGCCTCTTGCCTTCTTCCCCCTCTTATGTCAAGGGGACGTCTTAAACAGCCTAGAGGGGGTTAGAAGTAGGATCACAGCCACCAGGAAGGGGGGTAAAGCGGTCAGGGCGAGGACGGGACCATAACTGCCGAAGTGGTCTAATCCGAGGGCAAAAGACACCGGCCCCGTGGCGGTACCGATGACGGCCAAGGTGGTGGCAAAGCCGGTGATACTGCCGAGGTGAGAGCGCCCGAAATAGTAGGCATACACCCCCGACTTCAGGACTCCGTTCATGCCCTCCATTAAGCCCAATAGCCCGCCGTAGAGGAGCATTCCTTCGGGGGTTGTGACGCGCACGGCCAGGAATAAGGCACTACAGAGTAGCAGTAACATGGCCGCCATGAGAAATCGCGGTGAGATGCGGTCGAGTAATAGGCCCGTCACGAGGTTGGCGAGGGCGGTTACGACTCCGAAGGGGACAAACACCATAGCCGCGATGGCTCGCTCAATCCCTGAACTGGCCATAATGGAGTAGTGGTGGAAGATTAGGCCCGTGATTAACGTGGCAACGCAGATACTCCCGGCGGTGAATATCCAAAAGGTGAGGGTGCGCCGGGCGGCGGGGAGGGTATAGTTGACTTCGTTGAGCGGCCTGGTTTGGGTGGCTTTGAGGGGGCCGTCGGGTTGTAGGCCGTAGCGTTCGGGTTGGTCGCGGTAGAGGAGCGCTCCTAGGGGGAGGATGGTTAGGGCGACGACTCCTCCTAGGCTGGCGTAGGCTAGTCGCCAACCGAGTTGATTGATTAGGCTTTCGATGATGAGGGGAAATACGCCAATTCCCAGGGCTAGGCCAATTCCGGAGATGCTGAGGGCAAAGCCTCGACGACGGACAAACCACAGGTTGATGACGTTGAGGCTAACGAGGGCTAAGGCCCCTTGTCCTAAACTGCGGATGGCAATAAATCCTAGGGCCAACATGATGATGTTGCCCACTAGCCCCATGTAGACACAGGCTAGGGCGAAGAGACTGGCGATGATGATGACGGCTTTGCGGGGACCGGAACGGTCGATGAAGCGTCCAACTCCGGGGAGAAAAAAGGAACCGCTGACGGTTCCGAGGAGGTAGAGGAATGAAACGAGCGATCGCGATATATCGAGATCGAGAATAATTTTGTCGAGAAACACGGATACGCCGACGGTTTGACCGGGAATGGTCATCAGCATCCCCAAACTTCCGGCGAGGAGAATCAGCCAACCGTAGTAGATAGGGGAGGCGGCGATGAGGCGACTGTGTTGGACAGTCGGTTCAACGGGTGGGTTGGAGGGGTTCTCGGACAAGGGACTGTGATAATGCTATGCGGCAACCATCAGGTTTGATAGTACCGTAAATTGGCGAGAGGCTTCTCGCTGGATTTTCCCCCGTTGAACGGCTAGTTGGAGACGTTGTAATGCGTCTAAGTCTGTGGGGCCATAGGCGCGGTGGGTTAGGACTTGGTAGATGAGTCCTTCTGACGCGACGCTTAAGCACCCTGTTTCAAATGCGGATTCAACTAATGTAGAAATCATGTGTGTTGACCCTTATTACACCCTTAATGGCTCTAGTATGCCACTTTAAAACAGTGGCACAGTTGATGTTTGTCTGGGTTGGCTGTGATGGGGATCACTGACAGGGGGGGTTGGGGGCTAAAAGTTGCCAGAAACCGGGTTTCTTGGGAAACTCGGTTTCGAGTTGGGGGTTTTGGGGGCTAGAAGTTGCCAGAAACCGGGTTTTTTGGAAAAACTCGGTTTCTTGGTGGCGAGGCGGGTTGGGTTAGCCGTTTTTGACGATCGCCCCGAAGTCGGCTAAGACACGGGCGTGGTTACGCAATAACCCTAGCAGGTTGAGACGGTTGGCTTTCACGGCCTCATCGTCGGCCATCACTAACACACTATTTTCGCCGTCAAAGAACTCCCGCACGGTGGGCGCAATTTCGACTAATCCTTCAATCAGTTGGCTATACTTGCGTTCCTCTTGGGCGGCTTCGGTGCGCGGTAATAGCCCCAGTAAGGCATCATAAAATCCCTGTTCGGCGGGGGATTCAAATAACTCGGGCTTCACGACATCTTTGGGGTTCAATTCTTGGGTGGATAAGTCCCCTTTTTTGGCTAAGCGGGCGGAACGATTGACGATTTCATAAATCACATCTAGGGTTCCGTCTTGACGGATTTGTTGTAGAAATTCGGCGCGATCGCGGGTATCTAAAACATCCGCTAAGGCCCGTTCTGCATAATCGGCGTCATCTTCTCCTAATACCCCATTGACGAGGTCATAATCAATGCCTCGCTCATCTTGCAGGAGGGTTTGTAACCGTTGCAGGAAGAAGGTTTGCAGTTGTGTTAGTAACTCCGGTGAGGCTTGGGTATGGGCGGTTTTAAACGTCTCAACGCCTTGCTGCAAGAATTGATTGAGGTTCAACTCTAAATCCGCCGCCCAGATGATATTCACCACTGCATTGGCGGCGCGACGGAGGGCGAAGGGATCGGAGGAACCACTGGGTAATAACCCTAAACCAAAAATACTGACGAGGGTATCGAGGCGATCGCTCAATCCGACAAGTTGCCCGGTTAGGGTCTGGGGTAAACTATCCTCCGCCCCCCGAGGTAAGTAATGCTCAAAAATTGCCCGACAAACGGCTTCATCTTCGCCACTGACGCGGGCATATTTCTCACCCATGACCCCTTGCAGTTCCGGGAACTCATAGACCATTTGACTGACTAAGTCGGCTTTGCAGAGATAGCAAGCCCGCTCAATTTTAGCCTGTTCTGACTCACTTAAGTTTAGGGCTTGACTGAGTTGATTGGCGACAGCGGTGAAGCGATCTACTTTATCTTTGACAGTCCCTAAATTCTCTTGGAAGGTGATACTTTCTAACTGAGGAACGAGGGTTTCTAGGGGCTGCTCACAATCGGCTTTATAGAAAAACTCACCATCAGCCAGTCGCGCCCGAATCACCCGTTCATTTCCAGCGGCGATGAGGTCGGATTTTGCCGGGTCGCCGTTAGAAATGGTGATAAAATAAGGCAGGAGTTCCTGAGGGTTTTCGGCGTTGAGAACCGGGAAGTAGCGTTGGTGAGAAACCATGACTGTGGTGATGACTTCCGGGGGCAAAATTAGGAAGTCGTCGTCAAATTTGCCCAGGACGGCGGTGGGATATTCCACCAATTGCACCACTTCGGCGAGTAGGTCTTCAGGGATATCAGCGGTTCCCCCCACTTGGGCGGCGCAGTGATGAATCCCCTCGATGATGGTTTCGCGACGGCGTTGGGGGTTCACTTCGATCGCCGCTTGACGCAAGTTCTCTAGGTAGTCGGTGGCGTGGGGAATTGAGACGGGATCGGGATGGAGAACGCGGTGGCCGGCGGAGTGGCGATCGCTGGTGACAACATCGGAACCACTGGTAATGGTTAGCGGCAAAACCGTATCATCGAGTACGGCCACCAGCCAACGAATGGGACGGGGAAACCGCACGTCGCCATCGCCCCAACGCATAAACCGTTTTCCTTCGAGTTTGAAGATCCATTGGGGGATCAGTTCTGTGAGAATGTCGGCTGTGGGCCGGCCAGGAATCTGTTTGCGGACAAAGACAAATTCTCCTTTCTCCGTATCCCGGATTTCTAGATCTTCTAAGGATACCTCTTGTTTGCGGGCGAATCCCTCGGCGGCTTTGGTGGGTTGTCCATCTTTGTAGGCGGCCCGAACGGGTGGCCCCTTGATGTCTTCGCTGCGATCGCTTTGTTGACTGGGGAGGTTATGCAGCAAAACCGCGAGACGGCGAGGGGTTCCGTAGATCTCCACCGCCGCCGGTTCGATGAAGGCCTCGGTGAGGGAGGGGGGGATGCGATCGCGCCATTGGGCGATGGCCCCTTCGACAAAACTGGCGGGGAGTTCTTCGGTACCGACTTCGAGGAGAAAGGTAGGCATTGTCAGTGACGTGTTAATCGTTAATTGTTAAGAGTTCGCCGTGGACAAGTTTACCCTGATGAGGGGGATGTCTTCTAGGGAGGATGTCCCCTTGTCGTCACCCCAACCGCCAAACCTGGTATTCGGGATAGGCTTAAACCTCCGGTTCAAATTGACAAATTCTGGGTTCAACGGGACAGGTGGACGGGTTCACGGGGTTATCGACTAAAATCACCCTCACCAGCGTCGTCATGTTGGCTAAGGGGGAAATGTCTAAAATGTCATTGTCTTCAAAGTCGGCCCAGTTCAGGCTGGTGAGTTGGGGAAGCGTCCCAATATCTTGGATTTTGTTATCACGAATATACAATTCTGTCAAGGCATTTAGACTCGATAATGGCTCAATATTGATAATCTGGTTGCCACTTAAATACAATTCATTTAAACCGGTCATCTGTTGCAAGCCATTTAGGTCAACAATGGCATTATGATCGAGATGCAATTCATACATTTGGTTGAGGGGAAGCAGGGGCGAAATATCCTGAATTTGGTTATTATTCAGCGATAAGGTTTCTAATTCAACCAGAGAATTGAGGGCGGAAATATCCTCAATTTCGTTGTCATTGAGAAACAATACTTGCAAATTCAACACAGAATTGAGTGCAGAAATATCTTCGATCGCGTTGTCATTGAGAAACAACACTTGTAGGTTCACCAGAGAACTTAGGGCAGAAATATCCTCAACTTGATTGCGATCGAGATTGAGTTTACGCAAGTTCACCAAGGAAGCGAGGGGTGAGAGATCTTCAACGTCATTGAGACTTAGTAAAACCTCTTCTAATTGCGTCAGATGACGTAGGGGAGAAATATCGGTAATCTCGTTGACACTTAAATCAAGACGAGTTAGATGAGTTAGAGAGGCCAGAGGCCGTAAATCGCTGAGAGATTGGGCGCTAAGATTGAGATCATCGATTTGATTCAGGTTCCGTTGCGCTTCGAGACAATTCTGGCTGTCAGCGCGACGTAACATCGCCTCAATGGTACGCTGACTCGATTCTGGCAGGCGATCGCGTTCGAGACACCAATCCCCAAACTCCCGCAACGGTTGCTGTTCCTGGCCTGACGTTGAGGGGGTTTTCTTGCGTTGCCAAAGTTGCCAATCTCTCGATTGGGGTGAGGATTGGGGTGAGGATTGGGCCGAAACATCTACGGCCAGATATCCCCAACTGAGGAAGAGTGATGTGGCGAGGGCAACGGCACGTTTAACAGGTTTAAAGGGTTGAATCAAGGGCTTAAAAGGGGTCACAAGTCCCACGGTTTAATGGCTAATTTTTCTGAATTAATCATATTGAATCGCGGCAGATCCCTTGCAAATTGTTAATGTTTTAGGGCATCCACAATTCGATGGAGGGCGACCGAGTGGGAGGCTTTAAACAAGACGCGATCGCCCTCTTCCAAGAACGTCCGTAATCGTTGGGTTAATGCTTCATGAGCGTCAGGAGTTTCGATGTTTTCAATATCAACAAAGGATAGTCCATGAGCGCCATCGGCCATCGCTTCAGCTTCAGGAAGTTCCGCCAAGATAAACAAGGCATCCAGATTAAGCTGCTTCACCCGTTCCCCCACCTGTCGGTGAAAGTCAAGAGATTGTTCCCCCAACTCCTTCATGGTTCCTAACACGGCAATCCGTCGTTGTCCGGGAACCTCAGCCAATAACTCCAATGCCGCTAACATGGATTCAAGTCCAGCATTATAAGTTTCATCTAATAACTGTACATCTCCGGCTAGGAGATGTTTTTGGGCGCGTCCATTGGGAATGTTAACGGCTAATCCGTGGTTGAGGCGATTGGTATTGAGGTTGAGGAGGCGGGCCACGGCGATCGCTGCCAGATAATTGAGGGCGTTATGTCGGCCCGGAAGGGGTAGCGGATAGCGTAGGCCCTCAAGTTCTAGGGTATGAGAGTCAATGAGGGTTCCCTGTAAATCTCCCGCCGTTAAGCCAAAGGTGAGGGTTTTCCCGGCCCACACCGTCGCCGCCGTTTCCATCAATAACGCATTATCGGCATTGAGAACCGCACAGCCCGTTTGGGGCATTTCCGCCAAGAGTTCACATTTGGCCTGGGCGATCGCCTCTCGTGATCCCAATAAACCAATATGGGCCGTTCCCACATTGGTAATTACCCCAATATCCGGCCGGGCGATATGGGTGAGTTCAGCAATTTGCCCCTTTCCCCGCATGGCCATTTCCACCACCGCATAGGTGTGATTCTCATTCAGTTGTAGTAGAGTTTTGGGAACGCCAATTTCGTTATTAAAATTATCTTGGGTTTTCAAGACATTGCCATGAATCCCTAAGATCGCTGCAATCAGTTCCTTGGTGGTGGTTTTGCCCACTGACCCCGTCACCCCAATCACCGGAATCGCATGAGTATCCCGCCACCAGCGGCCTAAACGTTGATAGGCGGCCAGAGTATCGGGAACCACGAGTTGCGGTAACGTCTCATCATCGAGGGGCCGGTGAACCAAGACGGCGATCGCCCCCCGTTCCCGGGCCTGATAGACAAAATCATGGCCGTCAAACTGTTCTCCCGACAAGGCGATAAACAAATTCCCGGGGCCAACCCGGCGCGTATCCGTAGAAATTCCTGTACAGGCGCGGTTGAGAGACTGTTCCGAACAGCCCTTGGGGGTTGCAGAGAGGACATGGGCAAGATGCTGAAGGAAAACGCGCATGGTGGTAGCAATCTGGAGTTGAGACGGTTAGAAACGATGGTAGGACTTAGGAGTTAAGACCTGGCGTTGCAATTGACGTAGCAGGAACCAACCGATCATACAACCGATAAAGTAGTGCAGGAAATCCCAGGGGTCGAAGTGACTGCCGATGAGAAGTCGCCCAACTAGGGTTTGACGGATGGTGTCTAGGATTGGATGTTGGTACAGTTGCAACAGTTCTAGCAAACTGGTGAGGATAAAGATGAGACCGGCGATCGCCCCCGCCGCCAATTCTGGGATACTATACGCCACCAGAAACATCCAAAAGAGTTCATAGAACATCGCCCCAGCAGAGTTTTGTACCCAGGCTGCCAACGGGACTGTATCAACCCGACTGCCAATTCCCAGGGCAATCGAGATCACCATGGCGATCGCCAAATAGCGACGATACCGACGAATACGCTGTTGGCGTGCGGTACGGAATTTCATCGCAGTTCCAACCCAAGAGAGGACAAGTCTGATTGACCCATTGAGGCGATAATAGCATTCCCACTCCCCCACGTCTCACGGACCCAAACCCCAACCCGATTTCTCCCCTATTCCAAAGAATTACAGTTATAAAGCATCTGTGCCTCCGCCTCTCCCAACGGAATTTGCACATGAGGAACCCCATCAAGCCAATTTTGGAACGATCGCCCCCCCTGGGCAATAAACTCGCGTAACCGAGGCAACACCTGAGGGCGATAGAAGCCACAGAGCGGTTCCCAGCCCGCCTGAGAACGCGCGACAGCCACCAACTCCTCAGAAAAATGGTTTTCTAAATGATTCACCCAGCCCCGCAAAATTGCCCCATCCAGACAGGGTAAATCGCAACCTAACAGCCAAATCCAATCCACCTCAGCGGGGTTAGACTCCCCTAGAACCTGTTGCAAGGCCACCAAGGGGCCTTCACCGGGCTGTTCATCGGCCAGCCAGTGACAATCGGCCGGGAGAATCTCTCGATAGCGATCGCCCCAGGGGGTCATCACCGTGACATCTCCCACCACCGCCGCTGCCACATCATACACCCGCCGCAACAAGGGAACCCCCTCCCACAACACCAGAGACTTATCTCGGCCCATACGGCGACTCTGGCCCCCGGCTAAAATCACCGCTTTTACGTTAACGGACATGATCACGCAACTCCTGAACTTTCGCCATCAAGCGCCCTTGACTCAGGTTCTCTTCAGCGCGGGCTAACCCTTGCTGTAAACTGCTGCATACACCGCAACGCCAGAGATAAAACCCTAAATTCCAAATTGCAGCCGGCATCAGCGGCGTATTGTCTCCGGCCAGGGTGCGTTGCAACATCTCAATATACTGCCGTTCGCCGTCGAGAGGAACATCGCTTCCCCCTAAGTCATATTCAATCGGATGTAGATGTAACCGTTCCCAGGTGGGGGAGGAGTCGTCGCCGGGTTGTCCAAATTGACCAATAATGGCCGGCCGACTGCGGGGCAAATCACAACTGCCTTCTAGGCCCTTAACGGTGGTAAAACAGGGCTGTTGACGTAAGTTTAAGGCCGTTTGAAACAGGCCTTCGGTGGGGGGATGGACGAAGCCACAGACGAGATGAACCGGGCCTTGGTAGGGAACCCACATGAGTTCCATCGTCGCGACGGGGGGCCGTTTGCCAAGTTGCTCTCGATAGGTGACGAGTTGTTCGGCGGCGGGGAAGAAGTTAGGCTGATAGTAGAAACTGATGCGATGGTGGCTGAGGAGGTCTGAGAGGCGATCGCGTCCCAGTTTCGTCCAATCAATCCCTAATCCCTGCCAAATGTCAATTAGGGGAACTCCATATTTAGTGGGCATCCGGCCGCTACCGTGAGTCAGACAGGCCACCCCTTCGACAGCTAAACCCAGGGCCGTGATGAGGGTGACCGGGGCCGTACGCGATCGCCCATCGTAGGGACAGCCTAACACGGTCACCAATCCGTCAATGGCCGGGAGTTTCTGGGCCTGGCGATCGCAGGCATCTAAAAACCCTGCCAGTTCCTCACCGCGCGGCCGTTGAATGCGATGGGCAATTAGAAACGCCCCAATCTGGGCGGGGGTGGCTTCTGCCGTCAGCATCATCGCCATCGCCTCAGCAGCATCATCTCGACTGAGATTTTTGCCCGTATGAGGGCCACTACCAACACGCTGAATAAAGGGGCGAAATCTGTCGCTCATCGTCAAGGATGCCATTGAGGGGGACGGTTGTCGTCAACCAATCACCATTGTTTCAGGATTCACCCCACCAGAGCAATCGGATTATTCTACCCCTGCTCGTCCATGATGCAATTGTTGAATCTTCATTGTTGAAATGGGTGTTGCCCAAACGTCCCCTTGATGATACAAGCAACTCACGTATCATATATTTTATTTTTTGTCAAGAAAAATCCGATAAAACTTGACCGGTCTGGGCTTAGGGGGCGACCCGTCACCCTTGCCACGAAACAAGACATACTGTAGAGTAGTAATATAACCTTAGAACTAGAAACAAAATTTAATAAAGCGGGTCGTCACCTTAGAGTTCACAGCCAACAGAAGGCAACCCGTGTCGTGGCCGATTTTTTGTACAACCCCCCGTACAAATCACAGTCCCAATTTTTGTCCAAATCATCCTTTAAGTTCCCCTCAACTATGTCTTCGACTCTGCAAGCCTCCGAGAATACCCCTGCCTTGGATGACGAAAAACCCCGTAAAGTTGTCCATTACCCCATTGTCATTATCGGAGGAGGTGCAGCGGGCATCACCACCGCCTCCCTACTCCTCAAACAAGACCCCTCCCTCAGCATTGCCATCGTCGAACCGTCTGAGAAACACTACTATCAACCGGGTTGGACCCTAACCGGTGGTGGCGTGTTTCAAATCGAAGACACCGTCAAAGCGCAACACCAGGTGATACCCAAAAGCGTCACCTGGATTATCGAACGAGCCACCGAATTCAAGCCAGAGCAAAACGCCGTCCTAACCACCGGCAACCTACAGGTTGAGTATGACGGCCTAATCGTCTGTCCAGGCATCCAAATTAACTGGCATCTCATCAAAGGACTCAAAGACGCCATCGGCAAAAACGGAGTCACCAGCAACTACTCCCCCAAATACGCCCCCTACACCTGGGAAAGCATCCGTAACTTCAGCGGTGGGAACGCCCTATTCACCTATCCAAACACCCCCATCAAATGTGGCGGCGCTCCCCAAAAAATCATGTACATGGCCGACGACCACTTCCGCAGCAAAATGGGCCTGCGAGACCGCTCAGATGTCATGTTTCTGACCCCAAACACCCGTATGTTTGGCGTTGAAGCCTATGCCAACGTCCTAGGAAAAGTCGCCAAAGAGCGCGAGATTAAGGTTAAATTCGCCCATAACCTTAAAGAGATTAAAGGCGAGCAGCAAGAAGCCATCTTTGAGATTCTCGAAAATGACACCCCCGTCGATGAAGTCAGCATTCCCTACAACTTCATCCATGTCGCCCCTCCCCAGAGTGCGCCAGATTTCATTAAACACAGTCCCCTAGCAGACCCCGAGAGTCCCTATGGTTGGGTCGATATCTATCCCGGAACCTTGCAACACAAGCGTTATCCTAATATCTTCAGCCTCGGCGACGCTTCCTCCGCCCCCACCTCCAAAACCGCCGCCGCCGTCCGTAAACAGGCCCCCGTCGTTGCCCAAAACCTACTCAGCTTCTTCAACTCAAGGCCCCTCGTCTCGGAATATGACGGTTACACCTGCTGTCCTCTGATTACCGGTTATGACAAAACCGTCATGGCCGAGTTTGATGGCTACAACTGCCAGCCGACCTCGAGTTTCCCCCTCAACCCCACCAAAGAGCGTTGGGTGATGTGGTTGATGAAAAAACACGCTCTCCCCTGGATTTACTGGAATCGAATGTTGACCGGGAAACCCTTTGAAGGCAACTATATCAAACCCTTCCGCTGGCGCGGTTAAGTCTCTTGGCCCCGTTAACGCTCTCCTGGGGCAGATTTCGCGTTCATTCACTGCAACTCCTCCCCCTAACCTCGGATTCAAGACTGGGTTAGGGGGTTTTTATGATTAATCACTCCATTTATATTAAGTTATGTAACAAAAATGAGGAGTAGCCGGTTTAGGTTATATCATAGCTACATAGACATATACGCTATCTTCTATTCGTCTAAGGCAACTGATAAGGCAACTGAGAGACCCCTTAGACAGCACTGAGATGTAACTAAAACAACTTGGAGGATATTCAGCCAATGGGACAACTCTATGACGAACTCGAACAAGACATTCTTTTCCAGCATGGGATGAACGCCTGTCTAAACTGTGGTGTGTGTACCGCCGTTTGCCCAGCGGCTGAAGTCTATGACTACTCCCCTCGGGAAGTGATGAACATCGTCTCAACTCAAGATGACGACCTCATCATCGAAGAACTCCTCAAATCCGACAAAATCTGGTTTTGTGGACAATGTTTTTCTTGTAAAACCCGCTGTCCCCGAGGTAACAGTCCCGCCTCAGTTGTGTTAGCCCTGCGTCGGCTGTCCGTCCGCCATGGCTACTTCGCCGAGTCCGAAAAAGGACGACAACAACTCATCGCCAAGCGGCTATTCGGGGAAAATATGTTGAAACGGGGCTATACCTTACTCGCAGAAAACATAGCCCCAGACCATTTCCCCGAACTCGGCGAAAACTGGGAATACTACTACGAACATCAAGCGGAAATGCGGGAATGGTGGGGCGTTCCCATGAACCTAGAAAACAGTGCCGGGTCTCACCGTCAAATTCCTGAGGAAGATTTGGATGAGTTGCGGGAAATTTATCACAAAACCGGTGCTGTTACCCTCATGGATGCAGTCGAAGCGGGTATGGAACGCAAACTCGGCAGTAAAGCCGAAGTTGATAAATACTGGCAAACCTGGTTAGACACAGCGGACAGCCGCAACTACGACCTTCCTAAATCGAAATCCCGTTAACCGCCCACCGCCCACGGTCCAGCGGCCCCATGATTTCTTCTCTCCGAAGAACGGCTAAGGCTAGGGTCTCCCTGTTCCCTGTTCCCTATTCCCTGTTCCCTGTTCCCTATTCCCTTTTGCCTTCTTCTCCCCTGTTCCCTATTCCCTAATCACTCATGAAAGTTAAACGCGAAAACCGCCTCTGGGAAACCCACCAAAAAGAAGTTCCCACCGTTGACGATGACGGAGGTCAACTTTGGGGATGCTTCCGCAGTTGCTTCTTGCAAAGTACCGCCCCCTATACCGAAGGAATTGCCTATAAAGTCTTGAAAAATGACTTAGGCATCGACCTCAGAGAAGCACCTGGCCATACCTCATGCGGTGCCATTGGCTATCACGGCGATGTCTCCAATCTGGACACACAAATGGTCGTGGCAGCCCGCAACTTTTCCGTGGCTCATTATGAACAAGGGGTTGACAATCTCTTTTCCTTCTGCGTCACCTCCTTTGCTAACTACACCGAAGTCATTAAACTTTGGGAAGAAGAACCCGAACTGCGGGAGTACACCGAAAAAACCCTCAAAGAAACCACCGGGCGAGACTTTTGGATTCCCCATGTCTCCGGCGAACGGCCATCCGTTGTTCATGCCTCCGATGTGTTTTTTGCCAATCGCCATAAACTGGCCGAAAAAGCTAAGTATAGTCTCAAAGGTGTCAAAGCCGTTGACCACATTGGCTGTCACTATGGCAAAATCTTCCCCGGTGAAGCGATGGGTGGCGTTGAATTTCCCCAAGTCTTAGTGGGACTATTACAAGCCTTTGGAGCCGAGATTGTGGACTATCCTGAACGGCGACATTGTTGTGGCATGGGCTTCCGTCAATGTGCCTTTGCCGAAAACCGCGACTACACCGCTAGCAGTGTCTACAAGAAACTCAAAAGCCTCAAAGAAGCTCATCCCGATTGTCGTTTGATGCTCACCAACTGTCCTGGTTGTACGGTGTTTTTAGATGCCGAACAAGGAACCATCAAAGATGCTCTGGAAGAAGAATTTAATGTCAGCATTTTGGACTATGCCCAATTAACCGGCTTACTCTTGGGCTATGACCCGTTCAAGGATTGTGGTTTAAATGCCAAAGTGGTTCCCATTGAACCCTTGTTAGACCAAATTGGCATTCCCTATGACACGTCGAAAACTTTTGAAGAACGGCGGCGACCTTTTTAGGAGTCTTCGGGGCAGAATCGGACGAAATAACCGTTGCGAAACTTGCCCCTTTCCTAGAGACGTTGAACCAACCCGATGATGTAATACGAGGATTAAGAGAATGAGTCAGACAGTTGTAATTATTGGTGGTGGTGTGGCTGGATTGTCCGCCGCTGGACGCCTACGAGATTTTGGCTATGATGTGGTTTTAATTGAAAAAGAATCACAGGTTGGGGGATATGTCAAGAATTGGTATAAAGTTTTCCCCGATTTTACCCCCGGTTCAGAAATTGTCGATCGCTTAAAACAGGATTTACGAGGAACTGAGATTTTAACGGATTGTTCCGTGGAAAAAATTGAGGGAGCGGCCCCGAATTTCCGGGTCACCACATCAACGGGGAAAGAGATTGCGGCCAATGCCATTTTGGTTGCCACGGGATTCCGCCACTTTGATGCCACCTTCAAGGAAGAGTATGGCTATGGTCTTTATGACAATACCATCACTTCCATTGACTTTGATGCCATGCTCAAACAGAAGCAGGTGAGAACGGCGGCGGGCAAGATTCCCAAAAAAGTGGCCATGGTTCACTGTGTCGGCTCCCGAGATCAGCAGGTGAACAATAACTATTGTTCTCGGGTTTGCTGTACCAATTCCGTGAAAGTGTCGATTGGACTCAAGGAATTGCTGCCCGATTGTGAGGTGTTCTCCCTGTATATGGACATTCGCGTTTTTGGTCGCGGCTATGAAGAATTGTACCGAAGTTCTCAGGAAGAGTATGGCGTGCAATTTATTCGCGGTCGCCTGTCCGAAGCCAGTGAACAGAATAATGGCAGTTTGCTGTTGCGGGTTGAGGATACCTTAACCTCTCGACCGATGCGATTGACGGTGGATTTACTGGTCTTGATGGTGGGAATGTGCGGGAATTCCGAGTTGTCCGAGGTGGCGGGTTTGAAAACTGGCGTAGACCGCTTTTATGAAACGGCTCATCAGCAGTATTCCAATAACGCCTCACATCGCCCCGGAATTTTCCTGGCGGGAACGGCGACGGGTCCTAAGGCGATTGTGGAGTCAATTACCGATGGACGTTCAGCGGCGGCGGATATCGCGGGCTTCTTAGCCACGTCGGCCCCGATGAATGGGATGAATGGCTCATCTCAGGGACGATTGGCCGGGATGGAATTGTCAAATTTAGGAGGACGAACATGAAACGCAAGAAATGCTTTTTTGGCCTGAAAGTCGATCGCCAAGTTGACGGCGATCGCATGAATGGAGGGGCCATGGCCAAAGTCCTGGCCGAAGGGGGCCAAGCCGCCGCCATCTCCGCCTGTATGCAATGCGGAACCTGTAGCGGTGGCTGTACCAACATCGATCGCATGGATGTATCGCCCCGCAAACTGATTCTGATGTTGCAACGCGGCGATTGGGAGAGCGTTCTCAAAAGTAACACCCTCTGGCTTTGTAGTTCCTGCTATATTTGCACCTCCCGTTGTCCCCGTGGCGTTCGTCCCTCGGATGTGATTGAAGCGGCCAAGGCGATCGCCATCAGCGAAGGAATCGAAAATGATGCCACTCGTTTCCATGAAATCTTTGTCGAGTTAGTCCAAAAACGAGGCATCCTCTTTGAACCAGAATTGATGCAGAAATATGGGGGACTCAAAGCGATGGTGGATCAAGCTCCCCTGGGGATTCAACTGGCACTCAAGGGCAAACTCTCTCCCCTTCCGGCCAGCGTCAAGAACCCCGATCAATTCCATGATGCCCTCGAAAAACGCAAACGAACTCGCACCCACAACCCTGATTGATCATGACTACTGAATACGCCTATTATCCTGGATGTAGCTTACATACCAGTGCCAAAGAATTTGACATCTCCACCCGAGTTGTCCTCGACGCATTAGGAGTTCATCTGCACGAAATTGAGGATTGGTCCTGTTGTGGCGGTTCCGTCGCCGCTGGACTCTCCCATGACGTGGCCATGGCCTTAGCCGCTCGTAATGTGGTGTTAGCCCAACAGCAACATCGAGATCTCCTGGCCTCGTGTTCGGGCTGTTACAACAAGTCCGCCAAAGCCGCTCAGGCCCTCGACGATCCCCAAGAAGGTCCCAAAATTGCCGCCACGTTGTCGGATATGGGCCTATCCGTCGAAGACGAAGCCATCCGCGTCCGCAATGTGGTTGATGTTCTCTGGAATGACATTGATGTCGCCTCTAAAATCACCAATCCCCTCCACGGCTTGAGGGTCGCCTCCTATTACGGCTGTCTCTTGACTCGTCCTCAGGATATCACCGGCTGGGATTCTCCCGTGTCTCCGGTGTCTCTCGATCGCCTCACCGAAATTTGTGGAGCAACCCCCGTTGACTTTCGTTCAAAAGCGAAATGTTGTGGTGGGCCAATCCTCGTCTCTCAAAAAAAGACGGCCTTTGAGTTGACCAAAAAAATTCTCGATGAAGCCAGAGAACGCAGAGCCGATTGTATCGTTTTGGCCTGTCCTCTCTGTGCCAATAACCTAGAACTTCGTCAAGCTGACATTGAAGAAGCCTATCAAGAATCCTATAATATGCCGATTCTTTATATCACGGAACTGGTGGGCTTGGCGATGGGATTATCTCCCCGCAAATTGGGACTGTATAAACACGTCGTTTCCCCCAAACCCGTCGTTGAAAAAATCAAGCAGGGGGCTAAACTGGTTTGATGACCCGTCGGGGCGGCCCCCTGCACCCCTTCCCCAGAATCCCCCAGCATAGCGGCTATTCGGTCGTTCACCGCTGGGGACGATGGGTTTGAGTCAAATGTTTTAGTTAAACTTGGATTTTGCTTCGTCTACCGAGCGACTAAACTCATCCCAAGCATTTTGAAAGCCGGTTTTCAAGCTATCCCAAGCATCATCGCTGGAGGATTTTAGGTCAGCGAGATGTTGTTGAAGTTCATTTCGCTTAGATTTTAGGTTTTCAACTTTTTGAGTCCACTCCTGTTTAGCATCGCCGCTGGCTTGGTCGGCTTTGGCTTGGAGTTCATCAATTTTAGCACCCCATTCTTGGAGTTGGCTTTCCATTTTACCTTGATATTCTTGGCGATTTTCCATGTTGGTTTACCTTAATATAGAGATACAAAAAACAAGTAGCGCTGATGAAAACGAGCTAGGTTACAACTTTGCTGGTTAATCAACGCTGCCTTAAGTTTATTTTATTGACACTCCCCAGCTATCACGGCGTGGGGATTCTTCATTCAACGATCCGACTTGCCCTGACAGGTTTGCACCAGCCAAAGTAGCGGTCAAATCTCCAGAAGCGTGTGGGTCATCGACCCAAGTTCCGGTATGCCCTACCGTACTTAAGGTAGCATTCAGAATGTTGATGGCTGCGTTGTGGTCTCTATCCAACTCGCACCCACACTGACAAACGTGAGTTCGAGTCGAGAGACTTTTCTTAACCACCGTGCCGCAACTCGAGCATTTTTGAGAAGTATAGGCAGGATTCACCGCCACGGTAATCTTGCCAAACTTCACTCCAAAATGCTCCAACCACTTCCTGAATTGATACCAACCTGCATCGTGAATCGACTTGGCGAGACAGTGGTTTCTCACCAGATTCTTAATCCTCAAATCTTCATAGGCTACCAAATCGTTAGATCGGATTACGCAACGCGCCAGTTTCTTGGCGTGTTCCTCACGTTGCCGACTTATTTTGAGGTGTACTCGTCCGAGTCGATTAACGGCTTTTTTCCGGTTGGCAGAGCCTTTCTGTTTTTTACTCACCCTTCGGTGAGCGCGTTTCAGCTTTTTCTCGGCGTTTCGGTAAAACCTCGGGTTCGGTTCAGTCTGTCCGTTGGAATCGGTGTAGAACTCCTTGAGTCCGACATCTAAACCCACGGTATTTCCTGAGGGTTCGAGTTCTTCTCGAACCTCTACTTTGACGCAGAACTGAGCGTAATAGCCATCGGCTCTACGAACCAGTCGAACCCGTTTGATTTGTTCGGTACCGTAAAACGCCAAATCCCAGGTTCCAATTAACTTGAGTCGTCCGATCTCTTTCTTGTCGGTAAAGACAATGTGTTTGGGGTCGAGTAACTTCCAGCCGGAAGTTTTGTACTCGACGGAACGACTGTTCTTTTTGAATCTGGGATATCCTTCTCTTGGTGCGCGTTCCCTGGCGCCGTGCGACGGCGCGGGGTCGCACCGCTTCTTGCCAGGAACCGACCGGCGACAGTTCTCGAAAAATCGAGCGATTGCCGACCAAGCACGTTCTGCTGAAGCTTGACGAGCCGTGCTGTTGAGTTCTCGAGCAAAGTCATACTCTTGAGCGAGTACCCGACAGTACTTATTAAGGTCATATTTGTTGACCCCAGGAGTATCCATCCAATAGCGCAGTGCCTTGTTACGAACGAACTGTGCGGTTCGGATCGCTTCGTCGATCGCCGCGTATTGGTGGGGTTTCCCTTTGATTTTGAACTCAAGAACAAGCATCGCACCGTTGGCATCGGTTGTACGGGCAATCTTGGCACAAAAAAGCAGGATTGTCAAAAGCCGTCCTAGAAGGACGGGGTTTTAGACCCAAAATTTTCGATAACTGACCCCTGAGATTCCCCCTAAGAGTCCAGCAATTCCCGTAACTGCGCTTCCGAGAGTTGCGGGATTCCCAATTTTTCGGCTTTGGCTTGTTTGGAACCGGGATTCTCCCCCACCACCACATAATTAGTTTTGGAACTGACGGAACCCGTCACCTTTCCCCCAGCCTGTTCAATGAGTGTTTTGGCCTCGTTGCGCGTCAGATTGGGTAGAGTTCCCGTGAGAACGAGGGTTTGGCCGGCTAAAGGTTGAGCGGCGACGGCGTCTGAGTGAGTGACGCTTGTCGGGGAGTCCTGGGCGGCTAGAGTCACGCCAACCGCTTGCAGGTGTTCGATGAGGTCACGGTTGGCCCGAACCTCAAACCACTCACAAATCGCTCCAGCAATTTCGGGGCCAATTCCCTTAATCTCGGCAATCTCATCTAAACGGGCCTCGGCTAAGGCGTCTACGGTGGGAAAACGCTCCACCAGGGTTTGGGCATTCACCGCCCCCACGTGACGAATTCCTAACCCATAGAGAACTCGTGACCAGGGTTGTTGTTTGGAGCGCTGTATCGACTCGACGAGCTTTGTAGCTGATTTAGACCCGAGACGCTCTAAATGGCTCAAATCCTCGGGACGTAAGCGATAGAGGTCGGCGACCGAGTTCAGGAAACGGCGATCGCACAGTTGAGTGATCAGTTTCTCCCCTAAGCCATCAATATCCAAGGCCCCACGACTTCCCCAATGCTTCAGCGCCCCCCGCAAAATAGCGGGACAGGAGCGATTGATACAGCGCGTGACCGCCTCGTCTTGGGGCTTCACTAGGGCTTCCTGGCACTCGGGGCAGTGATTTGGCATTTGCACCGCTTGCGCCCCTTCTGGACGCAATTTAGGCAGGACTCGCACCACCTCGGGGATAATTTCCCCAGCTTTGCGAACCACCACGGTGTCTCCTATATGTAAGTCTAATTCCCGTAGGCGATCGCCGTTGTGAAGGCTGGCCCGCGCCACCGTGGTTCCCGCCAGTTGGACCGGGTTCAGGTTAGCCACCGGGGTGACAGCCCCCGTACGCCCCACTTGGAAGCTGACGGATGCAACCGTTGTCGGGACTTCTTCGGCGGGATACTTGAGGGCGATCGCCCAGCGGGGGGCTTTCTGCGTGAAACCGAGACGATGTTGCAGGCTAATCTCATTAAGTTTCACCACCACGCCATCGGTGAGATAGGGCAGATCTCGCCGGTCTTGTTCCCAACGCTCATAATAGGCCTGAATCTCCTCAAGACTATGAGCGACTTGGCGATGAGGATTGACCTGAAAGCCCAAGTCTTGCAGCCGTTGCAGGGCCTCTTGGTGAGTGGGGAAGGGGCGATCGCCCTCGTCACTGGGGATATAAAGGGTATACGCGAAAAACTGAAGCTGCCGTTGGGCGACGATTTGAGGATCGAGTTGTCGCAGGGTTCCCGCCGCTGCGTTGCGAGGATTCGCCAACAGCGGTTCCTGGTTCTGCTGACGTTCGGCGTTGAGACGTTCAAACGTCTCTAGGGGGAGGAAGGCTTCCCCCCGCACCTCCACCTGGGGCGGAATCGTCTCACCCCGGAGTCTCAGGGGAATCGAGTGAATGGTTTTCACATTGGGGGTGATGTCTTCCCCAGTTTCTCCGTCGCCTCGGGTGACTCCTCGCGTTAGCAGGCCATCTTCGTACGTTAGGGCCAGGGCAGATCCATCAATTTTCAGTTCACAGATATACTCAGGTTGGATCGCCTCATCGAGCAAGTTTTGCCAGCGATCTTGCCATTTGGCAAATTCTGCGATCGTAAAGGCGTTATCGAGGCTATAGAGGGGGATATTGTGACGAACTGACTGGAATTGGGCTGACGGTTTATCCCCGACGCGCTGGGTGGGGCTATCGGGGGAGATAAGTTGCGGATACTCCTGTTCAATGGCTTGGAGTTCTCGGTAGAGGCGATCGTACACCTCATCTTCCATAATGGGAGCATCCAGGACATAATAGGCATGGGCCGCCTCTTGCAACTGTTGGCGGAGTTTCTGAGTCTGGGTTTGGAGTTGGCGACTGGGTTGGCTCATCGTCATTCAGAGAGTTCACAGAAAGGCTGGCTCAAACAAGGAGATGTCAGTTATGAGTCGAATTGATATAGCAAAAGTTGGTCTGAATCGTACAAAAAATAGGGGATAAGAAGGCAAGAGGCAAGAGGCATAACCCACCCCTAACCCCTCCCAGGAGGGGATGGCAAGAGGCAAGAGGCAAGAGGCAAGAGGCATAACCCACCCCT
>FSSI02000014.1:0-48660 GCA_900149785.2 Phormidium lacuna HE10JO | reverse complement strand
AGGCAAGAGGCAAGAGGCATAACCCACCCCTAACCCCTCCCAGGAGGGGATGGCAAGAGGTAAGAGGCAAGAGGTAAGAGGCAAGAGGCAAGAGGGGAAGGCAAGAGGCAAGAGGTCGGGGATTCTTTCCTAACTCAGAGTGTCCTAAGCCAATCTTCGATTGCTATACTATAACGCGAGGCGATCGCGTATGTCTCTATCATCTCAGTTAGCCGCAAGACGTGTCTACGTCAGCCGCTGTACGTCTTAATGATCTAGTAAGTCCCAGACTGGCGAGGTACAGACGCTTGGGTCGAGAGGAAACACCCGACCTGCAACAGCAGCGACAAAACGTAACTTAGCCAGTAACTTAGCCAGAATCCATGAGTCTTATCCTGCTCGATACAGATGTCGTCTCCTTTATCTTAAGAGGTGGGAACTTCATTGCGTTAAGAATTTAAACGGTCTCAATCAAACTCCAGACGACTTTGTGACTCTATCTCTTGAATTACTCTTGCTCCTTTGTTGTTGTCGAGCAAGGCCTGAAGATAGTCCATTAATATAGGTATATTAATCACTTCTTCTACCGCGCCCATATAGCGTTCGACAATTTGGGTGATGCTGTATTTTTCTGTTGCTTTTTTCTTTATGATTTCCATCACTCTATCGATGGATTCATGAGTTTTTACAACAAATGTAATCGGGAATCTTTGAACTTTATCAATATCCAAAAAGAATTTATCAATATCAATTGTCTCCGTCACTTGGAAAAATTTTCCGAGTGGTTTCATCACAAAATCTATTCCACCGTCATTGGCATTCGTTCGACCAGTTTTATATAACTGTAGCGATTCAGGGGAAATGGCATCGAGTGACCAACTCCAATAGATTACTTGGTCTGCATAATACTCTTTCAAAATAGCATAGCTCACAATTTTAAAAATCCTGGCATCAACGTTAGGTTCAAGCAAATTTTGGATAAAGTTAGCCGCTTCTGAAATATCAGTTTGGGGGATTTTAATAATTTTTTGGCAATCCTCTAGGAATTTATTAAAGGAATCTTGACGAATTTCTATATAAGCTTCAATAATTTCTTTAACAGATTCAGCAATATTGACATCAGATGTATTAACCTTGAACTTCAGCAATCTTTCATTAAACCAATATCGACGGGTTTCCTTATCTCTTAAAATTGGCGTAAACGGGGATGTGGGGAAATATCGTTTAAACTCTTGATTGAGCCGATGATTCAAAGCATGATTTTGTAGCTTGCTTCCGAAGGGAAGTTGTCTCTGTCGGCGCATCAAATCACTATACTGCACTCCTTCATAGGCTGGGTAGGTATTTTTGAGCTGAAATTCATGATTTAGATAGTCTTCAATCAAAACATAAATTGCATAAATATTGCCAAAACTAGCTCGTGACTTTGAACCTTTATTTGCGGCTCTTGTTTTTATATTTAGATACTGGAGGAGTTCACTATACTGAAAAATCGCTTTTCCTCGATTTGGGAAATGAAACTCCAACATCTGCAAAATTTTTGAAGTGAAACCATGTTCGATAATAGACATTAGAAAAGGCTCCCCTGAATAAACTCGGAGTTGTTGTTAGTCTTTTTGGGTTTAGGCTGATAATTTTTAGCGGGCGGGGATAGTATTTTACCCTTATACTCACTCCAGCCAAAAACTCGTCTTAACCCAATATCAACATAGGCATCTTGTGACTCAATACTAATCGAGAGTCTTCCTAATTGCTTCGCCACGGCACCACAGGTAAATGTCCCTGCAAATGGATCTAAAATTAGACCTCCCTCATGACTACTTGCCAAAATCATACGATTAAGCAATGCTTCCGGTTTTTGTGAAGGATGGTTTTCATATTCTGCCATTCGATAGCGAACACGAGGAAAATACCAGACATTTCCTGGAACTTTTGTTGAACTATACTGAGTCGGAACGGCTTTCCTATAATCAATTAATTTGCGTTTTGCTCCCGTTTTCGCCTCGATTTTTATAGAGTCGGAGTTAAACACATAATTTTTAGGGTTTTTGACACAATGCAAAATTGGCTCATAGAGAGACCCAAAATACTTTTTAGCTTGTAATCCAGAACTATCATAATGCCAGATAACTCGACTCAAGATTGCCATTTTTGCTCGAATAAAAATATCCAAATAAGGCATCGCTTGGGTACTAGCCATCAGATATAACGTCCCTTGAGGCTTCAGGACCCGGATACATTCATCAATGACTGGATATATCCAGTTTAAATACTGCTCTTCTGAGTTCCATTTGTCCTGAAACTCTGAAAATTTTTTGCCAATGTTGTAGGGTGGATCTAGGAAGACGAGATCAACGGATTCATCGTCGATGTGATGGCGCAAAACTTCTAAGGAGTCCCCATGGATAATGGTATGCTCTCCATCTTGGTAATAGTTAGAACTCATCATTGTTTGGCGGGTCTGCTCTGAGGCAAAAAACGACCTGAATGCCATGGGCAAGGACAGCTTAAGGAGCTTGTTCACCCATTAACGTAACATAATGAAGAACCAGACTCAATTGACTCACAGCCAAACGCTTCACGCCTTGGGAAAAACCATGATAGACTGATACGTCTGCAAATTTCGCAACCTACGGCGAGGACGAGTCAATCAATATGGCAGGTAGTGACGTTAAAGCTGACCTCTGGATTACCGAGTATATTACCCCCTGGGATATCTACATCCATGGGGTGACGAAACTCTTAGCATTCCAACAGACCCAATATCAAGAGATGCACATTGTCGAAACCGGGGCCTACGGAAAAGCCCTGGTTCTCGATGGAAAATGGCAATCTTGTACTGGGGATGAATTTCTCTATCATGAACCTCTGGTTCACCCGGCTTGTTTGGCCCACGGGACTCCCCGCAAGGTGCTGATTCTGGGTGGCGGGGAAGGGGCCACCCTGCGGGAAGTGTTGCGCTGGACGACGGTGGAACAGGCGGTGATGGTGGATATTGATGGGGATGTGGTGGCGGCCTGTCGGCAACATCTGCCGGAAATGCACCAAAACTCGTTTGATGACCCCCGCGCTGAATTGGTGATTGGGGATGCGCTGCAATATCTCGATGAGACTCAGGTGCAGTGGGATGTGGTGATTTCGGACCTCTCAGACCCAATTGAGGAAGGCCCCTCGTTCCAATTGTTTACGAAGGAGTATTTTCAACAGATTCGCGATGTTCTCTCCCCCCAGGGCCAGTTTGTGGTTCAGGCGGGACCGGTTGCACCGGAAGAACTACAGCTTCATGCGCGAATTGTCAATACCCTGAAGGATATTTTTCCTCAGGTGCAATCCTATCATTCTCATGTTCCCACCTATGCCTCTCCTTGGGGCTTTGCGTTGGCGTCTCAGGAGGGGTTTAACGCCTCTGCTGAGGAGATCGATCGCCGCCTGGCTGAAAAAACAACGGGGGGCCTGCGGATGTTTGATGGGATTACCTGGCTGGGCCTGAGTTCTCTGCCGCTGCATCTGCGTCAGGCGATTGAACAAGAGACGGAAGTCTATACGAAGGCCCAACCGCCTAAGTTCTTTGGTAAAGGGGTTGTTAAAGGCCAGGCCTAGGGGCGATAGACGGGCAGGGTGAAGTGAAAAGTGCTACCCTGTCCCGGTTGGGAGTCAACCCAGATATGACCGTAGTGCGATCGCACTACCCGCATACAAAGCGATAACCCCAGGCCATAGCCATCGGTTTGTTCATCCCGTTCGAGGCGCACGCGATCGTCAAAAATTCGCTGTTGTTTGTCAAAGGGGATGCCGGGGCCGGTGTCGCTGATGCTAACTTGGATTTTCTGGGCCGTGCGATGGAGTAAGGCCAGGGAAATAGTCCCCCCTTCTGGGGTGTATTTGGCGGCGTTGTCGAGGAGGTTCATGAGGACTTGTCGTACCCGGTTGGCGTCAGCGTGAGCGTCGGGTAAGTCTTGGGGTAAGTCAGTTTGCACCGTTAAGCCGCGTGTCTCGAAGTTCTCCCATTGGCGATCGAGGGCATCTTGGCAGAGTTCGGCCAGGTTAATCTGTTGCGGCACAATCGAGAGATAGCCATCTTGACTGCGGGCGCTTTCGAGGACATCGAAGATCATCTGTTCGATTTGCCGGGTTTGGGTGCGGGCGTGTTGTAGCAGGCGATCGGTTAGGTTGGGGTTGGCTTCGAGTTTGTCGGCGTTGTCGGGACGGCTGAGGGTTTCGAGGGTTTCGAGGGCGATGGAGGTGGAGGTGAGGGGGTTACGGAGGTCATGGGCCAACATGGAAATGAGGCGATCTTTGAACCGTAGTTGTTCTTGCAGTTCCTCTTTTTCTTGTTTGAGGCGGAAGACTTCGTCGGAGAGTTGGATAATTTCTGAGGAGGTGGCGATGGAGGGAAAACAGGAGTTGACGGAACCCTGGCCGTCATGAATGGTTGTGGGACAGCGATCGCTATACTCATGGGCCGACTGTTGCCATTTCCCCCAGCAATGGTCCAATTGAGACACCAGGTTACTGCCGGTCAGACTGTGGCGCGGTTCGGGATGAACTTTGATCAGCGTTGGTGTGGCAATGAGTTTAAAATGTTCTGCCAGATAAGGCTGTTCACTGACGTCAATCACCTCTAGGGCAAAATTGCCATCGGCTTTTACGGTGTCGAGGTAGCCGCGAATGCGCTTGAGTTCTTCCTGGGAACTCGAACGGCGATCGACGAACAGAAGCAGTTGTAAGACTGCGTTGGGATAGGTGTTGAAGTTAGGAGATGCTACCATGTCATCTCTTGCTGCATCAGCATAGGTTGGTGACATCAGGGTGGGGGGACAGTGGATTGAGAGGCTTAGCTTAGTTTTGACGCATATCCCTTCTACTTTAATATCTTCTTTAGATTTCAGGGCCAACCGGGATCACAACTGGGGGATAATTTTTTGAGCCAGGGTTGGGAGCGATCGCCCTAAACGCGCTCTCTATCCCTCCTTAGGTCTAGCCACTCATATTTAGAAAAAGCGCAATGGGAGTCACGTCACTCAAAAATCCTTGGTTTCGGGTCGCGATCGCAGCGGCGATGGTGTTTTTCCTGGTGAGTCTCACCATTACACTGCATCGCTACTACACATTCTACGCCTCTTACGACCAGGGAATTTTTAACCAAGTGTTCTGGAATAACAGTCACGGACGGTTTTTCCAGAGTTCCCTCTCCTCGGCCTTATCCACCAATGTCGTCCACCAGGGCGAGTTCCCGACGGTGTTCTACCAACGCCTGGGACAACATTTCACTCCGGCGCTCCTGTTTTGGCTTCCCATTTACAGTCTCTTTCCCTCCCCGGTGACGCTAACGGTGTTACAAGTCATTCTTGTCACCGCAGCGGGATTGGTTCTCTATGTTCTAGCGCGACAACACCTCGAATCCCCCATTGCAGCCTTTATTACCCTCAGTTTTTATTGCGCCAATGCGGTTTTGGGGCCGACTTGGGCGAATTTCCATGATATCTGTCAGATTCCCCTGTTTACCTTCACCCTGCTGTTGGCGATGGAGAAACGCTGGTGGGGGCTGTTTTGGGCGGTGGCGATCGCCATCCTGCTGGTTCGTGAAGATGCAGGAATTGGCCTGTTTGGGGTGGGGGCCTATATGCTGCTGAGTCGTCGCTTCCCGGCGCGAGGAGCGGTGGTCTGTTTGCTGGGATTTGGCTATATCGTGGGGTTGACTAATGTGATTATGCCCTTATTTTCCGAGGATATTTCCGAACGCTTTATGATGGAACGCTTCGGACAATATGCTGAGGGAGACAGTGCAACCACCTTAGAGATTCTCTGGGGGATGCTGAGTCAGCCGTTGCATTTGATTGGGCAGATTTTTACCCCTTTTGGCCGCACCATGAGTTATTTATTAGGACAGTGGCTTCCCTTTGCCTTTGTTCCGGCGGCGTCGGGGGGAGCCTGGGCGATCGCCGGTTTTCCGCTCTTTAAGCTATTTGTGGCGCAAGGACAGTCGGTTTTAGCCATCAATATCCGCTATGCGATGACGGTGGTTCCGGGACTCTGTTATGGGGCGATTCTCTGGTGGTCTGTGCGTCCGCAGGTGTTCAAAACCCCCAACATTCGCCGCTTTTGGATCTTCTGTCTAACCCTCTCGGTGATGGTAACCATTGGCGGAAACCCCAACCGCAGTTTATCGTTTCTGATTCCCGATTCCATTGACCCCTGGGTTCATGTTCCCATCACTCGCCAATGGAGTCACGCTCGGTCCATCTATCCCCTGCTGGCCCAGGTTCCCGACGAGGCCAGTGTGGCGGCGACGACTTATATTATTCCCCATTTGTCCAGTCGTCGGGAGATTTTGCGCTTTCCCCAGATGGAGTTGTTGACGGATGCGGGGGTTGTCGAGCGGATGGACTATATTCTGGTGGATTTGTGGCGTTTGCAAACCTATCAGGTGGCGTTCCGACATGATCGCGCTCGTTTAGCGGTGATGGTTCCCAAGTTGCAACGTCTGACGGAGAGTGGGGAGTATGGGATTTTGGATTGGCGTGATGGGGTGATTCTGCTGGGGAAAGGACAAGTCGGTGAACCGGAGGCTGAGGCGGCTTGGGAGGATTGGCGATCGCGGTATGAGTCGGAAAATATGGCGTTTTATCAGGCTCTGGATTAGGAGTGGGGAGGGAAACTCCGAAACGGTGAGTTACGCGGATAGGCTCACCGGTGACTCGTCTAAAAACCCGAGAACCAGGCGTTCTTCGGGAATACCTTGCTCCATCAAGTCTTGAGTAATTCCGGCTTCCATCCCATCATATTCAATGACGACGTTTCCGTCGCGCAGGACAATATAGATGAGATTACCTCGGACTCGTCTACCTCGGTCCCAACCCACCTGCATCAGTGCATAACGATCTTGCTTTTCGTCAAATACCGTCTCCAATCGAATTTGACCATGAGATGGACGGAGTTTGGCATAGTGAGAGATAACCTGTTGGACGATTTGGCGATCGGCGTTTATGGTATCCATTGTTTAACCTCTGCTAAATCAGGCGTTTCGACTTATCTCGCTGATTGGGATGAGTTCACACGGAATCATAAGGTTTATACTAAGGTAAATCTTTATGGCTACCCTCTCAAACCGAACTGAACCCAATTTCGTAGGGGCGAACCCTTGTGGTCGCCCCCCACATGGACGAAGCTCTCAGACCCATTCTACCTCAAATATTGCCTTTTTTATAGGGAATCTGATCCATGAATCCGCGTAGAAAAGATATAGAAGAAACACTCAAGCTACTTCATCGAAAACTATCTGCCTTTGAGCGAGAACTGGTGGTAGCTTCCAGTACTACCATAAAATTTGAACTTCAACACCGTATTGATAATGAAATTAAACCCCAAATTGCACGTTATGAAGCTGAGTATCAGCAGCTATTGAGTCCAGTATATAGTAACTCCCCAACTCAACAGTCAAGCCTACAGAATAAAACCCTGCGGAAGCATTCAGAGTTAGTCAAATCTGTTGCCATTAGCCCCATCGGTCAAATTGTAGCCAGTGGCGGTGCTGATAAAACTGTTAATCTCTGGGACTTAAAAACTGGCAATCTTCTCCGTACCCTAACCGGCCATTCAAGCCCTATTCTATCAGTGAAATTCAGCCCTGATGGAATGACCCTAGCAACTGCAAGCAATTTAGAGGCGGGTAGCAGTAATATCAAAATTTGGGACGTTCAAACCGGAGAGCTTAAAAAAAATGTTGGAGGAAATCTAATCAATTTAAGGTCTAGCTGTCTTGCTTTCAGTCCCGATGGAGAAATTTTAGCCAGTGGAAACATTGATGCAACGATTAAACTCTGGAAAGTGAGAACCGGAGAACTTGAGACAACCCTCAAAGGTCATGGCTGGGATGTCAACTCAGTTGAGTTTAGTCAGAATGGTCGCTATCTCGTCAGCGGTGGACTTGACGGTGCAATTAAAGTTTGGAATTGGCGTAACGGTCGATTGCTGAAGACGTTTAATCGACCGTCTCCTGAAGATTTCGTCGGTTCTCTAGTTGCCTGGTTTGACTCGTCGGTTGGCGCAATTTATTCCGTTACTATTGACCCAGATGGAACAATTATTGCCAGCGGTGGGGCGGAACAACCCATTATTTTATGGGGAATCTCGACCGGAAAAATTGTCAAGACTTTCACAGAACATACCGGATCTGTTTTCTCGGTTTCCTTTAGCCCAAATGGTCAACTGCTTGCGAGTGGCGGTGATGACAATACTATCAGAATTTGGGATGTTGCCACTGGAGAAGTGCGACAAACATTCAGCCATCTAGGTCCAGTTTATTCTGTCGCATTTAGTCCAAATGGGAAGACTCTTGTAAGCGGAAGTAGAGATACGACGGTGAAAATATGGGAAATTGAAGATTAGACCCCAGTTTTCAATGGTTTATGCTGAAAAATGGAAATTTTTGGGCTAATTCCCCGAATTATTCCGTCGCGAAGCATTCGCGGAGATTGTTCATTGGATTTTGCTTGGCTCATTGGACTGAAATCTGGATGAATTGGCTCCCCGATGCTAGTATAATGTCAGGTGGGTGAGGTGACTCAACTCTTGGAGAGAGGCGATCGCCCCCTGTCACCCCTCTGTTTACATGACTTAACATTGCATCATGAATCAGCAGCGTCTGGAACCACTGGCTAAAAATCTAGAATTACTTTATGAAAAACTTGCCGATTTTGAACAAGACTTAATCCTATCTTACAGTACAGGCCAAAAATTCTCCTTAAAGCAGAAAATTAAGCGGGAAATACTCCCAGACATTCAAAAGTATGAGGCAGAGTATTGGGACCTCATGACCCAAGACGCTATCTTTGTTTATGATGAACAAGCTGCGGAAGATTCTTTAAGAGATGTTGAAGCTTCCGTCAAAGAGGTTGAGGTCACCCCTTCCTTACCAGAAGATGTAGTTGAACTCTTGAAACAGATTCGCGATATATTGAATACACCCAAGAAAAGAGCCTCAGCAAAATTAAAACTTGCGTTGCCTTTGATTCCAAGTATTTTGTCGTATGACATTGAAATCGATACGAGCAAGAAGCTATATAAAGTAATGGACAGAGTTCGGCAAAAAAAGATATTGAAATCTCAAAATCCCCCCAACAAAACCTAGGAACATCAAAAAACTTTTTGAATTGCTCAAATGAAACCGACCTTTTTATTAAGGCAGAGGATAAAAATAGTTTTAATGAGCCATTAAGAGATAATATTTCCGAAAAAAATAATTCTCCCGAGTCTCCCAAAATACCATATTTTTATTTATTAATTTCTATCGAGCAAAAAGTAGATAAAGTCTTTGTTATCCCTGAGCTTCACGGTCTCTCAGACTCCCCTCAACCCCTTGATGGTAATGATGATGGACAACGGGGACTCACCTGCGACTTAACCTATGTGAGTGAAGACGATCGCCCTGCTGTTATTGCTGAACAGCTTTCCAAACCTTTAGGGAGATGGATTGAAGAAGCCGAGTCTCAACTATTAAACCAATTTGATAATCAAATCGACAAGCTAGTGACCCTAGAGATTTTCTTGCCCTGGCAGTTACTAGATATGAATATACACCAGTGGCGGGTTATCGATGAGTTGGAAGATGTGACCGGGTTATCGGGACATCGAGGTTGGCTGGTACGATCGCTCGACCGCATCACAAAACCAGGTTTAAGGATTACCTTGAATAGGGGCTGGAATAGCCTCGAAGAAGCAATGACGAATGCTCGCTTGAACAATCATTGGGGGGACATTGATTGTCAATGCCGGAACCTTGAGGCATTGCTCAGTGCAGCTTACCCCATTTATCGACTTCCTGACGGATTGCCTGAGGATAAAGAAACCCGTCAGGACTTACTCAAAAAACTCCTCAAAGCCCCTAGTCCCATTGCACTTTGGACTCAACTCCCTCAATCCGACCGACAAACAACCCTAGACATATTTGACACTCTCCTGAGCTGCGATAACTTGATAGAATCAGCTCGGCTGGCTGAATATATCAAACAACAACGGTTCGGGAATCGAGCAACCCCCGTGGAGTTAACCGTCCTCTATGACTGTCCCCATCGCACCCCCACCCTTCCTAGTCCAGATAAGCCCCTCCAGGGGCAATCCTGAGTTTAATCCCCCCACCCCCAAATGAGTACCTGGAAACTATTTCACGGCAACTGTGGCGACAATCCACCCGGTTTAAGGGAAATTCCCGATCGCCCCCCCTGGCGAGAGTTTTTACCTCCTGATCAGGTAGACGAAACGGAAGATGAGCAGTATTGGCAACGATTACATGAAATCGGCACTGATAAACGGGCCATCCAACGGGGTCGGAGTTTCCGCATTCAGACCGATAAAACCGGTCATTCAACCCTCGTCGATGCCGTCAATGCCGCCTTGCATCTGCGTCGTCCCCTCATGGTGACAGGAGTCCCGGGGTCCGGTAAAACCTCCCTGGCCTATGCGATCGCCTATGAACTGCAACTGAACCCTGTATTAGTCTGGTCTGTCACCGCGCGATCGCAGCTGCAAGATGCCCTCTATCAATATGATGCGATCGCCCGCTTGCAAGATACCCAGCTTGACCAATTTCAACGACAAACCGAACCCAACAGTCCCAGAGAAGCTGGAAACCTCGGGGATTACATCCAACTTGGTCCCATTGGTACCGCCTTCCTCCCCTCCCGTAAACCGCGAGTCTTGCTGATTGACGAAATTGATAAAAGTGACTTGAACCTCCCCAATGACCTGCTAAACCTCTTTGAAGAGGGGCAATTCGAGATTCGGGAGTTAGTGCGACGCAAACGCCGCCGAGGGAGTAGAACGCAAGACGATAATCGCGACAACGAAGAGGCCACCGTCACCGTGCGCACCGATGATCTCGACATGGAAGCCCCCATCAGTAATGGTCGAGTCCAATGTTGCGAGTTTCCCTTGATTATTATGACCAGCAACGGTGAGCGGGACTTTCCCCCAGCCTTCTATCGCCGTTGTTTGCGAGTGGAAATGCCCAAACCCACCCCTGAGTCTCTGTTTCCCATTGTGCAGTCTCATTTTGCCCAAGGAGATCAGGCGCAATGGGAGAGTGCTGAAGAACGAATAAATCAAGTCATAGAAGACTTTGTCGGGTCCGGCAATCGCAGCGATCGCGCCACAGACCAACTCCTCAACGCCGCCTATCTCATTGCCCGCAAAAACAGTCCGAGTGACTCAGATATGGAGAAACTCAAAAAACTTCTCTTCAAAAGTCTAACCAACCCAAGTTAATGGAGATTCAACGGCTCGTAACCAGTTTAGCAACGGAAGCCGAACTCAGCGCCCGAGAAATCGCTGATTTGTTCTGGTTGGCCCTGCAAATGGAGCCACAACCGTCAGAATCTCCCTCTTCCACTCCATCGCCTGAGCCTACTCCCACTCCATCGCCTGAGCCTACTCCCACTCCATCGCCTGACCCGGCTCCCACTCCATCGCCTGACCCGGCTCCCACTCCATCGTCTGAACCCAATCCTGACCCCAGTGCAGATGTTACCACTGCCACGTCTCAGCGTGATGTCATACTTCCCCAAAATGCCCTACCCATTTGGCTGAACGATCCCCCTCTCTTAAACAATCCCTTGTCCCTGATTCGGGCCTTACGTCCACTGTTGCAGAAGATTGAGGTGGGAGTGGGAACCCGAGTCGATGAAACCGCAACCGTTGAACGCATTGCCCAACATCAAATCTGGGTTCCTATCCTGCAAGGGGAACGAGAACCTTGGTTTGAGATTGTTCTCGTTGTTGACGGCACTCCCTCAATGAATCTCTGGCGGCGCTTGGTGGACGATATTAGCCAAACCCTACGGCATTACGGGGCTTTCCGAGATGTACGACGGTTTGACCTAGACCTCGACGCAGCAGGTCACCTGCAACTGCGATCGCATCCTCAACAGCGCCCCCATCGCCCCAGCGAACTCATCGAAGCCAACGGTCGGCGAATTATTCTCATCTTGAGCGATTGTGTCGCCAGCTATTGGTGGGATGGTAGACTGTTCGAGATTTTAGAGACTTGGGCAACAGTTATGCCCACCGCCATTTGGCAAATGCTACCCGAATGGATGTGGGACCGCACCGCCTTAGGACAGGGCATCAATGTGGCCTTGCGTAACGACCTCCCCGCCGCCACCAACCCACAACTGAAGGCTGTCCCCTTGGGGTTAGAGAGTCCCCAAGACTGCAAGCAGACCTTACCCATGCCCGTCCTGACAGTTGAGAGTCAGGATCTATCGCGATGGAGTCGCCTAGTGGCGGGGGATGGACGACAAGCCAGCAGCGGCTATCTCCTCCCCAAGCCCGAGGGCAAGGTCTCCCAACTTCCTAGCGACTCCGACTCAGAGGCTGAGCGTCAACAGCCTCCTCCAGAACCCCCAACTCCAGACCAACAACTCCAAGACTTTTATCTCCTCTCCTCCCCCAGAGCGCGGCAGTTACTGGCATTACTCGCCGCCGCCCCAGTGATTACCCTGCCAATTATGCGGCTCATCCGTGCTTCCAGGCTGCCGGAAATCTCCCCCCTACCCATCGCCGAGGTCTTTCTCAGTGGCCTGTTGCAACCCTTATCCCATCCAACCCATAGAATCGATGCGGAGTTGGTTCAATATGACTTTTCCCCTGGGATTCGCGATCGCCTACTGAAGCGCTTACCCGAAGTTGACGTCATTGACATGATTAACCAGGTGTCGCGCTATATTGCCGAACGCCTAGGCTATAGCTCTTTAGCGGAGTTTCGGGCAGTTCTATTGTCCCCTGACATTGCAGATTCCGAGGAGTTACAGGGGTTACAGGCCTTTGCCAGCGTCACCGCCTCAATTTTGGAGCGTTTGGGCGGGCGATATGCTACCTTGGCCGAACAATTTCGCCAGAGGGCCGGAGAATTTCTCCCAGACTTCCCTCCTTTGCAATCCCTAGAGTATGAAAGTGCCGTTATCGAAATTAAAGAGATTTTCAAGGAGATCTTCGAGTTTCAGACAGCGACCATAACGCACAACAACGATGACTGGCTAGTTCAGTATAGCCCAGGTGAAGCGGCAGGCTATGTTGAACTCCTCAACGAGAAAATTGGATTAGAGATGGTATCTATGGCCCCAGGAACCTTTTTCATGGGAGCGCCGGAAAGGGAACCCGAAAGCGAAGATCATGAAAGACCCCAACATAACGTGAGCGTTCCTGCATTTCTCATGGGGCGCTATCCAGTAACTCAAGCACAATGGCGAGTGGTGGCCAGCTATCCAGTAGTGGACCGAGATCTTAATTCTGATCCCTCAAGCTTTAAAGGAGATGATTTACCTGTTGAGCAAGTTAGTTGGGACGATGCCATCGAATTTTGTCAACGACTGTCTCAACAAACTAGCAAGACTTATCGTCTCCCCAGTGAAGCCGAGTGGGAATATGCCTGTCGGGCTGGAACTCAAACGCCTTTCTATTTCGGTGAGACATTGACCCCGGAGTTAGCCAATTATAACGGCAACTATACGTACAATGAAGGTCCTAAGGGAGTCTATCGTCAGTCAATAACACCTGTGGGAACCTTTCCAGCCAATGCTTGGGGGTTATGTGATATGCACGGCAATGTTTGGGAATGGTGTCACGATGACTGGCACAATGACTATGAGGGTGCGCCAGAGGACGGGAGTGCTTGGGTTGATGATGATTCTAAAAATAACCGGAAAGTACTGCGCGGTGGGTCTTGGCCTTACTTTCCCAGGAACTGTCGTTGTGCTCTTCGGGCCGACCTTTCGCGCATTTTCTTCCTCAACAACGCGGGTTTTCGGGTCGTATGCGAGCCTATAGAGGCGGGACTAGACCCCCAGGCGATGGACTCTTCTTAGTCCTGAATCCCTGAGTCCCTTGGCACGTCTTCCCTCTTCACTCTGTCCGTCTTACATTTTTGCTCTGTCATCAACTCACCGTGAACAGCCCTCTCAATCGCCGTATCATCATCCATCGAGAAAAACGTCGCACCACCTACTTCAGTGAACCCCTCAGCGACGAAGTTGACCTAGACATGATTCAGATTCCTGGGGGAACCTTCCTCATGGGGTCACCCCAGGAGGAGTTAGAAAACTATCCCGATGAACAGCCTCAACATTCCGTCACCGTCCCCTCATTCTTTATGGGGCGCTATCCCATTACCCAGGCCCAATGGCGCGTAGTAGCAGCCTATCCAGAGATAGAACGGGAACTGAAGCCAGACCCGTCTGAGTTTCAGGGCGAGAACCGTCCCGTTGAGCAGGTGAGTTGGGAGGATGCGGTGGAGTTTTGCCAACGACTCTCTGTTAAAACCTCACGTAGCTACCGTCTCCCGAGTGAAGCCGAGTGGGAATATGCCTGTCGGGCTGGAACCCAAACCCCATTCCATTTTGGTGAAACCCTAACCGATGAATTCGCTAACTATGATGCCACAGAAGTTTATGGTCATGGTGTTAAAGGGGAAGACCGAGGTGAAACCACAGAGGTTGGGCAGTTTCCCTCGAATAATTTTGGTTTGCATGATATGCACGGCAATGTTTGGGAATGGTGTCAGGATGACTGGCACGAGGACTATGAGGGTGCGCCCGAGGATGGTAGTGCTTGGCTTGACGGCGAGTCTAAAAATAATGCCAAAGTGCTGCGCGGCGGGTCCTGGGGCTACTATCCCAGGCTCTGTCGTTGCGCCGTTCGCGGCAACTATACGCGCGATTACTTCGACTTCCTCAGGAGTTTTCGGGTCGTGTGTGTGCCTGTGGTGGCGATGCCAGTCCCCTGGGCGATGGACTTTTCTTAGTCCTTAACCCCTTAGTCCCTTGGCGCTTGGTTCACCCTCTTTTCCCCCGGCGCAACGTGCCTTTTTTTATTTTTTTCCAACGAAGGGCATCAGACACCAGCTATCTGACCCTCAGCTACGACCCCCTCCCAGACACCCTGACGACTGGGGTCGAATACCAGAGACCGGGTTTCTTCAAGAAACTCGGTCTCTCAACAGGCTTACCATGTCTGACCCTCAGCAATGATGAAGGAGGTCATTCAGTTGCGTATTTTTTCGGATAATTCTACCTTGCGTAGTAATACGCAACTAGCCCCAGAGAGGACTGGCAAGAGCCTATTCCCCATAATAACTGCTCGTCACCTTACCCCGAAACACCACATACTGATAAATGTTGTAGAACAACATAATCGGAATCAAGACCCCAATAAAAATCAGCATGAACACCAACGAACTCTGACTCGCTGCCGCCTGATAAATCGTGATATTGGTGGGAATAATAAACGGAAACACCACCAACGCCAAGCCCACAAACGTCAACAAGAAAATCAGAATCGTCAACACAAACGGCGCCACATCCCGCTCCTTCGACAAACTGGCCCATAACCGCCAAATCAAAAACGTGCCAATCAGGGGAATGGCCGCAAAAATATAGACAAAGGGCGGGTCAAATAACCGTTGTCGCGCATACTCGACAAAAATTGGCGTGGAAATGGTAATCGCTACCGCCCCCACCAGGGTCGTAATCGCGGCAATCTTGGCCGTCTTGCGGTGGGTGACTTGCAACGACCCCTCCGTTTTCAGAACTAAATAGGTTGAGCCAATCAAGACATAGCCCTGAATCAAGGTTAACGCCACCAGAACCGATTGAGGAGTTAGCCAATCCCAGGTTCCACCGGTAAAATGGCCCGCTGCGTCCACCTCAATTCCTCCTAACACACCTCCCAGGGCAAATCCTTGACCTAATGAAGCTAAAAAACTACCAATGCCAAAAGCATAATTCCAAAAAATCTTACGATTGGCGTGTTCCCGAAACTCAAAGGCCACGGCCCGGAAAATAAAGCCAAAGACCATCGTCGAAATGGGAATATACAGCGCACTGAGAATCGTGGCATAGGCGAGGGGAAACGCCCCAAACAGCGCCCCACCCATCAATACGAGCCAGGTCTCATTGGCATCCCAAACGTTGCTCAAACTGGTCATTAAGATGCCGCGACGTTCCTCGGTCGAGGCGGTGAGGGAAAGAATCCCCACCCCCAAATCAAACCCGTCGAGCATCACATAGAGAAACAGGAATAGAGCCAAAATGGCAAACCAAACCTGCGGCAGAAAAAGATCTAACGTTTCCATACTTTGCTCCTATTTGGCCTCCGCTGGACGACTGTCGGGACTATGTTCAGCGGGATTCGTGCCTAAATCCGTAATTGCACCGGGAAGGGGACGGTCAAGATTCGGCCCTTTTCGGATGATGCGGCTTCCAAAATAGAGAGCTGAGATAAACAACACTGAATAGACCAGAATAAAGGTGGTCAGAGAGCCAACCACGTTGCCCGGTGGCACGTTGGAGACGGCGTCAGCGGTGCGAATCTGTCCGTAGACGACCCAGGGTTGTCGACCGACACAGCGGACAACCCAGCCCGATTCCACGGCTAAATAGCCTAGGGGACCGGCAAACATCCAACTCCACAGCAACAGCCGTTGTTTGCTAATCTCCTCGGGGCTGAGTTTTCCCCGTAGCCATTGAATGACGGTCACTCCCATCAAGCCAGCGAAAAAGAACCCCACTCCCACCATGATGCGGAAGGCGTAGTACACCAGTCCCACCATTGCGGGACGGTCTTCGGGTTGCCATTCTTTTAAGCCGAGAACGGGTTTCGAGAGGGTTGGCTTCAGTTCCAGGATATAGCCCAAACCGTTGGGAATCGAGAGTTCCCAATCATTGCGTTCAGCGGCGACATTGGGTAGGGCTAAGACGCTCCAGGGGGCGGTTTGGCCGGCGGGAATGGTCTCCCATTGGGCTTCCATGGCCGCGAGTTTCGTCGGTTGTCGTTCGTAGACTTGTTCGCCGTTGAGGTGACCCACGTAAATTTGCAGGGGGGCCACGGCGATGGTGGCGGCTAGGGCAATTTTCAGGGAACGGTTGAAGAATTGCGGATGTCGTCCCCGCAGCAGGTACCAGGCACTAATGCCACCAATGACAAAGAGGGAGGTTTCTAAGGTCGCCAGAAAGGTATGGGCGACACTATTGATCATAAAGGGATTGAAGATGGCTTGGAAGTAGTCGCTGACGACGAATTTTCCTTCGACGACTTCCCCACCGGCGGGGGTTTGCATCCAGGAGTTGGCGGTGAGAATCCAGAAGGTGGAGAGGTTGGCCCCAAAGGCCACCATAATCGTCGAGAGGTAGTGCATGACTGGAGGGACTCGCTCCCAGCCAAAGAGCATGATTCCTAGGAATCCGGCTTCTAGCATGAAGGCCATGGAGGCTTCAAAGCCGAGAATACTACCGAAGAAGTCGCCGACGGCTTCGGAAAAGGGACCCCAGTTGGTTCCAAATTGAAATTCCATGGGAACGCCACTGGCGACGCCAATGCCGAAGTTGAGGACGTAGAGTTTAGCCCAAAACCGAGCATGGTGGTAATAGTCGGGGTTACGGGTTCGTAACCAGAGTCCTTCGACGATAACCAGGTAAATGGCCATTCCTGTGGTCAGGATGGGCCAAAGCATATGAAAAATCGCGGTTAAGGCAAATTGTAGCCGCGATAACACTAAGGTGTCTTGGAGAAACTCCATAATCTTAAGTCTTGGATGAGACGTGCAGCGAATGGGAATATATCTCCCGTACTTGTTATATCGCAAACGTCTGGAAAAATGGAATGACGGATGGTCAAAGGTGTCTAAATTTCCTGAGATTTTGGGTGGGATGACTGGCCGGGTTGCCTTGGGATGCTGGGTTAAGCGGGGTTTAGGGTGGGGTAAGGCTAGGGAAACCTGGCGGAATAAATGGCGGAATAAATGGCGGAATGATGTCGGGATGGGCGGGAAGTTTTGGGAAATCGTTTTAGGATTTTTTTGAGGAATTTTGTTGGGGGGTGAAGCGTTGGCTTGCAGATTTTGATTGGCCTGTATTTGAGGCGATCGCCGCGATAAGGTTACCCGATGTTTTGCTCGTAGTTCACTTGTATTCTACTAGATTTTATGTTAAATGAAGCGACTTAAAATGGAGACAATCCTAGGCTTAATTTCTTAATTTAAGGAGATCTAGAACTCTAGCCCTGAGAATGACGATCGCCCCAATTCAGACAGACAAGGTAGGACGCTATCGGGTTAACGTGGTTAGTCCAGACCTCACGTCAGTCGTTCTCGATTGTCCAATTGCAAACGTCTAATATCAATAACTCATGGGATACAATGAGATGAGGCCAGTCAAGTGCGATCGCCACCTCAGTCCGTCTCATTCTCCCCGCCAAGCTCCCCCGACGGGAGACGACAAGGAGCCGCTTAGACGATCACCATGACTTAAAAGTTCCCAAATTTCCCAAATAATCCTGATTTTAGCCATTGATTTTAGCCATTGACAGAAGGCAGTTGCACAAGTGTCACAGCCTTAAGGGAGAAGAATCGCCCTAATTTCTAACATCTTGTGGCAACCTGATTGACTTTTGAGAGAGCCAGATATAGACTCAAACCGACACGCTGCGGTAACAAGCCCAATTGAGAACTGACTTTTCAAACACGGTAGCATCATGAAACCCATCCGCACCCCATTTCAAACCATGACAAACATTGTCTCGCGATCGCTCGGTGGCACTCTAGCTGCCGGTGCCGGAGCCGCACTCCTCCTCTGGAGCGCTCCCGCTGAAGCCCTCGAAACCATTATCATCCGCTACAACCAAGACGAAGTCACCGTCACCCTCGACGATATCATCAACTTCGGACGTACGGGAGACCTGCCCGAACTCGAACAACTCTTGATGGACCAAGAAGATATTTTGCAAGAGGCGGCCGAGGATGTGCTGAATGTCTTACAAGACGCTCTCACCGAAGAAGTGCGCTTGAGTTCTCGGCTGCGTCAAGACATTGCCAACTTCCTCAACAGCAGCACCGGTGAGTTTGTCGTTCTGCAACTCAACCGTGTCATCAGCAACGCTGACGACACCGACGATATCGACTCCTTGCGTAGCGCACTGATTAACGTCTACGAAACCAACGAGTTTGTCTCCTTCCTGACGCTCCTCGAAGCCTATCCCGACGACATTGTACGAGTGGATGCCACTGGACTCGAAGGCGTCGTCCGCGACGTCGATCTCTTCGTCAACCAAATTGAGCCGGCCTTGAACGTGATTCGCGACTTGTTGCAAGACTTTGTCTGCGAACCTCGCGATCAAAGCCAGGGGCCTGCCAACCGCGAAAGCGCCTCAACCTTGGAGATGCAGACAGGTCTACAAGTGAATGTCTCTGAGTCTGGCTTAGTCTTAGAACCCTCTGACTCGCAATTTGCTCAAACTCCTGTCCACTAAACCCCAGAGGTTGTTATGTTAAATCAAAATGGTCTCGGCCAGAAGCGTGCTTGCGCCCCCAAGCCATCTGCACCTCGGCGATATTGGGCAACCCTTTGTGGCCTAGGAGCGGGACTGATCGTATCGACACTGGGGATGGAGCCGGTTCATGCCGCTCAACGTCTAGTGGTTACCTATGGACCGGCTGATCGTAATATCCCGATCTCACAATTAGAAGAAGTGGCCGCCACGGGAGTCATTCCCCGCGATGCTTCGGTGTTGCGGTTTGTTGCCAATCAAGCCGATCTGACGGGAGAAGAGTTACAGTCAATCTTGACTCAAGAGGTTGGCGTCAGTTTACGATTCATTGACGATGTGACCTACACTCTCCCCGGAGAGTATGTTTTGTTCCAAATGGGACAGGTGTTTCACAACCGCGCCAAGGTCGCAGAAATTCAGTCCTTACGAGCTGCATTTATCAACTCGGTCAGTGATGATGGCCGGATTTCTCTGTTGCAGTTCCTGCAAAACTATCCCACCCCAGACTTGTATATTGACGGTCTGACCTTGGAGGGAAATGCTCGCGATGTGGTTAATGTGATTAACGACCTTGGCGATCGCCTCGCTGGTCCGATCGCCGTCGCACAAGACTTGATTGATAGTTTTGTCTGTGAACCAGTCCAACGGGACTAATCTCAAGAGAGTGTTCACGAGGACTGCTCCCAATCATGGACAGTTGATCGTGGACAATTCACTAGCATAAAACGCTAGTTTTAGCAAGAGTTTTAACATTTGTCAATGTCCTATCTGTTCTGACTGTATTGACTGGATATCTAAACAGTTTAAAATCCCGATGTTCTCGATGCAGAACGTCGGGATTTTTGCCAATTGCCCCAAGAGCGCAACCCTAAAGGTACACCCCAACCCATTGCCTATTCTCTGTTCCCTTCTCTTGCCCCTTGCCTCTTGCCTCTTGCCATCCCCTCTTGGGAGGGGTTAGGGGTGGGTTATGCCTCTTGCCTTCTCTGCCTTCTCTTCCCCTGTTCCCCGTTCCCTGTTCCCTGTTCCCTGTTCCCTGTTCCCTGTTCCCTTCTACTGCACAAACACATTCACCTCTCCCTGTTCACCGAGAACCAGACGTAAACGGAGGGGTTGCTCATGAGGCGACGCTAGGGGTTCTCCCAGCTCAGGAATTTGACTATACTCCTGAAACTGGACCGCCGAGCGTCCCAAAGGAAGCACCTGTGCCAGAGTTCCCGACTCATCCAGGACTAACGTATATTCGAGGCTTTGACTGAGGCCCTCCGGGGGCAACCAGCGTTGTTGAAAATAGCGGCGTAACTCCGTCACCTGAGGCACAAAATCAAACGCCGTTTCTTGATCCTCTCCCACAGGAACCGGACGCGTCAGAGGCGTAAAGGGTTCTGGTTGAGGGAATTGAGAGCGATCGATTGGCGGGGCCGCCTCCGGACCCGATAAAGGCTGTTCAAACAACAGAGGGGGAGGGGTCGATGAATTGGGGGTGAAGCGCTCGGCCGCAGTCGACTCACGAGGGGAGACTGGAGGCGGAGAGATTGATATTTGTGGCGTAGGTTGCCGCTCTAGGGGGGTGACACGGGTTGGCGGGGCTTCGATCGCAGAACTCAGAGGCGGTAACGAGGCGATCGCCGCTGGGGGAGGCGGTGGCGATATCACCTCCGGAGGCGCTACATGATCAGGGCTAACCAGGCCGTGACTGCTCTGAGTCACCATCATCCTTGCTGAAGACAACAACCCGATTGAGGGGTCTTCTGGAGCCGTGGAGGCATCCTCAACCGAGGGATTCTGAGCCAAAGGAGATAAAGCCGTCACCAAACCCCCAGTGACCACCACCCCCACCAGGGGACTGAGCCAAACCGGAAGGCGATCGCTCCCCCGAGTGGGAGTTTGCCAAGTCTGCCAATCGGCCAAAAACCCCTCTAACGCCGAGAGGACATCAAACAGTTGCAGAGTTCCCAACTCAATAACGGGGCCACTGTCAGCCGTCGCCAGCGTTCCCAGCACCAACCGATGGCCAACCAATCCCTGAGATTCAAGATAGGTCGCAGCACGAGTTTGCGGCCGAGCGGCGATGGTCGTTCCTCCACCCCTAGCAAGGCTCACTTCTCTCGGAGTGACGTTTCTCTCAGACCCCCGATAAACGGACGTCAGAGGCTGGGATAACGCCATAAGCTGTTGCGAGGATTGACTTAAAACGTCCCGCACATAGCCGCGTACCGACTCACTTAGATGAAACAGTTGAGCCTGATCCCCGCGCACCACTTTCTGATCTTCATCTCGTAGACGAGGGTCATCCAACACCAACTCAAAGCGTAGCTGGGATAAGCGGGGTCGGCTGGGGGAGGAGAAGAGCGATCGCCGAGCGACAATACTCAATTGACAGGTTGGCGGCGTATAGGAGCGTCGTAGCGTTGTTGACCAAATGGTTCTGGACCCGTGACCCCTTGTCATAGCTTACCTCCAAGTATCGAATGATTGAGAAGAGCGCCCCGTCCCCGTGGATGAAGCTGGCCCCGACGATGGCTTCAAATTGAGTCCCCACGCCAAATGGCGATCGCCATCAGCACTACTGTAGAACAACAGATCCACCAATAACTTAAGTGCCAGGGATTCCACCAAGGCTAATTTCAGAGTGCCGAGCGATCGCAGCAGATAGCCCTGAGTAAACCGTTGCAAATACTCTCCCAGAAACACCGCTTCTCGGGCAGGACGTTCTAACTGAGTATATTGCTCCAACAGGGCCACCGCACGACGAATCGTCTCCTGATGCTCCCGAGCCAAAGCACAAATCAGTTGACACAAGGCTTGCAGGGCCAGTTGCTGGTGAGAGGGAGAGACGGGAGATTTCCCCTGACGTAGCTGCTCTAAGCTGAGGCGATCGCCTAAATCCTTCTCCAGTCCCAATTCTACCGCCGCCGCCCAAACTCCCTCATCCGATACGTTGAGTAACGCTTGCAACGCCAGTAAGGTCAAATCTAAATGAGTTAGAGGATGGGGGGTTGACACAAAAGGGAACAGGGGGGAAGAAGGCAAGAGGGGGGAAGAAGGCAAGAGGCAAGAGGCATAACCCACCCCTAACCCCTCCCAAGAGGGGATGGTAAGAGGGGGGAAGAAGGTAAGCTGGCAATGGGGTCGGGGTGTAGCTTTACCTTTGTGGTCGCGCTCTTTCGGCATAACCCACGTGGGCTATCAAGATATCATTAAGTGCTAATGAGTAATGCCAAGAGTGCTAACCCTAAACTCACCCCATAAAAGCGGGAGACGACTTGTAACTCCGACCATCCTGATAACTCAAAATGATGATGCAGGGGTGTCATCTTAAACAGACGTTTCCCGACTCCTTCCGGATTCTTCGTCGCCTTGTAATAGCTCACCTGGAGAATTACCGAGAGGGTTTCAGCAAAGAATAGCCCACTGAGAATAAATAAGCCAAATAGCACATTGGCGAGAATCCCCACACTTGCCAACGCGCCGCCTAACGCCAGGGAGCCGGTATCTCCCATGAAAACCCGCGCTGGATTGCGATTATGGGCTAAAAAGCCGATACAGGCACCACTAAAGCAGGCTGAGAATAGCCCTAAACTGGGGTAGGTGGGAGTCACCATTGCCGCCAGAGCCAAGAAGGCGATCGCCCCGGTTCCGGCCATTAAGCCATCGAGGCCATCAGTGAGGTTCGTCGCATTGCTTTCGGCCGTCAGCACGAAGCCCGCCACAATCCAAAAGAAGGTTCCCAGGGGGAGAAGCCAGCCGCCGGGAAACTCAATGGTTGTTTGAGTGGCAAAATCGGGGTTGAGTTTGGCCCAGGCGCAAAAGAGAAAGGCGATACCAATTTGCAACGATAGCTTGCTGCGGGGGGAAATGCCGTCATTGGAGCGACGGCGAATCACCTGCCAATCATCGAGCCAGCCAATGAACCCATAGGCAAACGTTAGCCCAGACACCGCCCAGAGCGCCGTGAGCGCCCCTCGATCGAGGTTGGGGTTCAAATGACCCCAAATCAGGGCGATCGCCAAGGCTAGAGGCACAAAAAGGATGCCTCCCATCGTGGGCGTTCCTGCCTTTTTCAGATGAGCCTGGGGTCCTTCTTGGCGGATACTCTGTTTGAGCTTGAGTTGTCGTAACTGAGGGACTCCCCAACGGCCCAGTTGAGCTGAGGCCAACGCCGTCAGCAGCCAGGGGAGTGTGAGCGAGTCTCCGAGGGCGGCCCAATGGCCCTGAGAGGTATCAATGGCGATCGCCCCCAGGGCCAGTAGTAAGGTTAACCCCCAAGACAGTTGAGTTCCACTGAGGGTGTCTCTGTCTAATCTTGAACGATCTGATCTCGATACTTTGGTATCCACAACTAATCCTCATCACACCGAAGCCAACTAACCCTAATGCAGATGCGTGACGGGTTACACCTCCGCGTCATCGCTATCATCACTATCGTTGTCCGTATAGCTATCATCGTCTTCGGCGATGAGGCCCAATTCTTCGAGTTCTTCTTTGCGGGCCGAACGTTCCTCTTCATCCCGAGGAATCAATCGTCCGGTGGCTTGTAGCCATTCTAAGAGAGAGGTTTCATTGTTAGCTGGAATCAACTCGGCCTGTTCATGACGGGGGAGTTGACGTAGGGAGGGATTCATCGGGTCGATCATGGGCTGTTTGAGGTAATTTGAGGTAGTTTGACGCATAAACCTTTTCGATTCTAGGACATTCTGGGAGTCGTGAGTCCTTTTAAGGGGGGACGATCGCCGGCCAATCCTTTCGACTGCACCAACACACCAAATCCACCGAGGCCTTGAGGATCGAGTAAGCCATGCAGGACTTCACGACGTTGCATCACCCGTAGGATATCGGCACCACGGGCGGGTTGGGACCCCCGGCCTAAGGCCGCGAGGCGATCGCCCAATCCCAACGCCATCAAAAACAAGGCCTGGGGGGTGAATCCTTCCGGGTCTAAGCCGAGGCGATCGCCCTGACGTTGCAAGGCGGTAAAATCCACATGGGCGGTGATATCCTGTTCCCCGACAAAACAATAGGGGTCATCATGATAGCGATGTTGGCGATAACATTGGAGCGTACCGCGCGATCGCTGTGGGTGATAATAGCGATGGGCTTCATAGCCGTAGTCAATGGTGATCACATAGCCTCGCTTCAGTTTCCGGGCCAGCATTTCTAGCCAAGACAAGGCCGCTAAATTGACTTCCGTGGTATAGCCGTCGGGCCACTCTTGGTCCGCCACGCCCACCTGCTCAAAATACGCCGCCAACGCGGGTGTTGATAGAGGTCCGAGTTCTTCCTTAAAGCCAGCCGTAAAGCCAGCCGTCTCCTCTCCATTTCCCTCATCCCAGGTGACATAGCATTCTTGCCATTGTCCATCCTGCCATTGCAGGCGATGCACCGGAAAGGCATCAACTAATTCATTGGAAAAACAACAGCCACACAGAGATTCATCGGGCAATTCATCCCAACTTAACCAGCGTATATTTGCTCCTTGAATTTGTTGCTGTTGCTGACGTAATGCCGCCGAAGTTTCAACAATAATATACGTAATTGAATCAAAAAAATCGGGGTATTTTTGTTTGATAAAACGCAAAATATCAACCGCCAAAATTCCTTGACCCGCTCCCATCTCAACTAAATCAAACTTCGGAGGAGATCCCAAAATTTCCCAGATTTGCACAAATTGCTGTGCCAACAATTCCCCAAAATCAGAACTTAAATGAGACGAGGTGACAAAATCCCCCATCGCCCCCAACTTCGCCCCACGAGAATAATAACCCTCAGCGGGATCATAAAGCGCCGCATCCATGTACTCAGCAAAGGAAATTCGCCCCTGAGGGTGACGTCGAATTTTTTGCCGAATCGCAGTCACGAGAGCGGGATTAGAAGCAACAGTCATGAGGCGGGTTAGGGGAGAGTTGAAGGAACATTGCCATCGGAACTTGTAGCGATCGCATCCCGACAAGTCCCATTCGGCATTATTATAAGGGGTGTTAGACTCGGAATGAGATTTCGAGGAACATTGCTTAACCTTGAAGGATACTGCTCAATGGACCATCCGAACAACGGAATTGACTACGAAGGCGCTTGGGACGCCTACGCTCAGGATTGGCAAACCCTCCATCCTGACTTGGAGTATATCGGCGATGAGTGGGCCGGTCAAGGGGCGGGGGCAGCCAGTTCCTTGGCGGAGTATGAACAGTTAATTGAAACTCAGTTTATCGCTCCCTATATTCGTCCGGATCAGGTCGTCTTAGAAATTGGGATTGGTGGCGGCAAAACCAGCGCCTTACTGCTCAATTATGCCCAGCATTTAATCTGCGCTGATATCTCACAAAAGATGCTCGATGCGACCCAAGCACGGTTAGGTCATGAGCGGGTTGACTATTATAAACTCGATGGCGTGAGCCTGGATTCACTGCCAGAACAAGCCGTAGATGTCTGTTTTTGTTATGACACGATGGTTCATGTCGAACCGAGAGATATTTTTAACTATTTGCGACAAATTCCGCGCTTGCTCAAAGGCGATCGCCTCTGTGTCTTTCACCATACCAATGTCTTGAGCGACTTGGGCTGGCAGAAATTCCTCAAAGAACTTGATATTAACCTCATGGGAAAACGTCATGGTTCAGCGTTTTCAGTCATGACCAACGCAATTATGGAGAAGTTTCTCGGAGAACTCAACTATCACGTGTTGCTCAAAGATACCACTAGCGTTCCCCGTGACTGCGTTTGGATTTGTCAAGCTCCTCCGATCGAGGGATAGAGAGCCATCAGTTGCAGCAATCGCCGACTGCAACTGATGGCTGCAACTGACGAAAAGGTCTCCCCATAGATGGAGATACCGCCAGAGGTTGTCTCGTTAAGCTAGGTGTGGATGCTGGTTGAGCCGGCCAAATAGATCGCTTTAAGGTCGCCGTGAACCAGATGTCCAACCTATGATGTCGAGCTAAAGAGAATTTTTAATGACAACCGCCGTAAGAACAACCAACGCCCTAGAACAGTATCTTGGTGACGAAGCCGAAGATCTTCTAACCCATCGTTGTCGTCTATCACGAGATCATCTACAGACGCCCTCTCCGGGTGTGGTGGATGATATCTTTGCGACCAGCGATCGCAACCCCCAGGTTCTGCGCAGCCTACAACAGTTATTTAGTCACGGGCGCTTAGCCAACACCGGCTATCTCTCCATTTTGCCCGTTGACCAAGGGATTGAACATACCGCAGCGGCCTCATTTGCCCCGAATCCCGCCTACTTTGACCCCGAAAACTTGGTTAAACTGGCGCTGGAGGGGGGCTGTAATGCGATCGCCACCACCCTCGGCGGTCTGGGGATTGTCTCCCGTCGTTACGCCCATCGGATTCCCTTCATCGTCAAACTCAACCACAACGAGTTACTCACCTATCCCAACCGTTACGATCAAATCCCCTTCGCCCAAGTCGAACAAGCCTGGAACCTAGGCGCAACAGCCGTCGGGGCGACCATTTATTTCGGATCTCCTGAATCAGCCCGACAAATTCGTGAAATTGGTCAGGCCTTCGCCCGCGCCCATGAATTGGGGATGGCCACGATTCTCTGGTGTTACCTGCGTCATGGGGTCTTTAAGCAAGACCAAGACTATCACACCGCCGCCGACGTCACCGGTCAAGCCAACCATCTCGGCGTGACCCTAGAAGCGGACATTATTAAACAGAAACAGCCTCAGTTAAACGGTGGTTTCCCCGCCGTCGCCAAGGCCACCGGCGAGAAATATGGACGCACCGATGAGCGAGTGTACAGCGAACTCAGCAGCGACCATCCCATCGACCTAACTCGCTATCAAGTCCTCAATTGCTACGCCGGGCGCATTCCCCTGATTAACTCCGGCGGCGCATCAGGCGATAACGATTTCGCCCAAGCCGTTCGTACAGCAGTCATCAACAAACGCGCCGGCGGTGCAGGGTTGATTTCCGGGCGCAAAGCCTTTCAACGGCCCTTAGCCGAAGGCGTCCAACTCCTACACGCCATCCAAGATGTCTATCTGTCGCCTCAAGTGACCCTGGCCTAGTCCAAACGGGGGTCCAAAGGGGGGTCCAAACGGGAGTCCAAAGGGGGGTGCAAAGGGGGACGGCGGCGGTAAAAGCGATAGTTGAGATAGTCGTTTAGGATGCGATCGTGATCGAAACAGAGGTTTTCGGGAATCTCCCAGGGACTGAAAATCTGACAGTGTTTCGCATCATCTCCCGCCTGGGGGGTTCCCGTGGCCGTGGCTAGGAAGACCACACTGAGGGTATGTTTGCGGGGGTCGCGATCGGGTTGGGAGTAAACATGGAACTGTTCGATCAGCTGTACCGCTAACCCCGTTTCCTCCTCGGCCTCGCGCCGGGCGGCGGTTTCGACGGATTCCCCATAATCGACAAACCCCCCAGGAAGCGCCCAGCCATGCGGAGGGTTGAGTCGTTCGACGAAGACGAGGGGACGTTGGGGGCGATCGATCAGTTCAATCAATAAATCGACCGTTGGGGCGGGATTACGATATTCCGGCATTAAATTAAGCCTAAATGAAAACAGTTTCCTCGGAAACGTCGTGTTAGAGTCAAGTGAACTTTTAGTTGAACGCCAAGACAGTTAAAGATTATGCCATTTCCGAGAGCTAGTGGAATTTTATTACACCCGACCTCGCTACCCGGTCGTTTCGGGATTGGCGATCTCGGCCCGGAAGCCTATCGTTTCGTGGACTTCTTGCAGGGGAGTGGCCAACAGCTATGGCAGATTCTCCCTCTCGGGCCGACGGGATATGGGAATTCTCCCTATATGTCCTATTCAGCGATGGCCGGTAATCCCCTCCTGATTAGTTTAGAGAGGCTGCGGGATGATGGCCTGCTGACGGATGCTGATTTAGACGAGGCCCCTGAGTCGCGAGGCGATCGCGTCGATTTTGATGTGGTCGATCGCGTTAAAACGACCCTGCTGCGTAAATCCTACAAAAACTTACGCAGTCGCGCCTCCTCGGAACAACAGCAGGACTTTGTGGCCTTCTGTAAGGATAAGGCCCATTGGCTCGATGATTATGCCCTGTTTATCTCCCTGAAAACGGAGGTGTTCAATAACGCCAGTTGGCATGAATGGGATGAACCCGTCGCTAAGCGAGATCCGGCTGCGTTGGATAAATGGCGGGACGAACTGGCTGAGGAAATCGACTTCCGTAAATATCTCCAATATGAGTTTTTTCAGCAATGGTCGGCTTTAAAGCAGTACGCGAACGATCGCCAAGTCCAGATGTTTGGCGATATCCCCTTCTATGTCGCCCATGACAGTGCCGATGTGTGGTCGCATCGGGAAATCTTCTGTCTCGATGAAGACACCGGCAAACCCTCGTTAATGGCTGGGGTTCCGCCGGATTATTTCAGCGAAACCGGGCAACTCTGGGGCAATCCCATCTATAACTGGGAGAAACTCCTCAAAACCGATCTACGCTGGTGGATGCAGCGGTTTCATGCGGTTCTCGATCGCCTCGATCTAATTCGCATTGACCATTTCCGAGGCTTTGAAGCCTATTGGGCGGTTCCCGGAGAAGACACCACCGCCATGAATGGGGAATGGGTTGAAGCCCCCGGTTATGAGTTTTTTGAGAAACTCAAGGCGGAATTGGGAGAATTGCCCATTGTGGCTGAAGATTTAGGGATTATTACCCCGGAAGTCGAAGCCCTACGCGACAAGTTTGGCTTTCCGGGTATGAAAATCCTCCATTTCGCGTTTGATTCCGGTTGGGATAATCCCTATTTACCCTTCAATTATGGGTCGAATAACTTTGTGGTCTACACCGGAACCCACGACAACAACACCACGATGGGCTGGTACAACAGCCGCAGTGATGAGGACAATCAGCGCGTCTGGGATTATATCGGCTGTACGCGCGGTGAAGGCTTCCATTGGGATCTCATTCGTCTAGCGTTGAGTACCAATGCCAATCAAGCGATTTTCCCGTTACAGGATTTGTTCGGCCTCGGGGAAGAGGCCCGCATGAATGCCCCGAGTTCTCCTCAAGGAAACTGGGAATGGCGTTATCAGGCTGAAGACTTGACCGATGAACTCCGCGATCGGCTTCGCTTCTATACGATGGTGTATGGTCGCGGACCTCGGAATTAGGCAAGAGGCAAGAGGCAAAAGGCATAACCCACCCCTAACCCCTCCCAAGAGGGAACGGGCAAGAGGCAAAAGGCATAACCCACCCCTAACCCCTCCCAAGAGGGGATGGCAAAAGGCAAGAGGCATAACCCACCCCTAACCCCTCCCAGGAGGGGATGGCAAAAGGCAAGAGGTAGGGGCGTACCGTTGGTGGTGCGCTGACCTACCTTTTCCGGTGTTCTGCGACAGTTAACGGTTAACGGTTAATGGCTGTAACTGGGTTAGGGTGTCGCGGATGAGATCTCCGGGAACGCGATCGCTCACCGTTGCATTGCCGATGCGGGTTGGGAGAACAAAGCGAACTCGTCCGTCTTTGACCTTCTTATCGGTTTGCAGTTTGGCGATGATGGCCTCAATCTCAACCCCTTCGGGAATGCGAGTGGGAAGGCCGGCTTTCTCAATAATCTGGGTTTGGCGGGCATCTTCTTCGGCGGACCAAAGGTTGAGGGCGACGGCGAGACGACTGGCGGCGATCATGCCGATGGCGACCCCTTCGCCGTGGAGAAGTTCGGTATAGCCGGTTAGACTCTCCACAGCATGACCGATGGTATGGCCGTAGTTGAGGATGGCCCGTAATCCCGCTTCTTTCTCATCTTGACCGACGACCTCGGCTTTGGCTTGACACGATCGCATGAGCATTTCGTGCAACAGTTGATTGGAGAGATTGCCGAGATTCGCCAGATCTTTGGCGGCCTCTAATTGACTGAATAACTCAGCATCCCAAATAACTCCATATTTAATCACTTCGGCAATCCCGGCGCGAAACTCTCGTTCGGGCAGGGTTGTTAACACAGCGGGGTCAATGAGGACCAGGCGGGGCTGGTAAAAGGCGCCAATGAGGTTTTTGCCCTGGGGATGGTTGACGCCGGTTTTACCGCCGATCGAGGCATCCACCATCGCTAAGAGGGTTGTGGGAATTTGGATAAAGCCAATGCCCCGTAGCCAGGTGGCCGCCGCAAAGCCCGTCATATCGCCCACCACACCGCCGCCAAGGGCAACAAAGGTCGAATTGCGTTCTAAGCCTGCTGCCAGGGCTTTATCGTACAGCTGCGCCACGGAATCGAGGGTTTTATAGGCTTCTCCATCGTTGAAGAGATGCTGGTGAACCTCGAAACCGGCGCTTTCCAAGCTGGCGATCGCCCGTTTACCGTAATAGCCAAACACCGTGGGATTGGAGACCAGCATCACCTTACGCCCCAAATTCAGGGATTTGAGCCAGGCCCCGAGGCGATCGAGGCTATCGGAAGCCAGGGCGATCTCGTAAGCGTTTTGAGGCAAGTTCACAGGGATAACGGACTGCGTCATGGTTTAATAAAGTCAAATAGATATTGATAAAACAGGAGATAAGCCTATGTCTGGTGTTGTGGCATATTTGCTCATGGTGGGTGGGGCGTTTGCGTTAGCGGTGGTCTTGTTGCTCGGACTTCGGGCCGTCAAGCTGATTTAAGTCCGCCCATCCCCGTCACGGGCGGCTGAGGGTCTAACGCCCCGAGTGTTGGGGCCAACCCTGAACAAACGAAAGACGCGATCACTGAGCGATCGCGTCTTTCCGTTTTAGCATTCTATGAGATTTTGGCGAGATTTTAACAGACTGGCCCGGTTCCATTACCCTCTCACGGAATGACTAACAGTAGAGGGCTGTACTACCGCCGTCCGTTGGCCCGTCCCTGGAACCGGCAAAGATCCGGGTTGACCATTGAGACTATTTAGGCTATGACGATTGACGGTGTAGGCGTCTTGAAACTCTTGGCCCGGAGGAGATTCGACAAGGGATTCGGCCCCCGTGAGGTTGAAGCGATATCCCACATTGCGAACGGTTTGAATTAAGTTCGGTTGGCGAGGATCTCGTTCGATTTTTTTCCGCAGCGAGAGAACATGGGTGTCAATGGTGCGGGGGTTATCAATCGCATCGGGCCAAGCTCGTTGTAGTAACTCTGAACGACTCAGGGGCGTTCCTCCAGCCTGAGCTAACACGTACAGTAAGCTGAACTCTTGCGGGGTTAATTCAATGGGTTGATCCTGATAGCGAACACGCCGCTGTACGATATCAACTTTGATATCACCATATTCGAGATAGGCGGGAGGCGCCATGGTCCGGTGACGACGCAGGAGCGCCTCAACCCGAGCTAAAAACTCTTGCATTCCAAAGGGTTTGCAGATATAGTCATCAGCCCCGGCTTTGAGGGCGGTGACGATGTCAGCTTCGCCGTTGCGCGCCGACAACATGAGAACCAGACATTGATGTTGTTGATAGAGCCAACGGGCAAATTCAACCCCATCTCCGTCTCGAAGATCTGAGTCAACAATGGCGAGCGTTGGCTGGCGATGATAGAAGACATCTTGTGCGTGTCGGAGGTCTGCGGACTGACACACGCTATATCCGGCTTGTTGAAGATGCCAACCTAGGAGCGATCGCAGTTGAGGGTTTCCCTCAACGATTTGGATGCAAACAGAACTCACAACAAACTATACCCCTGTAGTGTTCGATCGGTCTAAAACGAGAAGCAACCCTACGCTAGCAAAGGCTTTGTCATGGTTCTGTAACTCCTGTTACCTGACGTTGGCCAGTGATCTCGGTCAAAGACAGGCTTGAGTGGTTTCTGTTACCCTTAAATAAGAGGGTCAGCCCTCGGGCTGACTCTCCTGTTCCCCGTCAATTTGTCCTTCTGTTAACCGGCGTAACCATGTTACAAAATACTCTGACAATCCGGCATTACCAAGCCTTGACTGACCGTTTTACGGGTCTCTGGAGTCGAGGCTATCGCACTGATGATCTCAGACTCTACTTAGATGGATATTTAAGTGCGCTCCGTCAGGATAAAAGCTTAGAACCCATCCTTATCCATCGTCTTGAGGAAGAGGCATTACGCTTTATTCAAGACCCCTCTAATTTCGAGGTTCCCTATTATTAAGTCTCGCGGGCTAGGAGACACCCTCAGCCATCTAGCCTCAAGGAGATGGGTGGCTGGGGCTTGAAACGTGACCGGTCATCACTCTGAGATGTTAGGATTCAAGTTGGGATTAGTGTGAGCTAGACAATAACAGTTTTTACCCTGTTTTTTAGCCTCAAACATGGCTTCATCAGCAAGATGAATAAGCTGATCAAGCTGATGTTCATGGATGGGATAAATGCCAATTCCTAGGCTCGTGGTCACTGAGACGGTTCCCTCTTCTAATTCAAAAGGGTTTGAAAGGGTCTTCACTAATTTTTGAGCCACACGTTCGGCGTCCGCAATACTCGGAATCCCAGGCAAAATTACCGTAAACTCATCTCCACCGAGGCGAGCAACGGTGTCACTTCCTCGTAAACTGCTGCTCAAGCGATTGGCAACATGTTGCAGTAAAACATCGCCCGAGGCATGACCCAAGGTATCATTAACCTCCTTGAAGCCATCGAGATCTAAAAACATCACACCCACAAGTTTTTGATTGCTTTGCGCCCAATCAATAGACTGTCTAAGACGTTCTTGAAAAAGTTTACGGTTGGGCAATCCTGTCAGTTCGTCGTGATTCGCATCTTGTTTGAGGGCAGCATTGGACTCGGCTAACTCAGCGGCCATTTGTTTAAGTTGGTCTTCGAGGAGCTTACGTTCAGTAATATCGCGAATGACCCCGATAAGAAAGTGGTTACCCGAGCCATCGGCGTGAAGCGATCGCTTGGTGGCCAAAATATGCAGGTTTCCCTCCGCGTCGGTGAGGGTTTCTTCGGTTTCGCGATCGCAGCCGGTTTTCAAAACCTGTTCATCTTCACGCCGGAAGGCCTCGGCTTGAGCTTGGGGAAAGATATCTGATTCAGAGCGATTGAGTAACGTCGTCAGAGGATAACCGACTAAGTCACTATAGGCTTGGTTCAAGACCACAGAACGTAAGGCGGTATCCTTGACAAAAATGGGGTCAGGAATCGTATTGATGATACTTTGCAAAAATTCCTTAGATTTGCGTAATTCCTCACCTAAATAAGCGAGATAGCCCACAATCACAGCCGTCGAGCCAGACAGAGACAACAGGGCCGGAATCACCGGAATCCAAAGGTCAAAACAATAGGCCCCATAGCTGAGTCCCGTCAACAGCAGCATGGCGATGATGAGAGCCACCAGCGATCGCCGCACCGATGGTAGGATCCAACTCAGGAACGCCCCTAACCACGCCCAACCTAAGATCCAGATGACTTCGGCCAGTTCTGGCCAAACCGTCAGCATCGGCCGTCCTTCCAACGACGCATCGAGAAGCTGTCCCACAAACTCCGCTTGAAGTAAGACCCCGGCCACTTCCTTCTGAGTATTGAGAAGACTGCGACTATAGGGGGTAATAAACACATCTCGAATACTCGAAGCCGTCGAACCAATCAAGACGACGCGATCGCGAATCAACTCGTCGGCCACCTCCCCATTTAAAACTTGCTGCAAGGTGACAGTTTTAATATCGCTAGCGGGACCGCGATAGTTGAGTAGAAACTGATAGCCGCGATCGTCGGCCTGAATATAGGGGCCATCATGGGCCTCGAAGTGAGCAAATATCGCGGCCCCAAGCTGCATCTCCCCCGTCGGCGCCTCTCGGGGGGTAATGTTCTCCTGTTGTAAGTACAGCAAGGCTAACTTGAGAGCAAAGCTACGATGGAGTGTCCCCTCCTCATCGCGCAGAAAGAGGTAACTACGGCGGACGACCCCATCAGCATCGACCAATGTATTATTAAACCCTATGGCATTTCGATCTTTTAAAACTTGAGGAGCATCGACTTTGGAGCCGTCTTCATACTCGAGTTTCTCAATCCCGATTAAGTTCTCTTGCTGTTCAAACAACTCAATCAGTCGGTCGTGACCCGGGTCAACCGGTAAATCTCGATAGATATCTAAGCCAATGGCGCGAGGGTTTGACTCATTTAAGCGTTCAATCAAATCGGCCAAAACCTGGTCGGGAATTGGCCAGGTTCCCACTTCCCGTAAGTCCTCTTCATCAATTCCGACTACCAACAGACGGTTATTCAGAGGAGAGGAGGGTCGTAGGCGCAACAAGAGATCCGATGCGGCCCATTCGGCCCCTTGTAAGAGTCCCAACCCCCGCAACAGCAACACCAGTCCCGCAACGCCGGTGGCTGCAATCATCTTGTACCCTTCGGATGAAGAGAGATTGAAGCTGCGTTGAGCCAAACGTCGTTTCAAGGCTGACCACATGATGGTTCGGGGGGTAAGGCAAGGGGTTAACAAAACAGTCGATGGCTGAGGGCTAATCCTAAGCCGATGAACAGGCCCGTCACGCTGGTAATGATGACTCCAAGATGCTCTGCAAACGTTCCCTGATAGGCAATAGTGGCTTGATGAACTCCCGGAGGAATCCAGACTTGAATCCGCCCATCTCGGGTATGATCAACCCGTTGCCAAGGGCGGTCATCGAGACGAACGAACCAAGCGGGATAGTCGAAGGTCCGTAGTTCGACAGCTTGGGAGACGAGGGTCAGATTATTTGCCAAAAAGGCTCGTTGACCGGGTTGCCAGCGATCGCGTGACAACGCTCCTTCTCCCCCATCTTGCCAGGCCAGTAATGGATACTCCTGGGTCGGTGGCATTTCTAAGTTTACCCATTTGGCTCGATATTCGTAGACATCGACCAGGGCCAGTTGTTCTCCCCGTCGCCAATGCCAGTTCAGAAAAGGCTCGCCTGGGGGCAGGCGGTAGGTGTCGCTGACGGTTTTTTGGCTGGCCAGTCGGGCAAAGTGATGGATGCTTGAGGGGTCGTAGTTGGCTCGTTCGGCGATGATGATGCCTTGGGCGATCTGGGTGGCGATCGCGACCCCTAACAGCCCGCAGAGGACCGCTACGGTACCTCTACGGGCGGGGGATGAGGGATGGCGGCGATCGCTGTAGGCCAGCCCATGCCCGAGCAGTAATGGCACATAGACGCAGGGAATGGCCAGCCAACGCCAGGAAAACTGAATCCCTTGTAAGACGTAGGTGGGTTCATACAGCCATCCTAGGAGATCGGTGGTCATCAGTAAGGCAATACTACTGCACACGAGCCAATAGCTACTGAGGCGTAACTGGGGGGCTTTGGCAAGCCACCCCCCCGCCATCAGGAGGATTACCAGGCCACTCCCTAGGTTCACGAACACTGACAGCCACCAGAGATCGAGTAACCCGCGATCGAACCAATGGTCTGTGAGTTGGGGCTGGAATTGCCAAAGTCCCGATAAGATGAGGCGATTTTGCGGTAAGTAGTCGGGGGAACCGTAGAGGGCCGACAGTTGAACGGAACCGCTATCGATGAGAATTGGGATGAGGAAAAATGCGCTCAGTCCAAGGGCCAGGACAACGGCAAGGTAACAGCGAGATAAAGCTGATTTGCGTTGGCCTGGGGCAGCAATCCAGGCGGGAAAAGGGAGCCAAATTAGGGTGAAAATCAGCAGGGTGGGCAGATGGGAGAGGATGAGGAGGGTATAGGCCCCCGTCAAGGGTAGACGTTTGCCTTTCAGGAGGGTTCTCCAGGTTGTGAGGAGGCCTCTCCAGGAGAGGTCGGAGTTGTTATCTGAATTGAGTGGGTTGGGCGGGTGATAGTCTTCTACAACGAGGTCTTCTGCAACGAGGTCTTCTGCAACGAGGTCTAGGGTCGTGAGGTTAACCCAGGGAATCAGGGCGATGGCCCAGACTTCTCCGAGGGACCCCCGTTGATAGATATCGACGAGGAAATAGGGGGAGAGGATGCCCAAGGCGGCCACGAGGATGGCAATCCAGCGAGGAAAGAGGCGATCGCCTAAGCCATATAAGCCAGCAGCTAGGACGGCCAGGGCCAGGGCCATGCTACCAATGAGAGAGCCTTCGAGTCCCCATCCCAGGGCGCGAAAGGGCAAGGTCGCCAGCATACAGAGAGGGGGATAGAAGGCAAAGGTGGCATTACCAAAGCCGAAGTTGGAGAATTCTAGCCAGCGAGGATAGACTTGTCCGCTGAAAAACTGATGTTGGTATTGAATGGCCCAACTGAGGTTAAAGTGGGTCGAATGGGTGATTGGATAGCTACGTTCGAGCATTGGCGCGATCGCCACCAAAATCACCGCCCCGAGGATGAGCCAACTTTGCCAATGCCGAATCATCTTAGTTGTTTTTTGTGATTCATGAGTCGCTAATTGTTAGACATCATATAGCGTTTCCCGGTCTGATGCGGCACACCCCTAAGTATTCCCTGTTCCCTGTTCCCTGTTCCCTGTTCCCTATTCCCTGTTCCCTGTTCCCTGTTCCCTGTTCCCTGTTCCCTGTTCCCTGTTCCCTGTTCCCTATTCCCTGTTCCCTAATACCAAGATTGAAACCACATACGGCGGTTAAACTCCTCGGGGGAGAGGGGAAGTCCGAGATAAATGGGTAGCCAAAAGATAAACCCGGCGATGATGACGGCGATCGCGCCCCAACTCAGACTCCGCCAAAGCCAATGTCGTTTCCCTAAACCCGAGTCAACCCACCCGGCTAAGGTCATAAAGGCAAGGATAGAGGCGGGCATATAGTGATAAATATAGGTACAGCGAGAGACACTTACCCAAGGAAGAAAGTTGGCACAATACTGAGTAATAATAATACTTTGCAGATAGAATTTACTATAATAAATTTGCCTGTTTGTCAACCAATCTCCTAAATTCAAACACCATTTAAATATCAATCCAGCGATCGCTAAAGTCGAGAGCCACCAAAGGATTGGATTACCAAACGCATGAATATCAAAAATGGTTGTGTTCCCCTGAATTTCGAGTCGTTCAAAGTAATAGGCGACGGGACGACGCATCCAAATCCAACTATACCAGGGGGAACAATAGGGATGATCATCAACGCTACTGCCAATACTTTCGTGATAGCCTAATATCTGGTGCTGCATTCCCAAAAATGTGAATTTTGTCTGAAGTTGTAAATGGGGAATCCATTGCAGGCGATAGATAATAAAGGGGACAACGCCAAAGCTAAGCACAAATTGGAGTATAGAAATTTGGAGGATGGATTTTAGGGGGGTTTGAATTGGTTTTTTTTGAGCGGATTCATTAAAATTTGTAGTTTGCCAATGTTGGAGTTCATCGAGTCCCCAGGCAAGTCCATAGAGAAGATAGACACCGAGTAAAAAGCCGAGTCCATTCCATTTTACCGATGCACAAGCGCCCCAAAAGCCTCCCGTTAAAATCAGCCATTTTAGGGACATATTTTGAGCGATCGCCTTGGCAAAACACCACAGTCCAAGTAATCCGAAAAAGATGAGATAGACGTTAATTAAACTGAGGCGAGACTCAACCAGAAGTAAGCCATCAAGGGCAACGAAGCCACTAGCGAGAAGTGTGAGGCGATCGCGACGGGTGAATTGGTAGGCGATCGCCCCCACCAACAGAGGAATGAAGGACCCAGTAACGGCGTTTAGCCAGCGGTAGGCGATCGCGTCGAGTTGACTGACGGCGGTGGCTTCAGCGAAGGTTGTCGCCCCGCCAAAAAGATGAGCGTGAAGCCAAATTCCTAGGGCTAAACAGTATTTACCGAGAGGTGGGTGAACATCAAATAAATCGAGTTGTTTGAGATAGCTAAACCCATGATCAGCGAAATAGATTTCGTCAAAAATAAGGGTATTAAAACGGTTGAGTTGCCACAATCTCAGGGACAATGAGATGATAAAAATGAGCAACATTCCGAATGCAAGAGGTTTGTGACTCAGTGCAGACGGGAAAAAACTCCGCTTTGGGGAAATGTGAGATCGGGGACTAGGGCTAGACTGGGACAAAATGGAACGCCGTATGTAATGCTGTGAACGATGAACAGATGTCAGGGCAACAGCTATCAATGATTCAGAATTGTTAATTCAGAATTGTTAATTCAGAATTGTTAATTCAGGATGATTGATTCAGAACCATTGATGAACTGTTTTAATTCAGTTTTTCGCGGATTAATTCAGCTAAACGCTCAGCACTGTTGGGAATCGCTAGGTGCGCCATGGCGGTTGTCATGTGGTGTAGTTGTTCGGGGTCTTTTATGAGGGTTTCAACTTCCGTTTGTAGAAGTTTTGGCGAGAGATGTTCTTGGCGAAAAACTCGGGCGGCGCCGGCTTCCATAAAGCCGACAGCATTATAGAATTGATGGTCTTCGGCGGCGTAGGGAAAGGGAATGAGAATGGCGGGAGTTTGGGCGATCGCCAACTCCGTTAAAGACCCCGAACCCGCACGAGAAATCGCCAAATTAGCCCGTTGTAATAGAGCTGCTACTTGATCATAAAAGGGCAAAGCAAGATACTGAGGATGTTGTAAACTGCCCGCATCGGGGTCATTCTCCCCGGTGAGGTGAACCACCCAAGCCCCTAACTCAAACCAAGCGGGGGCGCATTGACGTACCAAGTGATTCACCGCTACGGCACCTTGACTCCCCCCCATCACGGCAATCAGAGGGACATCTGGGGGAATGGGTAAGTCGAGGTGATGCGATTGCCGAAACGACGATCGCACCGGGGTTCCGAGGCAAATCGTGGGATATTGGGCCAGTCGTCGTTCGGCTTCAGGGAAGCCAACGGCCACCACGTCACACCAACGGGCGAACCATTTGGTCACTTTGCCGGGAATGGCGTTAGATTCATGGAGAATGACGGGGAGTTGCAGCGATCGCGCCGCTAAAATGGCCGGGGCGGCAATATAACCCCCCGTGGTAAACACACCGTCGAATTGTCCCCGTTTGAGAAGCCGACGACAACAGATCGTGGCTTTAACTAAGCGATACATGACGCGTAGCGTTCCCAAGCCAGGGCGAGACTGAAATCCCTCGACTTGAACCAGATGCACGGGATAGCGATCGCCGACTAATTGCCGTTCGAGGCGATCGGGGACACCTAACCACTCGATGTCGAGATCATTTAGGCATTCAGCGGTGGCGAGGGCGGGGAAGACATGGCCGCCAGTACCACTTGCGGCGATGAGTAGACGTTTTGAGGCAGAATGGGGACGTTCCACAATAAAAGAATGAACAATGAGCCGTTACGAATGAGCCGTTACTAATCAACGATGACCTGTAACTGATGAACTCGTCACAGTTAAAAGGGAGGAAACCTTGCTATGGTATTGTTTCCATTGGTTTTATGTCAGTTTTGTCTATCCTAGGCGATCGCGCGAGCCTGGTGAGAGTCTCTGGTTAAGTTGCCTGTTCCCTGTTCCCTGTTCCCTGTTCCCTGTTCCCTCTCCTAACTCTCAACTGTCAACTGTCACCTGTCAACTGCCCCCATGACACTCGTAAACCAACGCTATCGAATTTTACAATCTTTAGGGCGAGGGGGCTTCGGTGAGACGTTTCTAGTCGAAGATACGCAAATGCCCTCTCACCGGCGTTGTGTTCTCAAGCAGCTTAAACCCACCAGTCAGGATGAGGCGACGCGGCGGTTGATTGAACAACGCTTTGCCCGCGAGGCGGCGATTTTGGAATCCCTCGGGGATAATCATCCTCAGATTCCCCGGCTTTATGCCTATTTTGTCGAAGCTGAGCAGTTTTATCTGGTTCAGGAGTGGGTTGAGGGCTTAACTCTGACGGAACGGCTGAATCGTCACGGAACCTTCTCGGAGTCGGAGATTCGCGATCTGTTGCGGGATGTTTTGCCGGTGTTGGCCTTTGTGCATCGTCAGGGGATTGTGCATCGGGATATTAAGCCGGATAACATTATTTTGCGCGATCGCGATGGAAAACCGGTCTTGATTGATTTTGGGGCGGTACGGGAAACGATGACCACGGTGATGAGTGGTTCGGGGTCCCTGACGAGCAGTATTGTGATTGGTACGCCGGGCTTTATGTCGAGTGAACAGGCGGCGGGCCGGCCGTTGTTTTCCAGTGATTTGTATAGTTTAGGGTTAACGGCGATTTTTCTGTTGACGGGTAAGCTTCCTCAGGATTTGCCGAGTGATCCTCGTACTGGGGAGATTTCCTGGCAATCGCTGTTGACGCTACAGGATCGCCCGTTGGCGGCGGTGTTGGATCGGGCGATCGCGGCCTATCCTCGCGATCGCTTTGCCAGTGCCGACGAGATGTTAGCGGCCTTAGATGGCAACAGATCTACTCCAATTCCACCGGTGGTTCCAACGGCCCCTGGGCCAGAGACGAGTGGGCCAACGGTGGCAGTTGCCCCAGGTTGGAATGCAGGCACACCTCCACCGACGCAGGGGGCCACTGAAGCCGTTTCCCCTAGAGTGTCGTCACCGAGGACGAGTCCCTCGCCTCAGCCGGCCTCGAAGAATAAGAAAGGGGTTCTTTTAGGTGCGTTGCTGCTGGGGGTGATTGGCGGTGGGGTGATGGCCACGGTGGCCTTGCAGGATCGCGATCGCACCCCTCAAGATGATGACCCAGTTGTCGTCTCGCCTACGCCCACCCCGACTCCGACTCCGACGCCCACTCCGACTCCGACTCCGACGCCCACTCCGACTCCGACTCCGACGCCCACTCCGACTCCAGAACCCACACCGGAACCCACTCCAGAACCCACTCCAGAACCCACTCCGACACCGGAACCCACTCCGGAACCCACACCGACGCCAACTCCAGAACCGCGTCCTTCTGTGAGTCAGGGTACTCGCGATTACTATGCAGCTTTAGGGGGAGATGATGTCTATGACCTCAGTTTGGGCTGGAATCGCTTATCTCGCGACATGCAGCAAAATCGCAATCTACATCCTGAGGGTTTTGAGAGTTATCGGGATTGGTGGAGTCGGGTTGATCGGGTGCGGGTGAATGATATCCGAGTTATACGCGAGGATCGCAATGAGGCAGTGGTTGAGGTGGATGTCATCTATGAGATGAACGATGGCAGACTCTCGCGAGACCAACAACGGTTGATTTGGACCTGGCAAGAGGCGGGCAATCTCTGGGTCATCGATCGCACGGAACGTCCCCCAGACTAAAAAAGCCGATGACGAGATTTGAACTCGTGACCGCTCGATTACGAATCGAGTGCTCTACCACTGAGCTACATCGGCAAACGATTTATCATTATAACACATTTGCGGTTTCTGTCAACGCCTACAATCAGGTTGATGTCATCACGGATCTCGCTTAACAGCGGCGCAAAGTAATCGGCCTCGAACTCCGCGATTTTCTTGGCGTTGTCGCCTAGAAACCAGTGACAAGCGCTGCCAAGGCGGTTGTAGCGCATCTTGCATCGGTCATGTCTTGACACTCCCCAGGCTTGGTTAAGCCGGTTGCGGAGAACTCACTTTTTTGGAAAACCTATCCATAAACTCGATGAGGCTTTCGACTGCCTCTAGGGTGACAGCGTTATAGAGACTAATGCGACATCCACCCTTTGTTCGGTGTCCGGCAACACCGATAAGACCAACTTCAGCCGCTTCATGGATAAACTGTTGTTCTAGGCTTTCTGTAGGCAGGTTGAAGACCACATTCATCCGCGATCGCGAGTCCCTTTCCACAGGACAATCGAACAGAGGAGTGGCGTCGATAAAATCATAGAGAATGGAGGATTTTTTCTGGTTAATTTTCTCCATTGCTTCTACTCCTCCTATATCTTCCTCCAGCCAGCGCAAAATATGCCACATGACGTAGATGGAAAAACAGGGAGGCGTGTGATAGTTCGACTTACGCGTGATGTGGGTACGATAGTCCAACAGCTCGGGGATGTCACTGGGGCTATTCTCCAGCACACTTTTCCGAATGATGACCGCTGTCACACCAGAGAGTCCAACATTTTTTTGAGCGTGTGCGTATATGCAGGCACAAGATGACGGATCGATCACCTTGCTCAAAAAGTCAGAACTCATATCTGCAATGATAGGAACCGGAACGTCCGGAAATTTCTTAAATTGAGTGCCGACCACCGTATTGTTCGTGCAGAGGTGTAGGTACTTAGCTCCAGGTCGTGTAGGAATATCGCGAGATCTCGGAACATAGGTGTGATTGCGATCAGCAGATGAAAAGACAATCTTCAAGTCACGTCCTAGTGCTTTTGCCGCTTTGATGGCTTTTTCAGCCCAATAACCTGTATCGATATAGTCGATTTGGTCTCCTGGATGAGACAAGTTCATCGGAGCCATGAGGAACTGCATCGATCCACCTCCCTGGAGGAAGATCGCTTCAAATTCATCGGACAAGCCCATCATGCGTTTGACTCGCTCTGCACTGTCATCAATAATGTGCTGAATTTCGGGGGTGCGATGGCTGAGTTCCATCACCCCCATACCCGTACCGTTATAGTTGAAAAATTCCGCATGTACGCGCTCGAGTACAGGTAAGGGAAGGGCTCCTGGACCTGCATAGAAATTATGCACCCTATTTTTCATTCGATAACTTCTCCGCAGTGATAATATTAAGCTGTGTTGATAAAAGCGTTTGCTGATGATTTTTAAAGCCAGCATCTTTTAGCCAGGAGACAATTTCTTCTCCGGTAAAGTCTCCCGCTCCTGGACTGAAAGCAATCTTAAGATACATGTCCATCATCGTATCGAGGAAATGCTTCTGTTGGTTCTCGCCAATCTGCATAAAATCTTGGACGATCACCAATCCGCCGGGTCGAAGAATTTCAAAGGCTCGGGAAAAAATTTTACGATTTTCCTCCTCCGAAGTAACACAAACCACGCCAGAGATAAGCGCAACATCATAGTCGGCTTCTAGTTCCGCAGTATGAAAGTTTCCTTCCTTCAAAAGGACGCGATCGCCGAGTCCTTGTTCTATTACGAGTTGTCGAGCTAACTCTAGCGGCTCTTTGGCATCTAATAGGCAAACTTGAAGATCTGGGTAAACTTTGCACAGTGGTATACTGTAGCTTCCCATACCACCGCCTATATCAATTAATGTCTTGCGACCGGTTAAATCTGTATTTTTGATCAAATTATCGATTTGTCCAGACTCTGCACGGTTATGCTGCCCCCGCATGTAGTCTTTCCAGTATGTTGGAGCATCTACAAAACCGTTCTCAAATGGCAATTCCGTGCGTCCTTCAAGGACAAGTTGGTCTAACTTTCCCCAGGTTGACCAGTAGTTGGTGATGTGAAGGGCTAAGTCTCCAAGGTACTCTGCTTTCCCTGAGATGAGAGTTTCGGAAGTATCCTTCGAGTTTTTATAGCAGTTAGCTTCCTTATCTAAAAATCCGAGGACAACACAGGCCTCCAAGAAAGCATCAGTAAATTCAGGGTCGCTATTTAGAAAATCAGTAACTTTTTCGGCGGTACAAGACTGGTTTTTTTCAAAAAATTCAAAAATTCCGAGCTTGATGCCGGCTCTGAGAACAGCAGTATTCCAGAATTGGTAGATTGCTTTGTAAGCAGCACTCATTATATTTACCTCTTTACCGAAGCGCTATACAATTGTCTATTTTGCAAACTAATTTGCAAAGGTTTGTTCGCAAGATATTTTGGTAGAGATGTGCAGTAGTGGTCGAGTGGAGCGTTGTTGCATAGATCAGACGTAATCATATCCGAGGTTTCAGAGAATTTTAAAGACCCAAAATTGCCCAAACAACTGATTTTGACGCTCTCAAACACCTGAAACCCTTGTAAATCAAGGGATATTCATACAACAATGCTGTCGTGTGGTGGGAACGCAATGAGATTAACCCAGGCAACAGCATAGCATAGTGTCTCGAAGTATCGTCAGTTGAAAAATTATGAAAAATTAGCGAAACAGGGCAAACGCATACTCCAAATTTTTATCAATAAAGTATTGTATATTGGCGCTTATTGCAAAAAGAGGATCGAATTTTGTTTCCAAATCGCTGAATCCCCTATTTTCTCGTTGAGTGAAAATTAGTATGCGTTTGCCCTGGAGGGAAACCCTAAAGCAGAACCGTTGTGGCCAAGAGTTTGTTACACTGGGGGATGTTCTTTTGTCTGAGCCGGTTCACTTGAATCCTATGCAGAAACGCACTCCCCTCGAAACCACGAACTTAATGCGTCGCGCCGAAGAACTCGTCGATGCAGCCTCAAATCGCTATCGTATCACTGTCCAGGTGGCAAATCGCGCTAAACGTCGGCGCTATGAAGATTTTGATAATTTGGATGAGCCGGGGATGAAGCCGGTGGTGCGGGCGATCGTTGAGATGTCTGATGAGTTGACGCAACCTGAGATTATTGGCGATTAAAGGCCAGTGCGAGATCCGAGTGCTAGATCAATGTTAGATGGATTGAGAGTCCTATTGTTGGAACGGGTTTGAACCATGATGTCCTCCCGATTGCAGAAGCGAGTTACGCATTTTTTGGTGATTGCCTTGAGTCTAATGGCGTTGACGGTCATTGGTGCCAATGCGGCGCAGTTGCGGGAGGCAACTGGGGAGGGGTCTTGGGTGTCACCCCAGACGATCGCCCAACGACCCCGCAATACTCGCGATCTCTGGCGGGAAGTCTATGAGATGATGCCAGAGTTACCTCTGGAAAATCAGTATGTGAATGCGGAAACGGGGGAGAGGGATGAGGAGAGTACGCTGATCTCTCGTCTGATTCGCTATCACATTTTTATTAAAGCTCGGCCGAATCGCTTTCGTTTGGATTGGAAGTTAACCCTGGCGGATTATCTGGGGGCTTATGAGCGGATGGTTCGGGATACCTATCCGGGGGCGAATGTGTTGACGGAGAACCCGTTGCAAGGGGATCAGGCGGCGATCGCCAGTTTAAGCCGTCAGCAGCGCGATCGCCTAGTTGATGTGTTGACGAGTTTGTTTAATCCCAATTATCTGTCTTTGGTGGAGGAGCAAGCCAATCGAGAGTTGGCTGAGGGAAGGCAGGAAACGGTGGATGAGACGTCTCTGGAGGGAGAGGAACAACGCCGTCAACGTCAGGTTCCTCGGCTGCCTCAATCGGGGGATGTGGAGTTGTTATTGCCATAATGTGGGGTTGAGTGATGTCCGATCGCGATCGCTATTTACAGGTTATTGATAAACTCCTCGACAGTACTCTGGCGGGACGGGTGCGATCGGTTGAACAGGTCTATCAACGGCTGTTACGGGAGATTCGTCCGGGAACCTCGGAGATTTTTGAGCGCTGTTTATTAGAACATCGCGAGAGTTTGGAAGCTTCGGCGGGTTCGTCGTCGAAGGTGAGCCGCAAGTTACGGGCGTTACAGACGATTGAAGGGCAGTTGCGGCGCTGGGAACAGGAGCATCAAACCACGGCGGCGGTGACAACGACGGTGAAACGGCTATCGGCGGCGGCGTCGGAGGAGCGGTTGGCGGTGCTAGTGGGGGTACTCGATCCTAATCAGGAACGACCCTGGACGAGCGATCGCTTACACCAGTTGGCTCAGTCCCTCAAAACCCAGCCGGAGTCCCAGCTTCAGGAGTTGGGATCTGGGTTGAGTGAGGGGTTAGGGCGCTTGGCGGAGTTGGAAGGGGATTTAGTGAGTTGGATGTATGAGGGGGGAAATCGCTCCATTGGTTTTGGGGAGGCTCAGCAGCAGCCGGGTCCTTGGTCGTTGTGGGCGCGGAAGACGGCGGCCTATTTCCCTCGGGAGGTGTTTGCGACGTTGCAGCAAGGGGGGTCGTTGGAGGCGTTGGCGCAACGTCATCTGGATTTGGGCGATCGCCCTTGGTTGGAGTTGGCGGTGCTGTTGCAGGGCTTGCAGCGGGGGCTGGTGGCGTGGTTCGATCGCCAGCCCTATAGTGCCAAGATGGGGAAACAACTGTCGGTGAGTACGTTTTTGGTGTTTGCGTCGATTTGGGGTCAGTTGTCGCAAGGGTTTGCGGCGCGCCCGAGGTTGACGGACTGTTGTTTTCAGATGACGTTACAGATTTTGCGCAGTTTTGCCCAGCGGGAGACGTTTCCCCTGTATGGTGGGGTGTTTGCGTCGTTGTCTGGGGAGTATTTGCAGCAGACGTTGGCCTATTTGGAGGTTCCTCTGAAGCGAGTGGAGGGAACTCAGGAGAAGGCCCGGATTTTGACGCTGTTGGGCTATTCTCAGCGGGCGTTGGGTGATTATGAGCGGGCGCAGGAGTTTCATGAGGAGGCGTTGGCGATCGCGCAGCAGGCGGGCGATCGCCCCTGTGAGTTAGCCAATTACAATCATTTGAGTCGGTTGTGTTTGTCTCGCAAGCAGTACAGTGAGGCCATTGATCGCAGTCAGCGGGCCTTGATTTTGGCGCGACAGGTGGGCGATCGCTTGGGGGTGGCCAATGCGTTGGCGAATTTGGGCTATTCTCAGGTGTTGGCGGCGCAGCAGGTGGAACGGTTGGATGCGGATCTTTCGCAACAGGCGATGGGCTATCTTGAGCAAGGGCTGGAGTTGTCGCAACAGTTGGGCGATCGCCAGAGTTTGGCGTTGTGTTATTACAGTTTGGGGTTGGCTTATGTGTTGTTGGAGCAGCCGTCGGGGGCGGTGGGCTATTTGCTGAAGGGGCTGGAGGCGGCTCAGTCGTCGGGGGATTTGTTTTTGCAGGGGTTGAATTGGGCGGCGTTGGCGGAGGCGTATTATCGGCTTCAGGATTGGCGGCGGGCGGTGACGATGGGGGCGATCGCGGCTTATGTGTTACAGCAGATTGAGGCCAGCGAGTGGCGACAGGCGGCGGGAGTGTTGTCGATTTTGCGTGGCCAGTTGGGGGAGGCGGAGTTTGAGGGCCTGTTGAGTGGCGGGCGATCGCAGATTATTGCGGTGATTGGGGTTGATGGCTATGATTATCTGCCGCAGTTGTTGCAGGAGTTTTAGGAATTTCCGAAGATAGCTTGTTCGACGCCTTCACCGAAGACGGCGTTTTCGATGTCTTCTCGGCTGAGGGAGTATGGGAAGGAGCGGGAACGGCTGTCATCGCTGCTGGGGTTGGCGTTTTTGTCGAGGTAGCCTACGATGAGGCGATCGACGTCGAGCCAGATGTCGGCGTTCCATTGGGGGCGATCGACGCGCCAATGGTGTAGTTCTTGGGGATCTTGTTCGCAGCCGAGCGATCGGAGCCAGTTTTCGATCTCTGGGAGGGGGTGGTTATAGAGGGGTGTGTCAGCAGAGGGGGTCATATCGCGCAACAAAACTTAAGATTCGCTCTCTCTATTGTAGGGGAGAAGACTCCGAGAGGCTAGGCGTTAGAGGGGATCGCCCCGCCAGATGGCGATACCGATGGCCAGGAGGAGACAGCCGAGGAGGGAGGCTCCCATGAGCAGCAGGGCGAAGAGTTCGCCGGGGGAGAGGGGGCGATCGATGGGATCGAGATAGGCGTGGTTCGGGGAATGGCCTGACGCGCCGGGGGAGCGGTTGAGGGGGGGACCCGGCTGCATGACGGAGATGCGGGAATAGCGAATGTTTAGGTCATAGGTGGCCCGACGCTCGGGGTTGCTGAGGGTGGCGTAGGCTTCGTTGAGTTGCTGAAATTTCCCTTTGGCGATGTGGGGAGGAAGGGTGGTGGTGTCGGGGTGATAGCGTTTGCTGAGTTGACGGTAGGCTTGGCGAATTTCGATGACGGAGGCGGAGGGATGGAGGCCAAGGAGGCCATAGTAGTCTTTGGCGACGGCGGCGAGCTGATGGTGGAGGGTTTGTGAGTTGGGTTGGGCGCGATGCTGTGTCACGTAAAACTCCTGGGAGGGTTGGAAGCTCCGCGATTTATCGCGGAGAGGAAAACCGACTCAAGCGGCTTTAGCCGCCAGCACCCCCTTGCGGGGTGGAGGGGTATGGTTGCCCCTCCATGGAGCTATGGTTGGCTCCGACTCCCTTGCGGGGTAATGTTTGCTTCGCTAATGTTCAGAGTCGGTACTTTCCCAATCGCACTGTCTTAACCCCTTAGGACTGTTTAACGATTCGGTTCTAGAGCCGGGAACTAGCACGCATTCCCGGGTAGGAACTTTAACTCTTGCTCGCTCACGTAGCCAGTTAAGGCTTAAGCTGGTCAGCTACCTGAAGGGGAGGGCACGAAGCCCCCGTGCTTCAGCCGGGGGTGCTGACGGCGCTGAGGGAGTGGTTGGGTCTCCCCATTTTACCTGACCTATCCGGGGTTATTGTGGAGGGGGGTGGGTGGGTTGGGGGAAATGGTGGAGGCGATCGGGGTAAGAGACCCGATTTTTTGAGAAAATCGAGTCTCTGGTATTCGACTGTGGATGTCGAGGTTTCTTCGGTGCAGTGTTTAATGGTTTGGCGAGGGCTTCAGATGTTGAATTGAGAGGAAAAGATAGGCGCACTTTGATAGTTGTTTCTTGCGTCATTACCCCGGTTTCAATCCCTTTAAGGGATTTTAGGGAATTGCAAGTTGAACTCGTCGCGAATACCGATGGCACGGTGTCCCTAGAAGTGTTTCAATCCCTCAAAGGGATTTTAGGGAATTGCGAG
>FSSI02000040.1:0-42103 GCA_900149785.2 Phormidium lacuna HE10JO | reverse complement strand
AAAAATTAACCATTCTAAAAAAGTGTGGATATATTCCCAGACTCTTTCAATTGCATTGACTTCTGGACAATAAGGGGGCTGAAAAATCAAATATACATTTTCAGGGAGCGATAAATTTTTAGCAGTATGGCTTCTAGCATTGTCAAGTTGAATAATATGAATTTCCTCGGGATAAGCCAAAGAGAACTGTTCCAAGAAGTTTTCGAAGCATCCAGAATCAACGTGAGAATATTCATAAAAAAAGCTATTTCCAGTCCTCGGTTCAACCAAGCCATAGAGGTAAATGTATTCAAATTTCCATTGGTGCAATCCTTCTGGCTTAACACCTTTAAGAGTTAGTTTTTTGCCGCCAAGAGTCTGTAAACCTAGGCGTGTTTCATCACCGACCCAATAATGAATTTCAGGAACCTTTTTGAAACAATTTTCAATGCTGGATTTCATGTCTGACAAGCGTTTGGGCAATTCTAACCAGAATTTTTTGATAGCTCCTTTGTCCTGCCTTGCTGCTTTTGGTCGAGGAACTTTTAGCTTAGCCTGAAGCTCGTAACGAACACATCTATACAATGTACTATAACTTACAGAAACTCCTTTAATGAAGTTTAACCAAAAATTGAGTTCTTTATAGCTAGAAAATCCTTGAGGGTCTCGTAGTTCTTGCTGTAGCTTGGCAACATCTTCTACCTTTATTTTTTTGGGTCGTCCTGTTGACTTCTTTTCAGCCAACAATTCTTCAATCCCTCCTTCTCGATAGGAGCGTAACCAACGATGGACAATTGTTTCATCACGGGCTGCCAAGACCGCTAGATGCCTAATACTATCTACGGCATTTATTTTCAACAGATATAGGGCTTGCACTTTGGCATAAGTTAGAGGTGTTTTTTGCTTTTTCATTAGTTCACGAAGTTCTTCGGCAGACTCGAGAACCTCTACTTTCGACACTCCTGACATAATTACCTCACTATTTTTTGAGATTTAACTCTACGCTTCCATGTATAGCACACTTTTTGAAAAATGGTATAACTAAGGCCAATGATGGTCAGGATTAGCAACAGGTAGACCAACCCCCCCGACGTTAACGGAAAAGCCGAGTAACCAGAGGATAATCTGGACAGCAACGTGTCCAGATTATGTTGGTCATGAATGTCGACCTGTTTTAGGGGAATTCAGCGACGGACTCATCGAGAGCCATAGCGACTTGCTTGAACTCGGGCTAGTTGAGTAGGTCCTGAGCGGCCGATTTGACGTCTTCAACGGTGTTGCGCACTTGGCTTTCCGATTGCTTGGCCTTGCCCATGACTTGGTCTTCGGGGGTATCGGTAACTTGGCCCGCTGTTTCCTGAAGCTTGCCCTCTACGTTCTTCTGGACAGCTTTTGCCCGTCCTTCTAAATCAACGTTGTCTTGGATACTGGTTTTGACGTCTTCGGCTGCATTGCGAACTTGGCCTTGGGCCTGTTTAGCTTTGCCCATGATTTCGTCTTGGCGATCGCCGGTAAGATTACCCACGGACTCTTGCACTTTGCCTTCAACTTCTTTGGCCGTCGCCTCGGCTCTGTTGCCGAAACCCCAGGCAATTTCAGTGGTGGTCAGATTAGCTGAAGTCGCGGCCTGAGCGTTCTGGGAACCGAGGGCGAGGTTAGCGGTAACTGCGATCGCCATCATGAGTCCAGCCGATAATAAAAATTGAGTTATTTTACGAAGTGAAATCATACAAATCTCCTATTAAATTAGTAATTGAACAAAGGTTGCCGCGCAGACAACGCACCGTATGATATGCGACAGGAAGCACTGTTAACTTCCTCGTGTCATGGCTGAAGCCGTGACACGGATGGCTGAGCGGCTCTGCCGCCTGCAATCAGGACGCAGAGCCTCCCCAAGAGCATGACATGGCATCGAGCCAAGTCACGAGGAACGAATCGCTCTTTGAATTTTGAGTCATTCATCCACTGCCAAGACAGCGCCCTAGCTTGACGAATTAATAGACATTGCCCGAGCATTGTCTATCAATTCATGCAATTCGTCCAAGGCGCTGTCTTGATTCGATCAATCTACCTGTCGCTATGCCGATAGAGGCGATTGTCCATCTAGCGAGACAGCTACAAGTGTAGTGGCTTAATCAATGGCATTCTTGACGCTATCTTTCACGTTTTCGCCAGTTTTGCGTGCTTCTGCCTCAACTTGTTTCGCTTTGCCTTTAGCCTGACTTTCTTTGTTGTCGGTCATTTTGCCAATGGCTTCTTGGGTTTTGCCCTCAAGATTTTTGGCGGCGGCTTTGGCTTTGTCATCTAAACCCATAATTCTACCTCTGATAATGTAATAATAGTTTGAAGGTCAATTTATAAACCTTTCTACTCCTTCCTATCATTCCAGAGAATCCCTGAATATAAATCCGTCTAAAGGAATAGAATTAAATTCACTTAGTCATTCACCGAGTATTGATTTCGGCTCAACTTTGCCGGTCACCCTGGCAAAGTGTAAATTGATTTAGCGTATGAATTGACTCAGGGTGACACAAGGCTGGATAACAAAATATGTGCCGCTAGCACTCAATCAAAACTATTCAATCACTCCTGAGATATAGCCCAAAAAATCTTTAAGCGTAGATGTACAATTGCCAAGACTCAAGAAGGTGCTTGCCTTGGGATGGGGAGACGTTTAAGTTCTGGTTGGAGGGCGACGCCGAAAGAGTCAAATCAACCGGACTCGATTCACGGGAAGCTGTTAACCCTCTCAGGTTCCTTGCGATACAGTAAAAGACATCCGAACCCAATGCAAAAACGCTCACTACAGGAGGAGTAACCTTGGTTCAGACCCCACTTCAGACCCTAAGCGATGCCCAAGAATGGGACCTCAGCGACCTCTATGAAGGCTTTGATGACCCTAAACTTGAGGAGGACTTACAGGAGTTAGACCGCCGCGCCCAGGCCTTTCGTGGCCAATATCGAGGCCAGCTTGCTCATTGTAGCCCCTCCGAGGTGGCGATCGCCCTACAAGACCTCGAAGCCATCCACCAGAAATCCGGCTATCTCTACGCCTTCCCCTCCCTTAAATTCTCCGCCGACACCCGCGACAGCCAGGCGCAACAATTTGAGGATAAGGTCATCGAAGCCCTCACCCAAATCGAAAACCAACTGCTCTTTTTCGAGTTAGAACTGCAAGCCCTCGACGAGTCTCAATTCGTCCAACTGCAAGAAGCAGAAGCCCTCAGCAATTATCGCCATTATTTACAGCGAATTGCCGAATTTCGCCCCCACTGTCTCCCCGAAGCCGTCGAACAAACCCGCAATCAGGATGTTCTCACCGGACGAGAGGCCTTTATCAAACTGCGTTCGGTGCATCTCGGGGAACAAAACTACAACCCCGTCACCACCCCGGAAGGACAAACCGTAGACAGTGAAGCCGAATTAAGTTCGCTGCTGTTCCAAGGCGATGCGGAAACCCGCCTCAACGCCTATCAATCGGTGCGTCGCGTCCTCAAGCAGCATAACTCCCTCTACGGCTATATCCTCAACACCGTCTCCCAAGACCGGCGGATTGAGAGTCAGATGCGAGGTTATCCCTCAACCCTACATCAACAACTGCTCATCGATGAAGTCTCCGAACCGGTCTTTCGCGCCATTATGGAGGGGATGCAGTCTCGCTATGACCTCTTCCAACGCTACTATCAGCTCAAGGGCCAGGCCCTCAACCGCAAGATTCGCAGTTGTGATACCTACGCACCCTGGACCACAGACCCCACCCCTCCCATTGATTATCAAACCGGTGTCACCACGCTCCTGGAGGCGTTAGAACAGTTTGATGTGAACTACGCACGACGCGCCGAGGAGTTTTTCTTAAATAACTGGGTCGATGCGAAAGTCCGCCCTGGGAAGCGAGGGGGAGCCTTCTGTGCTTACTTCCACGGGAAACACAGCTATTTGTTGCTGTCCTACACCCAGGATTATAGTTCTCTGTTTACTCTGGCCCATGAGATGGGTCATGGCTTGCATTTTGATTGGATTGACCGCAAACAGTCCTATTTCAACAGCAATCCGCCCCTCGTCTTGGCGGAAGTGGCCTCGACGTTTAATGAGTTGCTGTTGTTGGACCGTCTCTTGGACCAGGCTGGGGATGATGCTGGGTTGCGTCGGGCCTTGATTACACGCCAGTTGGAAGACCAACTGAGTTTGTTGTTCCGCCAAAGTACTATCAGCCGTCTGGAGTTGGCGATTCATGAGCGAGCCGAAGCGGGGAGCTTTGACGCCAGTTTTGTTAATCAGGCCTGGATGAACCTCTATGGGGAACTCTGCGGTGAGGCGGTGGAACTGCTAGAGGAGCATCAATATGATTGGGCGCGGATTGGTCACATTTTCTTCAAACCTTTCTACTGCTACCAATACACGGCTTCAACTTTGGTGAGTCTGGCCTGTTATCAGAAATATCTGGAGGTGGGGCCTGAGTTTGTCCCAGGCTATCTCGAACTCTTAGCCTCTGGGAGTCAGTGGAATCAGGTTGAGGCGTTGCGTCACTTTGTGGATGTGGATTTGGAGGATGAGACCACGATTCACAATGCACTCTTGTATGTGGAGGGGTTAGTCAATCAACTCGAAGAGACGCTTTAGAGGTTAGAGGCGGGGAGACTGCTGACTTGTCCGGTCTCCCCCGTCTCAAAATCTTAATCTCAAAATCTTAATCTCAAAATCTTAATCTCAAAATCTTAATCTCAAAATCTTAATCTCAAAATTCTAATCTTGGTTGAGGTAATTTGTGGAAATCTGGTCTAAAAATTGTTATTTTGTAACCTAGGCTACAGACAGTTTAATAAAAACTTAATCTAGTTAAGATATTTGGACAATAGTTAGGAATAATCAGTCCGTTTAAAGATATTAATCGGAGGGGGCGAAGCATTTGCGAGAGATGGGTGAGTGAGTTTAAAGGAACACAAATGCATCGCCGTTTCAGAAGACTCCGAGGCTCTGACCCTTAGTAAGCAAGGGTTGAGAGAGTTTCTCGAAGATACTCACAGACTTGTTTATCAATGCTGTTTTGCTCCAGGGAACGGCGCTGCTGCTGCTCTAGTTTCCAACTTTGGAATCCAGAACTCGCGGCGATCGCCACTTTTAAATGGTCCCAAACCGGCTCAGTTTGACGGTCTTGAGTCGCGGCAGGGGCGGGGTTTGTGTGAGTGAATGCAGAACTTGGCATATCGCACCTCTATGTGAGTTAGCTTGTGGTTTGCTGCTATTAATTTAGTTTAACACTCCTGCCTAGGTTCGTGGCAAAAGCACATAAAAGAAGAGGGGAGCGCCATCACACTCCCCCCATCAACTGGATTTAGGAAATCCCATTAACGAGATGCCAGGGTCCGACGTTTGGACGCCATCCGATAGCAATAGACGATATCGCCTTCTTGCCAATCGGAGAAGCGGTCAATGCCCAGACCACATTCATAGCCGGATTTCACATCTCGCACATCTTCGCGCATCCGACGCAGGGAATCGAGGACATTCTCATGCACGACCTTGTCATTGCGTAAGATGCGTACTTTGGCGTTGCGCACCAGTTGTCCCGAGAGGACATAACAACCGGCCACTTGGCCTCGTCCCGAGGGGAAGATGGCGCGAACTTGGGCTTGTCCGAGTTCTTCTTCCACCATCTCGGGTTCGAGTAAGCCTTCCATCGCCCCTTGAATATCATCCAAGAGGTTATAGATGACGCTGTAATCGCGGACGTCAACGCCTTCGCGTTCAGCGGCTTGACGAGCGCCACTGGCGAGGGTGGTGTTGAAGCCGAGAATCACGGCATCGGAGGCAGCCGCTAGGTCAATATCCGTTTCGGCAATTTCACCGGGAGCGGCATAGAGAACCCGCAATTGGACTTCATCTTGGGGTAACTGTTCGAGCGACCCGAGAATCGCCTCTAACGACCCCTGTACGTCGGCTTTGAGGACCAAGTTGAGTTCCTTGAGTTCCCCTTCGCTAGCGCGAGCCGAGAGGCTGCTGAGGGTGACCCGGCGCGAGGCCATGGTCTGTTGTAGGCGAGACTGACGATGTTCGTCTTTGCGGCGATCGGCTTCGGAGCGGGCCTCTTTCTCGTTGGTGAAGACCTCAAACTCATCTCCGGCTTCGGGGACTTCGTTCATCCCTAAGACTTCTACCGCAAACGAGGGTTTCGCTTCATCGACGCGATTTCCGCGATCGTCGATCATGGCCCGCACTTTGGCAAAGACCGAACCGGCGACGAGGGTATCACCGACGCGCAGGGTTCCATTTTGCACCAGCAGGGTAGCCACAGAACCGCGAGCTTTGTCCAAGTGGGCCTCAATGACCGTTCCTCGGGCGGGGCGATCGGGATTGGCGGAGAGTTCTTCGACTTCCGAGACGAGAATGATCATCTCGAGTAAGGTATCGAGATTGTCACCGGTGATCGCACTGACGGGAACCATAACGGTATCGCCACCCCATTCTTCAGGAACTAAGCCGTGTTCCATCAGTTCCTGTTTAACGCGATCGGGGTTGGCCTGCTCTTTGTCCATTTTGTTGACGGCCACGACCAGGGGAACTCCCGCCGCTTTCGCGTGACTAATGGCCTCAATGGTTTGCGGTTGCACGCCATCATCAGCCGCCACCACCAAAATGGCGATGTCGGTCACCCGTGCGCCTCGGGCACGCATGGCCGTAAAGGCTTCGTGACCGGGGGTGTCTAGGAAGACGATCTGTTGCATCACGCCTTCATGTTCAACATCCACGTGATAGGCACCGGTGTGCTGGGTAATACCTCCGGCCTCGCCCTGAGCCACTTTGGTTTTGCGGATAGAGTCGAGGAGGGTGGTTTTCCCGTGGTCAACGTGACCCATAATGGTCACGACCGGCGGGCGACGTTGCAGACTATCTAAGTCTGTTGCGTCGATCATGTCGGTGACTTTGCGGGCTTCCTCTTCTTTCTCGGGGGTTTCGACTAAGACATCGAGTTCCTCGGCCACCATCGTCGCCGTTGGCACGTCAAGGGTTTGCGTCACGTTGACGGCAATTCCTTGCATGAAGAGGCGTTTGACGATTTCCGTTTCCGGGACACAGAGCAAGTCAGCGAGTTCCCGAACGGTGAGGTTATCGCGGATTTCCACGAGTTCGGGGCGTTCGACTTTGTTGGCCCGTTCGCGGCGATCGCGACGGTTACGACTAGACGAAGAAGAACTGCTGCTACTGTCACCGCTTCCCCGTTGTTGAGGAGCGGGCTTACGTCGCTGTTGAGTAGACGGGCGACTCTCGGACTTGGATTTAGAGGCTTTAGGCGGCCGAGCAATGGATAAACTCACCTCAACGGCTCCGGTGCTGTCGCTGTTGAGGTCGGCCTCGAAGTCCTCATCATCGTCATCGATGGGACGAACCCGACGTTTTGGCTTGTTAGCCTTGTTGGCTACTTCTAGGCTTTCAACGGCATCCTCTTCCGCCGTGCGGCGTTTTTTCGTTTTGGCTTTACGGGGTAACTTCGGCCGTTTGAGGGTCAGTTGATCCGTATCGTCGGTCTCATCTTCAGGCTCGACGGCTAAGGGTTCTTCAGGAGCCTCGGGTTTTGCCTCTTCGACCTTGGCATTGAGGCGCACCAATTCTGGCGGCCGTTTGAGTTTTGGCACCGGACGCTTGGGTTCGGGCCGCGATGGCGAGCTGGCCTCGACTGGGGACTCGGTACGCTCGTCACGAGCCGCTGGAGCGCGACTGGGTTTTTTGGGGCTACTCGGCCGGGGCGTTTGGGCCTCATCGTCACGAGCCGGGGTACGAGAGGATGAACTCGGCTTATCTTTAGCCACCGTGGGACGTTCAACGGTGGGTTTATCCCGCATCTTACCCTTTTTCGCCCGAGGCTGGGGCCGTGGTGGTGGCCCAATCAGTTGAGGAACCTCTTCGGGTTCTTGGGTTTCCGGCTCAGGCTGAGTGTCCGGCTCTGCGGCTTTGGCTTCAGCGGCCGGCTTAACCCGGTCTTCCGAGTTTTCAACATCGGAGTTGTCCCCATCGGAACTCGGGGCTTTGGGGGATATGGGTTTTTTGGGAGTGGCCGCCTCCACCGGAGGAGTGTTGGGTGGCTGCGGTTTGGCAGGAGAGGGTGATTTAGGTCGCACAGGCTTGTCAACCAATTCGGGGGAGTCCATGGTGGAGGAAGTGCTGTCAGAGTTGGGGCGATTGTCCCCGTTAGACTCAGGGTCACTTCCTTGAACAGCAGGTTTCGCGTTAAGCGATCGATGTTCGATCTTCAAGATTTGTTGTTTCTTTCGATGGGTATTTGGGCCAGACCCGGATGGACGGGCGGGTTCAGAAACTGCTGGTGCATTTTCTGCTTCTTGGCGGATGCGGGCGGCATCAGCTTCAGTAATTGTACTGCTGTGGCTTTTGTAAGCAATGTCAAGTTGATCGCAGAATGCTAGAACCTGCTTGTTGTCAACGTTTAGTTCCCGAGATAAGTCGTACAGTCTCACTTTGCCGTTGTTCATCCAATCTATCCTCTGTGTGTCTATATCATTTGCGCATTGTCCCTGGCGAATGGTGGATTCGTCGTATCAATAGCAGCGCTAGGTGTTAACCGTTCGGTGGTCGTTTTGAGCAAGACGCTGCCACAAGCTATCGTAGACCGATGGCGGTACGGGTGCTCTAAGGGTTCGTCCGAGTCGGTTCTTTTTTTGGGCGGTTTTTAGACAGTCGGCTTGGGGACAGATGTAGGCCGACCGTCCCATCCCTCGATCTAATTGTAGCTGATGGGATGGATGGACTCGGACGATACGCCAGAAGGCAGCTTTGGGGGCCACCTTGCCACAACTAATACAACGCCGAATGTTGGGTTTCATCCTTCGCTAGTATTAAATTTTTCAGGAGTTTCTACAGTGGCGGTTTCGGTGGCGGTTTCGGTGGCGGTTTCAGTGGCGGTTTCGGTGGCGGTTTCGGTGGTCGGTTCTTCGTCGGGATTCTCCTCGAATTCCGGGCCGGGTTCGGAGTCTAGGGGCAGGTCGTCGTCTGCATCTTCGTCCCGGTCAAGGTCATCAGGCTCGGGGTCATTAAGCCCGAGATCATTGGGGTCAAGATCATCTCGACCGATTTCGGAGTCCACGTCCTCACTGACTGGCGCATGAGGTGATTCTTCTTCGGAGGATGTCTCGTCACGAAGAGGGCTAACGGCTGCGTCTGAGGCCTCAGGGGTTGGGTTGAGGGTCTCTAGGACGGCGTCGGCTTCTTCAGCGGAGATCTCGGGTTGAGCCTGTTGTTGCTGTTCGAGGTCTGCTAAATATTTAGCGGTATCTTTGATGTCAATTTTCCAGCCTGTTAGGCGTGCGGCTAGACGAACGTTCTGACCTTCTTTACCGATCGCCAGGCTAAGTTGGTTATCGGGGACGAGAACATGGGCCTGTCGCGCTTCGGCATCGACGAGGCGAACTTCGTCGACACGAGCGGGAGATAGGGCGTTGGCGATGTAGGTGGCGGGGTCGGGAGACCAACGGATGACATCGATTTTTTCGCCTCGTAGTTCGTTAACGACGACTTGGATACGGGACCCGCGAGCGCCGATGCAGGCGCCAACGGGATCGACGTCTCGTTCGAGGGTATCGACGGCGATTTTGGTGCGCGGTCCGACGTAGCGACCGGGGGGGTTGGCTTCTCGGGCGACGGCGACGATGCGGACGATTTCGTCTTCGATTTCGGGGACTTCGTTTTCAAAGAGATAGACAACTAAGCCGGCATCGGCGCGAGAGACTTGAAGCTGAGGACCACGATGGGGACCGTCGCAGACGCGCTTGAGGAGAACTTTGAAGGTGGCGTTGGCGCGGTAGTTGTCGTTGGGGAGTTGTTCTCGTTTGGAGAGTTCGGCTTCGACTTCTTGGCGGCCAAAGCCGCTGCTAACGGCGACGATGACGGAGTGACGCTCGAAGCGGAGGACTCGGGCCTGTAGAATTTCGCCTTCGAGGTCGAGGAATTCTTCTTGGATGAGTTTACGCTGTTGATCGCGCAGTTTTTGGGCCAGGACTTGTTTGGTTTGAATCGCGGCCATGCGACCGAAGTCGTCGCGTTCTGGGGTCACATCGAGAACGACGGTATCGCCAAGTTGGGCTTCGGCAGCGACTTCGAGAACTTCGTTGAGGGAAATTTCGCGATCGCTGATGCTGACACTCTCGACGATGGCTTTGGTGGCCAAGACGCGGAAGCCTTCTTCTTCGACGTCAAGTTCGACTTCAAAGTTTTCAAAGTAGTCGTCGTCAAATTGGGCTTCGTCGTTTTCGCCACCACTGGCTTTGGCCAGGCGTTGGGTGCGACGATAGCGTTCATAGCCTTTGAGGAGGGCTTCCCGGAGTGCTGCTTGAACAGCGGGTTTGGGTAAGTTCCGTTCTTGGCTAATGTTATCGATCATTTCTGCCAATCCGGGCAGGCTGACCATAGACATTATGTTTAATTCTCCTGATAAACGTTTGACGGCGTGATGGAGGGGAGGGTCTCAGGAACGCTCCCGCTGATGGTTGACTGTTAGTTGACCAGTCGTTTGACCGTTTGACGGGTCAACTGGGTCAAGTCAGGGTCCGATGTTGTGATCGTAATGGGGGTTAGTTGAGTTGCACGTTGATGACAAGGGACCGAGGTATGGCGATCGCTTTGCCTTTACAACTGAGGCGAACCTGGTCATCGTTTCGTTCGATGAGATGACCGGTCCAATGGGTTTGCCCTTTGTAGGGTTCGCTGGTTGTGATTTGGACGGGAAATCCTTTGAAGGCGACAAAGTCGCGATCGCTACTCAAGATGTCGGACAATCCTGGACTTGATACTTCTAAGATATAAGCGTCGGGAATGGAGTCACTGGCATCTAGTACGGCCTCTAAGGCACGACTCATGGCTTCGCAATCGTTGAGGCTCGTCTCATCCTGGGGGTTACGGATGTCAATCCGCAAGACAGGAGGCCGCTGGTTGGTCTGAAAAACCGCAGCGACGACATCTAACCCCAAGTCTTCGGCAACTGGGGTAGCAAGGTCTAGGATTTGAGGAATCAGCGGATGGGTCATAAGCGAAATAGCAACAAAAAAAGTGGGCGCATACCCACTTCACCAGATCGGCTGGATCGTTTGACTCTCCTAGACAGGTGTCCCCCCCTGGTTTCGGTCAAACCGGTGGAGGTGTCGTGTCAAGAAGGGTCTGAGCATTGGTGATGCTCATTGCCAAACGCCAGAATGTTGTTAACTGGTTTATCCTTCTAGGGACGGAGTCTAGCCACTAGATCCGTCAGCCTAGGACGATAATACCATAAGACTGTTTTGGAGAGGGCTGGCTTTACGCTTTCGTTGCCCTGACGTGTCACCAACCCAGCGGGCTGTCCTGAGATTGTTGGCTAAATGATTGTCTGGGCAGGGGCTACTGGGATTTAGCACCGGCACATCACGTCGGTTGATGTAAGTCCCGTTGAGGTTGGCATGGGTGAGTTGGGCCTGGTCAAGTTGGCTATTGATTAGACGGGCTTCGGATAGGTTAGCCCAGGCTAAATCAGCGCCTTGGAGATTGGCCCCTCGTAGGTTAGCGCCTTGGAGATTGGCCCCTCGTAGGTTAGCACCTTGGAGATTGGCCCCCCGTAGGTTAGCGCCTTGGAGGTTGGCTCCGCTGAGTTGACTCAAGGCTAGGTTGGCATTGACGGCAAAGATGCCACAGAGTTGGGCTTTGGTGAGATCTACGGCGATCGCCTCGATGTCACTGAGTTTGCTATAGTTGAGCTTTGCCCAGTTCAACTTGGCTCGGCTCAAGGTTGATTTGGTTAGAAAAGCCCGCTGCAAGTCAGCCCCCATGAGATTGGCTTGACTGAGATTCACCGCAATCAGGGTGACATGGACTAGGTTGGCTCCGGGGAGTTCAACTCCTTGAAATTGGGTTGTTCCCGCTTCATATCGTCTCAGAAGATGACTGACATTCATGGCGCTCTTTCTCACAGTCTCAGAACCCGAAAGCTCCCAGTTACACATCTTATCGGCACTTCTAAAGAAAACCTAAAGATTGCAACAATTAGTCAAAACCCGAAACCTAAATTCACATTTAATGGGTTAGAGGCTCAGGTCGGCCGGGGTCGGATGCCACAATGAACGCGGGGGAACATAGGGAAGGTCATGTTTTTAGTCCTGACACGAGTTCTGCTCTGGCTGCTCGTTCTGGTTATCTTTTTTTACGTCTTTTTTAGAATTGTTCCTAAGGCGTACTTCACCTTTCTAGGCGGTCTGTTGTTGGCGGTTTTTGTGGTCTTGCTGTTTGTCGATCCCACGGATCGCACGGCCACGACAGCCTGGGGCATTCTCTCGCTTCCGTTTAAACCTCTGGGTATTATTTGGCTGCTACTGGCTCAATGTTTGCGAGGGATCAAGGATGGGGGCATCAGTAAGGCGGCTCAGAATCAGATTCGCAGTGCTTTTGTGCTGTTGTGGCTGTTTAGTACCCCATTTCTGTGGCAATGGGTGTATCACGGCTCAATCGAACGCCAGGTGGCTCGTTTGGCTAACCTCACCCAAACGGAGACGGCGGAGACGTTGGTGTTATTAGCTCATGACACGGTCGAGCCGCAGGTGGAGGGGCGATCGCAACTCCAACTCGGCGATCGCGGCAATCTCATCCTCTATACCAATCAACTCTACCAAGCCGGAGGTATTACCCGTATTATCATCAGCGGCGGCGATCGCCTGTCTTTTCCCCCTCCAGACCCCGGTTCTGACGATGCCGCGACCTCCAGTAATGAAGCTGAACTCGCCGCCGAACTCCTTAGCCGCTTGGGGGTTCCCAGAACCAGTATTTTAATTGATCCCAATTCCCCCAATCTGCGACGTAGTGTCTTAGGGGTGCGCGATGTACTCGACGAGAATGACATCGACTCCCCCATTCTTCTCGTCACACGAGCTTTATCGATGTATCGCAGTGCCAGTTCTTTTGTACAGGGAGGAATAGCGGTGATTCCTCGTCCTACTGACTATGTCGCCTTTATTGATCCCAATGAAACACAAGATCCCATCTTCACCCTTGAATCCCTGATGCCGAGTCATCGGGGACTCAGGCTCTCAACGCAACTCAGCGATGAATATCTCCTGACGATTTATTACTTTTTGCGCGGCTGGCTTTCTCCGGCAGAACTCACTTGTTTAGAATGTCAAATCAGCGACTCATCGTAGTTTGTTAAACTCTTTTTTTAGGTTGATCGATCCACTACTTTTTTTGCGCCGCTTCTCGTAACTGACGAGTTTCTTCAATCACCGCCTCGAAGTTCTCAATATCTTCAATATCATCGCGACGGAAATAGTTGATTTTCATCTCTTCCAAGAAATCAGAAAGTAGAGTCTGAATTTCCGTAGCATTGTCAGGTTGCCCAATTTCCCGTTGCATCACTTTAGTGAAATTTTGAACCATATTATTAAACAATTCCGCCCCCACAGGATCTTCAACCATGCCTTTGAGGACATCATAAAGACGATCAGTTGTATGACGAATCACCTCTCGGGCCAACTGTTCCGGCTGATCTTGCATTCCTGGTAAGTTCTGGAAATTCTGATAGAGCGGCATTTCTTTCACACCGCTCGTCAAACTATGAAGCAGCAAGGCTTCCAAATCCGGTTTGATTTCTGGAAAAACTTCATATAAACTCATCCGAACCAATTGTTGCGAGAGAACCTCCATTTCATTGCGATCGTTGATATCAATATACTGACGATCTGAAGCACGCACCAAATTGATAACACCGTCATTTTCAATGGCATCCTGAAGCCGATCAATCACCCGAATGACAACAGTTTCTGTGATTTCTCCAGCTAAAGCGGCAACAACCCCTTGATTGATTTTACGGCGTAAGGGCTTCAAATCGACGAGATTGGACTGATCTAAGCGAACCGCTAAGGGAATCAAGCGTGTGAGAGCAAAGACAGGAAATCCTAAGCCAGAAAAGGGAATTAGCAGTAAGATATCATACCAACGGAACAGCCAGGCATCTCGCCAAGACAGTTGTGTGCGACGCGAGATTGTCCAAGTTCGGGCTAAAAACTCCAAGGCAAAAATCAGGATGAAGTAGGCGTCAATTTGCCAAAAGCGATCGGTAAAGGTTCCGCGAATACTAATTGAGCGAAAATAATTCATCTCCAGTTGGGGACGAATTTCTGACTCAAAAAAGTCCATTTCTTGTTGCCAAGAGTTTGAGGTGAGGTGATTGCGGCTCCAAAATTCTTGGAAGGCATCTTTGGCGGATTCGTTGCTGAGGCGATCGCGCATTCGATTTTTGATCCGTTCGAGATCTCCGGTTTTATCGGCAATTTGAAACGGGTTCTCATCAATCATCGTTTCACTGCGATCGCCGAGTTCTTCCAATAAGGGCATGACCTCTTCGGAATTGATCCCCGTCGCGGCCACCTGCGCTCTTAACTCATCAACGGCCTCTAAATATTGCTGTGTATCTCGATGAGGTTCAATTCCTTTAATGGGGTCATACCATTGATGGATAACATCTGGACCATAGCGATAGTAAAAATTGCGCCAAGAGATATAACTAAGATCAAACAACACTAGCCCCACATCTAAAACAGCAAGAATTGCCATTAGTTTTTCAAACCAAAGAGAGCGTTTCCGTTTAGATTTATTCTTTTTTTGACGCTGGCTGGGTTTCATAGGGGCAAAAAGGCAACAGACAACAGGCAACAGGGAATAGGGAACAGGGAATAGGGAATAGGGAACGGGGAATAGGGAATAGGGAACGGGGAATAGGGAATAGGGAACGGGGAATAGGTAACAGGCAACAACCGGCCCTTAACCCCACTAGGTTGGGGATAGCCAGAGGGGGAACAGCCGAACAGCCAAACGGCGATCGAAAATGAATTGCCCCTAGGCAACAATCAAAGTCATAATCGCGGGAATAATCGGGGATTCAGTCATCTTGGCGAAGTGCCGAGGGATTGCGCCAAACCGTCCAGGCGGTACGAACGCCACTGCCGAGGCTGCGAGTGGTACCGCGTAGCCATTGGGCGCGTTTACGAACTCCTGTCACGCTTTGATTCACTTGTTCGACCACCTCTCCAGCATTCTTGACGCTGGAACTGACATCGTCGGACAGTTCACCGAGTTCGAGTCCCGTCAGACGCAACGCATCGAGGGTTGGCGGTAAATCTCGTGAAAGGGTGTCTGCCAATTTTTCCACACTACGAGCAGCCCGTTGCAATTCCCCCACTGCGGGTAGCAAGGCTAACACCACAGTCAGAAGACTCACGGCCACTAGGCCAACAGATAGTCCTAACCAAAAAATAGGGTCACTCACGGGGCTGGGTTATGCGATCGGTCACAGAAGCAGAGGAATCATCATCGGAACTGGCTAGACGTAGGCGTTCCTGTTCCAATTGCGAGGCGGCGACACCGGCGGCGATCGCCTCGCGCAATCGTTTCAGAGTCGCTTCCCAGTTGCGTAAGCTGGTTTCCGAGAGGCGATCGGCTTGTAATTGCACGTTTGAAGAAATATCTTCGGCTAATTCGGGCATCGCTTGCAAGGATTTGTTGACGAGACGACGTGTTTCCTTGCCGGATTTGGGGGCTAAAAGAACACCACTGACCGCCCCGATGGCGGTTCCGATGAGGAGTCCTCCGAGAAATGTGCTGCTACGAGTGTTCGACATAATCACAGTAGAATATCAAAGTTGGCTCTGGATTCGTTGGCTCTAGATTGATTGTGACATTGACAGGTTAGCCTAGCCGAGTGGGCGATCGCCCCAGTCCCCTGGCCGAGATCTCTCTTAAGACTTAGCCGGGGAATCATCCTGAGGATCATTGAGTGTGTCAATAACCTGCCGCCGCACGGAGTTATGACGTTCTTGTTGATGTTGCAAGCGTACAATTTTTAGCCAAGTCTGCCAAGCTTTGAGATCGAAGACGGCCGGAAAGGCAATTTTCAGACTCGTCCAGAGTTTACCTTGTTTCAGTGCCGCCCAGCCCCAACGCAAATGTAGATAATGTTGCAGGACTTTTAAATCAGGAATCCGTGACTCATATTTGTGTTGCAGAATATCATAAATATCTTCGAGTAGGCTCGCATTGGCACTTGCCTGCTGATGCAATGGGATTTTACGAATGTTCCAACGGGAAGAAAGTTTATGCGATATGGGGGCTTTTAAAAGTTGAATTAAGGCATGACGACCTAAAGCCCACCCCGTTTTCCATTGTCGTTTTTTAAACTCCAACCAGCTTTGCTGAAGTTGTAGGCCATAGCGAGCCGACTCCAGTTGAATTTGGTGTCCCAAAGATTGTTTAGCATCTTTCCCTAACACTTGTCCGGGGACTCGGAAGGGATGCTCTTTAAACCAGCCTCCCCGAGACAGCCAAGGGCTTTGACGAAACAAAACGGCACGGACTAACAACTCCCAGGCAGGAATACAAAAAATAGCGAAAGAGAGAATGGAGAATACATCCCGAAAGTGCTGTTGCTTTAACGCAACCCCCGCCCAATGAAGGCGCAAATAGGCAATGACATGATCTAGCTTGGGAATTGAGGCTTGATACCTCGAATGAACACAAGCATAAATCTTTTTTTTCATTAAAATATTTGTTTCTAACCGCTTCTGAAGCGATATTTTATGATTTAATGCTCCGTCCCATATGGTTCGGTAAGCTAAAGAATCGTTGACAAAAATAGCATCACCCAAGGTTGCAATTTTTATCCAAGAGTCAATATCATCACAGTTGCCATCGAACTGAGAATCCCAGCCCCCTACGTCTAAAAATGCGGTACGACGAAAGGCAACCTGAACTGGGGTTCCAAATGGGACAATTTCTAGGAGCATCCCATAATGAATATCTTCTTGAGGGACAACGAAGGCTTTTCCTGGCCCAGCACGGGGAGTTCGATGAAGGACAACTCCTTGGGGATCAACTTGATCGGCTTGGGAGGAACAAATAACGGCATTCGGATGACTTTGAATAGCACTCCATAGGGTTTGAATGCAGTTGGGGGCTAAGTAGTCATCGTCATCAAGGGGTTTAATCCAGGTTCCCGAGGCTAGGTCAACCCCGATATTCATGCTTTTAGAATGACCAGAATTGGTTGAGTTGCGGTGGTAGAGGAGGCGATGATCGCCTTGAGTGATCAGATGGTCTTGTAGATTTTTGATATAGGCTTGTGTGCCATCCGTTGAACAGTCATCGACCACTACAACTTCACAAGGAGATGATTGCTCTAAACTGCTATCAATTGCTCGTTTGAGAAGGTCTAAACGGTTGTAGGTGGTAATGACGATGCTAAAGTGCATGAGTGGTAGCCGTAAATAATGAAGGTATCAAAAGGTATCAAACTATCAACGCTAATGAATCAGCCATCTATAACGCCCCCATTGACTTCTTGAGCTTGAGACGCTTCCGAAAGGTCTTATAACCATTCGCGATCGCCAAATGAGACCTTGAATGAGACCTTGAATGAGACCTTGAATGAGACCTTGAATAAGAAGTGGGTCTAGATCAATTGTAGATTGAATTGTTACATAAGGGGTCTTACCCTCCATCCTAGATGTAACGCTTTGTGATAAAGCTCTCACGTGTTTGGGGATCTCGGAGTTGCAAGAGTCCCCGAGATCCCCCACCCCGTGATCCCCCAGATACAAACCCAGAGATTAAGTCCTCCTTAGGAGTTGACGTCCAACGTATTGGGCAAAGCGTCCGGAAACTTGAGAAAATGTCAAATCTCCGGCGAGCAGTCGGGCCGCGACTTCGGTTCCGTCGGGGCGCTGGACTACATGGGTGAAACACCAATGAGGAAAGCGATAGAAAAACCCCGCCAGCAGTCGTGCAGCATCAAAGTTAAGGGCCACTTCTCGATGGAGGAGACGACTGTAGTCATGGGCCTGTTGGTTGGCGATCGCCTCGGCGGCGATCGCGCCACTTTTGACACCATGCAGGATTCCATCACCAAAAAAGGGATTCACCAATCCAGCAGCATCCCCTACTAATAAAACCTGTCCCCCAGGAGTCTGTCGAGGTTCCCGTCCCTGCCATAGCGGCAGAGGGTGAGCATAGAGGGGGAACCGCTCTCGGCTGGGATTGAGGTTAAACTGACGATAATAGCCCTCAATCACCTGTTCTAGCTCCTGCCGTAAGCTCCGAAAATTGCTCTGTTTGCCCCTAGGGGGATAAAACACCCCGGCCCCGATATTGAGGCTCTGCGCCTTGGGGAAAATCCAGCCATAGCCTCGGTGAACAGCGCCATACTCTAAATGGGCAACATCGGGCCGTAGATAGGGATGCCCCGCCTCCCAGTGATGGGGAAGTTCTGTTTCTAAGGCAAAGGCCAAACGCCGCCGCGATCGCAGCTTCACAGCCTTCGCCACCACCCCATTGGCCCCATCTGCGCCAATCACATGAGGCGATCGCCCGCTCCAAGTGATCCGACGACCTTCTCCCAAACTCGACGCCTTCACCGTCACGCCATCATGATCGAGAGTCAGCGATCGCACCACCAACCCATCCTTCACCACAGCCCCCGCCTGGTGCGCCTGCATCGCAAGGGCATTATCAAACTGGGGTCGCTGAACCATCCACAACGCCAAAGATGACGCTGATGAGGGATCTGAGGGTTTTGAAGGCTTCGAGGGACTAACCGCTCCCAAATGCCCATTTTGGAACTTCCAGGTGTGATAGAGGTAGCGCACAGAGGTTTCAACGACCCCCTCAGGAATGCCCCCAGGAAGCCAAGTTCCAACCCGCATGGGCATCCCCCCACCACAAGGCTTATGACGGGGGTATCGCTGCTTTTCGAGGAGAGCGACCCGCAATCCTGCTTGAGCCGCCTGGAGGGCTGCCGTAGCTCCCGATGGACCTCCCCCACAGACAATAACGTCATAATCCAATGACATAACCTCTCAACTCCCTTAACAACAGTAATAACCCAACCAATCACCCGGCGAATCGCCCAAAAAAATCCCATTCCGGTTCTGCCTTTTAACCTAATCAAGCCCCGGATTCCTCCTAACGCAGACTCAAGTTTCAAGAGGAATCCTCTTGATCTTTTGCGATCGCACGGGCCTCCATCCCGTCGGTTATGCTGGTAAGAGCCGCTTAGTTCAGAGGGTGCTGATGAGGGGTTTAAAGGCAGTCGACTTGCATTTTCTGACGATTTCTGGGAAGATTTCGCTAGAATAAAAGCGTTAACGTTGGATAAATGCGGTAACTCCCATGACCCTATCACTTAGACCTTGTAAACCTCTATTAAGCTGAGAGATCCATGGTTTTTTCAGTAATGGCTCTTCCCCTGTCACCGACGAGTGGGCGTTGCCAAGGGACAATCAGTTTTGCGTCAACGCTTTATCTGTGTCCAATTCTTGACCTTCTTCTCAGTGAAATCCCTCCGGATTTGGAGCCTGAACTTCGTTTAGGACTTCAAGAAGCACTCGTGAACGCCGCCACCCACGGCAATCAACTTGATACCGAGAAAACCGTTGCTGTTCGCTTTTGGGCGAGCAAAGACGTCTATTGGTGGACAATTTGTGATCAGGGAGCCGAACCGTTTGGACAATGCTGCTGCGAACGCATTAACCACGACTTGCCTGACGACACCTCTGAATGTGGGCGAGGCTTTTACATTCTCCGGCAAATCTTTGATCGGGTGGAATGGTATCCGCACCAGCGGGAGTTGCATCTGGGGAAATGTATCCCCAAAACCCGGCGTCGTCTTGATGATTAAAGAGCAGTGAAGGCGGAACCCTTAACGGCGATCGCCATGTTGAGGACAAGGGGGTGCCGAAATCGAGCGGTTCAGCCAGCCAACGGCGTATTCTAGGCGGGGTAGCGCCTCTTCCGGATGATTCTTCAGTAAAAACACAAGGGCCGCCGCCAGTTGCTCCTGGGCGCGGACAGAACGATTGGACTTGAGACGGTGCCAATCCCGTTCCGGGATGGCCAGACGCTCAGCCAGGGCCTGAGCTAATTGCAGCGTGTCCAACTCCTCTAGGGGGGTTGTGGGGGTTACGGTTGAAGGAGATACAGTCATAGCTAATCGGAAACGCAAAGGGTCGTTTTCCCCCATTTTGACATTTTCCTAGGCATTTACAACATACGATTAAACAATTAAAAGAACAATTAAGCCTTGCCCATCCTCGCCATTGACAGTCGAGGAGTCTCGATTCCCCAACCCCTCGTTATCCGTGGCACTTCTGCTGAGTCTCCCCACGTCCTCAAATCCATGTCCTCAAATCCCGATCGCCGCAGCGACCCCTCACCCCCCAATCCCGAGCTTGAACAGGAGCTTCAGGCCCTCGAACAGGCCTTGGAGGCGTTTCGAGAGCGCTACGAACAAGTCAAAGGCGATCGCCAACACCAACAAACCCTACAGCAGCAATTGCAACAGATTCAACAGCAACTCCAAGACCTAGAACTGCGTCTTGAGAGTCAACTGTTCTCCTGGCGAGAATTACGAGAGCCATTTTGGCAGGCCGTACGCTTCCTAGGCTTAGGCATTGTTGTAGGCTGGATATTGAAATCATGTGCCAGTTGAGAGACGCCGCCACCGCTTAAGCTATGGAACACCGCAAAATTCTGGATATCTTACGCCACGGTCATGCCGACGAAACCGTGACGGTTCGAGGCTGGATTCGCACCAAACGGGAACTCAAACACTTTAGCTTTGTCGAAGTGAACGACGGTTCAGCCCTGGCTAACCTACAAGTGGTCATCGCCCCAGACCGTCCCGATTATCCCGACCTCCTCAAACAACTCAACACCGGCGCCTCCGTCGAAATCAAAGGAACCCTCGTCGACTCCCCCGCCAAAGGTCAACGGCTCGAACTTCAGGCCCAAGAGATTCACCTCTACGGCGGCGTTGATAGCGAAACCTACCCCCTTCAGAAAAAACGCCACTCCTTCGAGTTTCTGCGTAGCATCGCGCACCTGCGATCGCGCACCAACACCCTCGGCGCCGTCTTCCGAGTCCGCAACAGCGCCGCCAACGCCGTCCATCAATTCTTCCAAGAACGGGGATTTCTCTGGATTCACACCCCAATCCTGACCAGTAGCGATTGCGAAGGGGCCGGAGAACTCTTTAGCGTCACCCAATTCGACCTAGCCAACGTTCCCAAAACCGAAGACCAGCGCGTCGATTACCGTCAAGACTTTTTCGGGAAACCCGCCTATCTCACCGTTAGCGGACAACTCGAAGCCGAAGTCATGGCCTCAGCCTTGCGCGACGTCTACACCTTCGGTCCGACCTTCCGCGCTGAAAACTCCAACACCTCCCGTCACCTGGCTGAATTTTGGATGATTGAGCCGGAAATGGCCTTCTGTGACCTCAACCAAGACATGGACTTAGCCGAGGACTTTCTCAAATTTATCGTCAACGCCGTTCTCACCACCTGTCCCGAAGACCTCGAATTTTTCAATAAACGTATCGATTCGACCGTTCTCAGCCGCGCCGATGGCATCATTACCAGTAACTTTGAGCGTTTAACCTATAGCGAGGCGATCGCAAAACTCCAACAAGCCAACAAAGCCTTTGAATTTCCCGTCGAATGGGGGATGGACTTACAATCAGAACATGAGCGATATCTCACTGAGGAGCTGATCGGTAAACCCGTCATCGTTTACGACTATCCCATCGGCATCAAAGCCTTTTACATGCGGGCCAACGACGATGGAAACACCGTCGCCGCCATGGATGTCCTGGCCCCTCAAATCGGAGAAATTATCGGCGGTTCCCAACGTGAAGAGCGCCTCGACCTGTTACAGCAACGTCTGCACGCCAGTGGCTTAGATGAACAGGAGTATTGGTGGTATCTCGACTTACGACGCTACGGAACCGTTCCCCATGCTGGGTTCGGACTCGGATTTGAGCGTTTAGTGCAATTGATCACCGGGATGACCAACATTCGTGATGTGATTCCCTTCCCGCGATCGCCGATGAGCATTGAGTTTTAGCCCTCTCGGCGCCCACGGTTCCCGTTCGACTGTTCCTGTTTCACTGCTCCCTTAGCCGCTCTCCTAACTGTCAACTGTTCACAGCAACCATGACTGGTAATTCTCCCCCTCAGACCGGTAATACTGGGTTACGTGTCACCCGCACCGTCACGCATCCCCGTAAAGCCATCAAGCATCTTGTGAATAAGCAAGTCTCTGGGTGTCTCACCGTGGGCGATCCCCAGGATCCACAAGTCAGTTGGCAGGTATTTCTACGAGCCGGTAAACTGACCTACGCCACCAGTGTTAACGGTAAAACGCAACGGTTACAATGTCTGGTGCGCACCATTCAACCCAATCTCGCCAAACTCGAATTTAGCGACAGCGAGAATGAATATCCTCAACTCTGTCGCTGGTGGCATGGCCAAGGACTCGCCATGTCGAAACTGCGTCAATTGCTGATGCGACTGAGTCTCGAAGCGTTAGTTCATGTGTTAGCACTTCCCGAGACAGAAATTGAGTTTTCCAAAGGGTCAAAAGTCGATCCGGTGTTAATGGAAACCCCCCTAGCCGAGATTCCGGCCCCTCTCTGGCAGATGGCCCTTCAATGGCAACAGTGGCGTAAACAGCTTCCCTCTCCCTTTGTCCATCTCTATTTGCCCGATCAGCAACAAGTCCGTTTTCGAGCCTGCTGTCACCATAACCCAGTCCCCGTGCGATCGAGTCATGAACCCGATCAACTGATTCAAGCCACCGCCAGCATTTTTCGCAAACAGCTTTCCCTCTATGAAATTTCCACGTTACTCAAAGTTTCAGTTCAAACTCTAGTCGCTTGGATCCAACCTTTTCTGAATGAAGGGATTTTAGTCACACAAATTCAGGAGAAACCCACTCAACCCTCCTCAGAAACACCCAGTACCGCCAAACCCAAACCCGAAAAAAAACCAGAAGTTCGTCCTCTCATCGCCTGTATTGATGATAGTAAAACCATTCAAAAGCAGGTCAAAGGAATCCTGAGCTTATCAGGATATGACGTCTTAGGCATTACCGAGCCAGCCCAGGCACTGACTGCCTTAGTCCGACAAAAACCGGCGGCAATTTTGATGGATGTGAATATGCCCGATATTGATGGCTATGAACTCTGTAGTATGCTGCGGCAATCGCGACAACTGCGGGAAATTCCGATTATCATGCTCACCGGTCGTGATGGCATTCTCGATCGCATCCGAGCGAAAACCTTAGGGGTCAACTTTTATCTCACCAAGCCCTTTCATCCCGAGCATCTAGTCGAGTCAATTGGCAAAGTGTTGCAAAATAACTCAGTTGATGTCTAAGGGGCAATTAAGGGGCGATTATGGAACGGGATTACTTTAAAATTCGAGTATCGGGAGAGGTGCGGGTCGCATTACCCTTAAACACCATCGACGCCGCTTTGCAAATTGATCGACAATTGATTTGTCCGATTCCCGGTGTGATCCCCAGCTTACTAGGGGTCATCAATCGTCAAGGGGTTTTAACCTGGGTTTTAGACACCAGCCAATTTTTAGAACTTCCCTCCCTGGTGTCCTCCCAGCGCCTGAATTTGCCTGGCCAAGCCGTGAAAGCCCTATTATTGACCCGTCACAGTCACGAATCAGAATCGCAAGCCTCAGAGCATTCCAGCCGCGCCTATGTGGGGGGCGGACTGGGGGCCAGTCCTAACCGACAACGGCAAACCGTCGCCTGTGTCGTGGCAGACTTAGAACGGGTCTTTTCCTCATCGCGATCGCACCGCATCAAACAACGACTCAAACCCAGACTACAACCCCTCTTACCCGAAGTGGTATATGACGGTCGCGAGGGGGTGGCCGTGTTAGATCCTCAGGCCCTCCTCGATGCCCTACAGCGGCATCCGATCCCCCATCGCCTGTCAGCCACGGCCCCTGACCCGAAGCGCCCCCACGTGGAGTAATTATGGCTCAACCCTACTCGGACCTTAACCCAGAACTCGAACAAGATACCGTCAGTTCGACCCATTCTTTAGACTTGCTGGATTTGCTCTTAAAAGCCAATCAATTCGAGCAAAACGGCGAGAGCGATCGCGCCCGAGAGCTCTATCAGCAAATCATCGAACAAGATGAAGAGGGAGTGTGGGGACAAAGCGCTCGCAAAGCCTTAGGGGAAACGCCCGCCAACGATGAACCCGCCGATACCCAATTTGGCGAAAACAATCCCATCCCTCAATCCTTACTCGCCGCCAGTACCCGCACTAGCCCGAGTTCAGCCACCGCCAAACCGCGCCGTAGACGGCGAAAATTTCCCCTTGGGGTCAAATTGAAACTGATGGCGATCGCCGCTGCCCTCATCCCCCTAGGAACCGCCGCTCTGGCAAGTCTTTGGCTATTACCGGACTCCCAACCTGGGCCGCGATCGCCGCAACCCTCATCCCCCGAGGATGTCCCCCTAGACCGCCAACTCGAAGAACAACTAGAGGGAGCGCAGCCGTCGCCTGGTCGTCCCTATCTCTGGATTGCGCTTCTGGCCACAGGGAGTGCCGCCATCAGCCTCGGCCTGATTCTGCCCCGCTTGCACCGCTGGGGGCGAGAGTTAGAGGAACTGGCCGACTACAGCGAACAGGTCAACCAGGAGAACCCCCTAGCCCGCCTCGATATTACCCCGGGCGACAACGAAATTGGCAGCATTGTCCAACAACTGCGAGAAATGATCGATCGCCTCACCTATCAAGGAGAACGACTCGGGCAACTCGAACGACAACGCGATCGCGAACATTACCAACAACAGCAAGAAAAACAACGGCAACAACAGCAAGCCATGGATGTCCTCGAACGGCTCGAAGCCGCTCGTCGGGGCAATCTCACCATCCAAGCTCCCCTCAGTGACGGTGCCATCGGGGCGATCGCCGACGCCTTTAACGCCACCACCGCCAGCCTTCGTCGCACCCTCAGTCAAACCAGCCAAGTCAGCGATCGTATCGAGGAAGAAAGCCACACTAGCCAGCGAGTTGCCCATCAACTCCACCAAGGTGCCGATGACCAATCCCAACAGCTACAAACCGCCCTAACCCAAGTCACGGCCGTAACTCAAGCCATGACCCAACTTAGCCAACGTCAGCAAGACATTCGCACCCTAGCCCAACAGATTAGCCACACCGCCCTCGACGGAAGCGAAGAACGCTCCGAAGCCGTCAGCAGCATCGATAGCCTACGCACCACCGTCGCCAACAGTTCCAAAAAAGCCAAGCGTCTGGCAGAATCAGCTCAAGAGGTCTCGCAAATTCTCACCGTTGTTGTGGGCATTTCCGAACGGGCCAACCTCCTAGCCTTTAACGCCGCCATCGAAGCGGCCCGGGCCGGAGAGCGAGGCGGCGGATTCCGTCAAGTGGCTGACGACGTACGGGGATTAGCCGTTCAAATTGGCGAATCCACCGCTGACATCGAACGACTCATCAATGGGATTCAACAGGAAACCGCCGAAGTCCTCGATGTCCTCGAAGCCGGAACCTCCGAGGTGGTGAACAGCACCCGTTGCGTGCAACAGACTCAAACCACCCTACGCCAAGTGATGGATCTCTCCCAAACCATTGAAACTGTCTTAGAGGAGACTGATCAGCCTCAGCTTGAAGACACAGATTCCTTAGCGCCCCAGCTCGAAGATATCTATGATCAATCTCTTCAAACGGTTCAAGAGGCTCAACAGATGCTCACTCATCTGCAACAACTGGCTCAGGATATTGAAAGTCTCAAGTCTACTATGGCCAAATTTCAACTTGAATCAGTCTAAATTCTCTTGTTTCCAATCATACCCATGACCTCTAACCCATCACCTCTAACCCATCACCTCTAACCCATCACCTCTAACCCATGACCCCCAAGATACCTTCTCAAATACCGCTTAAAACTGTTGTGTGGTCAGTCAAATTTGACCTTAAACCGTTATGTCGAACCTCCAAGAGGTTATACCCGTTTTCAAACGATCGCGCCATAGATAGTAGGGGCAATCCTGGTTGGTTCGCCTCTCTTTCCCCGCTTTAATGTCTAGCCAATTTCTCGAAAAATGGTCTTAACTCCCTAAAACGTTCCACCATTCACTCCACCATTCACGCTACCCTACACTGTGCCTACACTGTGCCTACACTGTGCCTACACTGTGCCTAAGCCATCGTAATCAAAAACCATGAAACATATCTTTGTTGTCGAAGACGGTCACGCCGAACAAAAAATGATGCGGGCATTACTTGAACAGTCAGGATTTCAAGTAACCCTAGCCAGTGCCGTTGATGAAGCCTGGGACAAACTCAAATCCATTTCGCCGCCACATTTGTTTATTTTAGATATTGTTATGCCCGGAAAAAGTGGCTTAGAACTATGCCGCACCATCCGTGAAACCCCAGAATTGAAAGATACACCCGTCATTTTTTGTAGCTCTAAAAGCGAAGAATTTGATCGGTTTTGGGCGCTACGTCAAGGGGCGCAAGCCTACCTAATCAAACCTTACGCCCCCAAAGAACTCCTCGACGCCGTGTATCAACATATCCAATAGCATCGCTCGGCTTCCTGTCCTCTGTTCTATCTACCTCGCTCCCATCATGTCCGATCGCCCCGCCCGATCGCTATCCGACCCTTCCTCAGCCGCCGCCAATCCCGGATCGGCGGCGGCGTCAGGAGATCCGCTCCTAGAACAACTGCTCGAAGCCAACCGCTACGAACAGTCTGGGGCGCTCGTTGAAGCGCGATCGCTCTATGAAAACCTGATTCTCCAAGATCCCGAAGGCTTTTATGGCATTAGCGCCCGTAAAGCCCTCAATCACTTGGGTGAGAACAACCCAGATCACGGCGATAGCGCCAACACCAGCGCCAGTTCCGAACTCACCACAGGCTTGTCCTCGTTCCCCAAAGCCGCCAAAACCTGGTTCAGTCATATCTGGCAAGATCTCAGCTTTACCCACAAACTCACCGCGCTCCTGGTGAGTGGTTCCGTCATCCCCGTGGCCGTAACCACCGTGTTTTTGGTGGCCCGAACCCAAGAGCGAGTTCAAGAAGACTTCCTAGCTCAACTCAACTCCGATGTCACCAGTTGGGCGAGTGACTATGTCATGTGGACCGAAGATGACAGTTTCACCGAAGCCGAAAACCTCTCCCAACTCGTCGCCGTCCGCGACATTAACCTCAGCAACCCCGGACAAGTTGAACAAGAACGCCGCTATCTCGATGCTTTGGCCACCGAAGCCTTAGCCGCCGGCGATCGCAACCGCGCCGATACCACCAAAAGCTTTCGCATCCTCACCGACGCGCGAGGAAACACCGTCGCCCAGGGCATTAAAATTCACACCTCCGCCCTCAACGAATCCCCCTATCCTCCCGTTCCCGCCCCAGATCGTGACATTGACGCCAGTGAATTTCAGCGCATCGACACAGAACCCGGTATCGCCCTGGGGGACTTAGACATCGTGCGCCGCGCCCTCGAGGGCGGCGAACCGCAACGAGGGATCGAAATTCTGCCCTCAGAGATTATCAGCCGCCTAGGATTGCAACCTCAAGCCGAAATCCCCCTGCGAGAGTCCTTGGCCCGCATGACGCAACCGCCACCGTTACCCTTATCCGAACGAGACTTTGCCCTCGATGACTTTCAAGCCGGACTCACCACCGTCGTGGTCTATCCAGTGCGCCTCAATGGGGCGATCGTCGGGACGACCATTGTCGGCGTTCTACATAACCGACATCATGCCCTCCTCGATGAATTTCAACAACTGGTCGGTGCCGAATCCCTCTCGGTTTATGCCAAAGATTGGCGCGTCAATACCAACATCAATGCCGGAGACGGAACCCGCGCCATCGGCACTCTAGCCCCCGCTCCCGTGGTCGAGGCGATCTTAAACCAGGGACGCCAGAACTTCTCCCTCGTTGAAAATATCGACGGCAACAATTATCTCACCGTCTATCGTCCCCTCTATGACCATACCCAAACCAACAACGCCGATGTCGCCCCGGTGGGTATGGTTTCTGTGGCCCGGCCCCAAACCGAACTCGAACAACTCATTCGCGCTCAGCAACTGCTCGGAATTGCTGTAGGCGGGGGAGCGGCGTTGATTGTTAGTGGGATTGCGATCGTGGTGGCTAAAACCTTCGCCAAATCCCTCGAAGACTTGGCCGCCTTCGCCCAACGGGTGGGACGAGGCGAACGAGGAGTGCGGGTGGCGAGTACCGAACGCACCGACGAAATTGGTATTTTGTCCCAGGAACTCAATCAGATGGCCGCCAGCATTGAGGTCAATATGGCCTCAGTTGAACAACAAGAAACCCTACGTCGCCAAGAAGCCGAACAGCAACGGCGGGAAAAGGAACGCCTACAACGAGGTGTGATGAACCTATTGCTCGAAATTGAAGGGGCGCAACGAGGGGATTTAACGGTCAATGCGGCGGTGACCGATGGAGCCGTCGGGTCGATCGCAGATGCCTTTAATACCACTATTATCCGGCTGCGAGAGCTGGTGTCTCAGGTGCAAACCATCGCTAACCAAGTTAATGACTTGGCCGCGAATAATACTCCCGTAATGCAGCAACTGTCGCGGGATGCGACGGTGCAAGCCCAGGAAATTAACCGCACTCTGGGGACGGTGGCCCAGATTGTCGAGTCGATTCGCGTGGTGGACCAATCGGCTCAACAGGCGGCGGCGATCGCCCAGCAGGGGGCTAAAACTGCCCGCGATGGGGAGGAAGTGATGGACTTAACGGTGTCGAGTATTAAAAACATCAGTGCGGCTGTGGCCGAAACCGCCAGTAAAGTCGATCGCCTCACGGACTCGTTCAAGCAAATCTTACAAATTCTGACGATTATTTCAGGAATCTCTGAACGAACCAACCTATTGGCATACAATGCCAGTATTGAGGCCTCCCGCGTACCTGGAGAATATGGACAAGGGTTTCGGGTGGTGGCTGAAGAAGTCCGCCGCCTGGCGGGACGAGCAACGGAAGCCACACGCAGTATTGAGCAAATTGTTGAGATTATTCAGCAGGACACCGTCGAAGTGCAACACGCGATGGAAGTCGGAAAATCGGAGGTGGCTGAGGGAACTGAACGGGTGGCCCAAACCAAACAAACGTTGAAAGGGTTAGCTGATCTCAGTCAGACGATTGATCAATATGTGCAAGCCATTTCACAAAATACCACCACCCAACGCTCAGCCTCGAAACAGGTGAATCAGATGGTCGAACAAGTCTCGGCGATGACCGAAAACACGTCAGCGACGGCACAAACCGTTACTGAATCCCTCGAAGAACTCCGACAGGCCGCTGCGACACTTAAAGACTCTGTGGCTCAGTTCCGACTTTAGAGATTTGCTGTTAGAGATTTGCTGTTAGAGATTTGCTGTTAGAGATTTGCTGTTCGCGACTGAACCCTCAATGATGACCGGCCCATGAATTACAGTCTTGATCCCAATGTTTTGGCGGCGATCGCCGAAGAAGCACGACAATGCTTTCTTGAAGAAGATGCCCCGATGTATTTACAGGTGTTGCAAGAGGGGTTGCAACAGTTAACGGCGGGCCAATCTCCCGATTATCAGGGGCTGATGCGGGCCGCGCACTCCGTGAAAGGGGGGGCTGGGGTGGCCCAGATGCCGGGGTTAAGTCGTCTGGCTCATCCTCTCGAAGATCTCCTCGAAGCCTGGAATGAGGGCAAAATTCAGGGACACCAGCAAGAGACGGCCTTAGGCCTGTTGCAAGAAGGACTCGAAACCCTAACGGAGTTGCTTGAGTCGGCTCAGGCTCAGGGAATGGATTTAGAACCCGATCCCCAACTGCTGACAGCACTGACGAGCTTTAAGGAACAGCTTCAGCAACAGGAGGCTTCTACCCCAGAAGCCTCATCCACCTCGGTTTCGCCGGGGAAAGTTCGTCTAATTCGCCAGGCCCTGACCTCGGATTTAGAGGCCTGTTTACAGACCCTAGAGGAGCATTTGCAAGAACAGCGACCCAACTTGGACGAGGCGATCGCCCTGTTTCTCGATGAATGTCTGTTACTCGGGGAAGCCTATAGTTTAGAGTGGCTCGTGGCCAAGATTGATGCGGTGAGTCCTGCGATCGACGATTGTACCCATCCCGACGAACTACGGCCTCTGGCCAAGCAACTCATCACGGAGTTGCGATCGCAACGAGACCGCTATCTGGCTAAGTTAGATCCCAAGTTAGATCCCAACTTAAATCCCAAGTTAAATCCCAACTTAGATCCCAACTTAGATCAGGGAGGGTCGCCGGGAAAGTCTCAAGGGGGTAGTTCCCCCAGTCCCGGAACCACCTCAGAACCGCCCCAGACCCCAGAGAAGGCGGCAAATACAAAAAATATAGAAAATACAACCTCCGTCCCAACCAAAGCCCCTTCCTCGCCCTCCCTGCGCCAGCAACAGTTACGGATTCCCTTAGAGCGTATGGAGTTAATGGGCAGTTTAGTGGGCGAGTTGATCGTCTCCCATGAACGGCTGACCCTGCAACAGCGACAACTCAAACAGGCCAGCCAAACCCTGCGGCGCATCGTGCAACAGGTGAAACCCGTCCGCGATGATGTGCAAACCCTCTATGACCGCCTCTCGACCTTGGATCATCCCCCTCAAGCCGATGGGGTCAACGAAGAGCCGGGAGAGTTTGATTTATTAGAACTCGATCGCTATACCGCCCTACACAGTAGCCTACAAACCTTCGAGGAGTTGATCGCTCAAGTCCAAGAAACCCGCCTCGACATCGATATTGTCAGCCGCGAACTGGCTCAGGATCTCGGACAAGTTCGACGGGATCTTGACCATCTCTATGACGAGGTAACCACCTCCCGCTTAGTTCCCTTTAAAATTTTCGCCGAGCGCTTTATTCCCCAGCTAGAACGACTCAATCGTCGCTGTGACAAAACCTCTCGCTTGGAGATTTCTGGGGAAAATGTCCTCGTCGATCGCATTGTCTTAGAACAACTGCAAACTCCCCTGACGCATCTGCTCAATAACGCCTTGGATCATGGTATTGAAGCCCCTGAGGAGCGGCGGCTGTTGTCGAAGCCGGATCTGGCTCAAATTCACTTAGGCGCACGCACCGAGGGCAGTGAGGTGGTGATTACCATTGCCGATGATGGCCGGGGCATCAATTTAGAGTCGGTGTACCGTAAAGCCTTAGAACGAGGAGTCTTGGGTAATGGAGTCTCGATGAGCCAGTTACCCCGCGAGATGCTGCTTAATTTGATTTTTGAGCCGAGTTTTTCCACCGCCGACGCGGTGAGTGATATTTCTGGGCGCGGGGTGGGGATGGATGTGGTTCGCACTCAAGTCCAACAGTTACGAGGCAGTGTTGAGGTGGATACGATTCCCTCAAAGGGAACGACGTTCACGATTCGCTTACCGTTGAGTTTGAATTTGCTATCGGTGTTGTTATGCCAGATTGGCCAACAATTAGTGGCGATTCCCAGTGATACGGTTTTAGATGTGTTGCCTTACGATGATGCCGTGGGTATGGGGCAATTGTTTGTCCCTGGGGAGCGGTTAACGCCAGGGTTAGGAGCGATGAACGGACCTGAGGAGATAGAACAGTCGATGACTTGGCGTGGCCAGGTGTTGTCGTTGTCGCCGCTGTGGGATCTACTCCCGTACCCGACGGCGGCGACGGTGTCGCATCGGCCGCGAGTGGTGTTAGTGCTGCGGGGGGCGACGGAACCTCTGGCGGTGGCCATCGATCGCATTGCCGATGAGCGACAACTGATTCTCAAGCCGTTTGATGATACGGTGGCGATTCCCCCCTATTTGGCCGGTTGCGCCATTTTGGGAACGGGAGAGGCGGTTCCGATGATTTTACCTCGCTTTCTTAAGGTTCAGTTAGCCAGTCCAGACCCCCAGCTTCAAGAGACGCGAGGATTGTCTCGGGGAACGGAAGTCCCGACGATTCTCATTGCGGAGGATTCGACGGGAGCGCGGCGATCGCTTGAGAGGATTTTGAGTTCGGCGGGGTTTGCGGTGGTTCCCTGTCGCGATGGCCAGGAGGCCTGGAAGAAGTTGGAACAGCGACAGGGCCAGGTGGATCTGTTGGTGACGGATATTGAGATGCCGATTCTCAATGGGTTTGATTTGTTGGCACGGATTCGCGCTCATGGGAGTTGGTATGGCCTACCGACGATTGTTTTAACCTCACGTACGGGCGATCGCCACCGCCAAAAAGCTCAAAGTTTAGGGGCCAATAGTTATCTCGGCAAACCCGTTGCCCCGGCTGAACTGTTAGCCAAAATTGAGGCACTGTTAACGGTGGATCATCGCTGATGGTTCAGGGTTGATCAGGGTTAACAGTTGGTAATAGTTGACAGTGAACTCCCGTCAAGATAGGATTCTCTGAAATACGCAACAATTTTGTAATTTCTGCCGCTGGCGATCGCCCTAAACTGAGTCATTTCACGTTAGGTTAAGATAACGAATTTGATGGTCTTCGCTGCGATTGACGATTCATTACAAATAATTACAAATAATTGACAAAAACGAGTGACTATGGCTGATTTGACTGTTGGGGCGAAAGTGCGGTTGGTGAGCCGCCCTCCTTACCTAAAAACGGCAGATCCAATGCCAATGTTACGGCCGCCAAATCTCCTCGATGTGGGGATGGAAGGGGTTGCTATCACTCGCAATCCGGGACAAACTTGGACAGTTAAGTTTGAACGGGGAACCTATCTTTTGGATAGTCAGTATTTGGAGTTAGTTGAGGATTAAAATCCCGTAAATCATCCTATTTTGTAGTGACAAAAATCCCCTCCTGGGAGGGGTAAGGGGTGGGTTCCCCTACAATTTTGCATTCAAGGCAACGCATTACACCGCATTTCAAGAATACCCATATCCTCCAAATTACACGATCACTTACGATTATTGATCACGTCTTTTCAGCTTCTCTAAGGCGATCGCCGCCGCTTGTTGTTCCGCGTCTCGTTTTCGTGATCCAGTTCCAGTTGCCGCCGCTTTATTTTGAATCAACACTTGTACCACAAAGGTACGATTATGAGGTTCGCCACGTTCTTCAATGACACGATATTGAGGGGGAACCCCGTCGTTTTTTTGAACCCACTCTTGTAGTCGTGTTTTCGCATCAGTGATGCGATCGTGCAGTTGTCCCTCGATTGTCGTATCCTTCTCCATATCGGCGATCGCATTCGTCAGTAACGGTTCAACAAACTCCCGCACCGCCTCAATTCCCGCATCCAGAAAATACGCACCAATCACCGCTTCAAACACATCACTTAAAAGCGAATCTTTGTCATAGCCTCGATTTTTTCGTTCTCCTTGTCCCAGTTTAATCCACTCATTCAGATGCAGTTGTCGTGCTAGACTAGCAAGATGGGTTTGTCCGACTAACTTAGCTCGCAATTTACTGAGTTTTGCTTCACTAAACTGGGGATACTTTTGATACAAACATGAGCCACTAATAAAATTGAGAACAGCATCCCCTAAAAACTCAAGCCGCTCATTATCCTCAAGGGGTTCTGCGCTTTCATTGGCATAAGAACGATGAACAAATGCCTGTCTTAATAGTGTTGTATTTTCAAATTTCAGGGGAAATCTTGACTCTGACATCCTATTTCGTATGACTTTTCGTATAATTCAAAGATTTTCGATGATCGTTTTCACCGATTCAGTTATTAGTAAACTCAAGATTGCAATTCAAAGTTGATGCCCTAAAACGGTAAAGACTTGACGTTTTTTAAATAATGCCAATAAATCCGCATTGATATGATATAGCTTGGCTTCTTCATCGAGAATTTCGAGGGCGCGAGCCACAGGGAAACCCGTTTTATAGGGGCGATCGCCGGCGGTTAGGGCATCATAAATATCGGCGATCGTGAGAATCTGACTCTGTAAGGGAATCTCGGGAGCTTTCAAGCCTTGAGGATAACCACTTCCATCGAGTTTTTCATGATGAGCAAACGCAATCTTCGGCACATCCGCTAAATTTTGCGTCCAAGGAATTTGCTTTAAAAACTCATAAGACTTACTCACATGAGCCTCCATCTGAGTCCGTTCTAAAGCCGTCAGATTTCCATATAAAACCCGTAATTTTTCCAGTTCTTCAGCCGTAATCAACGGAGTGAGACTCCCATCAACATCGCGATAATGATAGTTTTCAATCTCGTCAAGGAGCGTCAACGACTCAGACGCCAAGGGTTGAGGCCTATCCGCCAATTCAATCACCTGCCAATACTGCTCTAATTGACACAACTGTTCCTGCAAGCGTTCATCGAGAGCCTGAATCGCCTCACAATGGGGACAAGTATCTCGATGCTCTACCTGTTGCGATTCATCGAGAAACCGGCGATACTTTGCCTGTACCGTATCGAGTTCAAGAGTACGCCGAGCGACCGCAAACCGTTGACGGATTAGATCCAATTGATAAGGATAGAGTTTCTTTTCCTTGACTAAAACAGCTTCAGGAACACCAATTTTGCCAAAATCATGCAGTAGAGCCGCATAGCGAATTTCTTGTTGTTGAGCCTTGCTAAAGTGAATCTCTTGCCACATTCCCTCGGTGACTGTATTCACCTCTTCACAGAGGCGAACCGATAACTGAGCCACCCGTTCCGAATGGCCCGACGTGCAGGGATCTCGCATCTCAATGGCTTGGATGGAAGTGCGGATAAATCCCTCAAATAACTGTTCGATATTCGTTTGTAAATGATTACGCTCAATCGAGATTCCCGCTTGACTCGCCAGAAATTGCACCACTCGACATTCCCAGGAGCTGTAGGGAACCGTGGCCTCGACGACATTCTCAGGACGTAGAATTAAATCAGCGTGGCGTTTACGATTGAGCAGTTGCAGAACGCCAATGGTGTCCCCATGACGGTTTCGCATCGGTACCGCCAACATCGAGCGAGTGCGATAACCAATGTCGACGTCAAAGTTGCGGTTGAAATGATAGGGAGCATCCTCAGGGGGATGGTAGGCGTCAGGGAGATTGAGTAATTCTCCGGTTAGGGCGACATACCCAGCAATACTCTGCTTCGTCAGAGGCATCGCAAACTCACGAAACGACACCGCAGGGCGAGAATCGTTTTGAGCCGCCTTAAAGAGTAGCACCGGGAAGTCTGGGCAACTGCGATCGACGAGATAGAGACTACCGGCATCACTACCGGTAATTTCCCGGCTTTTGCAGAGAATCAGGTCCAGCAGTTCACCGAGATCATAACGGCTCGATAGGGCTGCACCGATATCAAACAACTGCTCAATGACCTGGAGATGTTCGCCATCATCACTGAGAAAGTTAGGATCAGGAACTACCATCGTTGAATGTGGAGTAGATTGGCCACCGCTCTTGAGTTGCGAAAATCATAGCACTGACTGCGATCGCCCGTGGCTTCTCCTGCCGTTTTCCTCGGCTTTACATCTGGCAGACCTCTGATTCTCCACCCATTTCGCCCAGGTTTGACTAGATAGCCGAGAGCGTTTTCGCCATCTCAAAGTCGCTCTCCGTCAAGCCACCGGCATCATGACTGGTGAGGCTAACGGTCACCTTATTGTAAGAAATACTCAAATCTGGATGATGTCCAGCAGACTCAGCCGGTTCAACCAGTTTATTCACAAAATCGATCGCTTGCAGAAAGTCTTTAAACTCAAAGGTTCGTTTGAGTTCCTTACCTTCGACCGTCCAATCCGCCAGTTCACTGGCTTTACTTTGGATTTCATTACTATTAAGTAACGCCATAGTCTGTTAACTCCGTAACATTCGTCATTTTCAGACAAGTCAACTCTTGGACAAGAGCCAAGCGTCGACTTGCACTGGTTTGAACCTAACGTATCTGCCCAAAAATTACGAGGGACCCGACGAGACAAGACGCGATCGGCCCAGTACAATCAAATTATCTCAACCCGTTAACCTATCTGCAAACAGCACGAGTCGTCATGTTAGCCCCCTATCGCTCCCACACCGTGACCTGGGATCTGTTACCGGATGATGTTGTGCTGCCGGATGATCCTGTGGATAATATCAATCAGCCTGCCCTCGCCGCCGCCCTCAGCGAAAGCCTCAGCCTCGCGGGACGACTTCCCGAAACCGCCCTAGCGTCCACAAATTACGGAATTTGTGCCACCCTTGACGAGCAGTTGGTGATTAAAGCCCCAGACTGGGCCTTTATCCCCGAGATTACGGTAGCGCGAGAGGAGGTCGTCCGTAGCTATACCCCCCAACTCCAGGGACAACCGCCCCTGTTAGTGTTGGAGTTCCTCTCAAACCAAGGCGGGGAGGAGTATTCAATCAAAGAAACCTATCCCCCTGGCAAGTTCTTTTTCTACGAGCAAATTCTCCAAGTCCCCAATTACGGTATTTTTGACCCAGAAACGGGGATCTTGGAACTGTATCGCCTCAACGAAAACCGACGTTATATCCTCGCGTCAGCCAACGCAGAGAACCGCTTTTGGATTCCGGAAATGGGGCTGTTCCTCGGGTCATGGCAAGGATGCCGCGAGAATCGGGACGGCTTTTGGCTACGCTGGTGGGATGAGCCGGGGACGCTCCTATTATGGGGAGCCGAGCAAGTCGAACTCGAACGCCAACGAGCTGAGCGACTGCGATCGCAGCTGCGGGCCGCCGGATTGGAGCCAGACGACTAGCTCGATTGCTGGTTTTGGGCCATTCGTTGCACGAAGGCGGCGGTTTCGCGGACAAAGGCTTCAGGCTCCTCGTAGGGCATGACGTTTCGCCCTGGAATGAGCGTTCCTTCGGCATTCGGGAGTTGGCTGAGATAGTCGTGGAGGCGTTTGGAGGCGGGGTCGTTTTTGCCCCGTCGACTAATCCCTGAAGCCCCTTCTCCGAATAAAACCTTCACCGGCTGCTGAAGTTGACGGATGTCAGGGCCGTAATCTTGACGCCAAAAGCCGGCCAGGAAGGAGAAGACGGCATGACGGCTGGCTAAATCGGCGGCCCCTTGCTGTAGGGTATCGAGCCAGTTGGCATCGACGTCGTCGGCTTCGGCAAAGAGTTTGTCTTGGGAGAACGATCGCAGGAAGGCTTCTCGGCGAGCATAGCGATAGAACCCCCAGCCTAAAGGGGTATCGAAAAAGAGATTCCAGAGGAGTTGGTTTTGGCGTGGTTTGGCCTCCCGCGTCATCACTCCCCAGGCCGGCGGTCCCGATAACACGAGTCCAGCCACCTGTGCTGGGGCCTGTTGGGCCAGTCGCAGGGCGACGGGAAATAAGGCCCCCTGAACAACCACAATCACGGGTTCTTGAATGACGCGATCGATAAAGGCCTGCAATTGTTGCGCCCAATCCTCGGGACGGTAGGCGATTCGCGGCATATCGCTCTCGCCACAGCCGAGCAAATCAGGGGTATAGAGGGGATGGGTTTGCCCCTGACGCTGCCATTCGTTGCAGAATCGTTGCCAGAAATGGCGTGATAAGCCCACACCAATGGGATGGATGAGCAGTAGGGGCTGGCCTTGGCTCGAATCGCTGCGGTGGACGGCGTAGGCACAACGATAGTTTTGCCAGGAATAGGTCTGGGTGGGGGGAGTTTCGAGGGAAGCGGAGTTGGGAATGGCTGTGGCCATGGTTGGGATCGGCGTTTTGGATAAGGTCTGCTTCTATGCTATACAATACTTAATACCAAGCCGAAAACTAAACCCCAAGCTCAACGACAAAATCTAAGACTCAGGTTAAGACTCAGGCGGGTCAAGTTAGCCGTTCGAGATAATTGTTCGGGCTGACCGTTCGAGCCTGGGCGGAGAAATCCTAGAGACTCAATGGCAATCAATAATCTATGACACAAGGCTGCTGCGAGAATTTGCCCCTATTAGGATTTGACCCTGGCCGCGATAAATGTGGTGTGGCGGTGGTTCAAGGCCTTGGTAATGTTTTGGAGGCTCAGGTGGTGGCCAGCCATCGCGCCCTGGAGACGCTACAAACTCTGTGCGATCGCTTTGGCAGTACCACCCTAATTATCGGCGATCGCACCACCTCGCGTCAGTGGCAAGACCGAATTGGGCAAAACCTCCCAGAGTTACGGCTGGTGACGGTGAATGAACATAACAGCACTTTAGCCGCTCGCGATCGCTATTGGTCGATGTATCCCCCACGGGGATTCAACCGCTTAATTCCGCAAGGATTGCGACTTCCACCTCGGCCAATTGATGATATCGTGGCTGTCTTGCTAATTGAACGCTATCTTAACCCAGATTAAATGCTGCTCATGAGTCCCAGTCCTAAGGTTAAAACGACCCTGATTTCCGTTGGAGTCGGTTTAGTCGCCGTGGCGATCGCCTTCTCGGTACGCTCTCGCAGTCTCACGGAAAATCTTGCCTGGGAGACTCCCGATAATGTTGATTCCTCCTGGCGACAAGAACAACTGCGCAAATCGTCTCTGAGTCAGCCCTATTTGAGTGCGATCGCCGCCGGCCAGGCCAGTTTAGAGGCAGAAGACTATGAGGCAGCATTGAACGACTTTACCCGAGCCATTAACCTCTCTCCCGACAGCACCCGAGGCTATCACGGCCGAGCCATCGCCCGCCTGAAAACTGAGGACTATGACGGGGCGATTACGGATTTCACACGGGCCTTAGAACTCGAGGCAGACGATGCCCGTACCTACACCAATCGAGGCCGCGCCTATAGCGCCCTAGGTGACGCTGAGGCCGCCCTAGACGACTATAACCGGGCGATCGCAATCAATCCCGACTATGGGGATGCTTACTTCAATCGAGGTAGTCTCTACTTTGAACTCGGAGACTACGATCGCGCCCTCAATGACTTCACCGAAACTCTCATTGTCGAACCTGAATCCGCCAAAGCCTTCTACAATCGGGCCATGGTTTACCTGGAACTCGATCGCCTCAACAGTGCCATCGCTGACTTAGAAACCGCAGAAGCGCTTTTTCGTAAACAGAACAACTTTACGGCCTCAGAATATACCCTCGAAACCCTCAAAGAACTCGATTCTCGTTAGAGACGGCCGGGCCACCTCAACCCCGATCCCGAGACATTCCCTCAACTGGGGGGTCAATAGCCCCTATCATGGAAACAGTGGCACCTTAGAAATTTGGCACTTAGAAACTTGGTAATTTAGAAATTTGGCATGGGAACTGTCTGGGAACTCGACTTCTACTCTCGTCCCTTAGTGGACGAAACGCAAAAAAAACGCTGGGAACTTCTGATTTGTGAAAGTCCGTTATCGGTCACGCGATCGCCAGAGGATCTATTTCGCTATTCCCAATACTGCGCCAGCGGCAATGTTAACTCAACTTGGTTAAAAGATGCCTTGGCCCAAGCCATGGCCCAAGCCCCCACCCCTCCGACCAAGGTGCGCTTCTTTCGGCGACAGATGAACAATATGATCGTCAAAGCCTGCAAAGATATGGGGCTAGATGCTCAAGTCAGTCGGCGCACCCTCGCCCTGTACCAATGGCTTGAAGAGCGGATGGTGACGGTCTATCCTCAAGATCCTTGTTATGAAAAAGCCGCCGTGCGATCGCCCTCAGTGCGCTATGAAATCCAAGCGCCTCGTCCCCTCCCAGATGCGTTAGAGGGCAACAAATGGGCCATGGTGAGCCTCACCGCCGCTGATTTTGCCGACTTACCGGACTGGACCATTGATTTTGGTGAATCATTCCCTCTCGAACTGCTGAACCTCGATGGCGATTGCATTATCCCCGGACTCGTTATCTATTCTCCCCGCGCCTTCCCCATCGCCGCCTGGATGTCAGGATTGGAACTCGGCTTTATCAAATTCGTCCCGAGTCCTCGGCCGCGCTTGATTTTGGAAACGGAAGACGACTCAAGTTGGGTGTTAGCCGATCTCACCAATGAGAGTAGCGTCAAGGATGCAAAAACCTTTGAAGAACAGAAAGACAAGGCGGGAGGAGCGCATTTCTTAGCCGTTCAATCCTCGCCACAGGTGGAAGCCTTCGCTGGCTTCTGGCTCTTGCCAGAATTGAATTTAAGGTGAAGTTGAGATCCCTAAGGTTGAGATCCCTAAGGTTGAGATCCCTAAGGTTGAGATCCCTAAAACTGTCGCGTCCGTCATGATAGAACAACTCCTAGATCTAGCACTACAAGAGGGCGCTGAAGCGGCCGAGGTCTTTCAATCGCGATCGCAGACCCGTCCGGTTTATTTTGAAGCCAACCGCCTCAAACAACTCGAAAGTATCGAATCTGAAGGTCTCAGTCTCCGGGTGTGGCGTGATGGCCGACCGGGCCTGGCGGTGGCCTATGGGGAGGTTTCGGCCCCGGACCTGGTTCAACGCGCCCTGCGCATTAGTCGCCTCAATCCCCCCCAAATCCCTGATTTACAAGACCCCTACCCGATGGGGAATCTGGATGTGGGCCAGACGGTCTCGGTTGACCAACTCTTGAGTTGGGGCCGCGACAGCATCGCGCAAATCCGAGACCTCTATCCTGAAACCCTCTGTACGGCGGCTTGGGAATGCGACCATGAACAGACCCGCTTAGCGAATACCACTGGACTGGACTGTTCTTACACGGACATTACTTTAAGCAGTGATTTAACCGTCGAATGGGTGCGCGGCGATGATTTTCTCACGGTTTCCGATGGGGAAAGCCAACGCGATCGCCTCAACCCCTCGGATATCACTCGACCCATCCTACAACGGCTGGCTTGGGCGAAGGAAAATGTCTCTTGTCCGAGTGGGCGATTACCGGTGTTGTTTACCGCCAAAGCGGCCGATCTATTTTGGGGAACCGTCCAGGCGGCCCTGAATGGGAAACAGGCTATTGAACAGTCTTCTCCCTGGAGTTCTCGGTTGCATCAGCAAGTCCTATCGCCCCTCCTGACCATCTCTCAACGGCCTCAGTTGGGACCCTATAGTTGTCCCTTCGACGATGAAGGAACCCCGACCCGGCCCTTGACGTTTATTGAACATGGGGTGTTACAACTGTTTTATTGCGATCGCCGCATTGGTCGTCTCATTGGCAGTGGTAGCACCGGCAATGGTTTTCGTCCAGGACTGTCAAGTTATCCGACTCCCGGACTGTTTAATCTTATGATTGAACCCGGTCAAGGCTCCTTAGAGGAACTCATAATCGAGTTCGATCATGGCATCATTGTCGATGAAATTCTTGGCAGCGGTGGCGGACTGTCCGGAGATTTTTCGATCAATGTTGCCCTCGGATATCGCGTGGAAAACGGACAAGTTCTCGGACGAATTAAAGATACGATGGTTTCGGGCAATGTTTATACGGCCTTACAGAATATCATCCGCTTAGGTAACGATGCCCGTTGGCATGGGTCCTGTTACACCCCCTCTATTTTAGTTGACGGTTTATCCGTAACCGGTCAATAATACTTGATTTGGGGTGATGCTAAACTCCTGTCCCCTGAAGACTCTCGGATTAAGGTTCTCGGGAACCATTATGGGGTCCAGACGAGGGCAAATCATCCCCTAAAATCGGTCCAAGGGCTTCTGATAATGCTTTCGGGTCCATAAACACAACCTTCGAGTTTTCACTTTGACTCAACTTAAAACTTGAGTCTACATAGCGTTGTGTCATAAAAAAGTGTAAGATTTCTCGGGCATTTTCACGAGACTCTAAAGCCCGGGCGATATACTTCATATATTCTGCCGTTCCTTCAGCTTCTAAAATGGAGGCTCGTTTTTTAATTTCCGCTGCCCGTTCAATTTCCATCGATTCTAATACCGTGGCCGAAGGATTGATTTTTTGAATATCAACCCGCAACACCTTAATCCCCCATTCATGGGTTTCGTCTTCAATCTGTTCTAATAAAACCTGGTTAATTTCCGATCGCGCCGTCACCGTCCGATCTAATTCCCGTCGGCCAATTTCAGCCCCAATAATGGTGCTGACCCGGTTTTGTAGGGCCGCGGCCACGTCTTCAATTTCATAATAGGCCATCTCCAAATTGAAGATACGCCAGTACACCACCGCCAACACCTCCAACGAGACATTATCTTTGGTAATGGCTAACTGAGGTTCAATGCGACAAAACTGTTCTCGGGTCGTATCTTCCCAAACAATACTCTCGATAACCGGCGCAACAAAGCTTAACCCGGCGGCTAAAGTCCGATTATATTTCCCCAAACGCTCAACCAAGGCGAGGTTCCCCTGATTGATAATTCGGATACCCACCGCCACATAGCCGATGGTGGAGAGGACGATCACAGCCAAAATAGAGTTCATAGACAAAGGGCCAATCGATAAAAGGGCAATCAAGACCCGGTGGGGTGACGGAGACGGCGGAGAGTGGGATATCATCGTTGGGGAGTC
>FSSI02000019.1:38045-82333 GCA_900149785.2 Phormidium lacuna HE10JO | reverse complement strand
CCCCTTCAATTGACTTGAGGAGTCCATGTATCCCGACGCTGACCATTCTGGTACAGCGCGGGACTTATCGCCCCTCAAACTCCCCAGAAGTTAAATGACAGGCTGTCCTCGCGATATCCTAGTCAGTAGTGGAACCCTTTAGAAAACAGACTCTCAACGGGTCGAGTCCATTTGGGTAACGCCTCATCTCCTCCACAGCACCCGGTCTGCCCCTTCTACCCTCCTCAAAACTTGTGTTTTTTCGTTCGACTCCCAACCGCTCGTCTCCGAGATTGTCATTGCGTACCGCGCTGACAACTCCTATTGTTCTACTGGTGGTCCTGTTTACGGCGGCGATCGGTTTTTCGTCTTATCGCTCGGGCCAACGCACTGTAGAAGATTTTGCCGCTCAGTTACAATATGAGGTCAGTCGCCATATTCTTCAGTATTTGAGTCAATATCTGGCGACTCCTCGCCAGTTGGCTCAGACGAATGCGGCCGCGTTGAGTTTGGAACGCCTCGGTTTAGAAGAGTGGCAAGCCACAGGCTCTTATTTTTGGGAACAGATGCAGGCCTTTGAGGTTCAGGGTCTGTTCTACAGGGAGGGGGTGCAAGGACAATTGCTGCTCTCTCGTGATGAGGATGGGATGGCTCGGTTGTATCGGTATCGTGGCGATCGCCCGCCCGAGGAGACTGAGGATGGCTGGGAAGGAGTGATGATGAGTCGTCAAGGACGATTTTTGGACCGATTTCAGACGCCCCCCCAAGGCTTAACGGAGATTCTCGATCGCCTGGCCAGTCCGCCGGTTTCGGGTCCGGTTTGGCAGCAGTTGTCGTCGGGAAATTTGTTGGCGATCGCCCCTCTCTATGGTGCGGCTGGGGAGCTACAGGGAACTCTGGCTGTGGAGACTCAGTTGGCTCCCCTAGAGTCATTTTTGCAGCAGTTAACGCTCAGCCGAGGGGGCCAGGCTTTTATTGTCGATCGCCAAGGCCGGCTCATCGCCGGTTCGGCTCCTGAACCGTTTGGTCAAAGGTCTGGGATGAATGGTGAGGAGGACGGCTCTCTAGCGGTTCTCAATAGTTCGAACGGGACGATTCGCACGGCGGCTAATGCGCTTATTACTCGTTTTGGCAGTTTGGAGGCGATCGAAGAGACACAATTATTTCAGTTTGAGCAAGGGCGTCGTCGCTATTTTCTGCAAGTGACTCCTTTTCGTGATGATTGGGGTCTCGATTGGTTAATTGTGGTCGCGGTGGCTAATACGGAGTTGATGAACCCGATTTGGCTCAATCTTTTGATTATCTTCGTGTTGGGGGGCATTACGATGGTCACGGCGGGCATTATTGGCTGGCAATTGGCTGGGTGGTTAGGAGAGCCGCTGCGACGTTTAAGTAAGTCGATGACGCAGTTAGGACGACGACAATGGTCGCCGACGCTACCGATGATATTTGAGGATTCGTCGCGGGAAGTGGGGGTGTTGGGGAAAAGCTTTAATCGCTTGGCGTTGCGGTTACAAACGACGGTGACTCGTTTGGAACAAGAGAATGCCGCTTTGCAGGAAACGGATCGGCTCAAGGATTTGTATTTGCATAATTTGGCTGAGGAGTTCCGTAAACCGATTGGGGAAGCGATCGCCCAGGTTGAGATGTTGAGCGATCGCCCCCATGCCTATTCTGAGCAGGATCTCGAGGATTTACACAAGTTACGCAAACTCGGAACTCGTCTTCTGGAGTTGATGGAAGACATCTCTGATTTGACTCAGATTCATTCGGGCCAGATGACTCCTGAGTTCGAGGCGGTGGATTTACAACGGCTCTTAGATGAGGTGGTCGAGGAGCATCAGGGGGCGTTGCAAGAGGCAAACCTCGGCCTGGAACGGCGAGACTTCCCACCACCGCTCTGTGTCACGGCTGATCGGCAGATGCTGAAACAGGTCTTGACGATTGTGTTTGAGAATGCAATTCAGTTCACAGAACAGGGGCTAATTCGCCTCTCAACCGCCATCAGCGGTCCCATGGGTAAAACCAGCTATCATGAGCTTCCTGAGGCGATTATTGTGGTCTCAGATAGCGGTATCGGGATTGACCCGGAGCAACAGGAGAAATTGTTTCAACCCTTTACGAAAATTGAGGGCTGCCCCGAAGATCGTCGGGGTCCGGGGTTGGGGTTGGCGATCGCCGCGAATCTCATCTCTTTAATGAAGGGTAAAATTTTCATCAATAGTGAAGGCTGTGGTCAAGGTACGACAGTGACGATTGTTCTCCCAGTGAGCAATTAAAAGTGAGCAATTAAAAGTGAGCAATTAAATAGGTTTGCGGGTTATTCGGTGATGGCATCAAGGAGAACTTCTGAGAGGGTCGCCCGGTTGATGGTATTGAAGGTCACGGTGTCACAAATGTCAAATTTTGCCCCGAGGCTTTCTAACTCGTCGTCTAAGCTAATTAGAAAGGATTGAAGTTCGAGATCGGTGCCAACTTGTAGGAGTAAGATACCGAGTTCTTCTTCACGAGTGAGACGTTTTGAGGCGGCAATAATGGTCTGTTTTACGTGTTCTGTATCGGTGGGAAGACTGCCAATTAACACAAAAATGATTTCACCATTTTGCTTGCTTTCTCCGTAGCGACGATGGTGGAAATAGCGATCAATGGCGTCTTGGAGAACGGGGGCTAATTGGGGATCTCCGGTGGGAGGATGTTGCCGAAAGAGGGCGGGAATGCGGCTGGAGGTGATGCGATCGCAGTATTGGAAATTGTTGTTATAAAAGTAAAGGTCGATTCCTTTGAGATCTAAGCGTTCGCAGTGAGTCGCCACGGCTAGGGTGGCATCTTCTAGGATGGCTTGTAGGGTAATGTCATGGGTGGGATCGACCACAATCATGTTGGCACTGCGATCGACAATCAGGGTATAGTCTCGACGTTGGATTAAGTCACCGCCATCGGTGAGAATATCGGGATGACTGGTGTTGTCCTCAAGATCTGAGAAGTTCGAGGGCGTCCCCTCGTAGCTAACACCAAACATTGTGGTTGGGTTGAAGTCACCAGGATTTATATTGACCATGTTTTAATCGCTCCCGAGGAGATAGTTTTAGATTGAAAAAGGTCTAAGTTGAGTCTGAATTGAGTTAGAGAAATTGTTGTAAGTTGGAGTCCTCTTTTAAGGTTTTTAGGACTGATTTAATGTCCTGGGTGCGGTCTTTCTTGACAATCAGGGTCGCATTGCCATCGCGAACCACGACGACCTCCTCTAAGCCAATGGTGACAATCAGTTCGTCGGGATTGCTGTTATAAAAAATACTATTTTGGCTATCTTGCCCAATATGGCGGCCGAGTTCGACGTTGCCCGATTGGGGGTTGGTGTTGTCCGATTGTAGGCGATCGAGGGCGTTCCAATCCCCGAGATCGTCCCAACCAAAGGAGACGGGAAGGACGGCGGCCCGTTGGGTTTTCTCCATGAGGGCATAGTCGATACTGATTTTGGTTAGGCTGGGATAGGCGTTTACCCCTTCTTGCTGAAGCTGTTGCATCAGTTCTGGGGCGTATTGTTTGAGTTCGTCTAGGGCGACTCCGGCTTGGAAGATAAAAATGCCACTGTTCCAGCTAAAGCGTCCGCTGGCCAGGAAGGTTTCGGCGGTGGGGCGATCGGGTTTTTCTGTGAAGCGGGCGACTTGGAAGGCGGCTAAGTCTTTGACAGTTCCCTGGGGGTCCCCTTGTTCGATGTAGCCGTAACCGGTGGAGGGATAGGTGGGTTTAACCCCGAGGGTAACGATCGCCCCTTGCTGTTGGGCCACCTCAATGGCGGCGTGGAGGGTATGGTGGAAGGCTTCGGGGGGGTCAATCCAGTGATCGGCGGGGAAAAAGCCCACCACCGCGTCGGGGCCATGGCGTTGGCTGATTTCTAGGGTTGTCCAAGCGACGGCGGGGGCGGTGTCTCGGCCTTCGGGTTCGATGAGGAGATTGGCGTCGGGGAGTTCGGGTAACTGTTGACGGACTCCGTCGGCCAGATGGCTGGCGGTAATCACCCAGAGGTTGTCCCAGCCGTTGGCCAGGGGGAGTAGGCGATCGGCGGTGGCTTGCAAGAGGCTGCGATCGCTCCCATCCAGGCAGAGAAATTGTTTCGGGCGTTCCAGACGACTCAGGGGCCAGAAGCGTTCGCCTTTACCACCAGCAAGAATCACAGGGGTGAAAACCATAGGGAGCCTATTCGTGAATGAATGCACTTATGTTATAGCAAGAGGGAACGGGGGGAGGAAGGCAAGAGGCAAGAGGCAAGAGGCAATAGGGGGAAGAAGGGAAGAGGCAAAAGGCAAGAGGGAACAATCTGGGGGTGTGGCGTTGCGATCGCCCTCCGGGAATTGGGTCCAACCCATTTTCCCCCATGTAATAAAAGTTACTCGCAATAAGTAGCCGAGATTACCACCATTATCCACCGAAACAGGATGGGGGAAATTGCCTACTTCCATCATGGAATAAGGGTTTAAAGCTCCTGAAAGCCGCAATACATCGAAAATCTTTACAAAAGTTAATAGACTTTTATTGAGAAAGATTCTAGTCTAAGGGTCAGTTGCTTATTGACGAGATTTAGCAATAAGCCCTGCAAACCACAAACTTGTGAGTCGAGCCTATGCAAACCTACGATAATCCCAAAGTCACCTATGACTGGTGGGCGGGAAATGCCCGATTTACCGATATGTCGGGCTTATTTATCGCCGCTCATGTCGCCCAGGCGGCCCTGATTACCTTTTGGGCCGGGGCTTTCACCCTATTTGAAATCTCTTGGTTTGACCCAACTCTCCCTATGGGAGAACAGGGGTTAATCCTGCTTCCCCACTTAGCCACCCTCGGCTGGGGGGTCGGCGACGGGGGACAAATTGTTGATACCTATCCCTATTTCGTGATTGGGGCGGTTCATCTGATTTCCTCCGCCGTTTTAGGGGCCGGGGCCTTGTTCCATACCTTCAAAGCCCCAGAAGACCTCAAAACCGCCTCAGGACGTGCCAAACGCTTCCATTTTGAATGGGATGACCCCAAACAGTTGGGTCTGATTTTGGGACATCATCTGCTGTTTTTGGGAGCGGGGGCCTTGTTGCTGGTGGCGAAAGCCATGTACTGGGGTGGACTTTATGACGCCGCCAGTCAGACGGTTCGGGTTGTGAGCGAACCCACCCTGAACCCCTTTGTGATTTATGGCTATCAAACCCATTTCGCCAGTGTCAATAATTTGGAAGACCTGGTTGGCGGTCATGTTTATGTGGGTGTGATGCTGATTGGTGGTGGAATTTGGCATATCTTAGTTCCGCCGCTGAATTGGGCGAAAAAGGTACTAATTTTTTCCGGGGAAGCGATTTTGTCCTACTCTCTCGGCGGAATTGCTTTGGCGGGATTTGTCGCCTCCTATTTCTGTGCGGTGAATACCTTGGCCTATCCGGTGGAGTTCTATGGCCCCGCCTTAGAAATCAAGCTGGGAATTACTCCTTATTTTGCCGATACCGCTGAATTACCCTTCGGCACTCATACCGCTCGCTGTTGGTTAGCCAATGCTCATTTCTTCCTCTCGTTCTTCTTCCTGCAAGGACATTTATGGCACGCCTTGCGAGCCATGGGGTTTGATTTTCGTCGGGTTGACAAGGCGTTAAATTCCTTGGAAACCTAATCTCATCTCTCTTCTCTCTCTGGTTTTTCTTCTCTCTCTACTCTGTTATTGCTCCTCACACTTTTATTTATGAACTGTCCGTGTTGTTCAGGAAAATTACTGCGTCAGGTGAGTCGCCGTGAACTGACCTGGTACTGTCTGAGTTGTCGCTCGGTGTTTCCGAACTCGACGACCCACTTGGAGAGAGTTCAACTCTCTAATATGCCGGTATCTTCTCGGCGTTAAGTCGAAAACAATCAATTCGTTATTAGGAGGTTCGAGTCTATGGTCTAATGTGTTGCCTTGGATATCAAACTGTGAGGGCGAACAGCCGTTCGCCCCTACAAGATGGGTTTTGATGTTTCCCTGAAACTTGTGTCCCTGAAAATTGTTGCCATTCAATCTCTAGTATTATGTCAAAAATTGGTCTTTTCTTTGGAACCCAAACTGGAAATACGGAAGCGGCGGCTGAGATGATTCAGTTGGCATTGGGGGGTGAAAGTGTTGTCACTCTTCATGATGTGGCTGAGGCGGATTTAGATGAACTGGGTGAGTATGATTGTCTGATTATTGGTTGTCCGACTTGGAATATTGGTGAGCTACAAAGTGATTGGGAGGGGTTATATGATGAGTTAGATGCTCTGGATTTTAGTGGTAAGAAAGTGGCCTACTTTGGCGTGGGAGACCAGATTGGCTATGCGGATAATTTCCAGGATGCGATGGGGATGTTAGAAGAGAAGATTTCTCAATTAGGGGGTGCAACGGTTGGCTATTGGCCGACGGATGGCTATGAGTTTGAGGAGTCGAAGGCGGTGCGCGATGGTAAGTTTGTTGGCTTGGCCCTCGATGAGGATAATCAGTCGGAGATGACGGAAGAGCGGGTTCAGGCTTGGACGAGTCAGTTGAAAACTGCGTTTGGACTGTAAGGGTTGAGGCGGACGGTTTGTTTCTAAATAATCCCCGGTTTCTGGACAGATGCGGTATGCGGTTTAGCCAGGCCGGGGATTTGGTTTGGCTGAGGGATGGCTGGGTTAGTCGGGAATAATTGGTTGAGTTTCGGTCTTTTGGGTTCAGGGTGATACGGAAAATTGATGGCAGATTATATCCGGTACTGTAGGGGCGAAAAATTTTTCGCCCCTACAATTTTGTACTTGGCAACAATCCCCTTGTCGTATTTGCTGGGTTGGTCGTTGGCTCATGGCGGATGTTTGGGTGCTTTCTGGGGGGCAGTATAGGCTGAGGTGCGGTGCTTGTCGATGAGTCGGGGTTAGTTGCTGGGGGGAGTTTCGGGTGGGGGGATGTTGCAGAGAGCTTGGTCGGCCTCGGTGACGTTAGGATTATAAGTGAGGTAGGGTCGCAACCAGTCACAGGCGCGATGGATTAGTCTTCCTAAGGTAATAGGTCGGATTGTAATTTTTTTACTGTCATAAACTTCAAAAAATATTGTTTTACCAGTGTCTGTAATCAGATGGCTACTTGGCGATATGCTGATTTTTGATTCTTTCTCATGTTTACTATCAACTTCCACAAATCTAGCAGTTCCGTGTACGTAAGTTGGTATTTTCCAGATTGCTAAACCATATATCGCCAACATTACTATGCCAACGACAGCAGTCCGCTTAATCCGCAACTTAACCTGAGTGAATCGCTGTTCCAACTCCTCTAGGGTTCGCTCCGCCGCCAGCCGTTTACGCTGTTCCTCCTGCAAACTGGCAATTAACTCCGACTGGCGGGACTCATAAATCAACTCCGCCAGATAATCATGCACCAATTGATAGCGTTGCGGTTCTCCCGGAATCACCACCACTAACCCCGAGGCGGTGAAAATTTCCAGGACTAAATCTAAAGATTCCTGCAACGCTTGACCCTGGGAAGCCTGGGGAACCTGCTGTAACTCCTGCCATAACTCCTCATAGGACCGTAGAGGTCGCGTGCGCCGTTCATCGGTGAGGAGGTACAAAACGCCATTGGCCAGGCCCTCTTGCTCGGGACCACAGGCTCGGACGATATCATCGAGATATCCTTGCACTAACTGCTGTTTGGGATGCTCTCCCAAGGCGTCATAGGCGGAAATCTCGCGAATCTGCTGAGATTCCAACTGAAAGCCGACGAGTTGAAGTTCAATGGGACGAACGGCTCCCATCGCTTGGCTCAAATCGGCCACCAGGCGCGTTCTCAACTCTGCCTCTAAATGGGGAGCTAGTTTCTCTAACACCTGACTCGTCCGTTGTGCGGACAGATTCCCCAATTTGTGCAACACCTGTCGGCTGAGAATGTCCCGACTGATGCAGTCCATGGATTCTAAGTCGTTGCAGAGCAACAAATGACCCACATAATCAGTGCGCAGGGAAAACACCACTTTCAAGGCTCCCAACTGCTGGATATTGCTGCACAACCGACCGATAAACTCGAAAAACGCCTCATGGTCCTGTTGGCTGGGGTTGGCGAAGAAAAACTCCTCAAACTGGTCAAAGACCAAAATCACCTGACAATGCTGCTTCTCCAAGGCCAGCAACTTGGCCTCAATCCGTTGCTGAGGGGACCCCTGGGATATCCCCGCCAGGGACTTTTTATGACGTTGGCTGGTTTGGTCAATGGCGGCTTCGAGTTTCTCAGTCCAGGGTTCATAGAGTCGTAGGAGGATGGGAATCCCCTCTCGTCCTCCGGTGAAGGTCTTTTCACGCAAGACGGGAAGTAGGCCCGCGTTGACGAGGGAGCTTTTGCCGACTCCAGACTGTCCGTGAATGACGAGAATCTTGCTCTGGGTTCCTGAGAGGCGTTCTTGCAAGTGCCGAACATCCTCTTCTCGTCCCGATTCTTTGATTTCTGGGGGGAGATTGTCCAGGGAACAGCGTTGATAGAGAATCCCTTGCAGGCGACTGGCTCCCACAAAGGCTCGCTGACCGCCGTAGCGTTGGACTTGCCATTGTTGTTGCTGAATGGAGAAGGCGCGGCGATAGTCTTGGCGGTCCTGAAAATAAACGTGATGCAGCTGCTCTAAGGCCTTCAGCCAAAGGTTGGGGAAGGGGAAACTCTCTTGTTGGCACAGTTGCTCATTCACCACCGCCAGATGGTCGACCTGTGCCGGGTCTGAGGAGGTTTCGGGATGGGTGATTTCGGTTAAGCCGTTGACCAGTTGCACCACGGCGGCGTTGGCCACGAGGTGGGCCAGGTCTGGTTCGGCGGCGGCTTGGAAGTGCTGCTGACTCTCTTGGAACTGGGTTTTTAGGGGATGCAGGTCTGGATAATTGAGAGAGCGTTGTTGCTGTTCACTCTCCCAGAGAGAGAGGATGGCCTGCTGAAAGGCCACCCAGCCGAGGCGTTTCTGTTTCTGGCTGTTGGCGGTTGGGGGGGAGATGGTTTGCCAAAACTTGGCCCCCTGTTCAAGTTGCTGTTTGGCTAGGGATAGGTTTTGCTGAACTCGATGTTGGTGACTTTGGATAATCGCGAAGTCGCCTTGGAGGTTGGGGGAGAGGTGGCTGTTGAGTTCGTTTTGGGCCAGCTCCAGTTCTCGCTGTTCGCTCTGGGAGAGGAGGGGTTGACTCCCTAGCCATTGGTCTGGGGAGGCGTGGGGAAGACGTTGGAAGAAGGCTTCGAGGAGATGGCGCAGTTGCTGCTGGAGGTCGTCGGGGGTGAGGGAGAAGTGTTTGCTGGTGGTCCAACTCTGGAGGTCGTTGGCGACCTTCAGCATCTGTTTGAGGCTATTGTCGTCGAGCCAGATGGCGATGGGGAAGGGACAATTCCGGCGCAGGCGATCGCGGATTTGGTTACTATTAGCTAGAAACTGGCGGACATCGGCCAATTGATTGAGTCCCAAGAGTTGCAGGCCGTCTGGGGGGAATGGCTGGATGGCTTGGATGGCCTGAGCCAGGTTCTGTGCATTGGGGGGGAGATGAACCGTCGTGGGTGAGAACTGATGCTGCTGTTGACAAGTCTGGGTCAGTTCCTCGGACCAACGTTGGCAAACGTCGCCATAGTTACAACGCACCAGAATCAGTTTAAACTGACCCCGCGACAGGGCCATGGCCTGCGCGAGTTGTTGCAAGGTCTTCTGATTTTTGGCGGCGACATCAGTGGTCATTATCCATCTCGGGTTAGGGTTAATCCTGCAACTCCGCCGCTTCCAGGAGTATGGGATTGACATCAAACCAGGATTGACGGCGTTCTTGATATTCAAAGACCATGCGGCTGCGAATCAGGTTCTCATAGCCGACTTGGTCTTGCACTTTCTTGGTTTGGCGCACTTCCCGCAATAACTCCCACTCCCGAGGGGAAATGGCCAAGGTCATCTCATTACAGCGATCGATAATCGCTTCTTCTAGGGTAGCCTCGGTTAAGGGAAGTTGCATCTCTTCTTCGACCCATTGAGACAGCAATTGCAGTAAATCCCGCACATGGCCGCCAGTCACCCGACAAAGGCGGTCAAACACCTCGGGAGTCTCGAAAATTTCCCCAATTCGTTCTAGGCGTTCGGCTTCGGTTAACTGGGGAAAGGCCCGGGCCAAGACCATTTGTTTGAGTTTCGCTAACCCTTCAGGATAATCTTCGCCGTTGCGATGACGAATGGAGACCATGGGGAGACATTCGGGTTTATATTGAAAGCGTTGGGTCAAATTGCCAAATTCGTTGGAAAAACGCAAGCCTAATGGCATGGTATAAACGGTGTGACAGGCGAGTTTTGTGAGTAATTCGCCTCGGTCAACGAAGAGATATTCTTGTTGCGATCGCCCCGAAGGTTTAGGACGAGTATCAATGCGATCGAGGTTATCGACAATCACCACTAATCCAGCATAGCCTTTCGCATTTAATGACTCAATTCCCGGTTGAATCAACTCGTCATTAATGCTATTGAGTAAGCCGGTAATTTGGGGTCCGAGATATTGGCTTAATTTCTCCCGTGTCTGGGAGTCATTTTTCGCTTTCACAGTCAGGGAGGCGATTCCAGCGGAGAGAGACAGGGATTTTTTACTCGTATCCACGTCTCCTTTCAGGGTTGAGGTTCCTAAGGAAGCTTTCAGGTCAATTTCTGTAGTTAAGACCTCGTTGGTACGCTGAATTAGCCGCCGCAATCCGGTCGCTTCGGGTTCGACAATTGCTTCTAATTTGGCGCTAACACGCTTGGCGATGGTCAAGACTACATCGACAATGTCCACATCGGCGGTATCGAGATCTTCGTCGGATTCAAAGTTGACGACACAAAATCCTTCGGTTTCGAGTTCGGCTTGTAATTTATGCAGTTCGGTGGATTTTCCGCAGCCAATATGTCCGGTAAATAGGGAACAACTGGGTTTATCTCGCAGTAAAACGGCGATGCGATGTTTGAGTTTACGAATGCTATCGTGACCTCGGACTTGGGTAAAGTCAATATAATATTGTCGGTCTTCTTCTTGACTAATATCTAGGGTTTTGCTGGGATTGATGCAGTTGAAAAATTCTGTATAATCCAACATAAATAGTCCACTTATGTATTAACAATAAACTGTAAATTATGAGAGTTGATAAGGATATTTAGGATTCAGAATGAATAGAGAAATTTATTACAGGTTGAATCAATTCCCGTAGGGGCGAAAAATTTTTCGCCCCTACAATTTGGCATCCAAGGCAACCCATTAAATCGGATATTTTGACAACTCATTTCTTGTGAATTATCCCTTAAAGTCGTTCTCCTGTAACCGCGATCGCACCCGGTTCAGGCGGCCAGGGGTCGCAGTCGAGTCGGCCGAGCCAGCGTTGCCAAATCTCCCAAGCTAGGCTATCTAGGGACTGAAGGCGATCGCCCGACAGACGCAACCGCTCCCGAGGGGGAATCCCCGCCCGAGTCCGTAGCGCCCCCGTTAACGCCCCTAAAATCGCGCTAACATCTTGTGAGTCACAATTGGCACTAAAGCCATCTCCTTGAAACGCTAGGAGGGTGCTAAGGGCTTGTTTAAGTGCTGGGGAAGGGTTTACAATTCGCTCAGATTGGCTCAGGAGGCGATCGCCCACAGCCAACCCCACCGCCATCGCCAACGGCTGTAACTCGGGGGCTAACTCCGATAAAACCTCTAGGCGCTGATGATACAACAACCCCACCACCGTCGCCAGTCCCAGTCGCACCGGAAACTCGGCATACTGGGGATGGTGTGCAGGAAGGGTTCGCTGCTGAATTAGGGGATTGAGGAGATCTGGCGGGATGGTTTCCCAGAGAGATGGCCCCGAAGACGGATGTCGATAGCCTAACTCAGCACCGAGAACCGCACCGCGAAAGCTCTCAAATCGGGGTAAAACCATTAAGGGCATCACAGTGCGGTGTTAGGATGGGGTGTTGGCGCGATCGCGTAAGTGCTGAACTAGGGCCTGAAGTCCCAGAATATAGCTATAATAGCCGAAACCACTAATCTGCCCAACGGCAATCGGGGCGATGTAGGAGTGGTGACGAAAGGCCTCCCGCTGGTGGATATTGCTGAGGTGAACTTCCACAGTGGGCAACTTGACAGCGGCGATCGCATCTCGTATCGCAACACTGGTATGAGTATAGGCGGCGGGATTGATGAGTAAGCCTTGATACTGGCCCCAGGCGGACTGAATCGCGTCAACTAACGCCCCTTCGTGATTCGACTGAAAGCACGAAACTTTAACCTGTAAAGTCCGTGCTTGGTCTTCTATACGCGTGTTAATTTCGGCTAACGATGTTGAGCCGTATACGTTGGGTTCCCGTTGACCTAACAAGTTCAGATTCGGTCCATGGAGGACAAGAATCTGAAGCGAGGGGTCTTGGCTCGACGACGACACCAACAGACTAACGACGAATCCGGCGATCGTTAACCGGGATCGGAATTGCCTCGGGTTCGGGTTGTGCGTCAGGTCCGAGGACTGCGTCAATGAGCTTGCGAGTCCATTCTCGAACCTTATCCAATACCTTTTCGATGTAATCCATTAATCCGATAGCTCCTTCAGTTTAGCCGCAGCTCCTGACTCGCCGGTCAAGGCAGAACAGCTTTAACAGTTTTAGGCGTTACTCTTATCATAGCGAAATCCCTCCAAAGGGTCAAAGTTTTAACTTAAATTTTGCAATTCACCAACGGCTCACCAACAGGGCCGACGAGCCAGGAGTTGGGCGGCCGCTGGGGCGGGGAGGGGTTTAGCAAACCAATAGCCCTGACCGATATCACAGCCGAGTTGTCGTAGTTGGGCCAGTTGTTCGGGGGTTTCTATCCCTTCGGCGATCGCATCGAGTGCCAGAGTATGAGCCAGTTCGAGAATGGTGCGGATAATCGCGCGATCCTGTGCCGAATCTTCCATACGCCAGACAAAAGACCGATCAACTTTAAGAGTATTGACCGGGAAGCGATTGAGATAACTCAGGGAACTGTAGCCGGTGCCAAAATCATCAATTCCTAACTTAACATCGAGGGCTTTGAGGTCATGAAGAATCTCCAAGGTGGTCTGGATTTCTTCCATGACTGCACTTTCGGTAATCTCTAATTTCAGACAATGGGGATCTAAGCCAGTCTCGCTCAAAATATCCCTGAGTCGTTGTTTCAAATCCGGGGACTGTAACTGATAGGGAGATAAGTTGACACTGATAATACTGTTGGCATAGCGTGGAAACTGACGCTGCCAGGCTTGCATTTGATAACAGGCTTCATAGAGAACCCAAGCCCCGAGAGCGATAATGGCTCCGGTTTCTTCCGCGACGGGGATAAACTCCACCGGCGACACCATTCCCCGTCGAGGATGTTGCCAACGTAGCAGGGCTTCAAAGCCAGCAATTTCTCCAGATCTCAGATCCACCAGGGGCTGATAATAGACGCGGAAGCGATCGCCCAACTCCGAGTGAGGCAACTTAGAATCCGTTAAGCCGTCATTGTGAGTCTCATGGACCGGAGGAAGATAGACCTGAGAGTGACTCATCGACTCCCGTAAATCCAGTTCAAGTTGAAACGTGGCGATCGCGTGCTGTTGAACATCAGGATCAAAGACAATCGGCTGAGACAATTGGAGAGCCTTGGCCCGGTGCATCGCACAGTTCGCATGATCGAGTAACAGACCCTGATGTCGTTGCTGGCCAAAGGCCACCCCAAAACTGGCCGTGAGAAACACCGGCTGTCCCGTCTCTAACATAAAAGGACGTTTCAGGCGGCGACGCAGTTGTGCCGCCACCTCCATCACGGCTTCGAGATGGGGGGGATTGGGCAGGAAAATGGCAAATTCATCCGCCCCAACCCGAGCTAAATAGTCGTCCGAGTGTAACAGTGCTTGTAGGCGTTTCGCGATCTCGACGAGGATGTGATCGCCCGTGGCGTGACCCAAACACGCATTCACCGCCTTAAAGCGATTGAGATCCAAGACAATCGCCCCGAGGGACTGTTGGCGTTGCGATCGCCAAAATCGCCAATCCGTCAGCATCTGATAGACAAAGGTCTGATTCGGAAGTCCAGTGAGGCGATCGTGTAAAAAATGATAAGTCAGACGATAGACGGACGTCAGCAAAATCCCGAGAACCATCCCCCAACGCACCCAAACCCCCGGCAGCCAAATGGCCATGGCGAATAGCCCTCGTTCTACCAGCATCAACCCCAACCCAGCCAACACCAGTCCTCCCAGCCATCGCTCCGGTCGTCGTAGCCGCCATGCTAACGCCATCACCAAACTGATCCAACTCCACCCCCAAAGCCATTCAATGGCCGTGGGAAACACACGCCAGGGCTGTTGTTGTCCTAAGGCTAAGCCCAGTAGTTGTTGGACCATCTGCCCATGAATTTCGACTCCCGGCATTTTCACCTGAGCACTGTCGGTTTCCCTCGCACTGAAGGGAGTCGCAAACAGATCCCGTAACGTCGGGGCTGTTGAGCCGATTAAGACAATGCGATCGCGTAACAATTGCGGGTCAAATTCCCCATCCAATAACTCACTAATCGAGAGATGCTGAACCTGACCTGGACGGGCAGAATAGTTCAGGAAAATCTGATACCCCGAATCATCAATGTGGTGATAGCCCCCAGCCGAAGCGGACAGGGGAACCAAAAGCGACTCGCCGAAGCGAATCCCATCAGGATGACTCGGAGCGGCTTCTAAGCCAATGTCTTGGGGTTCTAGGTATTTTAGAGCGACTCGTAACCCCAACGAATACGCCGTCTCTCCACGTTGAGTATTGGCAAACAAGAGATGACGGCGTAGCACTTGATCGCGATCAATCACCACATCATTGAATCCCACTCGCTCTGGGGGAACGTTGGCCAAAGGAGTTAATGATGTGGCAATGTTCTCGATGGCGATGAGATTATCGGCCGCGAGTTGGTCGCTCAGCAGGGCCTGACCTTCACCCACCGCCACATTCCGATAGAGATCTAAGCCGATGACGCGAGGGGTATGGACTTGTAAAGTTCCTAACACCTCGGCCAGTTCGCGATCGCCCAGGGGCCATCGATAGCGATCAATATCATCTTCGCTAATTTCCAAAATCACCAAGCGAGGATCAATCTGAGACTGACTGGCCCGACGCATGGCGGCATCAAAGGCCGCCAATTCTCCCGTCTCAAAGCTGCCAACACTCCGCAGGAGGATCATCACGAAGATCACCAGGAGATTGAGCAGCAGTAGGGAGCGATTGAGACGGATTTTACAGGTCGTCAGGCGATGTCGTAGCTGCCACACTGACGGCTGAGTCGATCGATATTGTCCCAGTCGTTGGCTCACTCGTCGGCTCACTCGTCGGCCCAGTCGTTTGAGCGATGTAAACTGTTTGAGAGTTGGTGAATCACTCACAAGAGCAAGGAACCTCTCTAGCTCGGCTGAGGAATCGTAACATCAATCAAGGTGACATCCTGGTTGGGATTGAGTCGGTCAAGGGGAGGGTCAATGGCGGCGCGATCGCCCACCACTAACGTCACCAACTGCTCAGGATTAAGATAGATTCGGGCGACCCGTAAGACATCCTCAACGGTTGTCGCCTTCACCCGATCTTGATAGCGAAAGAGAAAATCCTGAGGGTAATCGTAATAATCATAAGTCAACAGGCGCGATAGGGTTTGAGCGCGGCTAGCAAAGTTAAAGACAAAGGAGTTCAGGGTTGAATCCTTGGCCAATTGCAACTCGTCAGCGGCAATGGGTTCGCGACGAATGCGCTCAATTTCCCCTCGCACTGACTCAATAAAGGGAACCGTGGCCTCGGAGCGAGTTTGTCCCCCAGCTCGAAAGACACCGGGATAGTCATATTGAGTTCCCCAAAAGCCATAGACTGAGTAGGCTAATCCTTGGCGCGATCGCACTTCGTTAAACAGACGACCCCCAAAGCCACTCAGGACATTGTTCATGACCCCCAGAATCGGATAATCAGGATCATTGCGGACGCCACCGAGATGGCCGAGTTCGACATAGCTTTGGGTTAACTCCGGGCGGTCAACGAGAAAGACCCCGCTCTGTTGAGCTTGAGACGGCTGCCGTAACGCGTCGGACAAGTCCGGCAGACTAGATCCTGTCGCCTGCCAATCTGCCAATTTTTGCTCAATCAAGGCTCTCATCTGATCCCGCTCAAAGTCGCCAACCACCCCGAGAATGAGGCGATCGGGTTGGACGGATTGTTGATAAAACTGTTGTAGATCCTGCCGTTCAATGGCCTCGACCGTTTTATATTCCATCGTGCGAGCATAGGGACTTTCGTCACCATAGATCAGTTTCTGAAACTCTCGCTGGGCAATATCACCGGGTTGGTCGTTACGTCGAGCAATTTGTCCCCGCGCTTGATTTTTAGCCAGGGCCAACTGATCTCGGTCAAAGGCCGGCTGACGCAAGACCTCAACAAATAGGTCAAACACTGTCTCGAGGTCGGAACTGAGGGCATCAAAGCGAACGGTTCCCCGAGTGGTCTCAATGGAGGCTTCAATGGAAGCGGCTTTTTGTTCGAGTTCTCGATTGAGCATCTCGGGCGGATGATGTTGGGTTCCCCCCGAGCGCATTAACGCCCCCGTCATCCCCGCTAAGCCCACTTTATCAGCCGGTTCAAAGCGGCTTCCGGTGTTCACAAGCGCCACCCCGGAGACGAGAGGCAACTCATGATCTTCGATTAGATAGACGCTGAGACCATTATCGAGTTGGAATTGGTCATAATCAGGTAGTTGCACCTCCGGTAAGGGGGGAAACTCAAGCTCAGTGTAATGTCGCGCTGTGGCCGCGACGGAGGCTGGGGGATGCACCAGTTGGCTGATGAGCAATCCAACGAGGAATAGGAGCGCCCAATAGGGACGTAGGGTTTTACGAAAGGGACTTTGGCAGGGCTGAGACATCAGTTGAGGATTAGGGTAAACGACGAGGGGTTGAGCCTTGGGGGTGCAGGAGAGTCTAGGAGAGTCTAGGAGAGTCTAGGAGGGGAGAAGTTTACCAACGGTGCGATTATTGGCACGGAAGGTTTCTCGGGCCAGGCGGCGGATGTCGTCACGGCTGACGGCCTCGATGGCTTCGAGTTCCCGGAAGAGATTGTGCCAATCTCCGGTTTTGGCTTCATATTCGGTTAAGAGACTGGCCATGCCGGAGTTGGAGTCGAGCGATCGCACTAAACGGGCTTTGGCCTGGGTTTTGACTCGTTCTAGGTCCTCTGGGGCCACAAGGTCTTGTTGAATGCGCTCAATTTCGTGCCGCAAGGCGGTTTGAACTTCCTCTAGGCTATGATTCGGGGCGGTGAGGGCGTAAAACAAAACCAGGTTGGGAAATTTGTCGCCGGGAAAGCCGTTAAATCCTTGGGCGGTGAGGGCGATTTGCTGTTGTTCGACGAGGGATTGGTAGAGGCGAGAGGTGCGGCCATCACTGAGTAGGGCGACGAGTAATTCATAGGCGGCGTTGTCGGGATGGGTGCGGGCAGGGCGATGATAGCCTTCTAGGTACCAAGGCTGACTGGGAAATTGGACTTCGACTTGGCGAGGTTCTTGTTGCGGGGGTTCGACTTCCCTGACGGCTGGGGGAGTCGGGCCGGGTTCGTAGCGGCCAAAGTAGATTTCTGCCAAGTTTTGCACTTGAGAGAGTTCGACATCGCCAACGATGGCGACGGTGAGATTGTTGGGGACGTAATAGGTTTTGTAGAAGTCGTAGGTGTCTTGGGTGGTGAGGTTGCGAATGTCGGCTTCATGACCAATCACCGGTTGGCGGTAGGGATGTTCGGAGAAGGCGGTGAGGAGGAATTCTTCGATCAGGCTGCCAATGGCGGAATTGTCGGTGCCGAGGCGACGTTCTTCGAGGATCACGTCTTGTTCTTTGAAAAATTCTCGGAAGACGGGATCTAGGAAACGCTCGGACTCCAGGGACATCCAGAGTTCGAGTTTGTTGGCAGGAAAGCTATAGAAGTAACGGGTTGCGTCGGCGGAGGTGGTGGCGTTGAGGCCCACGCCGCCATATTGTTCGACAATCTGACCGAATTCATTTTGAATGATGTATTCTGAGGCCTGTTCTTGGACGGCTTGGAATTGGGCGTCGAGGCGGGCGGCTTCTTCGTCGTGACCGGCGGCTTGGGCGGCTCGGATTTGCTCGTGCAGCTCGTCGAGTTGGGCCAGGAGGGGGGCTTCGGCGTCGTAGTTTTTGGTGCCGATGCGGGGGGTTCCTTTGAAGGCTAGGTGTTCGAGGAAGTGGGCGACGCCGGTTTTACCGGGGGGTTCGTTGGCCCCGCCAGCGTTGGCATAGGTCATAAAGGAGATGACGGGGGCGTCATGGCGTTCTAGGACAATGAATTTCATGCCATTGTCCAGGCTGAATTCTTGGATTTGGGCTTCGGTGCGATCGAGGTAAGGCTCGATGGAGGCGGCATAACTCGGGGGGGCGATCGCACTCAGGCTCACGAGAAGGGCAAGCAGCAGTAGAGCGATCGCCCGCAGGCCAAGGCGGCGAAGGGTTGGAACTCGGGTTAGATGTTGATGCCCAAAGGGCGATTGAGTCAGCATAAGGTTAGCAGAGTGGAGTCTCGTCAGTTAGGTGGTGGGCGTTTCGGTGAGTCAAGATATAGAAGTTTTGCGATATATAACTTCTAATAACAATCTGTGAATCTTTGGGCATTTTGGGCAAAATTTATTCCAGAATAATGTTAGCAACTCCACGCAAAATCTTCGAGTTTTATAATACCGATGAAGACAATGCTTCACCCGACCCGCACCCCCGAAGCGGAAACCCGCACGCGAATTTTAGCATCGGCTCGTCGGTTATTTGCCCGTCAGGGGTTTGAGGGGACGACAACCCGCGCCCTAGCTCGGGCAGCTGGTGTGGCTGAGGGAACCCTCTTTCGGTATTTTGACAATAAAAAAGCCATTTTGGTAGAAGTGGCAACTCAGGGTTGGGTGGAAATCCTCACGGACTTACTGACGGAACTCAGTGAGATGGGCAGTTATACGGCGGTGTCTCAGGTGATTCAGCGTCGGCTGTTCCATCTCCGGGAAAATGCGGATTTGATGCGCGTGTGCTTTCTGGAGGCTCAGTTTCACCCGGAACTGCGCGATCGCATTCAACACGACGCGATCGCCAAAATGACGGATGTGGCTGAAGCCTTTGTGGCAACGGGCATGGAACGAGGCATTTATCGCCCGATGAACCCCCGTTTGGTGGCGAAGGTGTTTCTGGGCATCTTCGCCATCTCCGGGTTTAGTTATCAAACCCTCATGGAAGATAATCCCTCGCCCCAAGCCATGATCGAGATGGCCAATGGGTTGGCGGATATCTTCCTGAATGGGGTGTTGGCCAAGGAGGCTTAGGGGACTTCAGCTCAACAACTCCTCGCCGATGCCCTGTTGGCCGCGAAAGCCCGTGATAATGCGGGTTCCATCTTTGAGAACATGGATTTCCATCTGATCGCTGGCCCAGTCTAGGCGCGATTGTAACTCTGGGTTGAAGACTCGCACGCGCTGGTTACGGGAGGAGACGAGAGAGGTGGGTTCGTGGATGGCTTGGTTTTCTAGGTAGGGGCCATCGATGAGGAGATCTAATTGCTCCAGGAGATCGGAGGCGCCTGGGGGTGCGGTGGGCGATCGTAATTCCTCTAAGGTAAAGCCGCTAAAGGACATCACCGTTAATCCTTGGGCTTTCAACCGTCGCGCCAACTCCGCCAAGGCGGGAGCTTGCCAAAAGGGTTCCCCACCTGAAAACGTCACCCCTTCGTTTAAGGCATTGCTCGTCACTCGTTCAACTAACCCATCGACGGAAATGAGTTGATTGGCTTTAAAAGACCAAGAACTGGGGTTAAAACAGCCCGGACATTCCCGTAAACAGCCCTGTACCCAGATAACAGCCCGTTTACCAGGGCCATTCACTTCAGATTCATCCACATAGCCCATAATGTTGACAAAGCCCGGCGGGATAGATTGGCTTGGACGTTGTGTTACAGTCATAGTTGCTTAATTACGTTTAAGTCATCAACGCTCAGCATCCTAGAAGCGCCAGGAATATAGGTGTGACAGGAATTTGCATTTGAGCTGCATCGCTTCATGGTGCTTGTTCGATAGTATAGCAATTCCTTGCCGAGACTTGACAGGGTAGTTGTGTGAAGAAAAGATAGAAGACAAGCGCAACGTTCCTTAGTCACCAAATTGATATCAGTTTCCCCGCACGGTTAAGGGGGGGGAAGGAGAATTGTAAGCTTTCGTAAAAAATAATTGTGTTCGTTCCTCGAAGACCCCTTCAACCACTCCATGATTCTCATCACTTTCGGACTGAGATGCTGAAAGACAGCAGTCTGGAACCTAGAGAGAGCGTTGCAGGAGAAACGGGTTGGGGTCTTATAATTAGAGGAGAATCCATAACAACGTTTTGCAGTCGGCTTTAACCCCATGAAAATTGTCTCCATCAAAATTAAAAACTATCGCGTTTTTGAAAATATAGAAATCAAAAATATTCCAGCTTTCTGCGTTATTATTGGAGCCAACGGAACTGGAAAGTCAACCCTATTTGATATTTTTGGATTTCTCCGCGATGCTCTTAAAAATAACATTCGTCAAGCCCTTCAGATTAGAGGCGGATTTAATGAAGTTGTCACCCGAGGGAAACAAAACGAAGATATCGAAATCGAACTAAAATTTCGTACGGCAATTCTTAGCACAGAACGCCTCGTGACGTATGTGCTGATTATCGGACAAGACAAGCAAAAACCTATCATAAAACGAGAAATATTACGCTATAAGCGTGGTGAATATGGTTCCCCGTTTCATTTCCTTGACTTTCAAAATGGCAAAGGGTATGCCATCAAAAATGAAGAAGACTTCAAGAGTGATGAAGAACTCGATCGAGAAGAGCAACAACTAGAGTCCGCCGACATTTTAGCTATCAAAGGATTGGGGCAATTTCAGCGATTTAAAGCTGCCAATGCCTTTCGATCTTTGGTAGAAAATTGGCATGTTTCTGATTTTCATATCAGCGATGCTAGAGGTAGCAAAGATGCGCTCTATGCCGAACATCTTTCTTCAACCGGTGACAACATGGCAGTCGTTGCTCAATATATTTACCAAGAACATCCTGACGTTTTTAAAGAAATTTTGAAGCGTATGCAGGCACGAGTTCCCGGTGTGTCAAAAGTCGAAGCCAAGAATACCGAAGATGGCCGACTCATCCTGAAATTTCAAGACCAAGCCTTTAAAGATCCCTTTATTGATCGCTATGTATCCGATGGCACTATGAAAATATTTGCCTATTTAATTCTGCTATTTGACCCTAAACCTCACCCCTTATTATGTGTTGAGGAACCAGAAAACCAACTCTATCCCAGCCTTTTACAAACACTTGCTGAAGAATTTGCTAGCTATGCTCATCGCGGCGGACAAGTCTTTGTTTCCACCCATTCTCCCTATTTTCTCAACGCTGTTCCCCTAGACAGCATCTTTTGGCTGATCAAAGACCAAGGCATCACTAAAATCCAGAAAGCCACTGATAACGAAACTTTGAGAAATCTTGTAGAAGCAGGAGATCTTCCTGGTTATCTGTGGAACCAAGGTTGGTTTGAAGGAGTTGTGCCCTAATGAGTTACGATTTGATTTTTTTGTTAGAAGAACCTTCTATCAAGATTGTTTTAGATGAAATTATTCCAAAACTCATCCCAGATGAAGTTCACTATATTTGTATTGCTCACCAAGGCAAACAAGATTTAGCTAAATCTATCCCCAAAAAAATCAAAGCCTTTCAGTTTAAACCTGCTACAAAATTTGTGATCGTTCATGACCAAGACTCCCATAACTGCAAAACCCTCAAAGATGAATTATTAGCAATTTGTAAAAACTCTGGAAAATCAGATGTATCAATTCGGATTATTTGCCACGAACTTGAATCTTGGTTTCTCGGTGACTTAGCTGCTGTCGAAAAAGCCTATGCTCTCAAACCCCAAAGTCTTAGTAAGAAACAAGACCAGCGTAAATTTCGAGATCCGGATCAACTTAACTCTGCCAAACAAGAACTCAAAAAGTTAGTGAGTGAATACTATCCGGCAACTCACGCCAAGGCAATTGCTCCCTACTTATCCCTAACCGATAACAAATCCCATAGCTTTCAAGTATTTCTAGCTGAAATCCGAAAACTCGTCAATAATAAACGATGAGATACCCTGAGAAAAAACGAAAAAAATATCATAGAACACCTCATAATTTGAAAAATGGGATGACTATCAACAGCACTCTCAACAGTCATCATGCCAATACAAAAATCGCCATTCCTGAGTCTCAGGAATGGCGATTTAACAGAACCAGTAGGATGATGATATTGACCGTTAGACCTTACAGCAGCTTGATGCTGTTATCTGTGGCAACGTTTTGAGCTAATCAGACTTAGACCCAATCAGACTTAAATGCCACTTAACCGTGAATCTCAGGAGCCGACAGTGCAAGGGTCGGAGCCTCAGTAGCGGCTAAATCCATGGGGAATTGGTGAGCATTGCGTTCGTGAATCACCTCAATCCCTAAGTTGGCGCGGTTAATCACGTCGGCCCAGGTGTTGATGACACGACCTTGAGCATCTAACACAGATTGGTTGAAGTTAAACCCATTCAGGTTAAAGCCCATAGTACTCACACCCAAGGCGGCAAACCAGATGCCAATGACGGGCCAAGCGGCGAGGAAGAAGTGGAGAGAGCGGCTGTTATTGAATGACGCATATTGGAAAATCAAGCGTCCGAAATAGCCGTGAGCTGCCACGATGTTGTAGGTTTCTTCCTCTTGTCCAAAGCGATAGCCTTGGTTTTGAGATTGCAGTTCCGTGGTTTCGCGCACCAGGGAGGAGGTCACCAAGGAACCGTGCATGGCGGAGAATAACGCGCCACCGAAGACCCCAATAACACCAAGCATATGGAAGGGGTGCATCAAGATGTTATGTTCGGCTTGGAACACAATCATGAAGTTGAAGGTTCCCGAAACTCCGAGCATCATGCCATCGGAGAAGCTACCCTGACCAATGGGATAAATCAGCAGGACGGCGGTTGCAGCGGCAACGGGAGCCGAGAAGGCCACGGGAATCCAAGGACGCATCCCGAGACGGTAGGAGAGTTCCCATTCCCGCCCCATGTAGGCATAAATGCCAATGAGGAAGTGCAGAACAATCAGTTCGTAGGGACCACCGTTATAGAGCCATTCTTGGAGGCTGGCGGCTTCCCAAATGGGGTATAGGTGCAATCCCACAGCGGCTGAGGTGGGAATCACCGTCGCGGTGATGATGTTGTTGCCATACAACAGGGAACCGGCTACGGGTTCACGAATCCCATCGATGTCAACAGGAGGCGCGGCGACAAAGGCCAAGATGAAGACTGTTGCACCGGTGAGGATGGTCGGAATCATCAACACGCCGAACCAGCCGATATAAAGGCGGTTGTCAGTGCTGGTAACCCATTGACAAAATCGTTCCCAGAGGGACTCCTTTGTCTGAATTGCAGTGGATGTCATAGATAATAACCTTGTTAAGAACCTAGCATTGCCTCAAAATGATGAAGTTAAAAAATGACAAGAACAATGCTTGTGCGGTTCCGGTACAGTCTTAGTAAAACAAAATCGCTACATAGTTGTCAAGCGTATATCTATATAGGAATGTCATGAGACGCGCTGTCACACTTTAGGCAAGCTGATGAGTCCCCAAGTCTGGCTCAGGTAGACTCAGGACTCAGAGCGGTTCGTCTGACGAGCGAGGTAGAGTTGGCGGCTGTAGTCAACGAGGCGGTTTTTGGCGGTTCCATAGGCGGCGGCTTCTTGGGGAATCAAGCGCAAGAGACGATTCGCGGTGGCAAAATTCCCCTGTTGGGCAAAGTGGGCTGCTTGTTGCAATAAATCTTGGGCTTGGTCTTCGCGGGCCTGACGATAGTCTGCGAGTCGCTGTTGGGCTTCGCGATAGGCGCGGCTTTCTGGGGGAATTTGACGCAGATAGCCGATCGCCCCGGCAAAGTCTTCGCCATAGGCTAGGAATTTAGCGCGATAGAGCCAGTAGTCGGCTTGGGTGTTGCGCTTTTGCTGATATTCGATGAGCTTGGTTTGGGCCAGGTCACTGACTGGGGTATGGGCACCAATCTGTTGAAGAAGGGTAATGGCGGAGGCGAAATCCCGTTTTTCGGCGCGATTAAAGGCTTGTTGCAGGATGCGCTGAGCCTGTTGGTCTAGGGAGGGTTGAGGGGTTGCGGCTGAGGTCGATGGGCTGGGGTCTGAGTGGGCTGGGGTGGCCCGAGGCTGGGGCTGCACGCGAGCTTGAACCTCTTGGGCAAAGCTGGTTAGGTCTTGTTTCCACAATTCGAGTTCTTGTTGGGCCAGTTGTCCCCACACTTCTGGGGCGACGGTGGTGGGGGTGAGGGGAATATCCGGGTCGGCTTGGGCTAAGTCTTGGGGGAGCGGGGGAAAGTCGCGGTTGGGTTCGGCGTCAAAGAGTTGCTGGCCGTAATACTGGCTGGCCAAGAGAACGGCGGTGACGCCGGCACTGGTTCCGAGGGCATAACACCAGGCGGGGGTTCGGTTCTCGTCCTTCTCTGCGTTGATGACCATTTTGCGAGGACGAGGCGGGAGCGGCAAATGTTGATGGACGAGAGCGCGCTCGGGTGGGGGGAGGTAGGCTTGACGAACCAGGGGGAGAGCCAGGGCGGAGCAGGTTTGGGTCTGAGGTGAGGGGGTGAGGTCTGCCATAGTACTTAGAGGGTGACGGTCAACCGTGACGGCGATATTCTCGGTTCCTCTAGGTACGGTGTGGGGAATTTTTAATCCGGATAGCCTGGGGGGCTTCCGGTTGCAAGGTTCTACGCAGGACAGTCTAAGCAAGCCAGTTTATAGGGGCAAGGTTCTGGGTCGCGTCAAGATTTGTAAGGGGATGCCGATCGCCTCGGGAGGGGTTTGGTAGAATCCCCCTAGAGTGGAATGGGATGTGCTGCGGGCGATCGCTCGACTCAGACCTGTTCTCTTGCCGTCTTTATCAATGCACTATCACTATGGCAAATGCCCTTGCAAACGCACCCGATGTAACTACGGATAGTTATGTGGTTCTCGGACTAGCGGTGTGTTTCCTACAAGATGATGGAGAGGTGCAACAGGTTCGTGTGATTGAACCGATTACCTCCTCATCCCTCGAAGCACTCCTAAAAGGCATTCCCACGTCTTATGAGTTAGCTTACGCCACAACGATTGGTGAGATTTTTGATGGGGAAAACTTCCAAGCGCCTGAGGTGTTCCCGCCGGATGCCCAACTCGGCAATGATTTAACGGAGCGCATCATTGCCAGTACCCGCACCTATGCTAAGCGCCCTGAGGCGACTCAGCATATTGGTGTGGGGACAACCTATCGGGAGTTTAATCACAGTTTGGAGCGTAAGCGCGTCCTGAATAGCGATCGCGTGGTCACAACGGACGATAATGTCAAACAACATCAATATACCCACGAGGTCCTTTAGAGGACTCCTCATGGGCATGAACTCCTAGCCGAAATGCTCTTCGACGAGGGCTGGGATTTCTTGGGGTTTGATGTGACTGTGCCGAGCCTTTTTGGGTAACACCACCAGGTTCGGTGCGGATTTGCAGCGTTTGAGACAGCCGGTTCCTTGCACCTGAATAGAATCTCCTAGTCCCTGTTCATCAAGACTCTGTTTGAGAAGTTTGCAGAGGTCGCCGCTGGCCCGTTTACGACATTTGGATTTCTGACAGACGAGGATTTTGCCGGCAGGGGCTTTGGCTTTGATGGGGGGGGTGTCGGGTTGACTGGCTGAGGCGGGGGTCTCCTCGATGTCTAAGGCGGGACAGGGGTCTCCGTGTCCGGGTTTGCTGAGTTGCCGCAACCCTGGATGGGGCTGAATCTGTTTGGCTTTGAGCTTCGTTTTATCGTGTTTGGCTTTGTGTTTCTCGGTTCCTCGCACGGATACCCAGGTTCCGGGTTCTAGGGCCAAGGATTGCGATCGCAAGGATGAACTCAGTTTAATACGGTGGGTTCCCTCTTCGTTGAGTAGGTGCAAGGTCTTGATTTTACCTTTGCTGCTACTGTCAACGCCGAGGACTCGTCCAACGAGATGGAATTGGGTTTTGGAGGAACTCATAGTCGGGGTGCTGTTGGGCTAGTTTTGGTCTGTTACTGAGAATTGTAGTCAACTAATTTTAGGTTGGCAAGGGGGAGGGCGGTTTGCGATCGCACGATTGGGGCAAATTTATGGGCAAATTCAGGCAATTTGGCGGGAAAACCGTCCCCAGAGACCGATAAGGATTCTGCTAATTTGTAACTTTTTTCAATAAAGTGGCCTAGGGCTGACAATAAAAAGAAAGACAGTTAAACAATGACGGTTTAAAGCCAGAAATTACTTTGAGGTAAATTTTTTACGGCTTAAATCCGTCTTAACTGGTCTGTCTTCTTGCACTGTTTTTCGATGACCTTGCATCGATGGCCTTGCATAGATGGACAGTGGGAGAGGGCGAACAGCCGTTCGCCCTTACCGCCATCTGTGACACGAGTGCATGAAAAAGGTATTCATTATTTGGGTTGGCGAGGGGCGAGGGATGCCAACACCCATGACGTCAGAACCGGGGACAGCATGACGCTCGTTTTAACTTTGGTCTTAACTCCGGTCTTAACTCCGGTCTTAACTCCGGTCTTAACTCTGGCCGATTAACGCTCGCCAAGAGCCGTTTTCAGGGTAGCGATGAAGTCGGGATAGGAAATCGAGGCGGCCTGGGCGTTATAGAGGTGACTGGGGCTATCGGCTAAGAGAGCAGCGATCGCCAAACTCATGGCAACCCGGTGATCATCGTAACTGTCCAAATCTGCCCCATGGAGGGGAACACCGCCGGTAATTTCCAGGCCATCTGGCCGTTCACTAACGTTTGCGCCGAGTTTGGTCAGTTCTCGGGCCATGGCGAGGAGGCGATCGCTTTCCTTGACGCGCAACTCAGCCGCATCGCGAATGACCGTTGTCCCTTCAGCCATCGTAGCGGCCACGGCTAAAATGGGCACTTCGTCAATGAGGCGAGGAATTAACGCACCCCCGAGGTCACATCCCTTTAACTGAGAACTACGAACGCGAATATCGGCAACGGGTTCCCCGGCCACTTCCCGCTGATTTTCCAGAGTTAGATCGGCCTCCATCCGTTGCAGGGCCTCTAACACTCCCGTGCGAGTTGGGTTAATACCGACATTTTGCACCTGCAAATCCGAACCAGGAAGAATCGCGGCGGCCACCAGCCAAAAAGCGGCAGAACTGATGTCTCCGGGAACGACAACGGTTTGTCCCGTGAGTTTAGCGGGGCCAGTGACGGTGACGCGGTGACAACTGGGGTCTACGTCAATCTCAGCCCCAAAGGCCCGCAACATCCGTTCACTATGATCGCGGGATAGGGCCGGTTCGGTGACGGTGGTTTTGCCTTCGGTACTGAGTCCAGCCAGGAGAATACAGGATTTGACTTGAGCCGAGGCGACGGGAGAGTGGTAATGGTTGGGGGTGAGTTTGCGGCCATAAATAGCGAGGGGAGCAAGATTTCCTCCTTCGCGCCCCCAAATGCTGGCTCCCATCTGTTGCAGTGGACTGACGACCCGAGACATGGGCCGCGATCGCAGCGATTTGTCCCCCGTCACAGCAAAAAACTGTCCCGGTTGGGAGGCTAACAGTCCCAACATCAAACGTAGGGTGGTTCCAGAATTGCCAGCGTTGAGGACATCGTTAGGTTCTTGGAGGTTGCCAATTCCCAGACCGCGAATACGAACCGCTTGGTCTGAAAGTTGCGAAATTTCTGCCCCCATTTGCCGAAAACAGGCAGCGGTACTTTGCGGATCATCTCCGAGGAGGAGACCTTTAATTGTTGTTTCCCCTTCGGCGATCGCGCCCAACATCAGGGATCGATGGGAAATGGATTTATCGCCGGGGATGTGAATTTTTCCCGATAGGGCAACTCCTGATGTTGGGGGAATAATAACTAAATCTTGACGTTGTTGATCGGTTTTGACTGTTACGATGGGGGAAGACATATCATTGACTAAAACAGCTAGGACAGTGGACTTATCTTAGCCCGTGGCTTGCTCTTGTGATCGCCGATGTGCGTCCATTCCTGACTCTCTGGTTTTTCTATGCTGACTCACCGCAAACCCGCTTGTCTGTCCTTGATTTCTACCGATCTCCCCTTGTGGTCTATGGTGGAAACCACGGCAACCCTCTATCAAAAAGACCAACAGCGGTTTCATCTGCTGTTGAACGAACCGGCGGTTCTCGGGTGGCAACCCCAGTCCAATGCCGACTCTGACGGCCAACCGGCCCCCACTCCGACGCGACTGTTATGGTTCGAGATTTCTCCTTATCGGGCGATCGCCACCATGCAGGGACAGGGAGGACTCAGCTATCGTCATCTCTGGGAACGGGGAATGTACGGCATCAGTCGCTATTGGCTGCGAGGAGAAGACCCCCATTCTCATAGTCAGATGCGCCTGCGCAATTATACGCGGCAACTGGAGTTTTCCGGGGAATCACTGCCGGAACATTTGCGGCTCGACTACGAACTTTGGTCGGGACAACTGTCTCTGGGGCGATATGTCCTCAATTTGGAGATTCACTCGTGATGTCGAAATCTCCCTAAAACACAGCAAAAACACAGCAAAAAACCATCCCCCCGTCTCTAGTGCGGATAGGGGGATGGTCTTAGGGTCTGGGTCTAGTTGGAGGGGTTGGCTTCGCTACCTTGTGACGCTGAGGCTGCCTCTGAGGCACTGTTATTGATTTCAGCGTTAAAGGCTTCGAGGCGATCGCGGTCACTGGGTAAGGCGGCCAAAGCATCGAACCAGATGCTTGACTCGGCGTAGGCTTGGGCCACGTCTTCAGGAGTGGTGGCGGCATCGAGTCGGGCCTGGAGATCTTCGGAGACATCAACTCGTTCAATCCAGCCCTGGGCGAAAACGTCAGCAGAGCGGCGTTGAGCGTTGCAGATGACGGATACGGTCCAACGGTAGGTTTTGCCAACTTCTAGGGACTTTTCTGAGTCTAAGGCGACTTGATTCATCCCCGCTTCTAGGCGGTCAAATTGCTGGACGTAGATGGGGTTGGGATTACCATCTTCGACGAGGGTAAATTCAACGGGTCGGTTAATGGTATGCTCAGCGATCCAGTAGAAGACCGGCTGGCCCGAGACCGTGTAGGCGGTATGATCAACGGGAGCGACTAGGGTGACATCGATTGTGGTGTCTTTATCACCGGCGATCGCCTCACAGCCACGAGATCCCGTCCCTTGGGTTTGTTGAGGACGACCACGATTCGGGGGAGTATAGGCAATGGGGCTAGCGTTCGCTCTTGCAAGCCAGGCGGAGGTTTGCGGGCGATGCCGTAGCGATGAACTGGTGGTCAGAGCCGCTTGACCCACGACTAAGCTAGCGGTTCCTAGCGTTACTGCAAGTATGGTGCTAAACCGTTTCATAATTCTGTTACTCCCCGAAAGACAGGTGGGACATATTCTTTAACCTATGCCGACTATGATATCATGTCAGATTGGTTTCGTCTTGTGAGGAGCACGATTAGAGGATGGTGATGGCTGGCAATCGTTCGGCAAAGTGGATGGGGGCGATCGCGGCTATGGCTCTGGTGGCCGGTCTGGACGTCTCGGGACGGCCAAGTTTGGCTCAGGGAGAACCGGGGCTAATTTGCGAGGAAGCATTGGCGGGGGCCATTGATGCGATTCGCCTCAATCACGGGCCGGGGTCTCGTTGGGGAATTTTGGTCGAGTCTCTCGGGGGCGATCGTACCTTCTACAGTCGCCAGGCGCAACAGTATTTTTTACCGGCTTCGAACGTCAAACTCCTCACCACCGCCGCTGCTTTAACTCACCTTGGCCCGGATTATCAGGTTCGCACCTCGGTCTATCGCACGGAAGAGGGGGTGCAGATCGTCGGCCGGGGAGACCCCACCCTAACCGGTGAGCAGTTAGAGATGTTGGCGCAACAGGTGGCGATGACGGGACTAACTCAGGTGCCGCAACTCTGGCTGGATGCGAGTTATTTTGGCGGCGAGGCGGTCAATCCCCGTTGGCAATGGGAAGATGTCCAAGCGGGGTATGGCGCACCGGCCAATAGTGCCATTGTTGACCGCAATGAGATTCCCTTTACCCTATATCCACAGGGGATTGGGGAGCCGTTGCGGGTGGAGTGGGAGCGCGATCGCGATCGGGGTCGTTGGCGTTTAGATAATCGCTCGCGAACCGTGTCTGCGAATCAGGAAGAATGGCTGGCCTTGGGCCGCAGTTTCCGTGACCATCAGATCACCATTGAGGGGGAGTTGATTGTGGGATCTGACCCAGAACCGGTGTCGGTGGCCCAGGTGTATCCCAATGAAGCCTTTTTAGAGCAATTTGTGCGCCAGTTGCAAGATCAGGGGGTGCGGGTGGGAAATCGCCGCATTACGGAGGTTCCCCGGTTGGTGAAAGGGGTCGAAATTGCTGGGGTCGATTCTCCTGCTCTCGGGACCTTGGTGGAGCGAACCAATCGGGTCAGTGATAATCTCTATGCTGAGGTGTTGTTGCGTTGGTTGGGGGTCACGGCGTCGCCAGAGTGGTTGTCTGAGGAGGAGTCCTCGGGGAGACCCCTCGCGGCGGCGGAGCGAGGATTGCAAGTGATGAGTCGGGTGTTGGCTCAGTTGGGGGTTGATGAGGAACTGTTTGAGGTCAATGATGGCTCTGGGTTGTCTCGGTTGAACTGGGTCAGTCCTCAGGCTCTGGTGCAGACGTTACAGGGAATGGCTCGGAGTCCTCATGGGAGTCTCTATCGGGCCTCGCTACCGGTGGCGGGGGAGTCGGGGACGCTGCGGTATCGTCTCGGGGATAGTCCGGTGGCGATTCAGGCGAAGACGGGGACGATCGCCGGAGTGTCGGCGTTGTCAGGGTATTTGGAGCATCCCGAGTATGGAACGTTGACGTTTGCGATTATGGTCAATCAATCAACGCGATCGGCGGCAGAACAACGGGCGGCGATCGATGATATGGTGCGGCTATTGACTCAGGTTCGTCCCTGTTCGGGGTAACCTGGGATTGGATGTTGAGCTTGGGATTGGCTGAGTCCATCTCTGGTTTGTATCTATAGCTGTTCATCTGCGTCCCATTGTTGAGTCGTTTACGTTGTAACCCCTGTGAAACGTCAGCACCCCGACCCTCCGAGGCCGTCAACTGTCTCTAATCCCCGTCCTTCTACTCATATTCATGTGAGTCATAGTCCCATGATTCAGATTGAAGATACCTACCGTTTTGAGCAACCTGACCAACTTATTGATGCATTTAACGTGAACCAAGGTGAGGCGATGAAAGAACTCCAGCATTTAGCCGCATGGGTCCGAGAGCAATATCCTGAGGGGTATTTATTAACCTGGTTATTGAATCAGCCGGGGTTATGGTGGTGCGATGGTGAGATTTATCAGGCGGCGTTGTCGAAGGATGGCGCTCGTTTGAAACGCTATGTGCAGAAAAATGACCAGCAAGAGATGTTGCAGGGGATTGCCAGTAAGCTAACTCATGATGAGAGTTGGAATGCGTTGGCGGTAAGTTTGGGACGGATTTTTGCTCTGTATCAGCAGGAGTTGACTCAGTTACAGGAGCGACGGGTGCAACAGGTGGCGCGATCGCGATCGAAGTCCTCGAATTCGGAGAATTGGTCGTCGGATATTTCGGTGCAAAAACCCCTTCCTGATCCCAATGCTGACCCCATTACGGGAGTGGAGAAGGGTTAGTATTGCAGGTTATCTCGTGCCATGGCTGAAGCTGTGGCGCGGGTTGTTGGTGGTGCTTTATTCGTCCCTACTCTGAGTCTCTATTCCGGTTTTGCCACCGTTTTTTCCAACGACTGGTGGGTTCTAAATCTGACTCGGCTTGCTCTTGACGGCGGCGTTCTTGAATCCTCGGTCGTGTGTCGTTCAGACTGGGATCTCGGTGGGGGATGGCGGCTCGGGTTTGTAAATGTTCTTGTTCTTGGAGAGATAATGGGGGTAAAGTGCGGCGACGCCAGGTGGCAACGGTTCCAGGACTTTTACGGCCGACGGGATGGGTTGAGCCAATCTGTAATCCAACCTCTTGTAAGGCACTTCGTACAGCCGCAGAACAGGAATAGGTGGCTAAGTAGCCGTTGGGGGATAAACAGTTTCCAACTTGTTTGAGAACGTCAACTGTCCATAATTCGGGACAGGTGGGGGGAGAAAAGGGATCGAGAAAAATAGCGTCGGCTTGAAACCCCTCTTGGTTAAGATCTTGGAGGCGCGATCGCGCGTCACCAAAGCGTAAGTCAGCCTTTAATCGAGTATCTTCAAAATGATGATCTTGCGAGAGATCTTCTAAACGCCAACGAACCTCATTTGACCAATCATTGAGCAAGTCTTGATGTACGGCGGCTTTAGGAATCAGCCGCTCTAATTCCAATCCCACTAAGACAATTCGGCAATGATGATTAGCCTCCCAAATTGCCTCGATCGCAGCGGCACTGTTATAGCCTAAACCATAGCAAATATCCAGCAGATAAATCACCTCTGAGACGTTTGCCTGTTCCCGAAGCCGGGTTGGCTGAACAAACTTCTGTTCGGCTTCTTGTTTGGCACCATGATGGGAATGAAATAACTCGCCAAATTCCTGAGAAAAAAAGGTGAATGACCCATCCTGGGTTCGTTGTGGGGTTAAGGGACGCACTAGGGGAACACGAGGAAATTTTGGCGAAGACATAATATCTCAAGAATGAAACAGCGATTGATCTATCGTTGCGGATGAATCTTTAACTGAACATTTAACGGTAACTCAATGATGAACTTAGTGCCGTGACCAAGTGTTGATGCACAATCTAGTTTCCCTTGATGGGATTGAGTGATAATTTGATAGCTCGTCGGTAACCCCATACCCGTTCCCGTTCCCACCGGTTTCGTCGTAAAAAAGGGGTTAAATATTTTGTCTTGGGTGCTGGCACTCATGCCACAGCCATTGTCCTGAATGGTGATCATAACCGCATCTGGAGAAGCCAGACTGGTGGTTAAGGTGATTTGACCTTGGTACTGTTCGAGTTGAGACGAGTTAAGCTGATTGCGTTTAACCTCGATCGCATCAATGGCATTCATGAGCAGGTTCATAAACACCTGATTGAGTAAACCGCTATAACAGGACACGTGAGGCAATGTACCATACTGTTTAATCACCTCAATCTCTTGCGGGGGATTCCCTTCATGGAGTCGATTCCGCAGCAACACGAGGGTGCTATCAAGATTTTCATGAAGGTCCACATCTTTGAGACTCGACTCATCGAGACGGGAAAAAGTCCGCAAAGATTTGACGATATCCCGAATTCGCGTCGCTCCATATTTCATGGAGGTAATGATTTTAGGAAAGTCATCGAGGAGAAATTCCAAGTCAATGGCTTCGCAGTACTCACAAAGATCCTCAGGAGGGTTAGGATAGGCTTGACTGTAGCGTTGATAGAGTTCAATTAAGCCTTGGGAATACTCCGCCGCATAGTCTAGGTTACCATAAATAAAACTGACTGGATTGTTGATTTCATGGGCAATTCCTCCGACTAATTGTCCTAGGCTGGACATTTTTTCAGCTTGTAGTAACTGAATTTGGGTATCTTGCAATTGACGATAGGCTTGGCTGAGTTCTTCACTTTTACTTTTCGCTTCACGGTAGAGATCGGCTTGTTGGATCGCGATCGCCACTTGATTGGCAATTTCTTGTAAGAGCCAAATATCATCTTTACCCCATTCCTGGATTTCATGGTTGTAGCCTAAATGAAAGCCTCCGAGTCGTCCTCCACTGACCGAAATTGGAATGGCACAATAGGATTGGAGCGGGGAATCTTGAAATAAGGACTTAACTGATAAATCATCACAGGTTTGAATGGAGTTGATTAGATAGGGGCGCTTTTCCATCAACGCAGCGTAAATTTGAGGGAAATCCTCTAAGTTGTACCGACCCAAAAAGCTAGGTACGTCCTCATCTTTTCGCTCGTTTAAGACATAAAAATAATCTTTATTTTTTTCTTTTTTGGATAAACCAAAACAGCAAAAACTGGCTTTTAATTTATCAGAAATTGCGGCGACAGTACTCTCAACAATCCTCTCCAAGTCTAAAGAATCACGGATTTTAAGGCTGATGGAATTTAGGATTTGGGTACGGACGAGAAGTTCTTGCCGTTCTCGCTCGGCTCGTTTGCGATCGCTGATATCCCGAATCAACGATAAAACTTCTGTCTCTGTCGCTTTCACAAAGCGAGCTTCAAAATTTTGCTCTATCCCAGGGACTGGCAATTGATACTCAAAAATTTGTGGGTCTCCAGTCTCGAAGGTTTTGTCAATAATATCTTTAACTGCGATCGCAAACGGTCCTGGAAAAATATCCGCGATATTTTTGCCAATGAAGTCTGTCGGATCTTCAAACACTGCCACATCTCGGGAGGGTTTATAGTCCAAAAAGACCGCCTCTCGACTATAGCGAAACATCATATCCGGGATGGCGTTGAGCAAGGCGCGGGTTTGAGCTTCTTCATCCCGTAACTCTTCTTCAATTTGTTTGCGCTGGGTAATATCAATCACAACGCCAAAGAGTCGAACCGGATGACCTTCCTCAAATTCAACCTGAACCCGAATATTCACATAAGCAATCTCTCCGTCCGGACGTACAATCCGAATATCAAAATCTTGAGGAATTCCAGTTTTCGCCTCGTGGGTATATTGGAGAAATCGAGGAATATCATCAGGATGGAACTGTTGCACATGCTCCTCAAACGTCGGTTCTCCTTGATTTGGGTGCATTCCAAAGATGCGAAACACCTCGTCAGACCAGGTCATATCTTGCTTAGCCATATCAAAAGACCAATTCCCCACATGGCCGAGTGCTTGCGCTTCTTTGAGTTGTTGGGTTAGCCGTTGCAGTTCTAATTCCTTCGTGCTGCGATCGCGAATGTCGCGGATAATCGTTGAGAAGTACTCCTCCTCCTGGGATTGAGCCGTATGGTGCATAATCACCTGTTCGACCGGGATATCCTCACCATCAGGAGTTCGAATCGCCGTTTTTCCCCGCCAAACCCCCAAACGCCGCGCTTCGGGTAACCCTTCTTCTAAAATTCTTTTTAAGACCCAGTCTGGACAGACTTCTCCTAAGTATTTCGGGAGTTCTCTCTCTCCATATAACCGTCTCCAGACCTCATTGATGTAAAGAATTCGACCTGACGTATCTGCGGTCCCAATAAAATCAGAGGTACTCTCTAAAATGGCCAACAAACGACGTTGATGAGATTCCAGTTCTTTCTGTTGAGTGATATCACGAATATAACCATACCAAATGGTACTGCCATCCGTGAGTGATTGGGGAGTGGCATGACCGAGCAACCAGACAATCTGACCCTCATTTTTAATGATGCGATATTCACAATACCAAGGAATACCCTGATCCCGAGATATCTCAATCGACCGGTTCATTGCTGCGAGATCCTCAGGGTGAATCATTGCAAACACCACCCCAGCATCATCTCGCACCGCCTCAGGACTCACGCCGTAAATCTCTCGAATGCCTTCACTGGCATAGGGAAAATGATAACTCCCATCGGGACGCATCCGAAACTGATAGATAACACCGGGAATGTGGCGGAAAATTTGTTGTAGACAATCTGACTCCGGGAGAACTGTAGCTTCGGCCTGTTCAGTTCTCAACCGCGAGAGGATCTGTTGCGTTGCGTTGAGTTGGGATTGGAGAGAATTTAAGTCTTGGCGATACCGTTCATCCTGATCTTGGTGATTTTTCTGAAGCTGTTTTATCGTTTTTTCAGCCTGTTTGAGTTGACTCATGTCTCGTAGTGCCAAGACATGATAGTTTTCGGCAGCTTGATAGGTAATTGCATAGTCCACTTCACGAATCTCGCGTTCCTGGCACATGATACAGAAGGAACCGCGAATTCTACCTTGATCTTTCAGTTTTTCGTGGATTTCTAGGAAGTCAAATCCTGGTTCAGTGATGCTATTAATCGATGCTTGTAAGAGTTCGGCACGAGAGTAGCAGAATAAGTCGCAAGCCGCTTCGTTGCCATCGAGAAAACTACCATTTGAGTCTAAGATCACCATGGCATCTAAGGCCGCATCCAAAAGACCACGCCACTCGGCTCGGAGTAATGTGAAGGACTCAAGGGTAAATTGATTCCCGTCTAAACTATCAAAGGACGGATTGGGGGAAAACGATCCGGACATATGTCAACGGCAAAGTTGCTTGCGTTTCGACTATATCACAAGGATTTGACGATCGCCGTTTTTTTTTACTTGATGTTAAGTTATTCGCCAAGATTCGCCAACCGAGTTATCTGCTTCAATTTATTAAGATAACTTCACAAATCCAGCAAAATCCGAGGATGTCAACGGGGATTTGCCCCGAATTCTGAGTTATCTTCACAAAAAATTCACAGTTTCGCTCAGTGAGATCCTCCCCCTTGACCGTCCAATGTCAGAGACAAACGTGTGAATGAGCGAACGTTACCCTGAGGTTAGGGAATGTGAACCCTCGCTATTAAGGGAGTTCACCATCGCTAGGGGTCCAAAGTTGCGATAGGCGATCGCGAACTTGCGTAAAGGTTTCAAAAGGTTCGTAGTGAACACCCCGTTGTGTAAGATAACGACAGAGGCGATCGCGGGCAAACACCCGAGGGGCCGCCAGAGCTGCCTTAAGATCGGTGACGGAATCCCCAATCAGAATCCAATCCGGTTCTCCATCATGCTCAAGATAATGCTCAATCACCGCCAACTTATTGACCATTTCTCCCTCTCCCTCAAACTCCGAGTAAGGAGAACAGTACGTTCCGTGACGGTGCAGTTGCACCGCATGGATTCCCCGCAGCCGCTGGCGTAACTCCCCCAACACCGCCTCAACCACCCCTTGGATTCCCCCAGACACCACCACCAAAGGAACGTTTTGCTCATCGAGGAAATCGAGCAGTTCCACAAATCCAGGGCGAATTTTATAGCTGGCCGCCAACTGAAGAATGTCGGGGTAACAGGCGGCGGGAATGGCTTCAAGCATCTGATGCACACCCTCCTGTAGACTCAGGCTCAGGTCATAAATTTGCGGCAGAACGCGGCTGGCCGCTTCAGGGGCAAATCGTTCAACCGTAGAGATAAAGGTATCTTCGAGGGTGATGGTTCCGTCGAAATCGCAAAAGACAATTGGAGACATAAGGGGAAAGGGAATAGGGGAAGAGAAGGTCAACAGGCAAGAGGCAAGGGGGGCGAGAGTTTGGTAGACTAGAGAGGTTGTTGCCCGGTCAGTTGAAGGCAACTGTACAACGGATTAGTCACAATAGATTAGTCTGCGTTTTCCCTTCCTAAAGCCATTTATGAGCAACGAGCTGCAAACCGAACTGCAAGAGGCGATCGACACCCGACGCACCTTTGCAATTATCTCCCACCCCGACGCCGGGAAAACTACGCTCACCGAGAAGGTGTTGCTGTATGGGGGGGCGATTCATGAAGCGGGGGCCGTCAAGTCGCGGCGATCGCAGCGTCACGCCACATCCGACTGGATGGCCATGGAACAACAGCGGGGGATTTCCATTACCTCAACGGTGTTGCAGTTTCTCTATAACGGCCATCATATTAATCTCCTCGATACTCCGGGACACCAAGACTTCGGCGAAGATACCTATCGCACCCTAACGGCGGCTGATAACGCGGTGATGTTGGAAGATGCCGCCAAGGGATTAGAACCCCAGACTCGCAAGCTATTTGAAGTCTGTCGGATGCGATCGCTGCCAATTTTTACCTTTATCAATAAAATGGATCGTCCCAGTCGCGATCCTCTCGAACTTCTCGATGAAATCGAACAGGAGTTAGGGTTAGCCACCTATCCCGTGACTTGGCCCATTGGTAGCGGCGATCGCTTCAGCGGCGTGTACGATCGCCGCCAAGGGAAAGTTCATCTCTTCAAACGGACCGCTCACGGAACCAAAGCCGCTGAAGATACGATTTTTGAACTCGGAGATCCCCGCTTAGCCGACTTAATTGATCCCGAACTGTATCACCAACTCAAAGATGAAATTGAAATCCTCGACGAACTCGGAACAGAATTTGACTTAGAAGCCATTCACAGCGGCCAACTCACCCCAGTCTTTTTTGGCAGTGCCATGACCAATTTCGGGGTGCAGCTCTTCCTAGATGCCTTTGTAGACTATTCCCTGAAACCCTATCCCCGCCACAGTACCCGAGACGATATTGACCCCACCTATCCTGAATTTACGGGGTTTGTCTTTAAGTTGCAGGCTAATATGGACCCCAAACACCGCGATCGCGTCGCCTTCGTGCGCGTTTGTAGTGGTAAATTCGAGAAAGACATGACCGTGCAACACGCCAGAACCGGAAAAACCGTACGTCTGTCTCGTCCCCAAAAACTCTTTGCTCAAGGCCGAGAATCTCTCGATACGGCTTATCCTGGAGATGTTATTGGTTTAAATAATCCGGGAATGTTTGCGATCGGTGACACCATTTATAACGGCAAAAAACTAGAATATGAGGGGATTCCTTGTTTCTCCCCAGAAATTTTTGCCTATCTACGCAACGTCAACCCATCGAAATTTAAACAATTCCGTAAAGGAGTAGCAGAACTGCGAGAAGAAGGAGCCGTACAGATTATGTATTCCGTGGATGAATCCAAACGAGATCCCATCCTAGCGGCGGTGGGCCAACTGCAATTTGAGGTGGTTCAATTCCGGATGGAAACCGAATATGGCGTCGATACTCGCTTAGAACTCTTACCCTTTACCGTGGCCCGTTGGGTTCAGGGAGGTTGGGAGGCCCTAGAAGACGCCGGCCGCATTTTCAATACAGCCGCCGTCAAGGACAGTTGGGAGCGTCCAGTATTATTATTCCGCAATGAGTGGAATGTCGCTCAAGTTCAAGCAGACCATCCCAAGTTACAGTTAAGTAACATCGCCCCAGTCGTGTCGGGGAAAGAGCCGATTGAACGCTGATGAGACGGAAACTAGCTGAGAAAAATCCCAGCCAGTTTCCCTAAAGACAACACCTACTACCCAAAAAACTCAAAAACCAGGCAACAACACCTCCAGCTAGAGTGAGCCGTTGCTATGGTCTTATCTACCCCCGTATCCTAGAGTGCTAATGTCCCTTGGACTAAGACTTTAGGATTTTTTTATTGTCATGATTCTATGTTTATAAATGAACTATGCTATGGTTTTAAGATATGCCCATAATTTGATGGTGTTACGTTGTTCAAACAGATATTTGAACAACAAATGACCTTGCAGCCTAACATCTCCTAAAATCCCCTAAAATTCCCATGACACAGCCCCTAAAATCTGAGTTCCCGGTTACCCCGATGACTCCCCCCAGCCATAACGAGGTGAGTTTAGAAATCATGAAGGGGAAAGCACATCATCTCCGAGGCGAGATTCAAGATGCACTCTACTGGTATCGCCAATCGGTTCTCAAGCATCCCACCTGTAGCCTCTCTTATTTTCATCTCGGTGAAGCCTTGTTAGCACTCAATAAGTTACCGGCCGCATTAAAGGCATATTGTAAGGGATTAGCTTGTCATTATACGATTAAAAAAATTGATTTCTCCCCCCCCCCACAGGCGAATTCAAGGGTCAACAATTCGAGTCAATTAGAGAAGGTTTTAGAGTTGTTAAAAAATCGATTTCGGAAGTTAATACACTTTGGGATTGGAGAAATAAAAGCCAAATTTGTTCAAGATAGTCGAGTTGTCTGGTTGGGAGCGTTGCAGCATTTAGAGAACTTGGAAGATATCGTATCTGATGTGATTCACCATTTCCCTGAAGAACAGGAGAAACTTGCAAAGTTTCGACAAGAACTTGATGAGAAACTTCTGGGTGACCTGGATTCTCCATCTGAGATCACACCCGTCACCTTAGAACTAGAGAAACAGATGGTATACAGCGTTAACGATGCCATTTTAGATAAGACGATTATTTCTAAATTACAGGATGTGGCTCGGGAAAAACGCCGTTTAAACAAGACTTATGCAGAACTACTTGACCGAGTTCAGCACTTTACAAAAGACAGAAACGATTACAGCTCTTATTTATCTGAACAGGTTTCAAAAGCGGTCATTGCAACTCTAAAACCCAATGAAATTCCCTCTCATGTCTTGCATTCAGCATCTTCAAAATATCCACTCTATAATTTAGCTTCTTTTGGAACCAGTATCGTCCTAAACGCAAGAAAAACACAACTGAGAGGAGGAATTGCAAGTTATGAATTTATTAGTAAAGATGTCGCCTATCAGTTTGCCAAAGAAATTGGCTGTCCCATCCCCCTAAATGCCGATACAGTGGTTCCCTCAGCGGCGATTAAGCCTCAAGAACATATCGTCATTAAACCATTAAGTCAGGCTAACTCAAAAGGAGCCTATATGGTGCAACAGGCGGATGACATTCTCGATTTAGGTCGTCGGAAACCGCTGCAAGATTGGACAGAGTTAGAAGCTGGATTACGGGAAGATTTAGAAAAAGGAACCGTGACAGAAGATAAATGGATTGTCCAAGAATTGATTTATGAAGATGCAGAACGCACTCAACCGGCTCGTGATTTGAAGTTTTACTGTTTTTATGGAGAAGTTGCCCTAATTTTAGAGATTTGTCGCTTTCCCGAAAAGCAATTCTGTTGGTGGAATGCCAAATTAGAGCAAATTGAAACGGGATTATATGAAGATAAGCGATTTACTGGTGCCGGCGTTACCCCGGAACAGATTAAGTTTGCCGCCTCGATGAGTGCTAAAATCCCGACTCCCTTTATTCGCATTGATTTCTTGAAAGGTTGGCAGGGGTTAGTTTTTTGCGAGTTTGCGGCGCTCTTCCCTGGGGAGTATCATGGACTGACGGACTCGATTGATACCTGGCTAGGAAACTGTTTTTTGGATGCTGAGGGCCGTTTGATGGAAGATTTGTTGAACGGGAAACGGTTTGAGGAGTATTGGCGAGTTCATGAACGGTTGAAAGGGGAATTGATGGCGAAGCGTGGGGAAGCGACGGTGGGTTCTGGGAAATGTCAGAGTTTTTGAGTGGATGGCGGGGATTAGACACTCGGTTTCTTGGAGAAACCGGGTGTCTGAATGGCCTGAGGTGGATGGCTGGGGTGAGACACTCGGTTTCTTGGAGAAACCGGGTGTCTGAATGAGTGGCGGTAGAGTTGGAATTTCCGGGGTTTGATTCGTTACAAGATAATAGAGAACGTCAGGATCTAAATCAGCCCCATTTTCCCAATAGATTGTTCCCCAGTCGGGATTCACCTTCACTGTTGCAAAGTAATCTGGATCTTTAAGGGGTGCGAACACTCCTGTAAAGTTAATTACCTGACTTAGCTGTACAATCCCCTCAACACCATCTTCAAAATGAATCCGAAGTTGGTAGTTCTCAAGAGGTTCGACAGCGACAATATCTTGAAGCATAAGGCTCTCGGGGTTGGCTTGCTGGGGTGAGACACTCGGTTTCTTGGAGAAACCGGGTGTCTGAATGGCCTGAGGTGGATGGCTGGGGTGAGACACTCGGTTTCTTGGAAAAACCGGGTGTCTGAATAAGCGAAAAGCGGCTAATTTCCGGCATTCCTTAGATGTTCAAGCGTTGATAGACTTGATCGAGATTGCGCAGATGATATTTAGGATCGAAACACTCATCCACCTCTTCGGGGGTGAGATGTTGCGCCACCCGAGGATCTTGACTGATCAACTTGCGGAAATCGCCATTAGGCTGATTCCAGGCGCTGTGAGCGCAAGATTGAACGATCGCATAGGCATCTTCGCGACTCACACCTTTACCCACCAGGGTTAACAACACCCGCTGGCTGAAAATCACCCCGCCATAGAGGTTCATATTACGCAGCATATTCTCGGGGTACACCAGTAGATGCTTCACTAACTCCGTCGTCTCATGCAGCATGAAGTGCAACACGGTACAGGAGTCTGGCAGAATCATCCGTTCGACGGAACTATGAGAAATATCCCGTTCATGCCACAGGGCCACATTTTCCAACGCCGCTACAGCATTGCCGCGAATCACCCGCGCTAACCCCGACAGGCGCTCGGAACGGATGGGATTACGCTTATGCGGCATGGCGGAGGAGCCTTTCTGGCCTTTGGAGAAGTATTCTTCGACTTCCAAGACATCGGTGCGTTGGAGGTTACGAATCTCGACGGAGAACCGTTCCAGAGATGCGGCGACCAAGGCCAACGCTTGTACAAATTCTGCATGGCGATCGCGGGAAATGACCTGAGTCGAGGCCATATCCGGTTCTAACCCCAATTTCTGACAGGCCAGGGCCTCAATCCGAGGATCCAAATTCGCATAAGTCCCCACCGCACCGGAGATTTTACCCACCGCCACGGCCTGACGCACCGCCACGAGGCGATCGCGGTGACGTAGCATTTCGGCTAACCAACCAGCCAACTTAAAGCCAAAGGTAATCGGTTCAGCGTGAATTCCGTGGGAACGGCCCACCATCACCGTATGGCGGTGTTGTTGCGCCTGATAGCGAATGGCCTGAATCGTATCTTCGAGTCGTTGCAACAAGACATTCGCACTGGCCACCAACTGCAACGCCAGAGCCGTATCTAGCATATCGGAACTGGTCATCCCCAAGTGGATATAGCGCCCAGCATCACCGACATACTCATTGACGTTGGTGAGAAACGCAATTACGTCATGACGGACTTCGGCTTCAATTTCTAAAATGCGCTCTGGCTCAAAATTGGCTTTGGCTTTAATCTCCTCCACCGCCTCCGCTGGAATATAGCCTAACTCTGCTTGTGCCTCACAAACGGCAATTTCAACTTGCAGCCAAGTTTGGTATTTATACCGATCTGTCCAAAGGTCGCCCATTTCGGGCAAAGTATATCGTGGGATCGACATCCGCCATTCAACGTAATTACAACCCTCCTATTGTACGACGGCGGGTGTAACCTGCTGATTATCAATCTCGTTTGAAGGTCTAATACTTAACGTGCGTCGTCGGGCAAGGGATAATTAAACGACATCAGGTGTCAAAATGAGGTTGGATATGCCAGATCGCCCTAATTCCGAAAAACCCGTGTCCCCCAATTCTGATCGTCCCGTTGCAGCTCAACATCTTAAGGCCCTACAACGGGCGATCGCCGCCCAAAATGAGTTAATTTCCAGTGCCTATGCCACGCAACGAGCGGCACGGGGACAGTTAATGCTCAAATCCATCCTACTCGAAATCATCCAAGTCTTTAGCCGTCTGACGGCGGCGGAAGAGGGCAGTATCTTTCTCCTCGATGACGAGGGAGTGGTGATTGAGAGTATTCTGGCACGGGGCGCGACGATGCGAGAACTCAAACGCAACCTCATCGGACAGGTTTTAGATCAAGGCCTGGCGGGATGGGTGGTGAAACGCCGCCGTTTAGGCATTATTGATGACGCCGATGCTGATGATCGTTGGGTGACGTTGGACTATCAACCCTATCAGGTGCGATCGGTTCTCTGTATCCCCATTTTGAAGGCCCAGCAAGTCTGTGCGGTGGTGACGCTGATGCACCCGGATGTGGCCCATTTTAGTCACCTGGCGATTCTGCGTTATGTGGATGTTGTCGCTTCTGTGGTGGGGTTAGTCCTCGATAATGTAGAACAGAAAATTGAACTGGCGGAAATCAACGACTTACACGCCATTGGTTCGAGTGAGTCGGTTCCCATTTCTGATCCGTCTCCAAATTCCTCTGGAGAGAGTTCATCACCCTCCCCAGGAACCGTCAACACAGAACTGACGGAAACTGGGGTTTATATTATTACCGGCGAAGGGAAGTTCCTCTATGCGAATCCTCGCTTCGCCCATTTCTTCGACTACCGACTTGAGGATTTAGTGACTCTCGATTCGATGTTTGACTTGATTTGTCCCGATAGCGGCGATCGCCTTCTCCACGATATTAAACGCTGTCTCAACCGGGAAATTCGCAGTTTTAGCGGTTCCTGCGAAGGACGTGGCAAACATGGGAACACCATTCCTCTCATCCTTGAAGGCAATCTCACCCGTTTCTACGGCAAACCCGCTATTGTTGGAACTTTACAACGAGGCAACCTTTAGGCAAGCGGCAAGAGGCAAGAGGCAAGAGGCAAGAGGCAAGAGGCAAGAGGCAAGGGGCAAGGGGCAAGAGGCAAGAGGCAAGGGGCAAGAGGCAAGGGGCAAGAGGCAAGAGGCAAGAGATTCCCCTCCTGGGAGGGGTTAGGGGTGGGTTATCCCTGTTCCCTGTTCCCTATTCCCTATTCCCTGTTCCCTGTTCCCTATTCCCTGTTCCCT
>FSSI02000019.1:0-37908 GCA_900149785.2 Phormidium lacuna HE10JO | reverse complement strand
TTCCCTGTTCCCTGTTCCCTGTTCCCTATTCCCTATTCCCTATTCCCTATTCCCTATTCCCTATTCCCTATTCCCTCAAGAAATCGCCTGCTTTAGCTCTTGACAAAACTGTTCTATCTGTGCTAATCCTTCGGNTTCCCTATTCCCTATTCCCTATTCCCTATTCCCTCAAGAAATCGCCTGCTTTAGCTCTTGACAAAACTGTTCTATCTGTGCTAATCCTTCGGCAGCAGTTCCTTGACTGAGACGTTTGACGAAGGCACTGCCACAAATCGCGGCATCGGCGCCCCAGTCTTTCATTTTGCGGGCGTGTTCGGGTTCCGAGATGCCGAAGCCGACGCCGATGGGTTTGTCGGTGATGGCCCGGAGTTGGGGAATTAACTCCTTCACGCGATCGCTCACCTGAGTACGGGTTCCCGTCACCCCAGTCACACTCACGAGATAGATGAAGCCTTGGGACTTTTCGGCGATCGCCAAAATCCGCTCTTTCGGGCTAGTGGGGGCGATGAGTAACACCACTTCCACCCCAACCGTCTCGGCACAATCGATTAAAAACTGGGACTCTTCTAGGGGTAAATCGGGAACCACCAACCCTTTCACTCCCGCCTCAGCAATCGATTTGAGGAAGGCTTCGATCCCCCGATGCAGAATCGGGTTGTAATAGGTAAATAGAACAATCGGGGCGGAAATTTCAGGGCCAACCGTCCGCACAACATCCAAGACATCGTCGAGTCGAACTCCCTGCTTCAAGGCCCGTGTGGCGGCGGCTTGAATGGCGGGGCCATCCGCGAGGGGATCTGAGTAGGGAACTCCTAACTCGATGATATCCGCACCACTGCGATCGAGGACTCGTAGGGCCTCAGCCGTTGTTTTTAAATCCGGATCTCCGGCAGTAATGAAGGGAATTAAGGCACATTGCCCCGTTTGACGTAGGTGCGCAAACGACTCAGAAACCGATTTCATGGAATTATTCAGAAGGATGGGAAGAGGATTTGGGGGAGGATGACTCTGGGGATGACTCTGGAGGGGATGACTCTGGGGATGACTCTAACTCATCGAGACTCGCCAGGAGGCGATCGCGTTCTTCAGAACTCATCGTTTCCCAGCGTTTCTCAATCACCGACTGGGTATAGTCCCGAAGTTGCTGATGATAGGTCATATTGCTAGTGGCGAAACGAAATAAATAGGTCGCCACCCAGCCAATCAGGCCCGAAATGAGAAGCACTTGACTCCAGATTCCCGCCGACGCCGCATCTAGCCCCACCTGTTGTAGAACTAGATAGGCGGCACCTCCAGCGATAAAGACACCAAACCCGATCGCAAGTGCATCAATTCGTCGCATAGTGACCGTTAGATTGTCTAGCTTGATTCGGGGTGAGGGGAAAGGCGTAACCGGAGGCGTTAGAGATTAAGTTCACGTTTCTGAGGGCGGAAGTTGAGGAACAGCCCCCAGATAATCATGCCGGGGAAGAACATGAAGACCAAGAAGTACATGATAAACCGCTCAATGGAACCGGCCACATACCAGCGGTTCTGGAGATAAAAATAGATTCCCAGGGGAACCACGAGTAGATAGGTTCCGGCTAAACCGAGATACAAGGCGAGGGCAAGCAGTTCTGGGGTCAGCGAAATCATTCCTAAAGTCCTAGTGCTGAGTGTGTTGGCTCGCTATCAGTTTACCCCATTGGGGTGCGATCGCGCCTAAGGGATGGAGCCAAGCCCCCAGAATTTCCCAGACCAGATAGACTAAATTTGGCAATCGAGATTAGTTACCCAGGAGAAATTGTATGGATATCAAAACCGCCCTACTCGCACTCACCCCGGTTTTCGTGGTGTTGTGTCTGTTTTTCGGGACTCGTAACGGCTTTTACGACTCGGAAAACTATCATGGCAATGGTTCTGCCCATTAACTCGCACGACTCGGGGCGACCATTTCGTTCCTAGCCAGGATAATACGTCCCAGAGAGCGGCGATCGCGCATCTCTCTGGGCGGTTGCGGTAAAATCTGCCCTAAGGCGATCGCGCCCCAATGGGCCATAATCAACCATGAAACCGAAATTCAAAAGCGAACTCGCCTGGCAACAGGCACAACTGCTGATGCAACCCGCACTCATTCGCATCGTCGATAACATCCGCAAACGTCTCGAACAAACCTCCTGGAAAGCCACCTACCAAGAAACCCAGATTCCGGTTCCCGGCTATCAGCTACTGTTAGAGTTGGGCGATCGCCAGAAAACCCTCGACATCTGGGAACTCTGCTACCGCGTCTGTTTCCGAGACTATGTTCCCACCCCCAGCCCCGAACAGGCCTGCGAAGTCGACATCGACACCAGCCTCATTGACGAAGGAGACGTCGACTGGGAACGACTCGACGAAAAAGCCCGAACCGTCACCCATCTCGTCTTAGCCGATCTTCCCGAAGCCTAACCTCTAATCCGGCTTAGTTTCCGACAACTCCGAGGCCTGGGCTTCAAGATGAGCCAACAGAGTTTTCAATCGCATCCGAGGAATATAGGGCCAACCCCCTTCCGCCTCAATTTCTCGCAAAAACGAGTATAACGCCCGACGAGTATCCGGCAGCGCGGGGCGAAACTCTTGTTCACAAATCTCGCGATGGAGGGCTTCGAGTAACCGCAAGAGATCGAGCAACGCTTCGGGATTCCCCTGACAGCCCTGGGCCACCTGTCGCACCACCAGTTGCACCTCACCTAGAGGTTCAGCAGCAGGAGAAACCGTCGCAGGCGATGTGGACTGCACATCCTGAAATTGTCTATCTTGAGACTCTTGCACCATAAATGATCTTTGAATCTGGCCATATGAATCAGGGAATCCCCCCTGATGATACCTGATTCTGGGTCACAGATTCGGGGGGAGCCGGGCACAGGGGAACTTGTACCCTAGAACGTCAATGGAGTATTCTCGGATGCTCCCATCCTAGCGGTTTCCCCAAAATTTTGACCCGTTGCGTCGCCAGAGCCTGTCCGTGCCGCGATAAAATATGAAAACCGTCGGGGTACAATGAACCCCGCCCTAAACCAGACGTGAGAATCGACGAGGAGATAGCAAAAGCATCATGGCAAGAGTCGTCGGCATTGACCTAGGCACCACAAACTCAGTTGTTGCTGTAATGGAAGGCGGCAAACCCGTCGTTATCGCCAATGCAGAAGGAATGCGGACGACCCCTTCAGTGGTGGGGTTCAGCAAAGACGGAGAACGGCTTGTGGGGCAGCTAGCACGCCGTCAGACCGTCCTTAACCCGCAAAATACCTTTTATGCCATAAAACGCTTTGTGGGGCGCAAATACACCGAATTAGACCCAGTCTCGAAGCGGGTTCCCTATACCATCCGCCGCGATGACTTTGGCAACGTCAAAATTGCCTGTCCCCGCATGAGACGAGATTTTGCCCCCGAAGAACTCTCGGCCATGATTCTGCGGAAACTAGCCGATGATGCCCAACGCTATCTCGGGGAAGAAGTGACCGGGGCCGTCATTACCGTTCCCGCCTATTTCAACGATGCCCAACGCCAAGCCACAAGGGATGCTGGGCGGATTGCCGGCTTAGAAGTCAAACGGATTCTCAACGAACCCACCGCCGCCTCTCTGGCCTATGGCTTAGATCGCGCTGACAGCCAAACCATTTTGGTGTTTGATTTAGGGGGAGGAACCTTTGATGTCTCGGTGTTGGAAGTCGGCGATGGCGTGTTTGAAGTCAAATCCACCAGCGGGGATACCCAACTCGGGGGGAATGACTTTGACAAAAAAATTGTCGATTACCTGGCCGAACAGTTCCTAGAAACCGAAAAAATTGACCTGCGGCGCGATCGCCAAGCCCTACAACGCCTCACCGAAGCCGCCGAGAAAGCCAAAATCGAACTCAGTGGCGTAGGCGTCACCGACATTAACCTCCCCTTCATCACCGCCACAGAAGACGGACCTAAACATATCGAAACCCGTCTCAGTCGCGGTCAGTTTGAAGGCCTTTGTGGCGACTTACTGCGTCGTCTGCGGCTACCGGTAAAACAGGCGGTGATTGATGCCGGGCTGCATCCTCGACAAATCGATGAAATTGTCCTGGTGGGCGGTTCCACGCGAATGCCTATGGTGGAAGATTTGGTGCGAAATCTGATTCGCAAGGAACCCAATCAGAACGTCAACCCCGATGAAGTGGTGGCCATCGGCGGGGCCATTCAGGCCGGAATCCTCGATGGGGAAATTGCCGATGTCTTATTGTTGGATGTTACCCCCCTCTCCGTGGGCTTAGAAACCGTCGGCGGAGTGATGAAAAAACTGATTCCTCGCAACACGACCATTCCCGTGCGGCGATCAGACATCTTCTCTACCTCAGAAAATAACCAAAGTCAAGTCGAAATTCACATCACCCAAGGGGAACGGGAGATGGCGGCCGATAACAAATCCCTCGGCCGCTTTAAGTTAAGCGGCATTCCCCCAGCCCCGCGAGGGGTTCCTCAAATCCAGGTCGCCTTCGACATTGACGCCAACGGCATCTTACAAGTCAGCGCCCTCGATCGCGCCACCGGCCGAGAACAGAGTATCACCGTCCAAGGGGCCTCGACTCTCAACGAATCCGAAATCCAAAACGCCATCCGCCAAGCGGACAAATTCGCCGAAACCGATCGCCTCCGTCGGGAGAAAGTCGATCGCCGCAACCGCGCCGAAGCCCTGGCCGCCCGCGCCGAACGGGAGTTACGTTCCGTGGCCCTAGATTTTGGGCTATCCTTTGCCCAAGGTACACGCCGCCGCGTCGAAGCCCTGGTGCGAGAACTGCGCGATAGTCTCGCCCGCAACGATGAACGAGGCTTAGACTTAGCCTCCGGTAGTTTACAGGATGCCCTCTACGAACTGACACGGGAAGTCTCGGAATACTCTTTAGAAGCCAAAGGAGATGGCTTTTTCGACAATATCCGGCGCACCATTGTCGGCGATGAGGATCCCAACTACGGATTCGAGGAACGCCGCCCCATCCGTCGCGGCCCCCCACCCGATCGCATCTCTCGCATGTCGCGCACCAATGCCTATGATGAAGATTGGGGCGACGACGATGATTGGTTCTAAGCCAATCCGAGGCAAGGCAGGGTAATCCGTTGTGGTTGTCCCTACGTCTTCCTCCCTCTTGCCTATTGCCTCTTGCCTCTTGCCTTTTGCCTTCTTCTCCCCTAATGCAAAACTTCCGCGATTACTACAAGATATTGGGAGTTCCCCGAGACGCTTCGACTGAGGACATTAAACGGTCTTACCGACGGCTAGCCCGGAAGTACCACCCTGATATGAATCCGGGGGATAAGTCGGCTGAGGAACGGTTTAAGGACATCGGGGAAGCCTACAATGTGCTGTCCGATTCAGCCAAACGCAGTCAATACGACCAATTCAGCCGCTTCCTGAATCAGAAGAAAGCCAAACGGCGACCGGTGGCCCGCACTCCTCGCAGTACCGCCCCAGCGGATGCCCGTTTTGAGCAATATGCCGACTTTAACAGTTTCCTCGATGATCTCCTCAATCGTCGTCCCAATGCCCGCACCGCCCCGCAACCGCCCCCAGGGACACGTCTCCGGGTAGATAGCCCCGATGCCTTCCGCACCCGCACCACGAAGACCGCCTACACCGTCTCCCGCCCAACCCCTCAGGATGTAGAGGCACGGCTGACGTTGCCCCTGGAGAAAGCCTACACGGGTGGCCGGGAGCGGATTCGCCTCGAAGATGGGCGATCGCTCGAAGTGACAATGCCCCCTGGAATGGTGACGGGGCAACGGATTCGCCTCAAGGGCCAGGGCAATCAAGGGGGAGACTTATATCTAAAAATTACGGTTGCCCCTCATCCCCTATTTCGCATCGAAGGGGCGGATATTGTCTGTACGGTTCCGGTGACGCCCTCTGAGGCGGTGTTGGCAGCAAAGGTGGAGGTGAAAACCCTCGATGGTTTGGTGAAAGTGGGACTTCCTAATGGGGTGAAGTCGGGACAGCGATTACGTTTAGCCGGGAAAGGCTATTTGACGCGAGATGGCCGGCGAGGGGATCAGTTGGTGGAGGTGCAAATTGTCACTCCCCGAGAGATTAGCCCTGAGGAACGGGAACTCTACGAGAAACTGCGATCGCTCGAAACCTTTAATCCCCGCCGCGATGGCTAAGATTCTCAAACAGGGGCCGGGCTGGCGGTTGGGCTATCATCCTGAAGCTGGGTCCTATGTGGGGTTATTGGGGGGGGATGACTTCGCCTTTGAGTTAACTGAGGCGGAGTTTGAGGACTTTCGCCGTCTGTTGCAACAGTTGAGTGAGACGATTGTGGCCATTAGCCCGGAGTTAATGGATGAAGAACGCATTACGTGTGAGGTGGAAAGCGATCGCCTCTGGATGGAGGCTGATGGCTATCCGGGCAACTATCGCATTCGTCTGATTCTCAATCATGGGCGACGCTGTGAGGGAGAATGGTCGCCAGAGGTGGTTCCCGATTTGCTTCAGGCTGTCAAAATGATAGAGGTGTTTTAGGTGCAACTGTCCTGGAATCGAATCTTGTTCGACAAATCATGAGATGGGATATGGTGGTCTTAAGAGAATCGCCCTGGTATCAGGAAATTTTGCAACAGGGACAAACACAGGTCGTCAGCACCCCCGGCTGAAGCACGGGGGCTTCGTGCCCTCCCCTTCAGGTAGCTGACCAGCTTAAGCCTTAACTGGCTACGTTCAGAGCAAGAGTTAAAGTTCCTACCCAGGAATGCGTGCTAGTTCCCGGCTCTAGAACCGAATCGTTAAACAGTCCTAAGGGGTTAAGACAGTGCGATTGGGAAAGTACCGACTCTGAACATTAGCGAAGCAAACATTACCCCGCAAGGGAGTCGGAGCCAACCATAGCTCCATGGAGGGGCAACCATACCCCTCCACCCCGCAAGGGGGKGCTGGCGGCTAAAGCCGCTTGAGTCGGTTTTCCTCTCCGCGATCAATCACGGAGCTTCCAACCCTCCCAGGAGTTTTACGTGATGCGGCAACTCTCCCGCCGCCTGGGAGATATTCCCCCGGATCTGCGTCAACAGATTGAGGGCTTGTCAGAGGGTGAAATCGATGAGCTTTTAGAGGCTTCTGTCACGAGGTTCAGCCGTTTGGAGGACTTGCGGACTTGGTTAAATCAAGCAAACCGCTAATTCCTTGCTGAAAGGGGGTCACAACAGGCCACAATAGATGACGTTGATTTTTGACCCCCGTAGCAATGAACTTTCAAAACCTGATCCTGACCCTACACCAGTTTTGGAGCGATCGCGGCTGTGCGATCGCCCAACCCTACGATACAGAAAAGGGGGCAGGAACCATGAACCCTCATACCTTCCTCCGGGCGATCGGTCCCGAACCCTGGGCGGTGGGCTACGTTGAACCCTGTCGCCGCCCCACAGACGGCCGCTATGGGGAAAATCCCAACCGCTATCAACATTATTATCAGTACCAAGTCCTCATCAAACCCTCCCCAGACAATATCCAAGACCTCTATCTGGATTCCCTGCGGGCCTTAGGGATTCGCCCCGAAGATCGGGATATCCGCTTTGTGGAAGATAACTGGGAGTCTCCGACGTTGGGGGCCTGGGGTGTGGGTTGGGAAGTCTGGTTAGATGGGATGGAAATTACCCAATTTACCTATTTCCAACAATGTGGCGGCATTGACTGCAAACCGGTTGCGATTGAGATTACCTATGGCTTAGAACGGCTGGCAATGTATCTGCAAGAAGTTGAGGCCTTCACCGAGATTCAATGGGCCGACAACCTCAGTTATGGGGATGTTCATCTACAAGGGGAGATTGAACAATGTACCTATAACTTTGAAGCCTCCAACCCGGAGATGTTGTTTACCCTGTTTGGGTTATACGAACAAGAAGCCGAACAACTGACGCAGCGAGGCTTAGTAGCCCCCAGTCTTGATTATGTCCTCAAATGTTCTCATACCTTCAACCTCCTGGATGCCCGGGGGGTGATTTCGGTGACGGAACGGACTCGTTATATTGGTCGGATTCGTAATTTGGCCCGCCGGGTGGCTCATTTGTATCTCAAGCAACGGGAGGAGTTGGGCTTTCCTCTGGCTGAGGAAGTGCTGGCCAAGTCGGCGTAAGGGAACGGGGTTGAGGTTGGGGTTGGGGGGCGATCGCTCCTCAACCCCAACCATCCCATCGGGTAGGCGCACGCTGCAAGTGGGCTGCCCTTTGTTTTTCTAAACACGCCTAGTCATGATTGATATATTTCTGTTCGAGCAACAGTTTCAACGGTTTAGAGAGCATGTCATTAAAGAAAGCGGTATGGATTTGACGTCGTTTAGTTCAAATCCTTATACAGAGGTTGAGGAGGGGTATAAATACGATCTGTATCGTGATGCCAGAAAAATACTGAAGTTTCAAAACTGGCAAGAATCTGACATTGGATCTGGAACAATTGCTCGTTCTGTCGTTGAAGCAATTGAGCTACCTAGCAATAACTTAGTCCAGTGGCAGTCAAGATATGGTGACAACAGCCGGCCACATCATGCCTTATGTATTGCCTTAGACAGTTTTTCAAATATTGAATCATTTGATTCAGTATTTCACTCTTTATATCGTAAGTCCGACGACCTCAATGTTTTTGGTCGTTTAGTCAATTTATTTGGTCAAAAATACCCATTAATTGCATATCTCCTATTTCTCAAGGATCGAAATCAGTATATGCCAATAGCACCCAGCTATTTTGATAAGGCATTTTCTTTGTTGGGGGAAAGCTTCACAACAAGTCGGAAATGCTCTTGGGAAAATTACTTGATTTTCAATAACATCTTGGCTAATTTAAAAACCCTGCTCACCGAAAAACTGGCAGGAGAAGTTTCTCTTCTCGATGCTCATTCTTTTGTTTGGATGATTTCGAGAAATATAGAAGGCAATGAATTAACTAAAAATGATATCCAATATTTAGAATTGCCAAAAGCAAAACGGAATGCAGTTGTCACAGCAAGAATTGGACAAGGATATTTTCGAGATGGACTTATTAAGTATTGGGGAGAATGTGCCGTAACTAAATGCAAAGAACTTTCTTTATTAAGAGCATCCCATATCAAGCCTTATTCAAAGTGTGATTCAAAGGAATCTATTGATGCCTTCAATGGCTTTCTTCTTTCACCCACCCTTGATGCTGCTTTTGATGCAGGTCTTATATCTTTTGATAACAGAGGGAAAGTATTGATTTCAAGCCAATTACAGAAATCAGATGCAGAGATATTAGGGATTTATCCTTCTTTATGTTTGAGTCGAATAGAGCAACGCCATCAACATTATCTTACGTATCATCGAGAGCATATTTTCCGAAAAAGCTAATACCATTTTTCAAGAATCTTACTATACATTAATACCAAAAAAGAGTGCGCCACTTGCGGTTCGCCTCTGCAACTATCTGTGGTACGACTTTTGACAAATGCTATAACCATCTGTTGCAGCAGACTATCGCAGTTGAACATGGTGTTAGGCTGCTTAGTCTAATGGTGAGAGCGAGGGCATCAACCTTATCTGCCTGGCTTGCAGCTCTCAGAGAGCAATTAATGAGATAATGCCACAAAAGCGATTTTGTGGCAACTGTAGCAAAAGGCTTGGAGTGAAATGCTGGTTAAACCGATAAACCATTGTTATATCAGCAACACTCTGTAGAGACTTCGGCCTGAAAATGACAGGGTATGCAGATCTGTTGCGCTAGATGGAGATTCAGACCATGGTTACGACTGTTGAAAGAGCGGTATTCAAGTTGTCGAGGTTGCAGCAAAAAGTGTATTTGAGGAAATCCAAGCCAAAATCGAGCCGTTGTTCTCGTGACGATTAGTGAGCAGTTGCGTCAAAACAACAAACATGTGTTGACATTGTCCACACAAAGCTCTTATATTGGTGGGGAGTCTCCTATTAGAAAAGAGATCAGCACTATGCACACCTCAACCGGTGAACAGTCGGGTAGCCAGACCCGCAATGTTACAATCAACATCCGAGCCAAGCAAAGCCAACGAGATATCATTGATCATGCCGCTGAAGTGCAGGGCAAGAGTCGCTCGGAGTTTATGCTGGAGTCATCGTATCAGAAGGCCCAAGATGTTCTTCTGGAACAGACGTTCTTCGGGTTAGATGAGCTTAAATTTAAGCAGTTTGTGGCGTTGCTGGATGCACCACCGACTCAAGATGACAAGCTGCGTACATTACTGACAACTAAGGCTCCGTGGGATTAGATCGAGATCGGCCTAAGCTGCGCTCACCCGAAAAACTCAATTCGTCACACGATGTTGAACGCTTTAACTCAGGGAATCGTCAGCTAGACGACTGGCTTAAGCGTCGTGCTATGAAAAATGAGGAAGGAGGAGCTTCACGCACTTATGTTGTTTGCGATCGCGACGTCGTCATCGCCTATTACTGTCTCGCCAATGGAGCTGTGGCGCAGGCTTCCGCAACAGGTCGGGTACGGCGTAATATGCCTGATCCGATTCCTGTTATGGTGATTGGACGATTAGCCGTTGATCATCACTGGCAAGGCAAAGGCATTGGGCGTGCTCTACTGCGAGATGCAATTCTGCGTACTCTCCAAGCTGCTGAAATTGCAGGAATACGCGCCATTCTAGTACATGCCATTTCCGAGGATGCGAAGCAGTTTTATGAGATCTGTGGTTTCACCGCTTCACCTCTTGATCCAATGACACTCATGGTCAGGGTTCAGGATGCCCGTATTTCACTAGATTCACAAGCCTGAAAGTTCTTCGATTTAATTCGCCATCCTCAGGGTTTCACAGGGGATACCGATCGCGCACAAACGAGATCGCCGCCTCCCGAGAACCGCCAAAATCCCCATCCAACGTTCCCGCCTGAATATCCGCCAACATCTCCTTAAACTGCGGTCCCGGCGTGTACCCCAACTGCTTCAAATCCTCCCCATTTAACAGCGGCTTCACCTGAGCCCACTCCGTCAGATATTGCCAGACTTTACCACGCAGCGATCGCCCCATTCCCAAGGCCACCAACAACAATCCCGCTAACTCCTCCCCCGACAATACCTGTACCACCTCACTCGGCCGTCGCGCCGTACTCAACTCCCGTTGCAGACGCTCCCGCCGTTCCCCCAACGTCGCCAACCGTTGCACCGTCTCATCGGGTAACTGCAACTGTTGCGCCACCGCCGCGCGAGAAAACTCCCCAGTTCCTGTCTCCACCTGGGACAATAACACCTCCAACAACATCCGCCAATGACTCAGACGATGCCATTTCTGAAACCGTCGTAACCCACGATCTGCTAACTGTAAACGCCGCCATAGTTCCCGCGTCAATCGTAATTGCGGATGCAAACATTGCAACGCACCTAAGCGATCCAACTCCCGCAACGCTCGCGGCCAATAGGACGCTTGCAAGAGATATTTCAACTCACTTTTTAATCGCGCCTGTAACGCCGGAGTACGGGGATTGAGGGAGCGCGATCGCTCATACACCCCACTGGCGATCGCATGACGAATAAACCGTTCCGTCTCCGGTTCAATCTCAAAGCCAAATCGCACCGCAAAGCGCACGGCCCGAAAAATCCGCGTCGGATCTTCAATAAAACTATTGGCGTGCAACACCCGCACCCAACCCCGCTGCAAATCCAACACACCGCCAAAAAAGTCTAACAACTTCCCCTGACGAGGAGTTGTCAAGCGAATCGCCAAGGCATTGATTGTGAAATCCCGGCGGTACAAATCCTGACGAATGGAACTGGCCTCCACCTCCGGATTCGCCGCTGGATAGGGGTAAAACTCCGTCCGCGCCGTGGCAATATCCAACCAAAGGGACTCAAAAACGGGGTCATTGTGCCATAACAACGCCGCCGTTTGGAACGCGCCATGCACATCCAACCGCGCCCCCGAAAACTGCTCCTGTAACACATTCGCCAATTCTACCCCCGCGCCAACCGTCGCCGACTGGTGAAAGCCATCCACCACTAAATCAATATCCGTTAACGCCACCTCAGTCTCTTGCGGCGACTGCATCCCCCGCAACAGATCTCGCACCGCTCCCCCCACTAAATAGAGTTGCCAGCCCCGTTCCTGAGCCGCCTGGGCCGCTGTTTCGAGCAATTGCCACAGTTTGGGGTTGAGGTGCGATCGCAGGCCCTGCCAAACATCGGCCTCCCGCGTCAACCGTCGCCCCTGGGACTCCCGTTCAGGATGGATGGGGCAGAGTTGACGACTCTCCTCATGGAGTTCTCGCAAGACATCGGTGCGGGTGACAATTCCCACCAACGCCCCCTCGTCTAAAACCGGCAGGCGACCAATATCAAATGTCACCATCAGCCCCTCAATTTCGGGCAGCAAGGTGTCTGGACTGATAGTTTTGACGTTTCGCGTCATATAGCCCTTGACGGGGGCGTGATGGAAGCCGTGGTGCAGGGCGATGTCCAAATCTCGGCGGGAGATGACCCCGACTAATTCGTCGGCTTGGTTCACCACCGATAAGCCGGAATGGCCATAACGCAACAGAATCCGATGGGCCTCACCAATGGTCGTTTGTGGGCGAATCGTCCGCACCGGAGAGGACATTAACTCTCGGGCCGTGGGCGGTGGGGGAATTTGGGCGTTGAGGCGATCGCGTAACTGGCGCAGTACCTCTTCGGGGTTAGCATTCCGCAATTGTGCTGAACCGGCTTTGCGATGGCCGCCCCCACCGATGCTTTGCAAAATGACGTTGAGATCGGTCTGGGGAATCTGCGATCGCGCAATCACCGTTAGCCGCGACTCATCCCCCTGACGCTGATACTCATGCAGCAAAATCATGGCATCGCTGTCGGTTAGTTCCAGCAGGCGCGAGGTTAACCCCGACAATCCTGGCACATAATCGGGGGTACGCAACACCACTGACGCGACTTGTTGCCCCCAAACGTCCTCGCTGTTCACGGTTTCTAGGGCTGTTGCTAACAAGTCTTGCAAGGAATCGGACAATCCCGGTTCAATATACTCGGCAATCAAGGGTACACTCGCCCCCTGATTCATCAACCAGGCTAAGGCCAAGGCATCCCGCGCCGTACTATGGTCAAAGGTCAGAGAGCCACTATCGACATGAATCCCTAAGGCCATCACTGTGGCTTCATACACCGTCAGGTTGATGTTTTGCCGCTGTAAGGCTTCCACAATGAGGGTGGTGGTGGCGCCAATGTCTTCGATTTGGCGCTCACTGGCGGGGATATCTCCGCTCACTCCAGGATGATGATCATAGAGATACACGCCCTGTAACTGAGGCGCATCAAACCATTCAGCGGCTTTACCCAGGCGATCGCGTGATTGGGTATCCACCACAAACAGCGATCGCAACTGATCCGGATTCACCGATCGCCGCTCAACAATGGCATACTCGTCTCGGTGCAGTCTCAGGAACTCCTCCACCCCAGGATGAGCGCCCCCCGTCAGTACAATACGAGCGCCAGGATGCAGTCGGGTTAAGCCAACGGCTGCCCCTAAACTATCGAAATCAGCAGTGGTGTGACAGAGGATGATGTCCATTTGGGGAGGCAAGAGGCAAGAGGCAAGAGGCAAGAGGCAAGAGGCAAGAGGCAAGAGGCAAGAGGCATAACCCACCCCTAACCCCTCCCAGGAGGGGATGGCAAGAGGCAAGAGGGGGGATTTGGGCGATCGCTCCTGTTTCTTATGGGCCGATGTTAGGATTAGGCATCAATATCAATATCAATCCAACCTCAATATAACTAGGTCAACATCATGTCTTTTGCAGCTACCCGTAAACTCTGCGTTGCCGTTTCCCTGGCAATGTTGCTTTTTGTCGGGGGATGTCGCGGCCCTCAAGCCGATGTTCCGCCGCCACCTCCCGCCGAACAAGTCCAACCCGCCGATGGCCAGGGGGCGGTATCCTCTGAATCCATCCCTGGAAGCGCCTTTAACCGCTTCTTTCCCCCAGCAAGTGGGGAGTATGAGCGGGTGTATACTCAGGAGAAGGATGGGTTTGCTGAAGCTAAACTCAAACGTAATGGTGAGGATGTGGCCATGCTGGCCATCTCCGATACAACCAATGTTCCTGCGGCGGCTGAACGACTACGCAATAGCAGCGATCGCATTAGTGGCTATCCAGCGGCGACTGTGGGAACCAGCCAGACTTCGATTTTGGTCGGCGATCGCTTCCAAGTCAAGGTCATTTCTCGTAGTCCTGATTTCACCGAGAGCGATCGCGAGGCCTGGTTAAAGCAATTTGACTTGCAAGGCCTATCCCGACTATAAACCCATCACTGTGACATCATGAGTAAATCCATTCAAAAACGAGTTGACGATCTCCCCACTCGCAACCTAACCATCTTCAGCCTCAATGCCCTAGATAAGATTGTCCCCGGCAAATGGGAGAATCTAGTGGGATGGGACAACACCATCAAAACCATCAGCCAAGAAAGCGATCCGGCGATCTTGGATCTCGTCAGTCGCCGGGCCATCGCCCTCTATGACGACAAATCCCAAGGCTACCAAACCGCGCTCTGGCTCTACGATACCATCGACAGCACCGGCAGCGCCCTGGGAACCGCTGCCCTGGGGAACAAAATTGGCGAGAAAATTCCCCTCCTGGGATTTCTCAATAAACTCACCCCCAAGGCGGAGAAAGCCCAAACCATTGATTTATCCCTGAAATTAGTGGTGGAAGTGGTGGCCTTTTGTAAAATCAATGGTATTCCGGGGGATAGTTTGGGGGATTTTGTGCGATCGCTCTCCGACTATGGCGGTGAATCCCTGATGCGGATGTCGGCGTTAGTCTGTTTCGATGGCTTGATTCCCTTAGGTCCCAATTTCATTCAAACTGTCAGCGGCCGCCTCAGTGATCTCAGTCCCAAAGAACTCGAAAACAATTCTCAGTATAAAAACATTGAGCAAGAAATTCCCGGCGACAGCAGTGATGGTAAACTCAGTTTTATTGGCGAAAGCTTTGATTCTGTCAAAGGCTGGATGGGGGATTTCGTTAGTTCTAATGATCTAACCCCGCAAAAGGTCAGTCATGGCTTGCAGGGATTCATTGACTTCAGTGAAGATCGCCTCGATTATCTCGCGGCTTTCCTGGATATGAGTACCGACTACTACCGCCATACGGGAGTGCAAACCCTGGCCCGTCGTCTCATTGAACGGTCTTTAGCTGAGATTTAATCTCAACGCTGCTAAAATTAGCTCTTGGGTGGGATGTTTCGCATCTCACCCTGTTGACTTCCATTTATTTTAAAACAGCCATGATTCTGACAACATTGGAAGGAGTCCCCGGAAAAGAAATCCTGGAACATTATGGAATTGTTCAGGGAAGTACCGTTCGCGCTAAAAATGTCGGGCGTGATATTGGTGCGAGTTTCAAAAACTTGGTGGGTGGGGAGTTAAAAGGCTACACCGATCTCCTCAATGAAGCCCGTCAAGAGGCGATGGATCGCATGGTGTTACAAGCCAAACAACTGAATGCCAATGCGATTGTCAATATTCGCTTTTCCACGTCTTCAGTGGCTCAAGGGGCGGCTGAAATTTTCGCCTATGGTACAGCGGTTTTAGTTCGTTAAGGTTAGCCCCAGGGTATTATGGAAGAACTGATTATCTTTGTCGTCTTGCTGAGTGTCGGCTACTTTTTTGGTATTTTGGCGGAAAAGAAGCATTACAAAGACATTCAAAAGCGGGAACAGGAAACCTTATCATTGGCCATTTCCTCCTTTGGGGCGAAACAACCCCTTCCCCACGCCTCAGACTCTCAACTCTTTGTTGGGGAAGTTGTCATCGCCTCGGACTATTTTAAAACCTTTGTCATGGCCTTGCGAAATCTCTGGGGAGGGCGAGTGCTAAGCTATGAAAGCCTCTTAGATCGAGGTCGTCGGGAAGCCTTATTACGAGTTAAAGAACAGGCGATCGCCTGGGGAGCGACAGAAGTTCTCAATATCCGCTATGAAACCAGTACCATTGGCGGTAAACAACAAGGGGGAATCGGTGCGATCGAAATCATTGCCTATGGAACAGCGATTCGTTAGATTGGGGGTATATTGGACTTCACGTCATCGTTAAAGATGGGATTTAAACCGAAAGCCATCACCGAAGAGGTCAATGTTTCTAAAGTCAATCCTTTGATTGATTTTGCCTATTTACTTGGCGTCATTATTAGCCTCACTCTCGTCATTTATTTCATCCTAGGCTTAGCCGTCGATTGGGTCGTCCCCCAACTGAGTCCCCAACAAGATGTTCGTATCGGAGAAATGTTAGCACCAGCCGTTGCACCTCAACTCGGTGGTGAGCTAATTCAAGACGATACTCGACAGGCCTATCTCTCGGAATTACTAGAGGAGTTACGTCATCCAGGAGACTTAGCAAACATCCCGTTGACACTCAATCTCGTCGAGACGGAACTCGTCAATGCAGCGGCTTTAGCCGGAGGACAGTTATTTGTCACAACAGCATTTTTAGAACAAGTTGAATCCGAAAACGAGCTGGCGTTTGTTCTTAGCCATGAGTTGGGTCATTTATCGGCGCGAGATGGCTTAAAAAGTTTGGGACGGGGAATTTTTGTACTCCTCGGAAGCATGGTTCTGAATCTCGGTCATCAAGGGAGTGGCCCAGATGTGATTGGCTATGCGCTCAATCTCAACAGTCTCAATTATAGCCGCGCTCAGGAATATCGCGCCGATGAATATGGCTTAGAATCGGTGGTTCGTCATTACGGTCATGGAGACAACAGTTTGGACTTTTTCAGACGTTTGGCACAGAGGAAGGAGGCATTTCCAGAAGGACTGATCCGAGCTTCTGAGTATTTCCAAACCCACCCCCTCACTGAAAAGCGCATTGAACATCTCAGGGCGATCGCCGCCGAACAGGGATGGTCCATGACGGGAGAGATAACCCCAGTTCCCCCTGGGTTAGCCTGTGCCAACTTCACCTGTGAGGAAAACCCCTCAGACTCGTGACGAACTGAGGGGCCATCTCGATGAACGCTTAAAGCACTAGCAATTAAACCGTCGCCATTTCTGGGGAGGGAGCCTTGCTATTGCGGATGCCTTCGATCGCTTCAGCGTAATCGGGGGCTTTGAACACCGCCGAACCGGCCACAATGGCGTTAGCACCGGCATCTAGCACTTGCCAAGCGTTGGCGGGTTTGAGGCCACCATCGACTTCAATCCAGGGATCGAGGCCGCGATCGTTACACATTTGACGCAGTTTACGGATTTTGGGGACGACTCCCGGAATGAAGCTTTGGCCGCCGAAACCGGGGTTGACGCTCATGATCAGCACCAAGTCGCACAAGTCCAGGACATACTCGATGAGTTCGAGCGGTGTACCGGGATTCAACACCACGCCGGCTTGCTTGCCGAGTTCGCGAATTTGGCCGAGAGTGCGGTGCAAGTGGGGCGAGGCGTTATGCTCAGCATGAACCGAGATAATGTCGGCGCCAGCTTTGGCGAAGTCTTCGACATATTTCTCGGGTTCGACGATCATCAGGTGAACATCCAGAGGCTTCTTCGTCACCGGACGCAGAGCATCGACGATTAACGGACCAATGGTAATGTTGGGAACGAAGCGACCGTCCATCACATCCACGTGAATCCAGTCTGCACCGGCTTCGTCAACGGCTTTGACCTGTTCACCCAGACGACTAAAATCGGCTGATAAGATTGAAGGAGCAATAACTGTAGATTTTTCAGAGTTTAATGTTGCCATGTGGCAAGTTCCTCGATTTTGTGTGTTGCGTTTGATACAGAATTTAATTAAAGTTTAACAAAAAACGTGGGCATAATCCCCGACAATTTTTGGCGATCGCCAAAAAATTAAGATTGAGCAAGCCGATTTCCCGATTTGTATTAGGAGCAGAGCCTTGGCTGATCGTATTCGTATCAGACGTATTTTGACCCGATTCACCCTAGGAATGACTCTAGGAATGACCCTAGCGATCGCCCCAGGTTGGTTCGCCCCCATTCAGGCCACATCCTCGACCGGAGAGGGCGGCATTCAGGCCCAGCGGCTCCATGAAGCCCCCCATAACCTGCTAGGGCGCAAAATTGCCATTGGACAGGTTGAAATCGGTCGTCCAGGTCAATTTGGCATCGATAAAGGCGTTCCCCCAGACGACGAGCGCGCCCCAGAACCGGCTGGGGTCTTCCTACGCGATCGCCCCGCCGTTTCTGGAAGTCATGTGGATGCTCACGCTCACGGGGTAGCCAGTGTCATGGTCAGCAATCATAAACAACGACGGGGCGTTGCTCCCGAAGCCCGGCTCTACTCCAGCGCCACCTCCCCCGATCGCGGCGGGAATCGTCAAGGCCAACATTGTCTAGCCACCCAGCACGTCGCCGAGCAAAACAGTAATGACGTGCGAGCCGTGAACTTCAGTTTTGGAGAACCTCTCTGGCTCGATCCTCGTTCTGACGCGGTTCTCGATGGTAATGCCTTGCTGACGCTCTGTATTGACTGGTCCGCCAGCCACCACAATACCCTCTATGTCATCGCCGGAAACCAAGGACAAGGAGGCATTCCCATCCCCACAGACAACTACAACGGCATTAATGTCGGTTCCAGTCAAGCGCACAGTGGCATTTACGACCAAGTGGATGTATCGAGTTTAGGGAATGTCTTTGATGGGGTGTTCGATCGCTATGTGGGCCTCGAAACGAACATCGATGGGCGACTGTTGGTGAGTTTGTTGGCCCCCGGCCGGGATGTGGATCTGCTCAGTCAAAACGGAGAGGTGTTTCCCAGTACCGGAACCAGTTTTGCCTCGCCTCATGTGGTGGGAACGGTGGCTCTGTTACAAGAATATGGCGATCGCCAGCTCCAGGACAATGCCCCCCATTGGAGCCTTGACGCTCGACAACATCAAGTCATGAAAGCGGTCATCCTCAACGCGGCTGATAAAATTCAGGATGTCGGCGATGGACGACTTCAGGGAATGACCCGCACCATCGGCGACAAGCAAGGCGGAAACTGGCTCACCTCCGACGCCTATCGCAATCCTCGGGTTCCCGTCCATCGGGATATGGGAACCGGCCATCTCAACGCGTACCGGGCCTATGAGCAGTTTCGTCCGGGACAGTGGAAAGCCAGCGAGCCAGTTCCGGCCATCGGTTGGGACTTTGATCGCATCAGCGTCAATCCGGGTCAAACTTCGCGCCCAAACACGGTTCAAGACTACATCATCGACGCGCCTTTGATGGCCAACAGCTATGTCAGCGCCACGCTCACCTGGGATCGTCAAGTTGACCTGGAGGACCGCAATGGTGATGGTCGCTACGATATAAACGAGGGGTTTCGCGATCGCGGCTTAAATGACTTGAACCTCTATCTCATGGCCGCTGACTCTGACGACATCAACCAAGCCATTGCGGCCTCAACCAGCGACGTGGATAGTCTCGAACATCTCTTCGCCGCTGTCCCCCGTCAGGGACGCTATAAACTGCGAGTGGTCTACAACCGTCAAGTTCATGAGCCAAACCAAGACTATGCGATCGCCTGGTGGACGGTTCCCGACGCCTAGCGGCATCCCTCCTGTTCTTTGGGTCTCCTGATTATGAAATCTGCCTCGTTTTACTTCACCCTCGTTCCCGTCTTTGGCTTCTTCCCGGCCTGGTGGCGACTCTATCGTCAGCAGGGATCGGCTCAAGAGTTGGCCATTAGCCGCTTAGCGATAACCCTGGCGTTCCTGTGGCTTTCAGGTTACATTTTGTTTGGCACTGCGGCTCAAACCACAGAACTTGGCTCCCTCCCAGTTCTCATTGGCGGCAGTCTCTGGACAACCACCTATTTTTTGATGTGTTTTGGGCTAATGGTGCGCTTGTCTCAGGGGAAATCCTTATGGTTGCCAGGAATTGGCAACCTCAGCGATCGCCTCCCCTAATTCAGTCCCACAGCATCGATGACCCGTTCATCGCCCAAAACCATCACGACTCGTCCAATCTATTTGTGTGTGAGGAATTCCGTGTCAGCACAGAATCATCAAGAGCGAATATCTCCATCCCCTTCTAAATCCCCTAACCCCCAGGGGAAACTCAAACGTTCGGGGTTCGGCTGGCTGTGGTTAGGCTTAGGACTCAGTGGTGTCGCCATGCTGTCGGCCACAGCCGGGGCCTTGCTGGCGGTCTCCCTATCGAGTACACCGTTGATGCAAAGCCGGATTCGTCCCGAAGATCGCGGCATCTTCAGCGATGAGGATTTAGCCATCTCCAATATGCGGATTCCGGAACTCACCCGTCCGGTTAACATTCTCATCCTCGGCACCAAGGTCCTCAGTTCTGATGTCGGCGGGTCCTTGAGGCCCTCGGGACATGATCCCCTCGTCAACTCCCTCGACGGACTTTCCGACAGCATGATGCTGGCTCGCTTTGAACCTCAAGACCAAAATTTAACGCTGCTGTCGATTCCTCGGGATACCCTAACCTGGATTGATGGCTATGGAGACCAAAAAATTAACGAAGCCAATCGGGAAGGAGGACCCGCGTTAAGCGCTCGTACGGTGAGCGATCTCCTCGGCGGTGTGGGCATCGATCGCTATCTCCGGGTCAATATCCAAGGGGTGGAAAAGCTCATTGATGTGTTGGGGGGAGTGCGGGTTAATGTTCCCCAGGACATGCAATATACCGATAATACCCAACATCTTTACATTGATCTCAAAGCCGGGGAACAACGGTTGACGGGGAATGAAGCGTTGCAATTTTTGACGTTTCGCCATGATGGGATGGGTGATATTGGGCGCATTCAACGGCAGCAAATCTTGATGCGAGCCTTGATTGAGCAGGCGTTGAGTCCTCGCACGTTGGTCCGTCTGCCTCGCATTTTGTCAACGATTCAGGATTATGTGGATACCAATCTCAGTGTCGAGGAGTTGGTGGCCCTGCTCAATTTTGCCAGTCAAACCAGCCGCGAGAATGCCCAGATGCTACTGCTTCCGGGAGACTTTCGTAACCCGGAAACGCCGACGGAGTTGAGTTATTGGATTCCCAATTACGCTCAAATTGATCATATGGTGGCGGAGCATTTTGGGCGATCGTCGGAACCGACTCAGGCCTGGCGTGCTGATCCGCGCTATTTACGGATTGCCATTCAAGATAGTACCGAAGAGCCTGAGGCGGTGGATGCTCTGATTGATAAACTGTGGGATGCTGGGTATCGTAATGTCTATCTGGCTCAGGATTGGCAACAACCTCTACGGGAAACGCGGATTATTGCCCAGGGGGGCGATCGCGATAGTGCCTTAGAAGTCAATCGTTCTCTAGGTTTGGGGGAAGTCCGCGTCGAGAGTACGGGAGTCCTCCATTCGGATATTACCATCCAGCTCGGGCGCGATTGGCTCGAACAGCAAGGTGCTTATCTACGTTCGGATTTGTGGTAGCGCGGCTTTGGCTTGACGTAGCGATCCAACGGCCTTTGGATCGCTGTTAAGTTCAGGTTTCGCTGTCGACTAACTGTTCAGGAACTCTCTAACGAACTCTCTAACGAACTCTCAACTCTCGATTGCTTTCAGTCTGCTCCTATCGATGAGGAAATCCCGATGACCGATGGAATTTATATCGTCGCCAATGATAAGGTAATCGAACAAACGATCGCCTTCTTAAAGAGTCTGCGCCATTACGATCAAGATACCCCCATTATTCTAATTCCGTTTGATGCTAACTATGAGCGCGTTTTAGAGGCGGCTCAGCCGTTTGGAGTTGAACGCTTTGAGGATTTGCAGTTTGTTGATGAGTTATGTCTCAAGCTGCATGAAATTTTTGGTCGTGGTTTCTTTAATACGCCCAATAAACAACGGAAGCAAGCTTGCTGGTTTGGCCCGTTTGAAAGATTTTTATATATTGACGTTGATATTGTTGTTTTTGAAAAGATTTTTGATAATCTCAGTTATCTTGACAACACCGACTTTTTGTGCTGCGACTATCAATATACCAATGGTATCTCGAATGTATTTACCCCTAGAGTGTTAGAAGATGGGGTATTTACAGAAGCCGATTTACAAGATGTCTTTAATAGTGGTTGGTGGGCTTCCAAGAAGGGCTTATTTTCCCTAGAAGACTTGTATGAAACCTTCGCTGAATGTGCCAAGCATCCCGATTACTTTGATTTTTCCAAAAAAACAACGGATCAGCCAATTTTCAACTATCTGGTTCTGAAACGAATTCAGCGACGCTTCAACCTGGTTCGTCGTCCAGAAAAAGCCGCCGGAAGTTGGGCCAGAAGTCCACATTTCTATCGGGAGGGCGATCGCCTCATCGACTCAAAAACCGGACAACCCCTGCAATATCTCCATTGGGCCGGAGTACGGATTGCACCTGGCTGTCCCTATTGGGATATCTGGGAACATTACCGCTATCTCGGGGAAGAGGTTCCCGAACAGCCGGCGATCGCCCCTCGGGCACCCTCCATGCCCCGTCAGTGGCTCGATCGCCTCAAACAGTTGTCCAAGCGTCTACGCCCCTAATCCACTAGAGGGAGCCGTTTCCCCATCGCGGGGCCAGGCAAACGGACGATTGCGATCGCCGGCCATCCGCTCAAATACCGCTAAATTTTCCGGCGAGAGTTCCCCCCGCCAACGCAGATCCAACTTAATCTCAAAATCAATCTTGTCATAATAATCACCATGGGCCGTTTCTAGCGGTTGTCGAGCTTTTTGGCCTCGATACTTAGCAATCATCGAATTGGTGCCACGACTCCCGGCCACATGATGGTGAGGGTGTGTCCAATACTCAATCATATCCGGCGTAAACTCAAGACCAATGACATTACAAACCTCTTTGAGCGTCCCCTCGGGATCGGAGGCCAACGCCTCATAGTGAACCGTCATTTTGCGATCGCTTGGATGGCGATCGTAAAGCTGTTTTTTCTTTTCCAACTCATTTAACCAATGTTGTGTTAACCACTCAATGCCCTTGTCTGGATAAATCCGTAAATAGGAATTGACCACCGCTCGTCCGTCTCGAACCATATGAATCAAGAACGGCCGTAACCACTGTTGCTGAAACTCCCGTGCCGCTAAGCGTTGATTGAGCCAAGAAAAATACTTACTTGAGTCAACCAAAACATCAGCATCAATCTTCTCAAACAGGCGACTATAGGGATTAAGAATTGCATCATTGCCCAGCCAACCCCGCACCCACCGTTCCAGCTTTAGGGGAATCTGGCGATGTAGCCGATGTCCACTCATGCCTCGGGCTAAATCCTGTCGTTCCTTCTCCGTAAACTCTTCCTCCCAAAAGTGGCTATCCTCCAACATACAGAGCCGCTTGCCACGTCTAACAAAATCCGGTAACTTACTAATTTCTCCCAAAGAGAACGCGCGTGGGTGACTCCCTAACATTAAATCCATTAACGTCGAGCCAGAACGACCAATCCCAATAATAAAAACAACTGATTTTTGCATCATTTCGCGTAACTCCTTAAACGATCCCTTCCCTGAGTTGACGAGGATTGATCGGCGATCGCCAGTCCAATGCCGTTCGAGCCTATCAACCCCGATCTGGCTCAGACGTCGCCGCACCCTGGATGTTGATCGCGATCGCCCCCCAACATGATAGCGATCGCTGCGGGAACTGTTAACGATCGCGTGGGGTCATAGATCCTAATCATAGAAACCATCCTTATTATTAGGCACACTAGATGTATACACCAGATGTCTGACCCATAAGGTCTCCATCGAACACCTAACGGCATCAACCTATCATCCAGGATGATCCGAATTCACCCCACCGAGGACCCCAGCCATGCGTTCTGAACCCAGTTCCCATAGTTTTCACGATCACGCCCTAACCCAAACCCTACATGGGACGCTGCTACGCTACTTCTGCGACGCGTTTGACGGCATAACGGGCCAATACCTAGCTGACTGTCAATTCGGCTTTGCCCCGAGTCCCCTAGGAGAGCCAACCTTCTTTATCGTCGCCGCAACCCATGATGACATAGAATGTCTCAGCCGTGATATTGATGGCCTCCTCAACAAAGCGGCTGACATCATGCCCGGTATTCGCAAACTGGCCTTATGTTGCCAACCGACCAATCCCCAACCGAGGTCGAACCCCGGTGTTCTCTGTGGCCGTGTCTTTTCAGTTCCCCAAATTCCCCTCGAAGGGGATGACTCAGAGAACCTCTAACACAGAACCGCTAACACAGAACCGCTAACACAGAACACCTAACCATGACGTTTTTGATGCCATTGCCAGGCATGACTGACAATATCGCCTAACTCTGGATACTCAGGAATCCAGCCCAAACCGTCACGAGCCTTCTGACTACTTCCGACTAAAATGGGGGAGTCTCCAGCCCGGCGATCGGCAATCGTAACGGGAATCTTGCGCCCTGTAATCGCATTAGCCACATCAATCACATCTTTCACCGAAAAGCCGTTCCCATTGCCCAAATTAAAGGCCTCGGAGTCACCGCCGGCGAGTAAATACTCCAATCCCAAAACATGGGCTTGTGCTAGATCGCAGACATGGATATAGTCGCGCACACAGGTTCCGTCGGGGGTATCGTAGTCTGTCCCAAAAATCGCGATCGACGGACGTTGCCCTAACGCCGCCTGAAGCACTAAGGGGATCAGGTGGGTTTCCGGATGATGATCTTCTCCCAATCGCCCCTGAGGATCAGCACCCGCCGCATTGAAATAGCGGAAACAGACCGATTTCAGACCATAGGCCGTATCAAAATCCGCCAAAATTTGTTCCACCATCAACTTCGTGAAGCCATAGGGATTGATCGGAACCTGGGGATGGTCTTCCGTCAGAGGCATAAACTGAGGAATCCCGTAGGTGGCACAGGTAGACGAGAAGACGAAATGTTGGACCCCCGCCGCCTGCATCGCTTCTAGGAGTGTTAAAGTCCCCACCACATTGTTGTGATAATACTTGGCTGGGTCGGTGACGGACTCTCCCACAAAGATATAAGCGGCAAAGTGCATCACAGCGGCGATGTCATGACGAGCAAAGAGATCATCGAGGAGAGGGCGATCGCAGGTATCCCCGAGAATAAACTCCACCCCTAACACCTCTTCGACTAAATCCCGATGGCCATAGACCAAATTATCGAGGATGACCACCGAATAGCCAGCCGCTTTGAGGGCCAGAACCGCATGGGAGCCAATATATCCAGCTCCGCCTGTGACGAGAATGGTCGGTTGACTTGAAGACACGGCAAGTTTCTCTGAGAGTCTGTACTACTCTCTCCAGAATAGGAGCAAATTCCGGAATTTGGCGGGAGTTGCTCCCTATTGGTGCCAACACCAAATTTTGATGGTTTTATCCCAACTCCCCGAAACGATCGCCCCGCTGCGTCGAGCCACCGCAATCCCATGCACCGCCCCCATATGCCCCGAGAGGGTATCACAAACGCGGCGGCCCTGAATACTCCAAATTTTAATGGTCTTATCACTGCTCGCTGAGACTAACATATCCTCATGAAGACCAAAGGCCACATCATTGACATCCCAAAGATGATTCGCCAGAGTACAGACTTCCGTCCCTGAGACGAGATTCCAGACCTTAATCGTGCGATCCTTACTGCCACTGGCCAAAAACTGACTATCCGGTGAGATGGCCACCGATAACACCGACCCTAAATGGCCGGTCAGCGTATGAACTAAGCGGCGATCGCTCAAACTCCAGACATAAATCTTATTATCGAGTCCACCACTCACCAGCCAGCGGCTATCAGACGAGAGGGCAATGGCCTTAATACTACCCGACGGCGTTTTCAATACCCCCGTCGTCTCACTCTGGCCCGGTGTCCAAATTTGAAGGGTGCGATCCTTACTTCCACTCACCAGACAAGCCCCATCAGCCGAAAACGCCAACGACGTCACCCCCCGCAAATGCCCCCCGAGACTCTCAATGAGTTCTCCTGACTGCAAATTCCATAACTTAACTGTCGCATCATCGCCCCCACTCGCTAACACTCGGCCATCGGGGCTAATAGCCACGGCATTCACCGGACGACGATGGCGATCGAGAGCATACTGAAGCTGGCCCGTCTGCAAATTCCAGACAAAGACCGTATTATCTAACCCTCCCCCCACAATCCAGGGTAGGGCTGATGTCCGCAGATTTGGCGACAGGGATTGTGGCTTGTGGCTGAGTTCATGAATCGCCACACAACTGACCAACGACGTCAACGCCGGCAACGTGTAAGCACAATGCCAGCCGCGAGTTTTCGGTAACGGCGGCCGGTGAGAAATGGGCGTAATCTCCTTAAAGCGACTGTTTGAGGTGGGAAACGTCTGCCCCGAAGGAACCGGTGTCAACGAGGACGGTTTCGGAGGCGGAGGGGGCATCGAACGCCGAGGTTGCTGAGAGGGGGGAGTATCGAGATGGGTCGGCGGTAGTGACGCATTTGGGGGAGGGGAGTTGGGCCGGGATAGGGGAGTATAGGGTTGACCTTGAGCCACGGCCGTTTTGCGCTGTGCTTGGCGACGGCGGCCGGTTTGAGGTTTACTGGTGGGAGTTTTAAAGTCTCGAATAATCTCATCAACGGACTGATAGCGATCGCGGAGTCGTTCCTGAGTCATCTTGTCGAGAATCGCCCCCAGCCGTGGACTCACTGAAATTTGATCGGCTTCGAGATACTCCCGCCAACGCCACCCTGTCATCGGATCAAATAAGGCATCAGGGCGGGTGTTGGTCAACAGTTGCAGACAGGTGACCCCCAAACTATAAATATCACTCGCCGGATAGGCCTGACCACTACGCAACTGTTCTAGGGGTGCATAGCCCATTGTGCCAACCTTCGTCCCCGGTTCTGCCAACGCCGTTTTGGTTAACTGTTTCGAGACGCCAAAGTCAATCAACATCAGTTTCCCATCACGATTGCGCCGTAAAATATTCACCGGCGTGATATCACGATGGACCACATTATTTTGATGCACATACCGTAACACGGGTAACAGTTGCACCAAAATCTCACGAATTTTGGCTTCCTCAAACGCTCCCGTCCGCTCCATTTCATGCCACAGGGTTTGTCCATCAACGTATTCTTGCACCAGATACAGCCGTCCCTCTTCTTCAAAAAAGGCAAACAAGGTCGGAATATGAGGATGTTCCCCGAGCTTTGACAGTTGGGTCGCTTCTTGATAGAACAAGGAGATGGTCTTGTCATAGCTGCCTTCTGTGACCTCGCTGCCGTCGTCTTGGGGCAGTAGTTGTTTAATGACACAGAAGGTATTGAGACGGTCTTCATCGACGGCAATGTAGGTTCTGCCAAATCCTCCCCTTGCTAATGGTTTGGTAGGGCGATACCGTCCTCGCAGTTTGAGGCGGGAACCACAGGTCACACAGTGACTGGCATCGTCTGTATTTCGGGGCTGCGAGCAGTTGGGATTGAGGCAGAAGATCATGATGATGCGCGCTGGGACGGGTTGGCGAGTCCGGGTCTATTTTCTATTGTCTCTGATTAACCCGCAACTGTCTTCTTTTTTTGGTTCGGGTTAAGAAACCGATTGAGTCTCCCGAGATCTCAATCTCGGCCTCGTAGAATCTCGTGACCTCTCCCGGAATCCTGGACGGGAGGACTCGTTCTCGTTTTTATGGCAATTTACGGTAAGGGGAGCGAGGGTGCTAAAATCCTGCCCATTGGCTTAATCTACTCGACTCTGCGATGAAATCAACTCTTTTTGCTCTCGATTTTGACGGTGTTTTATGTAATGGACTGATTGAATATTTCCAAACCGCTTGGCGGGCCTACTGTCAGGTTTGGTCTCCGAGTCAGACGGCGCCCCCCGAGGATCTGGCCGAGAGTTTTTACCGGTTACGTCCTGTTGTTGAAACGGGTTGGGAAATGCCGGTCGTGCTGCGATCGCGCCTGTTGGGCTACTCTGAAGCTGAGATCTTAAATGATTGGCGACAGGTCTGTCAGACAGTGGTGGAATCCGAAAACCTCGATCGCACTCAATTAGCCAATGCCGTCGATGGAGTTCGAGATCACTGGATTCGCGAAAATATCGATAACTGGCTGAGTTTACATCGTTTTTATCCAGGGGTCATTAAGCAGTTAAATGACTTAGAACAGGCGGACAGTCCTTGGGTTATTATTACCACTAAAGAAGGACGATTTGTGCGCGCACTTCTGGCAGAGCAAGGCATCGAGTTACAGCGTAATCAGTTATTTGGTAAAGAGGTCAAACTTGAAAAACAAGAAATCTTGCGTCGCCTGCTAACTGAAACCCCATATTCAGAGATTATTTTCATCGAAGATCGGCTCAATACTCTCGACTCTGTGGCTGAACAAGAGGATTTAAGTGCCGTGCGACTTTACTTAGCGGATTGGGGCTATAATACAGAGTTGATGCGACATCAAGCTGAGCAAGATCCACGTATTACAGTTATTTCCCTCAGTCAGTTTGAGCAGCTAATCGTTAATCAACAATCATCTACAAAGTCAGGTTAAGCCGGAAAAGAACGAGCAACGACCAAGGTACACCCCCAAGTTGTTGTTCCCTGTTCCCTGTTCCCTGTTCCCTATTCCCTTTTTCCCTATGTCAAACAAACTTCTCTCTGAATTCAACCTCAACGGATTACCCTTAAAAAACCGAGTTGTCATGGCATCGTTGACGCGATCGCGTGCCGGAGTTGAGCGGATTCCCAACGCCTTAATGGCACAATACTATCGTCAACGAGCATCCGCCGGGTTAATTCTCAGCGAAGCCACTGTTGTCTCGGTTCAAGGAATTGGTTGGCAACAATCCCCAGGCATTTATAACTCAGAACAAGCCGAGGGCTGGAAACAGGTTATCAATGCCGTTCATGACCAAGGAACGCCTATTTTCCTACAACTGTGGCATTGTGGACGTGCCTCCCATAGCGATTTTCACCCCGAAATTGGCTTACCCGTCGCCCCCTCAGCCATCCCAATTTCCGGGGATAGCATTCATACGCCCAAGGGCAAAAAAGACTACGAAACCCCTCGCGCCCTAGACACCGCAGAAATTCCGGCAATTGTTGATGATTATCGTCAAGCGGCTGTCTATGCTCAAGAGGCGGGATTTGATGGCGTGGAAGTTCACTGTGCCAATGGCTATCTTATTGACCAATTTTTACAGTCAAAAACCAATCAACGGCAGGATCGCTATGGCGGGAGTTTAGAGAATCGCTATCGTTTTCTCGAACAAATTTTAGAAGCCGTCACGAGTGTTTATCCGAGCGATCGCGTCGGTATCAAAATCTCTCCCAACGGCAATTTCAATGATATGGGGTCTGCCGATTACCGAGAGACGTTTCTCTATGTCGCTCAACAGCTTAACTCCAAAAATCTTGCCTATTTGCAAGTTGTGGATGGCTTAGAATTTGGCTTCCATGACCTTGGTGATCCCATGACCTTGTCAGAGTTTCGTGCCGTATTTGACGGACCCTTAATGGGCAATTGTGGCTACAATCAGGAAACCGCTGAAACGGCGATCGCCGACGGAGCGGCCGACTGTATTTCCTTCGGACGACCCTTTATCAGTAACCCCGATTTAGTCGAACGCTTCGCCAACGGTTGGCCCCTCGCCCCGAGTGATGATATGTCAGTCTGGTATTCCTTTGACGCTAAAGGCTACACCGATTTTCCCACCTATCAAGAGGGTTAGGAAAGATCTCGTCTTGACGGCGTAGTTTCCAATACCCCTTGTAAGCCCGTTTCCGGTGTCCATTGAATCGCCCCCACCTCATCGAGATAGAGTAACCTCGCTCCTAAATCGGTGACTGGCTCGGCGGCTTCTGCGGCGATCGCCGACGGCATTAGAATCACAGTAGGGTGGATTTCCGTGAGAAAAGCCTCCTCAAAGCGGCGGCCGAAAAACACTAAATAATCCACCGCCGCGAAACGATGGCGTTGCAAGAGATCCCGTTGCTGATCCGGCGAGAGATTGCCAACCACAAGCCAAGTGCGATCGCCCACCTGTAACCGTACAATGGGCGGGCGATTGGACTGGCTTGTAATCTGTACCGACTGTTGCATCAGTTCCGTTCCCGGAGCGAGGAACGTTCCGCCATTGTCTCCAAATAGCCCCACTTCCGAGAGACGATAGAGCGATCGCGGAGTCGCCTCCGCCAACAGTAAATCCCAACCTTCCCCCGCCGAAGACGTGGCGATGGCCGCCTCCAAGCGATTCACCCCCTCCTGTTGCAAAAACGGTAACACCCCATAGCGAGTCACCTGAGGATCCCCACCATAGATAAGCGTTGTATTCCAACCCTGTTGCAGAGCGATCGCCGGTTCCCCAGTCGTCGCAAACACCGTCACTCGCAACAGATTCGCCTTCGCCAAACTCCCCGGAAGCACAAGAATCAGCAACGCCATCACAACTCCCACCCCATAAAACCAATGGCGACGAGAATCTCGTTGTTGCTGCACCAGCCAACCCCCACCAATGAGAGCATATAACCCGAGAACCTGCCACAGTTGCAACGGTTGCACCACGATCGCCCCCTGAGGCCGTTGGGAAATCCAGGTGACGATCGCCAACAACCCGCGAACAGGATAGTCTAAACTCCAAGCCAACAACTGCCCTAACTCCGGCGACATCAGAGCCGCGATCGCACTCACAAACCCCCCTAACGTCACCACCACCAAAAACGGCGTCGTCACCAGATTCGCCAAAATGCTATAGGTGGGCATTTGCCCAAACACCGCCAATTGCAACGGTAACGTCCAAAGCATCGCCGCCACCGGAACCGCCAATAACGGCGACAATCCCGGCGGACACCAATCCATCGCCTTCACCAACCCCGGAACCGTCACCACTAACCCCAACGTGGCCAAAAAACTCAACTGAAAGCCCAAATCCTCAATCCAGAGAGGATTCAGTAACAGCAAAATCACCGCCGCCAACAACAACGCCCCCAGAGGATTAACTCGGCGTTCCAAGGCTAACCCCAACAGGCCCGCAAACCCCATCAACGCCGCCCGTAACACCGACGGCTGCCAACCCACTAACCCCACATAGAACAGAAGCACCCCAGTGGCGACGAAGACGGTACGGCGATCGCCCCAGCGTTTCCCCAACCCCAACACCGTCCCCAAAATCAGCGACACATGAAACCCCGACGCCGCCAACGCATGGGCTAAACCCACATCAATGAAGCGATCGCGTAGCTCATGGGGCAAACTCACCGCCTGTCGCCCCAACACCATCGCACTCACCAGAGAGCCTCGGAACTCCCCCAACCCCTGACGATGACTGGCGACGATGCGATCGCGCAACTGCCACCAACCCCAGCCAGATGTCTCCTGAGCGCCCTGCAAATGGACTGTCTCCGCCCGTAATCCCGCAAAAATGCCTTGTCGCGCCAAATAGTCCTGAAAGTTGAATCCCGTCGGATTTTGCGGCGCTGACGGTTCATAGAGCCAACCGCTCAACCGCACCGCCAATCCCGGATGTAACGCCTGGCCTGGCTGCGGGTCAACCGTCACATAGAGCGTCCCAGACACCGACACCGGCTCCTGGGCTAGTTCCTGAGACTCTTGAGACTCTTGAGACTCCTGAGACTCCTGAGACTCCTGAGAGAGAAGCGTCTGCGCCTCAAAGCGAAACCGCAGTCGCTGATTGCGATTCAAGGTGGGTTGGTCTAACACCACCCCCGCCACCGTCACCTCCTGATTGGCATAGCGGGCCACATCATCGGCCGCCGGTTGTGGAATCACCGCTTGCAGATACACCGTCCCCAAAAAGCCCACCAGGCCCGCCCCGAACCAAACCCCACCTCGGGGACCTTTACGCCACAGTCGGGGCATGGCCAGGGCTGACACTCCCGCCGCCAGCAGCCAGAAATAGGCAATCCCCGGAACTCTCGCCAGAGAGATTCCGAGGAGATAGGCTAAACAGACAATCAAACTCGCGGTTCGATGCACTCGATTCCTGTAACGTCGACTTGTTGCTGGGGATGTCGAAGCCGGGGGCTTCTAAATAGACAGGCCCAGACGAATCCCCAAAATGGCGTGAACCACCAACAGCACCATCAAGCTGCTGCCAATATAAGCATGAACCAGCCGTAAATTGGCCGTTCCCCAAAATCCTTTAAACGAGGTGAGACTCTGCAACACCAATAGGGCCACAACCATCGAGCCAGTCCAGAAGTGAGGGCTTTCGAGGATGGGTTGCTGTTGCATGACCAGAGAGAGAACCCCACCGGTGTAGCCCAACATCATGAAAAATGCCATAAACTTGGCAATCTTGCTATGAGCAGAGCGATTTTTCTGTGACTCGTCCTTATCTTCGGCTAACCGTCCTTTCCAGCCGGTGAGGGCGGTGGCCCCACCCATCACGACGGCCACGATTCCCATCATCACCGGATGGCCCCAGTGGGTAATGGGGGCCGGGATATTCAAACTGCGAAACTGGGCGGCGATGGGTTCGAGGAGGTCACTGACCTGTTCTCCTAGGGCGCTGGCCAACGTAATGTCAAAGGGTATCATTGAGGTGTTCTCCAAGTGTTCCCCGATAATTGTAGAGCAGTCAGCCCTGTCCCGTTAAGTCTTGTCTGTTTCCTATTACAACTGGCTATTACAACGTGTTGATTCATCTTCCCAAACCCTGGACTCATTCTGAAGCCTCTGTTAGTTCTGAAACGGTCTTTTGGAATCGTCGTCGTTTTCTCAAACGGAGTCTCGCCGCCGGTGTCGGGCTGAGTACCCTTGGCTTAACCGGCTGCGGGCGTTCGTCTAACTCGGATATCGACGCTCTGGCCGGAACCGAGCCGTTGCCGAATCTAGCCACCAATCCTCAGTTTACGGCCGACTCGCTGAGCGATCGCCAAGTCACACCTAGACAACTCACCGCCGAGTACAACAACTTCTATGAGTTTGGTGGCAGCAAATCCATTTGGCAAGCGGCCCAGGCCCTACCCACGGAAAACTGGAAAGTCGAAGTGGGCGGATTGGTCAAATCTCCCAAAACTTACGATATTGATGACTTAAAACGCAAGTTTCCCACGGAAGAACGCATTTATCGCTTCCGCTGTGTGGAGGCTTGGTCGATGGTGGTCCCTTGGGCCGGTTTCCCGATGCGCTTACTCTTGGAGGATGTTGAACCCCTCAGCCGTGCTAAGTTTGTTCGCTTCAGTTCCTACTATGATTCTGAGGTGGTTCCAGGTCCCGGTTGGCGGCCCAACTCGTTACCTTGGCCCTATACCGAGGGCTTAACCGTTGAAGAGATGGCCAATGATTTGGCCTTTTTTGCCACCGGGGCCTATGGCGAAACGCTCCCTAAACAAAATGGCGCTCCGATTCGTATGGTTGTGCCTTGGAAGTATGGGTTTAAGGGGGCCAAATCCATTGTCAAAATTGAGTTTGTTGAGCAACAGCCGGCCACCTACTGGAATAGTCTCATTCCCAATGAATATGGTTTTGTGGCGAATGTTAATCCCAGTAAACCTCATCCTCGTTGGTCTCAGGCTCAAGAACGGTTGGTGAGTCGGGGGCCATCTTTCTCTTGGGAGACGGTTCCCACCCTCCCGTACAATGGCTATGGCGAATGGGTCGCCCATCTTTATGGTTAATGAGATGGTTAATGAGGCCGGGGATTTCCCTCTGGCTCAACTTCACAGTTTAAGCGGGTTATTGTTTTATGGCTTACGAACAGGAAAAAGACATCGCGATTCAGGCTACCTTAGCGGCGGCGAAACTCTGTCAGCGTGTCCGTCAGGATATTCCCTCGGCGATGGAAAAATCGGATAAAAGCCCGGTGACTGTGGCGGATTATGGGGCGCAAGCTCTGGTTTGTAAGGCGTTGGGGGAGGCGTTCCCCACGGATCCCATTGTCGGGGAGGAGGATGCGACGGCGTTGCGATCGCCCGAGTATGAGACCAATCGCGCTAAAGTGGTCTCCTATGTGCGCGAAATTGAGGCCAACGCCAGCGAAGCGGATATTCTCAACTGGATCGATCGCGGTAATGGTCAGGTGGCCCCTCGTTTTTGGACGTTAGACCCCATTGATGGGACGAAAGGCTTTTTGCGCCAAGATCAATATGCGATCGCCTTGGCGTTGATTGAAGACGGCGAGGTGAAAGTGGGCGTGATGGTCTGTCCCGCCTTGAGTCTCACCGCTGAGGGGTCGGGAACCCTATTTGTGGCGGTTCGTGGCCAGGGAAGTCAGATGATGGCCATCTCGACGGGAGAGTACCAACCGATTCATGTCTGCGGTGCGGAGGATGTCAGTAAATTGCGGGTCGTCGAAAGTGTCGAAGCCGCTCACGGAAACCCCGCTGAACAGCAAAAACTCCTCGACGCGGTGGGAATTACCACTCCCTCGTTACATATGGACTCTCAGGCGAAATATGGGGTCGTTGCGGCGGGAGATGCAGCTCTCTATTTACGGCTTCCCTCGGCGGATCGCCCTGACTATCGTGAGAATATCTGGGATCATGCCGCCGGGGCGATTGTCGTGGAAGAAGCCGGGGGCCGCGTCAGTGATATGTATGGTCAACCCCTCGACTTTAGTCGCGATGTTAAGTTGCGAGATACTCGTGGGGTAATTGTCAGTAATGGCATCATCCATGATCGGGTTTTGTCAGCCTTGAGTCAGAACTAAGCTCGGACTGGCTACTCGGAAATAGTGGGGAGCGGGGGCGGCGATCGCTCTGCGGCGCTGCTCCCGACTGCTTAGAATACCTTTATCCCTCTCTCATTTTGGGGGTATTTTTGCGACGTTATGTTTCTTTTTGGTGGTTAAGTTACGAAGTTGGACGGGAAACGTTACAATTGAAAGCGATAACTTCTATCCCTTTCATGACTTTTGGAATGGCAGACTCAATTACATCTTCAACAGATTTAGGAAATCAAGCACTCTCCGAGACTCTATCGGGCGACTCTCGTGTCAATGAACTCCGCAATTTGGTAGAAAGTCTACATATCGCGGACGAAATTGCGGCAAAGTCCTATTTAGTCAGTAGTTCAGAACTGGCGGCATTAATTGATATTAACCCCAGTGCTGTCACCAGTCGGGGTGACCATTGGGTTTGGCGTAACTGGGTCGTGTCAAGGGTTCGCCGGGAAGGCAACCAAATACTTTGGCAACTTGAACGGGTGGACTAAATCCCCCAATTAAACGTAGTTATACGGAGACTGAATCAGAGTTATATTTTCTGATTCAGTTTTTTGTGGTTTATTTTATACCGATCCGTCAAGAATAGAAGTCCCATCTCCGAAGTTTTACTGAACTGTTTCGATCTTGCCTGAAACTGGGTTTTAATCCCCATAAAAAACGGTTTTCCGAGCAAGATTGAGTAGATTCTAGCGGCGCTGACTTAACCGTTGCCAAGCGGCGATCGCCTCGGATGTCCAAAGCCAATGTTTGCCTAAGTTCGTCCCTTGAAAGGCCTCAGCATCTTCTTGTAAGACTAACATCTGCAAGGCTTGGGCTTGGTCCTGCCGTTCCTGGCGACGCTCGCCGGTGAGGTTCTCTCCCTGACGCTGATAGGCTAACGCTAACCCAGCATAGGCCTGAGTTCTCAACTGTGAGGCGGTCATGCCGCCGAGATCTTCATCACTACGCGGGTTTGGGCGATCAAGTTGAGCGATCGCCTGCTGGAATTGACCAATCGCCTCTTGAATGTTGTCCTCAGCATAATAGACAACCCCCAAGGATAGAGAATAGAGGGGAGTATCCGGTTGCCGACGGGCCGCAGCTTGCCAGAAACGGCGGCTGTCATCGAGACTATAGTCTTGATCACCGGTTTGGATTTTCTGCCACGTGAGACGGCCTTTGAGAAATAATACCTCCGGGCGATCGAGATCCTCTGTCGGAATTGCCGCCAACGCGGTTTCAGCCTGATTGAGAACATTGCGACGACTCGTTAACAACTCCGTCACCAACGGCACACCCTCCTCGATATTGCCGAGACTGAGTTGTTCAATGGCCTCAGCCGTCACCTCACCACTCGGTCGTTGGGGACGATTGTTGTCGTCTGGCTTGTCGTCTGGCTGAGGATCGTTAACAAGAGTTGGTTGGGGTCCGGGGGTATCGGGGACGCGATCGCGCAGGCCCCAAATGACACCGCCTAACCCAAGCACCAACACCGCCGCCACCCCAGCCAAGACAGGTAGCGGATAGGGGGGGTGTTTCCTCGTCTCATCGCCTCCCGTCTCCTGAGACAAAGCCGTGGCGGAGGGGTTGGGCGTTTGGGGAGGAGACTTCGGAAGCGGATTAGACCCCGAAGGCGTCGTTTGGGATGACTCGGTTAACGGAGGTTGACTCCCCTGAGACGGCTGCCCGTGATCCTGGCCCAAGCTTTCAAACAGGTCTTGCACCACCGCCTTATCTTCAGCCGTTCCCGGATCGAGGGTGTTTAGGGTTTCCGTACCACGATCGCACACCGTCGCCAGCTCTGTACCTTCAAAGGACTCCATCTCGCCGAGGGTATCATCATCGAGGCGATCGCCCAAGGCGGCCGGGACCGTCTCGTGATCCGACCAAGCCTCCGGCGGTCGCAACCACAAGGGCGGTTCCTCCGAGGCTGGCATCTCCTCCCCCGTCCGTTGGGTGAGATAGCCGTCAAACTTAGGATGTAGATAGAGAATCGGCAACGACCAATAGAGTTGATGAGAACTATAGGCCGAAATCAACCCCTGACGGGCGCGACTGACACTGAGATCAATCGAAACCGCGCCACGGGTCAAATTCCGATAAAACAGCCGCGTCAGCGTCAAGGCCACCTCATCGGGGATGCGCTCAGCCATCGCTAACACCGCCGGAATGCCGCGTTTGACCAACGCCGCCGCTAAATGTCGTTCTCCCGCCTGTTGCGCCCCTCCTGGACTGTGAGCGCCGCGACAGGAGTTCAACAACACCAGTTGAATCCCGTTATTGGCTAACAGTCCCGCCAAGTCATCGCCACTGAGGGTTTCCGTTAGGCCGGTGCCTTGGTTCACCAGATAGACATTACCTCCCGTCACCCCAGAATTACTATGGCCGGCATAGTGGAAGACATGATAATGACCATGTTCTAGGGCTTGGGTGAGTCGGGCGCGATCGGGTTGGCGCAGAATTTCGACTTGGGTGGGAACTTGGGGAACCGTCCCTTGCGCGTAAAGTTGCCGTAACTCCGCTTCGAGTTCTTCGGCTTCGCGGGTTAACTCCAAATTGGCGCGATCGCTCGGGGCGGCGATGGCCATCAACACTCGCAACGGTTGATGAGGTTCTAAAGGCGTGGCAATGGTGGGAGGGGCCAGGCCGTTGGTGGCCGGCTGATAACGGGAAAAGAGGATATTGGTTCCCGTCGCCAGAGGATAATCCCCATCATGTAGAACTTCCCAAGGCAAACTCGGTAGGCGGTTGCCCTTTAGCCCTAAGCGCAATCGTAGAGGTTGCTGATGGTTTTGGGCGATGGCCTGGGCCATCATCCAGCTATCGCGCATATCCCCACAAAACAGGGCATCATATAACTCTTGTCCCAGGCCGACCAAACTCGACGGCATGGGTGACGCGCCCGTTTGTTGTTGCGTTAACAGGCCCGACACCGGATCATTCATCAATCGCTGGGCTTGCTGCATCCAGCGATCGAGATTCCACACCGTCTGTTCCTCCGCCAGAGGAACACCCGGTTCAACCCGTTCGGTGCGTAGTAAATATTCATCGACGCCAACGGGGGTTACAGAGACCTGAAATTCCTGAGTCACGTCAACCTCTTGCTCGCGTGGAAGCCCCGTGTCTTTAGACCGGGGAGGAAACGCAACAGGGGGACTTGAGTCCCCGTCAATCTTTTAAGCATAGGCGTAACCATCCTTTCTGTGAATGGGTTTGCAGTATTTGTGGCTAATGCCTGCCACCCTTTCCGATGCGGTGGTAATATCAAAACTACCAGAGGCACGGCAGAGAACCCGTCCYASRTAKGARCCAATTKTCTTGCCKKCGGTAACCGTGGCGGCCACGATGTCGCCAGTCCGAAAGCCCTTGTGAACCTGAATCCGTGAGCGGTGACGAGTCGGGAATCCATACTTATCCGTCCCGCACATC
>FSSI02000046.1:13217-35169 GCA_900149785.2 Phormidium lacuna HE10JO | reverse complement strand
AAAAAAAGGCGGGCTGGGAACCCGCCTCAAGGTGGTGAGGGATAATGCTAATTCAATTGCCGAGATTCTCGGACTTCTCGGATCGCCCTAGGAGACTCCTAGAAGCTAAACGTCGTCCGGATAGTTCCCACCCATTGAGCATCATTGTTGCTGTTGTGTTCCGGGTTGGTAATCACGAAGAAYCCAGGGGTAATCGCGATATTGTCATTGAGGCGATAGCGATAGAAGGCCTCAATATGTAGGGACGTATCAGTGTCTTCGAGTCCCAAAACCGCCGGGTCAGAGTTTTGAACCCGCGTCGCTTGCGGGGGAACMCCSACWAYSAGKCCMGCCAAGTTKCCGTCRCCGCCCAAGTCGGGAGCCGTCAAAGCGACAGAGTAGTTGATCACCTCAGCTTGGTCGCCATCTTGGAAACCATTGCCATYATTCTGAGCATTRGCCCAAGTRAAGCCGAACCAACCCGAGAAATCAAGCGCACCGAGTCCGACGCGGAACTGAGCGCCAACCGAATCAGAGGAAACGGCCACATCACTACCAAAAGGATTACTGGCGCGACTGCTTCCGGTACTCCCCGAGAGATTCACATCATCACCGGGAGCATAGCTGCGGTGATAGGACACGCCCAAGTCAATGGCATCACTCAGGGCATAGGTGAGATTGGCAAACGCGCCATGTTCGCCATTGAACAGACCGTTCTTGCGTTCAGGATTGCTGCCATTATCGGCCAGATAGCCGACATCCAAGCCAAAATTACCGAAGCTACCCTGAATGGCACCACCAGCACCGGATGACAACCGGAACAAGGGGTTAAAGCGTCCAAAGCGAGACACAGCACCGCTACCGCTACTCGATTGAGGAGCAAAGATATTGGCAATGTCGTCAGAATCGACTTTACCGGCGATATAACCCCGGAAGTTATCGCCGATGGGGAAACGATAGTAAAGGTCATCAATTTCTACGCCATCAGTGGTTCCGGCAAAACCCATCCGGGTCATGTTGGTTCCGGTAAACCCGCCGTCGAAATGCTCAAGGTTGCGGTCTTGCAGACGAACCCGTAGGCGATCGCGTCCGGTGAAGCTCGCATCAAAGTTCAGTCGAACCCGGTAGGCGAACTGGGTTTGAGTGATATCCTCACCGGCTCCGATCGCATCACCAAAAGTATCCGAAAGGGCAAAAATCGCTTCCCCATTCAGTTTGGTGGTGGTGGAGAACTGGTTAGCTTCGAGTTCAGCGGTGCGYGCTTCTAAGCCATCAACCCGACCACGCAGGGTGGCCAATTCAGCGGCAAATTCTTCTTGTAAGCGGCGAATGGTGGCTAAATCACTGGGATCGAGGCTATCTCCACCACCGACGATGGCCACAATCTGATCTAAACAAGCATTGAGACCAGCAGCAAACTCATACCGGGTCATGAAGTTGTTGCCTCGGAAGGTTCCGTCAGGATACCCCGCGATACAACCGTAGCGCTCAACCAGCGATTGCARRGCYTGAAATGCCCAATCCGTCGGTTGGACATCGGACAACTGGGAAACGGACGTGACTTGATCGAGAGACGCATTGTTCTCTTCGAGGGAAAAGTCATTGACACTCAAAACTTGAGACAGTTGGGGCGTTTCAGGAGCGATCGCCTCATTCTCAAGTCCTTTCGTCGTCGTGGGGGCTGCCGCTTGAGATTTTTCGATCGAGGCCGTGACCTCTTTCGCGGCCACATCCGTGGCCCAGGGCAGAACTAACATTCCCAACAGCACCGGAGAGAACCGAAGCAGCAAGGATGGAAAAATTGTGGAACGGGTTACGTCTTTCACTCTCACACCTCTTAGATTGAAGTCTATCTGTAAGTATTCCAAAAAAACCGTCCCGCTACCATACAAAAAACTGTATTCCGCGATAACAGGGACTTCTGGGTACTATTAGACCATACTTCACAAATTTTATCAGAGGCAGGTTAACAGAATATTATCTGGGGTTGTTTTAACGAGAAAGGTCAGCACAGAATATTATCTGGGGTTGTTTTAACGAGAAAGGTCAGCTCTGACCGCCACCAGGCTAGGCATGACAGCCTGTTCCTGGCCTCGACTACGAAAAAACGTTACTCCCTTGAGGTTTGCGCCCTCGAACTGAGCGTCGGTTAAATCCGCATAAGAGAGATCCGCGTTTTCCAAATTCGCGTCCCGAAGATTAGCCCGGCGCAGATTTGCACCCCGTAAATTGGCCCCGACTAAACTGGCCCGGTTCAGCTGCGATCGGCTCAAATTGGCATAATCCAACTGACTCTCATCTAAGATGGCCCCCGTCAAGGTGGCTTCACCGAGATTAACGCCCACCAAGTTCGCACAGAGGAGATTGGCCTGGCTCAAATCCACACCATTGAGATACTCTCGCTGTTGACTCAAATTGGCTTGGGCCAGATCCGCTTGAGCAAACCGGCGTACTCCCCGATGATAGTGCTGCCAAAACGCTTCTGGGGATGACACTCCCACAGCGGCTGAATCAGAGCTTGAATCAGAGCTTGAATCAGAGCTTAAATCAGAGCTGGATCCTGTGTTTTGGGCCTCATCGACAATCCCTTGAAGCATTCCCTGGGCGACCCCAGTCCCAACCTGCTCTAAATTCCCTAAGGCGGCGGCCACCTGAGTCGACAACAGACTAATCTGTTGCTGAAGTTCAGCCACCGCCACCATCGGCTGTTGCGTCTGAACTTGCAAGCGTTCGAGTTGTTCCTGAACCCCCGATAAATCCATCTGAGGGGGCGCAACCGATTCCTCGTCGGCGCGAGTGGCTTCCTCTCGTACCCGTGAGAGTTCTTCTTCAAATTGGCGTTCAACATCGAGGCGAGTTTCCACCACGCGATCGCCTAAATTGCGTTCGAGTTCCTCCTCATGGCGTTGTCGATTGACAAAATTCATCACCAGAGCCAAGGCGAGGGGGGCCGACACATAGACCAACTGCTGAAACACTAAGGTAGCGGCGGTTCCCAACACCACCCCAACGAGAGACAATCCCTCTACAGAATCGAGCCAAGTTGAATCGGATGATTTCCGTGCCATCAGTCTGATGCTCCTGGTGAAATGTCTAGCGATCGTGGACAAGTTTAGGGGGTGGGTTATTGCACCCGTTATTACACCCGTTATTGCGCCTGCTGCTGGGCATATTGCAGATTAGTTTGATAAGACTGGGCGCGATCTTGAGCGACATCATATTGGGGATGATCCTCTGGGACTGCCTCCATTTGGGCGATCGCCGTCTCCCAGAGATCAGCAATCTCCTGCCATTCTTCGGGCGATTGAGCCGTCTGGGTTTTTTCTGACGCCTCAATGGCCGCACTCACCGCCAAGGAAAAGGGATCGACTGGAGCTTGATTTTGTGCCTCAGGGGCGACAGTCTCTCCCGCCTCAGGGGGGGTCGTCTCCTCGGATGACCCGCCATCCGAGCCGGTTTCCCCCTGAGGCGGAGTCAACTCAACATTGCCCTCATCATCAACCTCGAAAAAGGGTAAAGCCCTGAGCAGTTCCGGGCGAGAGCTGTAAACGTAGTAGCCTCCCCCAAGAATCAGCAATAGCAAAACGGCCAGCACCGCCGCGACCGTAACGCCCGGTTTTTTCTGTTCCGAGTCCGCCTCAGCCTCAGCCCCAGCCGAGTCCTCATCGCCGACGTCCTGGCCCTCATACTCCTCCTCGGCGAAGCCATCATCATAATTTTCCTCCATGGCCTCATCAAACCCTGGCTCATCCTCATCGAGAAAGGAGTCAGCCCCCATTGGCGGCTCAGGAAAATCCGTATCCGAGATGGCTGAGGGATCGTCATAGTCCTCCTCCTCGTCCTCCATTCCCAAACCGAGATCATCGGTTTCCTCATCAAAGGGATTCGAACTGGCCAAAATCATCTCATCCTGCCAAACCGGGGTTTCTTGTCCGACTTGGCGGCCATAAACTTTCACCCGGTCAACGGCTTCGACTTGCAGTTTCGCCATCCCCTCCCGGACAAACTCCATCGTTTTGTCCTGATGCGGCACGACATTGCCCTCGAAAAGAACTTGTAAACAGCGCTCTTTGAGGGACGCTTTGACCGAAATGCCTTTCGATTGAGTCGAGCGATTCATCAGGGCGGCGATCGCCTTAGGATCGCCCTGTTTTGCTTGAGCAAGTAACTTACCAGGGGTTGCGCTCATAAGAGATTCCGACCAAACGGGGAGTGGACAGTAGTGACGATGCCAAGAGGCACCCGAAATCAAGTCAAGATATAGAACTCTGATGCCGAGGCCATTTTGATTTAATCATATCCTCTCTCTCTGTGCATCGACGATGGCCGCCTCTATCCGGGTGACTCTTGAGCGCCCTCGGCGTCATCCCCCATCGGGGCGTTTCGTCGGGGCGTTTACAAGGGCGACTCGTCAACTATGATGATAGGAATTAGATTTCAGGAGCGATCGCCCTCCTGACCCGTGTCTGTTATCGCTCCAGACTGTTTGACTGTTCACCACGAATCTCCCACGATAAATCCTATGGTTACTGGCTACGTTTCTCTAGTTCTCCATGCCCATCTTCCCTTCGTCAGACATCCCGAAAGTGACTATGTCCTAGAGGAAGAATGGCTCTATGAAGCCATCACCGAGACCTATATCCCCCTACTGCGGGTTTTTGAAGGTCTCAAACACGATGGCATCGATTTTAAGATGACCATGAGCATGACACCGCCGTTGGTGTCCATGCTACGAGACCCCCTTCTCCAAGAGCGCTACGATGCTCACCTCGCGCAACTGCAAGATCTCATTGAAAAAGAGATCGTCCACAACGAGCATAACGGTCATCTGCGCTATCTGGCTGAACATTACGCCAGCGAATTTGCCGAGACACGCAAAACTTGGGAAAAATACCAGGGCGACCTGGTGTTAGCCTTCAAGCAATTCCTCGATAGCAACAACCTCGAAATCATCACCTGTGGCGCCACTCACGGCTATCTGCCCTTGATGAAGATGTATCCCCAGGCGGTTTGGGCGCAGTTAAAGGTCGCCGCCGAGCATTACGAGGAAAACTTCGGCCGCCCCCCCAGTGGAATTTGGTTGCCTGAATGCGCCTATTTTGAAGGCTTAGAGCGCATGATTGCCGATGCAGGCCTGCGCTATTTCCTCACCGATGGTCACGGCATTCTCTACGCCCGCCCCCGGCCCCGATTTGGCACCTATGCCCCCATCTTCACGGAAAGCGGGGTAGCGGTGTTTGCCCGCGATCATGAATCCTCGCAACAGGTGTGGTCCTCGGAAGTGGGCTATCCCGGTGCGCCGGAATATCGGGAGTTCTATAAAGATCTAGGCTGGGAGGCTGAGTATGACTACATCAAGCCCTACATCATGCCCAACGGTCAACGTAAGAACACGGGGATTAAATATCACAAAATCACCGGACGAGGGCTAGATTTAAGCCAAAAAGCCCTCTATGACCCCTATTGGGCGCGAGAGAAAGCCGCTGAACACGCCTCGAACTTCATGTTCAACCGGGAACGGCAGGTGGGACATCTTCATGGCATTATGGGTCGCCCGCCGATTGTGGTCTCTCCCTATGATGCGGAGTTATTCGGTCACTGGTGGTATGAAGGACCTTGGTTCATTGACTACCTCTTCCGCAAGTCTTGGTATGACCAAAACACCTATGATATGACCCACTTGGCTGATTACTTGCGCCTCGAACCGAACCAGCAAGTCTGTAAACCGTCCCAGTCGAGTTGGGGCTTCCGGGGGTTCCATGAGTATTGGCTGAATGATACCAATGCTTGGGTGTATCCTCATCTCCACAAAGCTACGGAACGGATGATTGAGTTGAGTCGGCGCGAACCGGCTGATGAGTTGGAATGGCGCGCACTCAATCAGGCGGCCCGAGAACTGCTTTTGGCACAATCGTCGGACTGGGCGTTTATTATGCGCACTGGAACGATGGTTCCTTATGCCGTTCGCCGCACTCGTTCTCATTTGATGCGCTTCCACAAAATCTATGACGATGTTCATGTGGGCAAGATTGACTCGGGCTGGATTGAGAAGGTTGAAGCCATTGACAACATCTTCCCGAATATCAATTATCGGGTCTATCGTCCGTTGTAGGGATTAGGCAGGAAGGGGCAAGAGGCAAAAGGCAAAAGGCAAGAGGCAAAAGGCAAAAGGCAAAAGGCAAAAGGCAAGGGAACACCGGAACACCGGAACACCGGAACACCGGAACAGAAGAAGACGGGGGAGACCTACAGCCCTTCCTCCCTAACCCCTCCTAGGAGACCTTGGATTTGCGCCTTTTGCCCTTTTTTGCGGCTCGAAATGTAAAGTTTTGTTAATAGGGTTGCGGGGTCAGACCCCTCACCGCTATAGTGTGTTTAGTAGATGCACCCTGATGGCAACGCCCAGATTTCGGTCTTGGGCGTTTTTTTTTTGCAAATTTTAGCTGTCTTGGGGAGATGAAGGGCGACTGGACGTTTGACTTGACAAGGGTTTTGGAGATTTAGCTAAGAGGAGATAGGTGGGGGTGTTGCCTTTACCCTTAATCTCGATTTCGCCGCGATAGGTGAAGTGATACTGGTCTTGTAGAACGTTATAGGTTTCCTGGGTGACTTGGATGGCGTCCGGTAAGCCGTGAGATTCCATACGACTGGCCAGGTTGACGGTGTCCCCCCAGAGGTCATAGATAAACTTTTTCAGGCCAATCACCCCAGCGACAACCGGCCCGATCGCAATCCCGACGCGCATTGAGAAATTAGGATAGTCTTCAAGATGATGTTGCTCATTAAAGTTGGCGAGGGCATCTCGCATATCCAGGGCCATATCGGCGATCGCCTCGGCAAAGTCATCCCGCGTTTCGGGTAAGCCAGACACCACCATATAGGCATCACCGATGGTTTTGATTTTTTCTAGCCCATGAAATTCTGCCAGGCGATCGAACTCAGAGAAGATCTCATTGAGCAGTTGCACCAACTCCGGCGGAGAAATGCGGGTTGATAGGGCAGTAAAGCCAACAATATCGGCGAATAAGACCCCGGCGTGACTAAAACTATCGGCGATCGCCACATATTCAGTCTGTTCCTTAAGGCGTTGGGCGATCGTATGGGGCAGGATGTTCAGTAATAGCTTCTCCGATCGCTCCTGTTCCTCAGCAATACGGTGATACGCCGCCTCTAACTGTCGGCGGGCCGTAAACTCCGATCGCCGTAACTGTTCATACAGATAGACCGAAAGATTACAAATAATACAAGTCCAACCCAAATAAAACCATAATCGTAGCGGCGTTAAATTGGGCAGAGGAATCGAGGAGGGAATGTTGAGTCCGAAATCTAAAATTAAATAGGTTCCCAGGGCCATCAGTTGGGCCAGAACATGCAGCCGCCAACGAACGGGAATCAACGTGGCCTGTCCTAAAAAAATTGCCGGCCAGACCAGCAAAGATGGTTGCAAGAGTCCCGCCCAGGCCCGGGGGACCAGAGGAATGACACTAACCGTCCCCGAGAACAGCAAAAAGACGAGTCCACTCTGTCTTTGTCCCCAGGGCGATCGCAGCAGCAGCCCACAGCCTATCATGGCCACCAATGTAGTCAGTTGCGTCGTCAGCCACATCGGATCAAAGGAATCGGCATCAAAATATAAACTCCACAGTTCCAGGAGTAGAAACGAGGAGTAAGCCAATCCCACCAGCCAGACTCCTAAACTGAGACGATGGCGAACAAAGCGATCGCGCCAAATCTCATACTCAGGCATTCTGGGTGTACGGTAGTTAGCACAAGTTTTGAAAAACGTCAATACACCCTGAAGATCTCGTCGCAGTCTCAATGGATTCATAAATTTGTGAGGCAAACACCTTGACATAACCCAGTCGATTGAGCCAAGTTCCCTGTTCGGATCGTTGCAACAATCCCCCAACTCCAATCGTTAATTCTCATCTTGGAGTCAACTGAGATTTCAACTGAGATCTCAATTGTGCCTTGATTTCAGACCCTTAAGACCCTCAACGACGTTGACAGGATAGTCCCTCTCCCGCCTCTAGGGGGTCAGAACTCTTGAGATAGTCCTCGACCCAAGCACAGCCTCGGGTCAACAAGGTCTGCAAATTCCCCCAACTCGGCAGCAGCCACAGCCGCACCGTACCATCTTTACTCGCCGAGGCTAACAACTCTTGCTGAGGATGAAACCCCACACTCAACACACTGTCCCCATGACCTTCAAAAATCGACCTATTGGTTCCATCCAACTGCCAAAGGCGAACCGTACGATCATCACTGCCCGACACCAATTGTAGCGGTCGTCCCGGCGGGCTAAAACTCACCCAATTGACCCGGCCCGTATGACCTTGCATCACCTGCAACAACTCCCCCTCAAACGTCCACAGACGTACCCGATTATCGGAACTGGCCGAGGCAATCAAATCCCCCTCAGGACTGACACTGACCCAATTCACCGAACCCGTTGACCCCGAACCACTTTCAAACGTAGCCTGACGAGTTCCATCCCGACTCCAGCGCCGTAGCGTGCGATCGCGACTAGCCGAAACAAACCCAGTCCCATCAGGATACCAAGCGACACTATTCACCGCCTCCTCATGGGCCTGAATCGTCCGTTGTCGCACCCCATCAGCCACCCGAGTGATCACAACAGTGCCATCATCTCCCGCCGTCAGTAACTGACGACTATCGGGACTAAAACTAGCCGTACGAACCCCCTGGTCCGGAGACCAAACCCGCAGCGCCTCCTCTTGGCCCACCTGCCATAACCGCACCGTGTCATCAGCCCCCGTCGAGACCAAAAAGCGACCATTGGGACTAAAACTGACATTGAGAACCGTATCCTCATGGCCCTCCAAACTCCCCTGTCGTTGACCATCGAGGGTCCACAGTTGCACCGTTCCCCCCTCATGGGCCGAAGCCAATAGGCTGCCATCGGGGGAAAATCCCACCGCCCAAACCTCTCCCTGCTTCGCCTCCAACACCGTCTCCACATCCCGCTGAAGCTGCCAAAAGCGAATACTGGTATCAGAACTCGCCGTGGCCAGTTGAGTTCCATCGGGGCTAAAACTGGCGCCCCACACTGCATCACGATGACCTCGTAACTCTTGCAGTAACTGACCGTCAGCGGTCCAAACATAGACCGTTCCCTCAGCGGTGGTCGTGGCCATGAAGCGACCATCTGGACTAAACCGCAGATCGAGAATGCGACTCTCACTCACCGAGGGTAGCCGTTGAATCTCTTGATAGGTTGCCCCTCGTCGTAGCCAAACATTGCCATCGGCATCACTGGTGGCCAATTGGCGTCCATCAGGACTAAACGCCAAACTCGTCACGCCACTGTCATGGTTCGTCAAGGTTTGGGCCAGGGTTCCATTCGCCCGATTCCAGAGTTTCACAGTACCATCCCGGCTGGCCGTGGCGAAGCGTTGCCCATCAGGATGGAAACTCAGGCCCAAAACCCAGTTGCGATGGGCCGTGATGACCTGTTCAGGGTCGTCTCCTGTCGTCCAGAGTTTCACGTGACCCTCAGCATCGGCGATGGCCAAGGTTTCGCCATCGGGGGAGATTTGCACACTGGTGACGGTGGCATCACCATTCTCGAGAACTCGCAATAACTGCCCCTGATGAGTCCAAAGTTTAGCGGTTTTATCATCGCTTCCGGTCAAAATCCGTTGTCCATCGGCACTGATGCTTAAACTGGTGACCGCTTTGTCATGGGCCGCAAGGCGCTGTTGTCGGGTTCCATCGGGTCCCCAGAAATCAAGGGTATTTTCTAACCCCACCGTGACCAAAAAACTGCCATCTGGACTAAAACTGAGGTCGAGAAGTCCCTTACTGGGGGTCTCAATGCGATTTTGTTCAAAGGTGACTTCCAGGGACTGTTGCAGTTGGGGGACAATCTCCCGTAACAGATCCGGATCTGAGGGCTGGAGTTCCTCGAAGCGTTCCCCCGCTCTTAGGCTCTCTAGGAGGGCCGAAAAGGAGTCCGGGGGGGTCAAAGGCAAATAAGCTCGTGCAGCGGCGTTGCGGGCTTTAATTTCGGCGATCGCAGCGGTTTTTTGAGCGCGGATAGCCAGGTTTGCCACCACTCCCAAGACAGCGGCCCCCAGTAAGGACACCACGGCCCCCGTAATCCAAAATCGCTTCATACGGGCATCAGTTTGCCGTTGTTGTTCCTGGGCCTGGGTCAGTTGTTTCAGGATGGCCTTTTCCTGACTCAGTCGTAGGTTTGTCTCCTGTAAGTCTGCCTGGGCCTGAACGTCGGCCCGTTCCCGTGACAGACGAATAAACGCCACGAGGTAATCATGAACGAGTTGGAAGCGGGGTTCGGGGGCTTCGGGCAATAGGGAAACTAACCCGGATTTAACGAAGATTTCTAAAATCAGATCCAGGGCGTCGCTGCTGTCGTTGAAGTCTCGGTCTAGTTCTGAATAGGCTTTAATGGGACGATGGCCCTGTTTATCCGTTAGACGATAGAGAAGATGGCGGGCGGCGGTTTCGTTTTCGGGGCCACAATCTCCGATGACATCTTCGAGGAAGTCTTCGACGAGTTGTTGTTTGGGATTGGGGCCGAGTTGTCGATATTGATCGAGGTGGGTGATGTTGTGATGTTGCAGTTGGGCGCCAATCAGTTGCAGTTCGATGGGGCGCACGTCACCGGATTCATTGGCTAAATCCTCGACGATCGCATCAATCAGGGCCGGTTCCAGGTCAAGATGGGGGCGGGTTTCGGTGAGATGGCCAATCAGATGACGGGCATCGTTGGGGCTAAAGCTACTCAGGTAGTAGAGACGGTCTTGATCGAGGAGATTGTGCTGACCGCCGGTGATCTCGAGTTGGCGATCGCACTCCAAAAGACAATGGATATAATCTTCTCGCAAGGACAACAGCACTTTGACATAAAAGATATCAAAACAGCGGTTGAGAAACTCATAGAAGGGCAAACGCTGATCGGCCTTGGTGTTGGCGAAGAAAAATTCCTCAAATTGGTCAAAGATCAAGACCACAAAGGTGTTGCGCTGACTGGCGAATGTTAGGACATCGAGGAGATCGCCATAGGGGTCAGTCTCAGGGTCAGTCTCAGGGTCAGTGGTGGTGGAATCGGGACTGGGGAGATCGAGATATTGGGCCAGTTGTTGCCGGGCGCGATCGCAAAGCGTACGTGAACCCGAATCGTCCCCGTCATCATAAACCCGTACCACAATCGGTACAGGAGTCCGAACGCCGATACTGATCTGTTGCAGGGCGGGAACCAGGCCCGCATCGATGAGGGAGGTTTTCCCCACACCTGAAGGGCCATAGAGAGTAATGAGTTTAAATTCAGGTCGCGACAGCCGTTCACGAATTGTCTCAATATCAGTCCATCGCGGTGAAGCTAGGATTTCCGGGGCTACGTGACCGGGTTGACTGATGGCCCGGCCGCGACTCTGGCTGGGAGTATAGGGGAAATGTTGCCGTTGCGGTTTAAGTTGGCCCGCGCCGATGAAGGCCCGAAATCCATATTGTTGTTCAATCGATCGTTGCCGCTGTTTGATGTGAAAGGCGGCTAGATATTGGTGATGTTGGCGGTAGCTATCCCGGAGGCGATCGAGGAGTCGTAGGTAGCAATGGGGGTCGATTTGGTGGGCACTCTCTCGTAAGGCCCGAGGGAGATCCCCTAGGGCAATGTCGAGGTTTTCTTGGGCGCTGTGGAGGCGATCGAGATGTTGCTGGGCCTTGACGAGAAGGAGGCGAATGGTTTGACTGATGAGGAACTGAAAGGGGAGGGGAACGGGGGATTGAATGTTGAGTTGGGCTAAGGCTTGCAGGGCGCGATCGGCCCAGGCTTGGGCGCGATACCAACGCTGTTCGAGACTGGCAATTGTGGCTAAAAAGCCATAGTCCAGGGCGAGATAGAGGAGGTTGCTATGGGTTTTGTGGAGTGGAATGGCGCGGTGGGCCAGTTGGCGGAGGCTGTCCCACTCACCCAGACGATATAGGGTTTCGCCCAGGATGGGCAGAATTTTGGCAACCGCATCTGGCTGCTGGTTACTCTCGAAGAGATCGACGCAGGTTTGCAGATGTTGACGGGCGGTGTCGAGGAGGGTGTGACGGCCATGATGGTGGCCGCGATCGAGGCGGCGACTATCGTGATCGCGCAGGGCCACTAAGCCGAGATGGAGATGGAGGAGGGCTTGTTTTTGCAGGGAGTCGGGATGTTGGGGTTGCTGTTGCCAATAGGCGAGGGCGCCCTTGAAGTGGCGGCGGGCGGTATCGAGGGGAATCCGTGGCCGTTCATAGGCGTTGCGGCCCACCAGGACTTGGACCCGGGCGGCTAACTCGGGGCTTATCTGTTGGTGTTGCTGTTGTAGGGCTTCGAGGGCGCTGCGGAGTTCTTCTCGATCGCGATCTTGGGTGAGGGTGGCGTTGGGATGCCACGGGGCCAGAGGGCCATCCCCTTGTAGGAGTTTTTGTTCGAGGCGATCGCTTTGCTGATGCAGTTGTTGCCGCAGTTGGTCGGGGCTGAGGCTAAAGTGATAGGTGATGCCCCAACTTTCAAAGTCGGGAACCAGGCGGATGAGTTGGTTGAGGAGGCGATCGTTGACCCACACCAGTAGGGGACAGGGGAAGTGTTTACGAAATTCCTCTCGGACGGGGTTGGCCGATCGCAGTAGGCGATCGGGGTCGTTGGCGGTTTCTAAGCCACTGAGGGAGAGGACGGCGGGGTGATGAGGGGTGCGATAGGGATAGAGGGCGTGAAAGAGACTACAGGCATTGGCTTGGATGTGGACGGTTTGAATGTGCAGGGCGGTGGTGGCTTGTAGGGTCTCTAGGAGTTGCGATCGCAGGCTTTGGTAGTTGCAACGGACAAACATCAGTTTGAATTGTCCCTCGGCGGCTTCAAGGCTAAAACGGAGTTCATCGAGGGTGGTTTGACCAGGGGAGGTGGGGCGATCGCAACGAGTGCGGGAATCGCCATCAGGACTGGGAGAGAGGGAAGGTTGCATCATGGTACGTCATCAGCAGATGTCAGTTGAACGTAGCTGTTTTGAGGAGAGGATTGACGTCAAACCAAGACCCTTGATGATCACGATATTCAAAGATGAGAAGACTACGGATTAGGGATTGATAGTCGGCATCTCCGCTAATTTTTTTATGTTTGACGACAAATTTTAATAACGCTCGTTCGTCGTTATTGATACTTCGTAAGAGTTGGTCACGCCGTTCTCGTAGAGTGGATTTGAGAGACCTTTCTGAGAGGGGGAATTGACGCTCTTTTTCGATTTGACGGTGAAATAACCGTAGCAAATTGCGGGGATGGCCGCCACTAGCATAGCAGAGCCGATTCAGGGTTTGAGGATGGTCAAAGAGGCGATCGCAGCCCTGTCGTTGCTGTTGGGCGGTTCCAAGTCGGAGTCCGGGAAAGGCTCGGGCTAGGATCAGTTGTCGTAAACACCGTAATCCGGGCGTTGAGAGGCGGCCCTGGCGCTGTTGAATCGAGACCATAGGAAGCACCTTGGGATCGACCCCAAGGCTCATGGTGAGGCGGCTCAGGTCGCGGGAAAAGAGGAGACTCGAGGGGATGGTGTAGACCACATGACAGTTAAGTTTGCACAGGCGATCGCCGCGATCGACAAAGAGATATTCCGGTTGGGGTCGTCCCCAGGGTTTTTGAGTGGTTTCTAGGCGATCGAGATTATCGACTAAAATCACTAAACCGGCTTTATCCTGTTGCTGTAAGTGTTGCACCACCGGATTGATCAATTCATCATTAAAGGCATCCAGAAACGTTTGAATGCGAGGTTCGAGATATTGTCGTAGTTGCGATCGCAAATCCGGTCGTCCGTGGGTTCGGGCGCTCAGTTGTTGCAGTTGCGCCCCGAAGCGATCCCTCTCAACGGCGGTGTTTAGGGCCGGAATCTCGGTGGCCACAAGACTATTGGCGGTTTTGACGAGAGAAAAGAGTTGGCCGGCTGGTTCGATGGTGAGACAGTGACCAAAACGATCATAGACTTGACGGGCGATGGCCAAGAGAATATCTCCCACATCTAAATCCGCCATATCCAAATCCTGAGACGATTCAAAATAGACCACCGCAAAGCCATTCTCTTGTAAACGGGCCTGGAGTCGTCGCAATTCCGTCGATTTACCACAACCAATATGGCCCGCCAGCAATTGACAGGTGGGTTCTTGGGGACAAAACAGACGAATCGCTGCATCAAGTTCCCCGAGAAGATCTCCTCCTCGGGCTTTTGATAAGTCAACATAGTAACGACGGTCTTGGGGACAGGTAATATCGAGGGTTTGACTGGGGTTACAGGCTCGATAGACCGTCGCCACGTCCAAAGATGCAATCATAATGGCGGGTTAGGGTGGGGTTGTGGAGATGCACCCAATTCGTGGCTAGGGTCGCGGTTGAGACGGAGGGTTTGGCGTATACGCCTCAGACAACAGAGTTCGACACCACTCAGTTCTAGATTTAGTCACAAATTCCCAACCAGACACATTTATCGGACTCTTCTCCTCGTCCCGCCAGTAAGGTGGATTCTGGGGAACTGTGATCGTTTGCAGAGACGCTGAGTTGACCCAATAGGGGAGTCAACAGGGACAATGTCCCCAGGATGATGCTAATCACCGTCAACGCTTGACGTTCACTCCACAGGTTAGAGTCACACGGGAGGATTTGAACAGGGGTTCTCATTGGGAATACTCCATGACGTTAGACACAGACAGCGATTCAGACTCACCGATCGATGAGACACGATGTCCTTAGTTCTCTTTTCAAGGAGTTTCACCCTAATTCTGGCAAGTTTCCCAGGAGGTTTAGCTGAGGCTATGACAGTTACGAGTTTGTTAAGCGAGTCGGGTGTTTTTTGCCGGGCCAGGGGATAGGCGATTACACGTCGTTTTGCAGGAGTTTTTTAACGGTGTTATACCAATTTTCAGAAGTTGTTCCATGGATGTCTGTAGGGGAACCCAGCCCTAACCCCTCCCACCGAGGGGATGGCCGTTCGCCCTCCTCGGTGTCAGGTGTATAGCAAGCATTTTGAAAAATGGTATGACAAATGAGTCTAAGAACTAGCGAGGACGGACAAATAGCTGAGTAAAATAGTATTCTCCCTCAGCATTAACAGCAATTCCCATGCCACTAATTTCATAATCTCCGGTCATATTACGTTCATGACCGGGACTTTCAATCCAGCCCTCAACGGCTTTCCGAACGGGGTCAGAATGACCAAAATTATAGGCTACATTTTCCGCCACTTGGCGATAGGAAATTAACTGGTCAATTGCCTCATATCGGTCTTCAACCCCATCATGACTGAAGGGAACTTCTCCCGAGGCCATATCTTGGGAATGACGGCGCGCGATCGCACTGACACGTTCATCAAGTTCAAGAGGAGACAGTCCCTGACGTTGGCGATACGCATTGACCTGTTCATGGGCCGCCACCTCCAAGGCCTGAATATCCTCATCACCCCTAGCGGTGAGAACTTCCCCACCTTGGGAGCGTTCAGGAACCGAAGTTTCGGTTAGATCACATCCTCCGATGATGGATGTCATGAGAACTAGCATTAACCCGACTTTATAAGTTTTCATGATTGACGTGTAAACAACAAAAAATAAATCTCTAAAAGCGAAATGTGGTGCGAATCGTTCCCACCACTAACGCTGGATTATCAGCATTATGTTCAGGATTCGTGACCACAAAAATTCCTGGGGTAATCGAAATGCGATCGCTCAGCCGTAGGCGATAAAACAACTCAAAATGTAACGAGGTATCCTCATCCTCGCCAAACGGTAACCCCGTCCCACCGACAACTCGCAACGGCTGGCCGACCAATAAGGCCAATAAATCCCCTTCTCGTTGGAACGGGTCGGCATAACTCAAGCCAAACAAATAACTGGTGGTTGTGGCCGAGCGATCGGAGTCGAGAGCATCACTAAAGAGCCAAGTTCCCCAAGTTGAGAAGGTTACATTCTCCACCACGCGCCATTGTAGCGTGGCATTGACCCCCTGAATACGAGCCGGTTCATTGATAAACGAGTTGGTATCCGCCAAAAAACTGCCCGTAAACGTATCGAGGCGACCATTCCCGGAATAGGAATTAAGATAGGAAATTCCTGTAAGAACCGTCGGTGCGGGTTTCAAAAACAGTTGCACCCCAAACGCCGAGTGATCACTATTAAATAGCCCTTGACCTTCCTGGGGGCGATTCGCCGTGCGGACTCCATAAGCGCCCTGAAGCCGCACAGTATCACTAATGAGCCAATCGAATCCCCCTCCAGCATCGAGACGACCCAGTTTAAAGGCGGGACTGGCTTCAGCAAAGCGGGAAATGGCCCCACGTCCCGCATCAAAATAGGGGGAGTTGGCCGTGAGGACACTGCTAAGACTAAATCCGACGGGACGAGCGGTGATGACAAAGCGATCGCTGAGGGCGACACGATACTCTAGGCGACTCAGTTGGATCTGATTATCGGTGTTGCCCTGAAACGAGAGCAAGGCCATGTCTGAGTTAAACCCCGAGGGACTCGCAAAGCCGCGATTGGCAAAGTTAGACGCCTGAAACTCCAATCTGAGGCGATCGCGTCCAGTCAGGGACGAGACAAACCCCAAACGAGTTAGATGGGTTAACACGGGGTTAGTGGCATCTCCACTATTCTGGGGACCCCCAAAGCCCGCTGAGAGGGCAATAATCGACTCTCCCCCCATGACGAGGGTGGGAGAAAATTCCTGGGCCTCTAACTGAGCAATCTGGCGATCGAGATCCGCCACGCGATCGCCGAGATCCTCAAGTTCCCCACCAAAATCTCTCTGGAGTCGTTCTAACGTCTCCCATTCCTCGGTTGAGAGATCATCGAGCGATCGCAGTTCTCCCCAAGCCTGTAAACAGCCATCTAAGGCGGCAGCAAACTCATAACGAGTCAGCGATCGCCGTCCCTCAAACCCGCCCCCCGGTAGCCCTGTCACACAACCATAGCGCTCCACCAACGATTGCAAGGCCTGATAAGCCCAATCCGTCGGCGCCACATCCGAGAGGTCAGACACCGACGGGACTGACCCCTGAGCGAAACTCGGCCGAAGCCGGGAATCTTGGCCTAGACGGCTCTGTGACCCCTGCTCTTTCACCAGGGTTTGCGGCGGTGCCTTCTGCAACGCGGGTTGAGACTCGGTAGCCCCCAACGAGGCGTGACCTGCCGTTCCCCAGGCGGGTGATAGGTCATGACAACAGATCAGACCTAAACCAATTGAGGCAATCCAGGGACCCCCTCGTCCCCAGAAATCCATCAGCAAACCTTGCATACGCCCGAGTTCTCCACACACCAACAGGTTGACGATATCGTTTTTAGAGCTTATCTAACACACCCGAGTCTTATAACCCGTCACAGGGATCTCCGAGCAGCATACTGTCACAGCCTCCTGAGGGGCCATCTCGAAGTAAAGATTCTAAGTTTGTAAAATCTGCATAAATGTCGTTAATGGTATCAGCCGTCTCTAGGTTGTCCAGACCTCGGGCAATCACATCCGGGTCAACCGGAGGACGCTCAAAGCTTAGGGAAATGCCCTGACGCCGTAACGCCTCGACAAAATCGATACTGCGCAGGCCACAGGAGTTCTCACGACTCAACTCTGGCTCAATACAAAAGGCTTCACCATTGGCCGGACCTTGGCCATGAATCCCCACCAAGGCCCCCTGGTCATTAAACACCGGTCCGCCACTCATCCCCACCTGAGTGTCATGGTTATAGAGCAGACTATAGCCCCCATCGGGTGCTGGGGGGAACACGGCTGTGAGTTGACCGCTGAGCGTCTCCCGAGTGCGACGGGCTTGTTCGGGGCCAGGGTCCGGCCAGCCTGAGATATAGAGGCGATCGCCCTGACTGAGATCTTCAGCATGACCCATGACGGCCAAGGGATAGTCAACCTCGCTCTCGAAGCGAATCATGGCCAAATCATAGCCCTCAATCGAGTCTCCATAGTCTCCGACCTCTTGGCCGAAATAGAAAATACTGTCTTGATGCTCGAGCAGATCGACTTTATGGACTTTGCCGTCACTGGTGCGGATGCCATATTCGACCCCCTGGGTACGCACCACATGCAGGGCCGTCAAAACATAGTAAAACTCTTCCTCCCGAGCCACGAGAACCCCGGACCCGGGTCGCCATTCAGCGCGGGCTTCGACATCCCCTTCTTCTAAGCCCTGACCGATGACGACCGTGGTCATCGAGGCCACCGCATCAATTTCTTCCTCGGTGAGGGCTTGTGCTGCCGTCAGAGGGAGGGACAGGGCGATCGCCGTCAGCGTCGCCAGGGGACGCAGCCATCTCTGTGTCATAACATGGGGAACCGTGTGAACATCATCCTGGGTTCGAGTGGTGTTCGAGTGTTGGGGGCGCAACGGTCTCAAACTGAAGATTCAACCCTACCGTTGAAAGAGATTATTCACCAATTGTTGCAAGTTGACATAAGGCATTCCCCCTGATTCTTGAATGGAGGTTCCCGTTGTCCGTGCTGACAGGCTCTCCATAACTTCATTGGGAGTCTGCTGGCTATTGCTGAGGGTAAACAGAACATTGTCGGCATTGCAGCCTAAACGGGTGCTATTAACGGCACAAACCACCGATTGTCGATTGACACGTCCTACGGTGAGATAGAGTCTCTCCAGACTATTGCCATTGTCCCGTAATAGGGTATTGAAGCGTTCAGTGACATCCTCGCAACGACGAGCTGGGGGGTAACCGGCCCGAGTAAACGCATCACTGGTCCAGACAATAATCGGGTCTGAGTCTTGGCCACCATTGGAGAGGGCCACGGTAAAATTCACACCATCACTGGTCCGACATTGGAAGGAGTTGATGACCTCGTCTGCACGGGCCGCACTGGGGGTTAGGAGGGGGAGTTGAAGCGCCGCAAGGGTTGCGATCGCCCATTTTAGAACAGGTTTCATAGAATCTCTCGTTGGCCTCATCGAATTCAATCACATTTATTGTGACGCGAGAGTTGCCCAAAAAGCTCCCCAATTCAGGAATTTTTGCGAGTTTTCCCAGCTCTCCCTCCTATCCCCATCTCCCCTAAAGCCGTTGATAGCCGTGTTCAGAGTCATAGAGATGACAGCGATCGGTAATCTCTCGCATCAAGGCGACGGAGAACTCTCGTTCTACGGTATAGTCTCCCCAATCTCGCTGAATCACCTCATAGGCTGAACGCAAGTTATACCAAGGAATCGCCGTCGAGAGATGGTGCGGAACATGAACATTGATATCGTGACAGAGAAACTCAACCCAACGCGGATAGGTACAATGAACGGTTCCGCAGAGTTGGGCGTTGGCTTCATGCCAGGTATCCTGGGGTTGAAAATGGATATCGGGGATGGTGTGGTGAACAATGGTAAAGGTACTCATCCAGAAGTGATAGACCATCCAAGGCATCAGCCAGAATTTTACGACTCCCCACCAGCCGGTGGTTGTCCCGAGCAGCACTAATCCAGTCCCCCCAACTAGGATCACAAATAGGGCGGAAAAGCGGACTTGTTGGCGTTCTTGACCCGAAAATTGCGTCCAAATAAAATGCTCTTTTAACCAATGGCCAATAGAGCCGATCCACCAGAACCGTCCCCGCACCCGAGTATAGAGCCAACGGACGATCGCCGGTAAAGATTGATAGGTCTCAACCGTTAGAGGGTCCCAGGCATTGTCGACCCCGAGTTTATTCGTATGTTTGTGGTGATGATTATGCTGAATCCGCCAGCCATGAAAGGGATAGAGTAGCGGTAAAAACATGATATGACCGAGCCAATTATTGACCCATTTCCGCTGAGCAAAGGAGCGATGTCCACAATCATGACCGATCACAAACCAGCCCGTTAATACGGTTCCTTGAACGATCCATAACAACGGGAGTAGGTAGATCGGGGCGATCGCAATCCCGATATAGCCAACGGCCGCTAACAAAATATCCTGGACGACCGCCGTCCAGGCCTGACGACGATCCTTAACAAAAACTGACTTGGGTAATGTGTTTAAAATATCCCTAATCCGAAGATCGGCATCAAGTGAAGGGACTCTCGATGCCGAGGTTTCGCTCAACGATGCTGTCATAAAACTCTCTCTGCTGATTGCTACACTAGACCCTGAGATTTGTCAACTTTTTTCCGCCGTTGTTTTGCTAAAAAATTCTTAAGACTTTAAAAATCCAAGACCGGCAAATTTTGAGACAAAAAAAAGCGATCGCACTCCAACCTTGCCCACCCTGAATCGGGATAGCAACGCCAAAGGAAATGCGCTCTCAGCTAGCGTTAAAAAACTTTACCTTTTATATCACATTTCTCACATTTCTAGGCAAATTTCCAGCAAATTCTCAAAAAAATAGAGGCGATCGCCCTCAAGAATCTGGCGATCGCCTCCCTCCACAACCCCTGAAGAATCAGGGGTTCCAGAGATTTCTCAAAAGCCGACTAAAGGATGACTAAATCCGGGTAATAGCTCAACAAATCATCCGCCGTCAGAGAATCCGTCTCAGCCTGAGGCGTCCAGAGCAGCTCAAACACCAACAGCGAGTCCGTCGGAACCGCCGCCAGAGTTTGCAACGCCGCCTGAAGGTCTTCCGCCGCCGAAATCGTCTCAAACGGCGGTTCCTGACCCCGTGTCGCCACCAAGAACGTCACCACAATATGCTCACCCGGCTCAGAGTCCTCATCCGCTTCCGCCGAGCGATCGCGAATCCGGCCCCCCACATTCGAGAGGGTTTCCTCACTGAACTTACTGCGTTCCTGAATCGAGAACTGCTCAAACGCCTTTTCCGCCTCCTGAGAACTCGCAAAGCGTTGCGACTCCCCTTGAGCATGAGTCCAGTAATCAGGGTGAGACAACAACGACAACGAACATTCCTGGAGAAACTCCTTAAGTCCCTCAGGGGACGCAAGGTCGGCCTCCAAACTCAACTCCGTCAAACGAGACTGAAGCTCACGGGCCTGAGCCAACAACCCCACTTGCAGCTTCGTCACCGTTAACTGCGACTCAGCCGCCGCATCCGAACGACGACGACTCAGGAGCCACCACATGAGAATCCCCGCTCCAACCAGGAGAATCAGGAACAGCAGAAACCCACCAGAACCATTCCGACGACTCCCCTGAGACCTCGTCTGAGCCTCTGGAGTCCGTTGTCCCTCTTGGACTCCTTGCGTCTCTCCCTGAACCTGAGATCCCTGATTTTGCACCGAGGAACCCGTTGAGCCGCCACCTCCCCCACCCGGAAGCGGAACAAAGAAGAACGAGCGAGAGCGTTCGACACGGGGTGGCGTCTCATCGCGGTAAGAGTCTGCACGAGGCGCGGTAGGAGGCGCGGTGGGGGCTGGAGTTGTCCGTTGGGGAACCCTCGCCGGTGCTGTTCCTGGGCGACTGTCCGGCGTGGGGGCCGGGGCCGGAGTTGGCGTTGTAAACGAGCCACCTCGGACTCGTCCCCCCGTTGACCCCCCTCCTGATGAGGGGGTTGGTGTACTCTGGGGCGTACTTCGGGGCGTACTTCGGGGCGTACTTTGGGGAGTTGTGCGTGAAGGTGTACTTCGTGACGGTGTAGTACGTGAAGGTGTAGTACGTGAAGGTGTAGTACGTGACGGTGTACTTCGTGACGGGCGACTCCCTCCCGATGACCCACCAGACCCACGAGAACGGCTCGGGGAGGTGCGACTGGGGCGACTAAAAGACCCCCCTCGACTGCGGCCACCGCCCCGACGGGCCTCAGCCAACTCAATCCCAAATTCCAGGTTAAAGTGAACCGCCGAGTTTCTAATACTAATGCTGTTGACCGAGAGAATAGCCAACAAACTCGCTAACAGTAGAGATAGTTTTTTCATAAATAAGAATAAGGCAAAAGGCAAGAGGCAAAAGGCAAAAGAAAGCGAACAGGGAACAGCAGATAACCCACCCCGCCCTCCGGGCACCCCTCCCAAGAGGGGAACAGCAGATAACCCACCCCGCCCTCCGGGCACCCCTCCCAAGA
>FSSI02000046.1:0-13032 GCA_900149785.2 Phormidium lacuna HE10JO | reverse complement strand
GATAACCCACCCCGCCCTCCGGGCACCCCTCCCAAGAGGGGAACAGCAGATAACCCACCCCGCCCTCCGGGCACCCCTCCCAAGAGGGGAACAGCGGATCACCCACCCCGCCCTCCGGGCACCCCTCCCAAGAGGGGAAAGACTTCGGGTCTTCGGGTAATTTGTAGCTGTCTCGTTCTGTTGGTACTTTGCCCTTTTCCCCTACGTTAACATCGCCGCCAACGTGGTTGGGGCGATCGCCGGCCGCTTCCTCTTACCGCACCCCGAACCCTCCTCCACCCGGAGTTTCAATCACAAACACATCCCCCCGATTCATCGCCACCGTTGCCGTTCCCCCTAAATCCATGCGGGTTCCATCAGCCCGTTCCACCCAATTATGTCCCACTTGGCCTGGCTCACCGCCTCCTAACCCCGACGGGGGAATCACCCGATGGCCCGAGAGAATCGAGGCCGTCATCGGTTCCAAAAACCGCAAGCGACGCACCACCCCAGATCCGCCGCAAAATTGCCCCTGGCCGCCACTTCCCCGGCGAATAGCAAATGACTCCAAAAGTACGGGAAAGCGCCATTCCAGAACCTCTGGGTCGGTCATACGGGAATTTGTCATGTGGGTATGCACCGCATCCGTGCCAGAGAACCCTGGACCTGCCCCAGACCCGCCACAAATGGTTTCGTAATACTGATAGGTTTCGTTACCAAAGGTAAAATTATTCATGGTTCCCTGGGACCCCGCCAACACCCCTAACGCCCCATACAGGGCATCTGTAATCCCTTGAGAGGTTTCCACATTACCCGCCACGACAGCCGCCGGATAGTTAGGATTCAGTAAACAGCCCTCAGGAATGATGATATCTAGGGGTTTGAGACAACCCGCATTGAGGGGAATATCATCCTCAACCAAAGTCCGAAACACATAGAGAACGGCGGCTTTACACACAGCGGCGGGAGCATTAAAGTTTGTCTGAAGTTGGGACGCTGTGCCACTAAAATCAATTTTAGCGGAGCGCTGTTCAGCGTTAATTGTGATAGAAACTTGAATTGGCTCACCACCATCTAAATAATAGGTGAATCTCCCATCTTTGAGTACAGAAATTGCTCGACGGACGGATTCTTCAGCATTATTTTGAACATGGTTCATGTAGGCTTGTACTGTCGCCAATCCGTAATGGTGAACCATTTTGATGAGTTCATCGGCACCCTTTTGATTGGCGGCAATTTGGGCTTGTAAATCGGCGATGTTTTGAGCCACGTTGCGAGCAGGATAAGGACTCGATCGCAGCACTTCTCGGAGCATTTCTTCTTGAAATACCCCTTGTTTCACTAAAGCTAAACACTCTAAGAGAATCCCCTCATCCTCAATGTGGTAACTATTTGGGGGCATCGAACCGGGGGTGATACCCCCAATATCGGCATGATGACCGCGAGCCGCAACATAGAATAAAGGCGTGTTTAGCGTATTCCGCTCATTCAGATTATTGGAGTCTAAAATAGGGGCAAATACCGGCGTGATAACGGTGATATCGGGTAAATGAGTGCCGCCATTATAGGGATTATTGAGAACATAAACATCTCCGGGATTGAGTGAGTCACCCGATCGCGTGATTAAGGCTTGCACACTCTCACTCATCGAGCCTAAATGAACGGGAATATGGGGTGCATTGGCCACCAATTGGCCCTCCCCATCGAAGATGGCGCAGGAAAAATCAAGCCGTTCTTTAATGTTGACGGAGGTACTGGTGTTTTGCAGCGTCACCCCCATTTGTTCGGCGATCGCCCGAAACAGATTATTAAAAATCTCCAATAACACCGGATCGGCGCGATCGCAGTCAATCTCATTCATCTCATCCATCTCAGGCGTTCCCTCATCCCCTATCGGTTGACATTGGCGGAAAATGAGATGATTTTGTTCCGTCAACGTCGCTTCCCAACCGGGTTCGAGGACATTGGTTCCCGTAGACTCAATCAAGATAGCTGGACTTTGGATCACATCCCCAGGTTGCAAGCTATCTCGCTCATACACCGGAGTTTGTCGCCAATCCCCCTTGAGATAGGCGGATACCGTTGTCATCGGTTGCGGCGGCTGATCCGACTGACGGGTTCGCGCTTGTTCAGCCGGGCGATCGCCCCGCCAGACGGTCTCCAGGGACAACGTACCCACCACCAGGGGTTTAGCCTCCATGACAAAGCCATAGCGTTGACGATACAGGGCTTCAAAGGCCGATCGCATCTCGGGAATTGTGGCAAAATCCACAATCAACGCCGAATCAGTCCCCTCATACTTCAAATGGACTTTGCGTAACTGTTGTGAGGAGGGGTGTGAATCGCCCTCAGACCCCATCCCCGCTTGGGCCATGACCTCAAACTGGCGTTCAAGTTGCGGATACGTCTGAGGCGATAAGGGTAATTCCAGGGACATCTCCTGTAACTGACGCTGATCCGCCAACCCCATCCCATAGGCCGAGAGAACCCCCGCATAAGGATGGAGGAAAATGGTTGAAATCCCCAAGGCTTCAGCAATCAAACACGCGTGTTGTCCTCCCGCCCCGCCAAAACAGCAGAGAGTATAGTTGGAGACATCATAGCCCCGTTGTAGAGAGATTTTCTTAATCGCATTGGCCATAATCTCCACGGCGATCGCCAGAAACCCTGAAGCCACCGCCTCGGGATGGCGTTCATCCCCCGTCGCCGCGTGAATCTCCTGGGCCAACGCCTGAAACTGCTGACGAACCACCTCCGCATCCAGCGGTTGATTTCCGTCGGGGCCAAACACCGCTGGGAACAACTGGGGTTGCAGTTTCCCCAACATGACATTGCAATCGGTGACGGTGAGGGGACCGCCGCGTCGATAGGCCGCCGGGCCAGGATTCGCCCCCGCCGAGTCAGGACCGACGCGATAGCGAGATCCATCAAAATGCAAGATACTTCCACCACCAGCGGCGACGGTATGCACCGCCATCATCGGGGTTCGCAGCCGCACCCCGGCCACTTCCGTCTCAAACTCCCGTTCATATTCAACGGGTCCCTCGCGATCGCCGGCATAATGGGCCACATCCGTGGAGGTTCCCCCCATATCAAAGCTGACAATCTTGAAAAACCCGGCGCGACGACTGGTTTGAACCGCACCAACAATCCCCCCAGCCGGACCCGAGAGAATACTATCTTTCCCCTGAAAGTCTTGGGCCGCCGTCAAGCCGCCATTGGACTGCATAAACTGGAGGCGAGGGTCACTGGGGGAGGAAAACAGCCGACGACTGACTTGTTCGACATAGCGGCGTAGAATCGGCGAGAGATAAGCATCGACAACGGTGGTATCGCCGCGACTGATGAGTTTAATCAGGGGACTGACGTGATGAGAACGGCTAATTTGCGTAAAGCCAATCTCAGCGGCGATGGCCGCAATGCGATCTTCATGGTCAGGATAGCGGTAGCCGTGGGTGAGGGCGATCGCACAACTGCGAATCCCATCGTCATAGGCCTGTTGCAATTGGGGGCTCAGGGCCGCTATATCGAGGGGTTTGAGGCAGGTTCCATCAGCTTGATAGCGTTCTTCGGCTTCTAGGATGCGATCGCACAACAGACTCGGTAACTGAATCTGACGGGCAAAAATATTGGGACGATTTTGGTAACCAATCCGCAGTGCATCCCGGAATCCCTCAGTGACAACCAACACCGTGCGATCGCCTTTACGTTCTAATAAAGCATTGGTGGCGACGGTGGTTCCCATCCGCACTTCAGCAATTTCCTCATCCGGAATTGCCGCCTCCGGGTCCAGTTGCAAGAGATCTCGAATCCCCTGTACCGCTGCATCCGCATAACGTTCAGGATTCTCCGAGAGAAGTTTATGGGTCACGATACGGCCATCGGGGCGTTGGGCGACAATATCGGTAAAGGTCCCTCCGCGATCGATCCAAAACTGCCAACGGGCTGAATGAGCCATGATGGAACTCCCTTGAGATGCCTAATATAAATGTTTATAAGATGCCTATGAGATGAGGCAATGAGAAACCGGTGATCTCAATCAACCCGTTTCACTGAGGAATTGTCCACAATTATACGGGGAGGTGCGATCGGCCCTTTTGCCCCTTGCCTCTTGCCTGTTCCCCGTTCCCTTTCCCCCCATGTTCCCACGCCTTATCCTCTCAACTCTCACCATCGGGCTAATCCATAGCCTTTCTTTCCCGGCGGCGGCCATTACCTTCATTCCCCCGAATGAAGAACCGCCACGACAGACTCAGGGAGGCGCCTCCCGAGGGGATGTCACCTTTATTCCTCCCACCGACGACCCCCCGGTTAATACCGGTGGGGCCGGATCTCGGGATACCACCTCGGAGTTGAGGGCCTTGTTGCCAACAGATCACTATGGTCAAACGACCCAAGCCTATCCCAGTTTCTTTGTGTATGTACCACGGACCTCGGCCCGCTTGGCCTTTTTTAGTGTGCTAACTGAGGATGGAGAACAGCATTATCAAGGCTATGTCCCGGTGGCTGAGATGGGACTGTTGCGGCTAGAGTTGCCCGAGGCGGCCCCGGGCCTCGAAACCGGCCAAACCTATCAATGGCATTTTGCCCTTGTCACCGAAGAACGCTTGCGTCCCGATAGTCCTCGGGTGTCCGGTTGGGTGCGGCGAGTGTCCCCAGAGGAGGAACTCAAAGCCGTGGTGGGACAAAGTAAAGGACGGCGATCGCTGCCCTTAGCCAATGCCTATGGTCGTCAGGGGATTTGGTATGATGCCTTGAGTACGTTGGCCGACCTCAGACAGAATCGTCCCGATGCGTCTGTCGTGAGTCAGTCTTGGGACGATCTTCTCAACCAAGTGGGCCTGACCGCGATCGCCAACGAACCGTTCCTCGATGTCCCGGACTAACTCTGCCCATGCTGGGTCTTTCCCGTTGGCTGAAACGCTTTGAGCAGGAAGTGATTGTCGCCTTGGTCACCACAACCGTCGCCCTTGGATCGACTTGGGGGGCGTTTCAACGGTTGGAATGGCTGGCTATTGATACCCTGTTCGTCTTGCGTCCTGCGGAATCCTTAGAATCTCGGCTGTTGTTGGTGACGGTGCAAGAAGCGGATATCACGGCGTTGGGGGGGTGGCCCCTCTCGGATGCGGTGTTAGCCAATCTGTTAGAAACCTTAGCCGCCGAAAATCCCCGCGTCATTGGCTTAGATCTCTATCGGGATCTGCCACAAAATCCCGGTCATGAACGGCTACAGGCCCTGATGGCGGAACTTCCTAATTTAATTGGTGTCGAAAAGGCGTTTGGAAGCGGAACCGTTGCACCGCCGCCAGCTTTGGCCCAGGCCAATCGCGTGGGGTTAGCCGATGTGCCTGAAGATGGTGATAGTAAAATTCGCCGCCTCATTGTCTCCGCCCCGGTTGAGGGAGAGATTAAGCTCGGTTTTGCCACTCAGGTGAGTCTCCTGTATTTGCAACAGATGGGCGTCAATTTAGAGGTGCGCGAGGAACAAACGCATCACTATCAACTCGGACAAGCTCAGTTTTCGCCTTTAACGGGGGTTGAAGGAGGCTATTCTCCCGCCGATTTAGGGGGCTATCAGATTTTTCTCAACTATCGCAGTCCCGCGAGTCCTTTTGATAAGGTGTCCGTGTCGGATGTTGTGCAGGGGAGAGTGTCGCCGGAGTTGATTCGCGATCGCATTGTCTTGATTGGGTCCGAGGCTGAGAGTATTAACGATTTCTTTCTCACCCCCTATAGTCAAGCTCTCTATCAGTATCGCCTCAACCAGTATCGCCTCAACGCTGGCCGTTCTTCAGAATCCGCGAGGGATGGGGAAGCGTGGGGGAACCCAAATCCCCTCCCTGACTATCACATGAGTGGTGTTGAAGTTCACGCTCATGGAGTCAGTCAAATCCTCAGTAGCGCCCTCGATGGTCGGCCCATGATTCGCTTCTGGCATCATTATGGTGAATGGGGCTGGATTTTGCTCTGGGCGGCGTTGGGAACTTATGGAACTTGGCGGGGGTTAATTCGAGAACCCTTTAAGGAGCAGTCCACTTGGCTTTATCCGCTATTACTGGTGACTGGGGGAACTCTGGTCATGGCGGCGATCGCCTATGGTAGTCTCTTAAGCGGCTGGCTCATTCCTACGGTGTCCCCGCTCCTAGCCTTCGTGGCGACCATCACACTGACTCGTCATCGCTATCATCAACATCAATTACGGGCCTTTACCCAACGCTTACAAGACTACTCCAATGACCTAGAACGCCAAGTTTTTCAGCGTACCCAAGAACTCGAAAGCGCCAAACAAGCCGCTGACGCTGCCAACATTGCCAAAAGTGAGTTTCTCGCCAACATGAGTCATGAGTTGCGAACTCCCCTCAACGGCATTCTCGGCTATGCTCAAATCCTACAACATGCCAAGGATCTCAACAGTCAACGTCGCGGTGTGGGTGTGATCTATCAATGTGGAACCTATTTGTTAGAACTGATTAACGACATTCTCGACCTCTCCAAAATTGAAGCCCGTAAACTAGAACTTGACCCCAAACCCATTCCCTTAAAACCCTTTCTGCTGCAAGCGGCGCAAATGTTTAAGCCGGCGGCAGAAAAAAAGGGAATTTCCTTTTTTATGGAACTCGATCCATCGCTGCCAAAACTGGTAATCGCTGACGATAAGCGACTCCGACAAGTTTTAGTAAACTTGATGAGTAATGCTGTTAAATTTACGTCAAAAGGGTCTGTTTCGCTACAGGTTTATCCCGTCAATTCCTCAGTCAATGCTGAAAATCCTGAATTAAAAACTAATATAAATCCTGGAGAAATTCGTTTAAAGTTTATCGTTAATGATACAGGAATTGGCATAGCTTCTGAAGAATTAAAAACTGTTTTCTTACCCTTCGAGCAAGTTAAAGAATCCCAAAAACTCGCCGAAGGAACTGGATTGGGCTTAGCAATCTGTTGCCAACTCATTCGTTTGATGGGGTCAGAGTTACAGGTGGACAGCCAACCGGGACAAGGGAGCTGCTTTTATTTTGAATTAACCTTGCCAACCTTAGAGACGAAAGAAGCACCGATTCTCTCACGAGACTACTCTAAAATCGCGTCAGTATCTGGAACATCTCCGTGTTTGTTGCTTGTTGATCCATCGGCAGACAGCCGTAGTATCATCAGTGGCTTACTGACTCCCATCGGGTTCTCAATTGTGGAAGCAGCCACAGCACAAGAAGCCTTAAAGAGCCTAGACAACCATCATTTTGATGGGATTGTGACTGAACTCGACTTACCCGATCGCGATGGGATTACCTGGATTGAAGGCTTACGCCAGCGGGAGTCTAGCGCCAAGCCACCCATTATCGCCCTCTCCAGTCATGTTTTTAGTGATGCACGAGAGCGCAGTTTAAACGCGGGTGCGACGGCGTTTTTAACCAAACCCTTCCACCGCAGTGATATCTTACAACTGTTAGAGCGCCATCTTCAGTTACGCTGGATCTTACAAGAGGATGGAGAACGCCAACAGTCCCAGACCTCCAAAACCGTAGAACAAACCTGTCCCCCAGAGATGGTTCCTGATACGGTCATTGAAGAACTGCTCCATTTAGCTCGTAAAGGGAATTTAAAAGACTTGAAACGCCGTGCCAAACAACTCGAACAAAATCACCCTCAATTACGTCCCTTTACCGACCATCTACAACATTTAGCCAGTCAGTATCAAGAACGCGCCTTATGTGAGTTCTTGACCGGTTATCAAGTGCAATAGATATGACGATGAAGCAGGTTTGGGGGGGAGTCTTGCTGACGGCATTTCTCATGTTGGGATTGTCGCCGCTGTGGGCCACTCCAACGGAGATCTCCCAGGGATTACCCCGGTTGAATGAGTCCGAACTACGCCCAGGGTTGCCGGTCAATCGTCCCTCCTGGGACTTAGAGGGTATCGTTAATCCGGCCGATTTAGTGATGCCGGCCTGTCACGCCCAGGAGGGGAATGAGTTCGTGATCTCGGGTCGTGGTGGGGTTCCCTCGGACCCGAGATCTCTCTTGCGTGGAGAGATCCTCTGGGTCGATCGCCCCTTGGGGAGCCGGATGGATGGACGATCTGAGGACGGGGGAACCCTGGAGACGTTACCGATATCTGAGCAAGTGCAGTGGTGGCAACGTCAGGGGCAACGATTGGGCCGCGATGGCGATCGCCCCGGTCAGTCTTTGGCGTTGACGGCTTTATCGTTGCTTTATCAAGATTTAGGGCAATGGTCCGACGCGATGACCGCCAGTGATGGGAGTTTGGCGGTTCTCCCCGATTCTCCTGAGTCCAGGGACGTGGCTCAGGCCCAGGCGATCGCCCTCAATGGTCGCGGTCGAGCCTATTTTCTACAAGGCCAGCCTCACCAGGCGCGAGAGACCTGGCAGGCTGCCCAAACGGCCTATGATCAGGCGCAATTGGCCGAGGGTCGTTGGGGAAGTCTTCTCAACCAAATTCAGGCCCTGCAAACGTTGGGATATTATCCCCAGGCCCGAGAAGCATTGATCTCGGTGTTAGGAGAGTTAGAGGCGTTAGAAGAGTTATCTTCATCTGGCCTGATGGTTTCTCGCCTGATGGTTCAGGCCCAGGCTCAACTCGGGGAAGTGTTGCAACTTCTAGCAGAACCACAACAGTCTCAGGAGGTGTTACAGCAAGGGTTAAGCATGGCCCAACAGCTCGGCGATGCTGACTTAACGGCTCAACTCCAGTTTCGCTTAGCCAATGGCCACCGAGATCAGCAACGATTGGATGTAGCGAGGAGCGCCTATGAGGCGGTGTTAGGGGCAAATCCAGGCCCAGATGTGGCGTTTCTGACTCGGTTGAACCTCTTGGCGGTGTTGGTGGACCGTAAAGACCTTGCGGCGGCTCAGGCCCAGTTAGACGAACTTGAGGTGCTGTTGCGATCGCGTCCTCCTTCACGACAGACCAGTTATGGCCGTATTAACTTGAGTCAAAGTTTACGACGCGCCGAGGCGATCGCCCAGCGTGCGGGAACCGCAATCGCCTATCAAGGCTTAGCGGCTCAACAGTTAAGCCAAGCGGTAGAAGCGTCTCGCCGACTCCGAGATCGTCGAGGTCAATCCTATGGCTTGGGCCAACTCGCTCAACTCTATGAACAAGCCGAACAGTGGGATGCGGCTCAACAACTGACGCAACAGGCCCTCACCTTGGCTCAAACTCTTGAGGAACGCTTAGATAGCCGGGATTTAAAGGTGTTGTGGCAATGGCAACTCGGGCGTATTTTGGATAAGTTGGGACAACAAACCGAGGCGATCGCCCTTTATCGGGATACGGTGAGCCTGTTGGATGAGTTACGGCTGGATTTAGTCAGCTTCGATCCTGAACTTCAGTTTTCCTATCGTCAACAGATTGAACCGGTGTATCTCGGTTTGGTACGCCTATTACTTGAACGTGCTGAAACCGGGGATTCGAGTCACTCAGATCCAAATTTCCAACATAATTCCCAACCCAACTCCCAACAAACGGCGATTCGCGAGGCCCAAAGCACCTTAATTTCGCTACGGCTGACGGAGTTAAACAACTTTTTCCGAGAAACCTGTCTCGAAGCCGATGCAATTGATGTCGAGGATCTCGATGAGTCGGCGGCGGTTTTGTATACGGCGGTTTTGAGCGATCGCCTGGCGGTGATTCTCTCCCTAGCGGGGGAAGATCCGATCCTCTACGAAACCCACAAACCTCGCACTGAAATCGAGGAGGGGTTAGCCCAGATGTTGGAGTCCATCAATCCAGCGGTGGCGGAGGAAGACCGCTTGGAGCGATCGGCTCAGGTGTATGATTGGCTGATTCGTCCGCTTCAAGAGGTCTTGCGGCAACATCAGATTAAGACATTGGTCTTTGTTCCCGATGGCCCGTTACGCAATCTCCCGCTGGGGGCGTTATACGATCGCACCTCGGGAGAGTATCTCATCGAAGAGTATGCGATCGCCCTGAGTCAACGTCTTCAACTCCTTGAAGCCGGATCCTTAGCTAACGGTGAGTTTAAGGCGTTGCTGGGAGGTTTAAGTGAGGCCCATCAAGGCTTTAGTGCTATTCCGGCGGTGGAGTTGGAGGTGGCCCAAATTGCTCAATTGTTGCCCGAGAGTGAATCGCTACTCAATCAGGCCTTTACACGGGATGCGTTAGTGGCCCAAAGTCGTAATGATGCCTTTAATGTGATTCATTTAGCGACTCATGGTCAGTTTAGTTCTCGGGCTGATGAGACTTTTTTATTAACCTGGGAAGGACGAATTAACGTTGAGGATTTAGATGTGGTGTTGCGATCGCCCACTCGTCCGAATCCGATTGATTTATTGGTGTTGAGTGCCTGTCAGACGGCCCGAGGCGATGATCGGGCCACCTTGGGAATTGCTGGGTTTGCCCTGCGATCGGGCGCTCGCAGTACGTTGGCCACCCTATGGTCCGTTCAGGACGAACCGACGGCTGAGTTGATGATTGAGTTTTATCAGCAACTTTGGGCAAATTCAGGACAGAAGAAAGCCGAAAGTTTACGTCAAGCTCAGTTGGCGTTATTGCGGTCTTCTGATTATCAGCATCCCGCCTATTGGTCGCCATTTGTCTTATTAGGAAATTGGTTGTGACTCCTTCCAAATTGGGAGTACGTCACGTTTGGGAAAATAGGACAGACGGCGATCGATCTTGCCCTCATTATCCGTCCAGACTAAATCCGCCGCCGTCACCTGGGGGCCATCGAGGGTAATCAGCGTAAAATTGCGACGTTGCTGCGATCCTTCCCCAACCCATCGGGGAACCGAGGCCACATTGAGATACACCGTACCCCACTCGTCTTGGGCGAAGGATTGGCGAAGTCGCTGTTTCGTATGCCGTAGCCGGTGGTGCATATGACCAAAAACCACGAATAGCGGCGGCTGTCCCGCCTCCTGACTGGCGCGAATTGCATGGGTTAAGTCGGGGTCCCCATGATCCTGGCCAATAGGCTTCCAGTCCCGACCACAGGGGGATTCTGCCGTCTCTCCCAAGCCGAAGGGACCGTTATGGGCCAGGATAATGCGGATGGGTTCGGTGGCGGCGTTGAGGGCCTGGGCGATGCGATCGCCCGACTCCTGCAAACTCCCCACCCCAAATCGAGTTTGATAAAACTCTGGCATAGTCCAGGTACTACCGCCCCAGCTAAAGGGACGGCCTCCCACGACAGAAACGCCCAACTGGGGATAATCCCGTACCCGATAGCCAACGCGATCGCCCCCCAAGATGTCAAATTGGCGTTGAACGCGGTCTTCTTGCTGGCGGTCATAAGGACATTTCTTGCGTCCCCAAGGGGTCGCCGTATACCAAGCATCATGATTGCCTAAAACAACAGCCTTAGGCAAAGACAAGCGAGAAATACACTCGACAATGGGTAACGACTCATTACCAAAATCCCCCACAAACAGGACTAAATCCAAATCCCAGTCCTGCAAAATGGCGTTATCCCGTTCATCCCACTGATCATGAACATCTCCCACCGCCGCAATTCTCAACTGTCTCTCCATCGTCATCTCTCCTGTTTCTTACTCACTGGCTGGCTAGATTGCCTCTTGCCTTTTGCCTTTTGCCATCCCCTCTTGGGAGGGGTTAGGGGTGGGTTATGCCTTTTGCCTTTTGCCATCCCCTCTTGGGAGGGGTTAGCGACTGTCTTAATTGTCAAGGATAATGTGCCTTGGCGCCTAATCTCCCTCTTGAGTCAAGGGGCAGCTTGAAAGAGCAGCACAATTCTAGGCAGTCAACGGCTTGAATTAGCCCTTCGGTGACTGCCCCAATTGTCAACGGAGTCTCAAAGTTGGCGAAGAGGATGTCTCAAAAGTGATGCCGGCGGCGCTTCACGCCGGAACGGCCAAGGACAGAATCCGGGTAAACCCCTCTTTCGCTGGCAAGCCAATGCCCGATTCAGCTAGTCAGCGGCACTTCTGAGACTTCCTTTAAGGATGAGCTACTGGTCTTTCTGAATACTGCCAGGGTCGATGGTCGCGAACCATGGCATTCAACATGACCAAAAGTTTGCGCAGACAGGCGGTTAAAGCTAGTTTTTTCGGCTTGCCTTTTTTGACGAGGCGCTCGTAAAACACTTTAATCGCCGGATTATGTCGCATGGCCACAACGGCCCCCATGTACAACATGGCTCGAACCGATGCTCGACCTCCTTGAATCCTTCGTTGACCTTTGTACTTGCCACTGTCAAAATTCAGGGGGGCGACCCCAACCAAGCGAGCAATTTTCTTGGCGTTGAGTTGACCCAGTTCGGGGAGGTCAGAAACCAGAGTCGTGGCAATCCTTTGACCAATGCCGGGCATGGTTTTGAGTAGCTCCACTTTCGATGACCATTCCTCACAGCTGTGGGTGAGTTCCTCAATCTCGGCGTCGAGTTGTTCGAGACGTCCCTTGAGATACTCTAGGTGAGCCTTGATATCCGCCAAAGCTTTACCACGTGCGCGTGAAGAGCGATTTTTCTCCGCCGTTTGCATCTCAGTTAGCTGACGCCGGCGACTCATTAACTCTTGCAGTTGACGAGACTCGGCTGAACTCGACTCCAGAACTGGGGGCTTTAGGGCTGAGCCATAATACGCCAAGGTTTGAGCATCAATCGCGTCCGTTTTAGCTAAACGACCCGTGGCTTTGGCAAAATCTCGACCTTGGCGGGGATTGATGACTGAAACGGGGAATCGAGCCTCTTGTAATTKAATGACCAGTTCCCTTTCTAATTTCCCAGTCGCTTCCACCACAACCCGCTTGATCGGCTCGCCTTTCCAAGACTCGACGAGTTGTGCAATTTCGGTCGGGCTGTTGGGGATTCTGATGGCTTGTCCCAATGGGCGAATGTAAACATCCAGAGTCTGTTGACTCACGTCAATTCCAATCCACTGAGCTGTCTTTGACATAATCGTTTCTCCCAAATTAGCGATGTTAAGATAAGCCAGGCATCTTCTCAATTTCACTCATCCTTGCCTGATACGGTCTTTGGGATGAACCGAAACTTCGGATTTCCTTGACCCGGGCGACTGTTCGAGTTCAGTCGAGAAGATTACATGGTAGTGACCCGT
>FSSI02000027.1:0-59882 GCA_900149785.2 Phormidium lacuna HE10JO | reverse complement strand
GGAATGCGTGCTAGTTCCAGGCTCTAGAACCAAATCGTTAAACAGTCCTAAGGGGTTAAGACAGTGCGATTGGGAAAGTACCGACTCTKAACATTAGCGAAGCAAACATTACCCCGCAAGGGAGTCGGAGCCAACCATAGCTCCATGGAGGGGCAACCATACCCCTCCACCCCGCAAGGGGGTGCTGGCGGCTAAAGCCGCTTGAGTCGGTTTTCCTCTCCGCGATCAATCACGGAGCTTCCAACCCTCCCAGGAGTTTTACGTGAACTAGCCCTTGTGAACTCATGTAGAGAGACGGAGTTGGCCCAGAGGCGATCGAGATCTCCCCGAGAATCTCAAACCAACTACAAAGATTCACAACAATTTAAGAGTTCAGCGGTAATCCGCCAAAACTTGATCGTTATACTGAAAATACGAGTTGATATCGATGGTTTTGGCTGTTGTTAACCCGCTTACTCACCGGTTTGAGAATCCAAAACCCAAATTGGCAAAGGTTAAATATCACATAACAAACCTTTTGTCAAGCTATCACTCCTAACATTCCCAAACTTAATAGTTAATAACAATTTTGTAACCGTTAATAACCGTTAATTGTTAACTATTAACTGCCCACTGCTACAAGGTTCGCCATGCTTTACGACGTATTGATTATTGGCGGCGGTGTAATTGGCTGTACCATTGCCCGTGAACTGAGTCGCTATGCCATTACCACGGCCCTGATCGAAAAAGAAGGAGAAGTCGGGTTTGGAACCAGTAAAGCCAATAGCGGCATCATCCACGGCGGCCATCACGGTCCCCCAGAAACCCTCAAAGGACAACTCGAATGGGAAGGAAACCAACAATGGGATACCCTCTGCGACGAATTGGGGTTTGGCTTTAAGCGCATTGGCGAACTCACCGTCGCCATGAACGAAGACCAACTCCCCACCCTCGACAAACTGCAAGATTATGGCAAGCGCAAAGGGGTTCCTGGCTTAGAACTGTGGGACAAAGCCCGCATTCAAGCCGAAGAACCTCAAATTAGCACCGAGGCGATCGCCGCCCTCTACGCCCCCACCACCGGCGTGATTAACCCCTACGAAGCCTGTTTCGGCCTAGCCGAGAGTGCCGCCCGTAATGGCGTTGATATCAAATGCGATCGCCGCGTCACCGCCATCGAACAAGAGGGAGACCACTGGCGCGTCATCACCCCCAACGAAACCCTACAGGGGCGCTTCATCCTCAACGCCGCCGGACTCTACGCCGACAAAATGGCGGACTTGGCCGGAGTGGCGACCTTCTCCATCCGCCCCCGCAAAGGCGAAGAATACCTCCTCGACAAACGCCTCAACGGCTTTGTCAAGCGCGTCATTTTCCCCTGTCCCACCCCCGTCTCCAAAGGAATCCTCGTCATTCCCACCTATGACGGAACCCTCATGGTGGGTCCCACCGCCGAATATGTAGACAGCAAAGAAGACCTCACCACCACCGCTGAGGGGGGTCAACAGGTCTTCAACACCGTGACCCAGGTCGTTCCGGGAATTAGCCCTCGCGACTGCATCGCCGAATTTGCCGGATTGCGGGCCGTCACCGGCAGCGAAGACTTCATCATCGGCCCCACCGCCAAACCAGGATTCATCAACGTCGCCGGAATCCAGTCCCCCGGCTTAACCGCCGCCCCGGCGATCGCCACCCTCCTCGTCGAGATTCTACGGGATGAAGGCTTATCCCTCACCCCCAAAGACGACTTCATCCCCACCATTCCCAAACCCATCCATTTCGCGAGTCTCTCGACCGAAGAACAAATCGAACTGGCCGAAAAAGACCCCAGTTATGGACGAATCGTCTGTCGCTGTGAATTTATCAGCGAAGGCGAGATCCGAGATGCCATTCGTCGCGGGGCCAGCACCCTCGATGGCATCAAATTTCGCACCCGCGCCGGGATGGGACGCTGTCAGGGAGGCTTCTGTACCGGACGCTGTATGCAGCTACTGAGCGAAGAACTCGACCTTCCCCTAACCGCCATTACCAAACGCGGCGGAGACTCCTGGGTGGCCCGTCCCCGACAAGAAGAGGTGTCCAAATCATGCTAATTACCAATCCCAAACATCTAAAACCTGACTATGACGTGGTGGTCGTCGGCGGTGGCCCGGCGGGAATGGGGGCGGCGATCGGGGCCAAAGAAAGCGGCGCCGAACGAGTTCTAGTGGTCGATCGCGAAAAGGAAGCCGGAGGGGTACTATTGCAATGTATCCACCCGGGTTTTGGCCTCCATCACTTTAAAGAAGAACTCACCGGCCCCGAATACGCTCAACGCTATCTCGAACAGGTTTTAGATCAAGATATTGACCTGGCCACCGATAGCTATGTCTTGGATTTAGACCGAGACAACCGCGTTAAACTTATGTCCGGCCAGGCTGGGGTGAATGTTCTCTCCAGTAAGGCAGTGGTGTTAGCGATGGGGGCGCGAGAACGCACCCGAGGCGCCATTCGCACCCCCGGAACCCGAGTCTCAGGGGTTCTCACCGCCGGCTTAGCCCAACGCTTTGTCAACATGATGGGCCTGTTGCCGGGAAATCGAGCCGTGATTTTAGGATCAGGGGATATTGGCTTGATTATGGCTCGACGGCTAATCCTAGAAGGGGTTGAGGTGGTCGGTGTCTATGAGATTATGCCCCACGCTAACGGCTTGAACCGCAATATTGTTCAATGTTTGCATGACTTCGATATTCCCCTACATTTGTCCACCACTGTGGTCGATATTCATGGGGGCGATCGCCTCGAAGCCGTAACGGTTGCCCCAGTTGAGGGCTTTACCCCCGATATGAGCCGCAGTCAGCGGATTCCCTGTGATACCCTGTTGCTTTCGATTGGCCTGATTCCCGACAACGAATTAGCCCGTCAGTTGAACCTACGCTTCGACCCCGTGACCAGCGGCCCCCTAGTGGCCAGTACCATGGAAACCAGCAAAGATGGGGTGTTCGCCTGTGGGAATACGGTTCACATTCACGATTTAGTGGATTTTGTCAGTCAGGAGTCAGAACTCGCCGGACGCAACGCCGGACTCTACGCCCGAGGACAACAGCCGCCCCCGGATAATATCCGTCTGACACCAGGGGAGAATGTCGGCTACTGTGTCCCTCAAACCATTTCGAGCGATCGCGACCACACGGTATATATGCGCGTCCGTAAGCCGATGGAAAACTGTGTCTTGCGTCTCGGAGATATCTACGAAAAGAAAATCCGCTACGTTCTCCCGGCTGAAATGGTCAACATCAAAGTGCGGCCGAAGTTCTTACAACAGTTTCATGGGGATAGCCTACGAGTTGATATTGTCCCAGACAACTAACCCGTCCAACTCGTCACCCGCACCAAACCCCCAATCGAGAGGAACAATCATGACCACTGCTACACAAACACAACCGCCAGAAACCACCCATTATCTCTGCATCGGCTGTCCGATGGGCTGTCGCTTAGAGGTTGATGATATTGATGGGGAAGTCGTAGAAGTCCGAGGCAATAGCTGCCGTCGCGGCGATGCCTATGCCCGTCAAGAACATGTTGCCCCCAAACGGATGGTAACGACCACAGTACGGGTTGAGAATGGACTCTGGGCCAGGCTGCCGGTGAAAACCCAGGATGCGATTCCCAAGGCGTTAATGGGCGATCTCTGTCAGGCCCTCCATGAGTTGACGCTTCAGGCCCCGATTTCGATGGGGGATGTGGTGTTAGCCAATGCCCTCGATACGGGGGTTGATGTCCTCGCCTCTCGGGATATGCCCGTCAGTCGCGAGTGAGTTACCGTTAATTTGTAATCCTGCCATGATGAAAATGATTAAATCCTTTATCGTCGGGGCGCACAGTTCTATCGTACGGGCGAAAGGTTTTATCGTACGGGCGAAAGGTTTTATCGTACGGGCGAAAGATTTTATCGTACGGGCGAAAGATTTTTCGCCCCTACTTGTGACCCTGATTCTCTGTGTTGTCTTCGGTTTGGCTGTTCCCCAGATGGCCCTGGCCAGCCAGTCCGCCGACTCGGTTGAAGTCTCGGTTGAAGTCTCGGTTGATATCTCCGAGGCGATCGATGAATTTTTGACCACTATCCCCGCTGACTACTACAAAGCAGGAGATACCCAAGCCCTCAAAGAGGTGATCAGCCGCGATAATCCCCTAATTGTGGATGTCCGCGAACCCTCGGAATATGCAGCGGGCCATATTCCCCACGCCATCAACATTCCCCTACGTAGTCTTAGTCAGAATCTGGATCAAATTCCCAAAAATCGTCCAGTCATTCTCTATTGCAGTAGCGGCTATCGTACGGCTATTGGTTTAACCAGTCTGCAACTCCTCGGCTATGACAATGTCAAATCCTTTCCCCCCAGCTTAGCTGGATGGAAAGCCGCCGGAGAAACCGTCGAACGGTAACTTCTTTCTAGGCAAGAGGTAAGAGGGGGCTGGGTTCCCCCTGTTCCCTGTTCCCTGTTCCCTGTTCCCTGTTCCCTGTTCCCTGTTCCCTGTTCCCTGTTCCCTGTTCCCTGTTCCCTGTTCCCTGTTCCCTTCTCCCTTCTTGTGCCTCTACTCGCTACTCACCGGTTCCGAGGCACTCATCAACACCTCACCATTCAGCATCCGCGCCGCTGCATCGAGTAGCACTTCTTCGAGATAGGGTTTTGTGAAATAGCCTCGCGCCCCGAGATCGGCGGCCTTGCGTTTCATTTTCTCCGCCGTTCGTGACGTCAACATGGCGATTGGCAGATCCGAGAGATACTCGTCATGGTACATCCTCTCTAACAGTTCCATGCCGTTCATGCGGGGCATTTCCATATCGCAGAACACCAGTTCACAGGGTAAGCCCGATCGCAGTTTTTCCCAGGCTTCCTGTCCGTCCCGCGCCTGTTCGACGCGATACCCCGACTTCTTGAAGGTCATTGATAACAACTCGCGTACGGTGATCGAGTCGTCTACAATCAACACCAAGGGTTCGGCTTTCTCCGCCTCGACTGCGCCAGTTTCCTGGGCTGCTAACTCTTCGGCGTTCCAGAGGAGACTACTTGAGTCATGGCGAACTCGACCCATCGATAGGTCAATTAACTCTAAGACATCGGCGATGGGAACGATACGTCCATCCCCCATCACCGTCGCTCCAGTAATCCCGGTGGGTTTCGGGATGGGGCCTTCGAGTTGTTTGATGACGATCTCTTGTTCGCCGACAATTTGATCGACGGAAATGGCCAGATAACTACCGGCCGATCGCAGAATAACGACAGAAATGGTGTCATCTTCCATATTGGCCCCGTACATCTGCGATCGCCGCGAGGTGCGGTTGTAGGTGAACAACTCCCGCAGTGGCTGATAGGGAACTTGGCGATCGCGCCATTGGACGAAGGCCCGGCCATCGGACTCGCTGACAATGCGATCGACGGGTAGGTTATCTAAGACTTCGCCAACCCCATCCATCGGGAAGGCAATGGGGGCGCGATCGCTAATACAACACAGGGCTTTAGAAATACTCAGCGTTAACGGCAGCCGAATGGTAAACGTTGTCCCTTTACCCAGGGTTGAATCGGTACTGACAACCCCGCGAATTTCGTTGAGTTTCGTATTCACCACATCCATGCCCACACCCCGTCCAGCCAGGTCATCGGCTTTATCACGGGTACTAAATCCAGGCAACAGCAACAGATCGTAAATATCTAATCTGCTCATAGACTGAGCCTGAGCGGCGGTAATGAGTCCTTTTTGAATTGCCTTATTTTTAACTTTTTCGGTGTCAATCCCTGCCCCATCGTCGGCAATTGAAATAATCGTTTGGTTCCCTTGATGGAAGGTGCTAATGGTGATTTTCCCTGTCGGGGGTTTGCCCTTGGCTTGCCGTTCTTCGGGAGTTTCGATCCCATGAGCTATAGCATTATTTACCAAATGTGTCAAGGGGTCGGTCAAATGTTCTAGGATCATTCGGTCAATCAGGGTTTCCCGGCCATCGACCTGTAAATCCACCTGCTTACCGAACTTGAGGGCATTATCACGGACCCCTCGGGGTAGGCGATCGGCGGCATTGGAAAAGGGAACCATGCGCGATCGCGTCAGGCCTTCTTGCAGTTGTGTCGTAATCTGCCGCAATTGCCGAGTCACTTGGTCATTTTCATCTACCAAGAACTCAATATCTGACGCCGATTCCCGCACCCGAACAATCAACTCAATAATATCTTGAGCCTGTTCGTGGAACGCCGTAAAGCGGTCCATTTCCAGGGCATCATATTCCCCATCGTCATGCTGACTCTGGGATTGAACCTGTCCTTGGGTCACTAAACCCGGATCACTCGAATTTCGCGCCCGCGACTCCGCCGCACTCAAGGACTTGCGGTGCTGACGACTGGCCAACAACGCCATCTCCAGCAAGGTGCGTTCATACAGATCCTGCATTCGTTGCCCCACTTCCGTGAGTTGACTAACTTGGTGCAACAAATTATCCAAGAACTGCCGTAACCGCTCCTGATCCTGTTCTAAGCTATTGCGGTTCACCACCAGTTCCCCAACCAGGTTACTGAGATTATCCAGTTGTTTAATCGGAACCCGCATGGTTTGTTCAAAAGCCGGGCGTGTCGCCCGTTTGGCCCGCGTCCCACCGCCACTGGGACGGCCGGTTGTCGGCCCGGTTGTGGGGGGACTGCTGGCCGTTTGTGGAGGTTTGGTCGTCGTTGTTGAACTACCGCTACCATCGAGATCCAGCAGATCTTCGAGATCCTTAAACTCATCGCCGGCCCCGTCTGCGTCTGTTGCTGTCTCCTGAAACTGGCCGCGATCTAAATAGGCCGCCAATTGGTCTAACCCATCCTCAGCCAAAAATTGCGGCTCAATCCCCAGCAGCACTTGCAACTCCGGAAAATCACGCTTAATCTCTAGGCGGGTCTCTGCTGTTGTCGTTGGAGCGTCTCCTTGTGGTTCCCCTGCGGCGGCGTCGGTTGACGGCTGTGCTAACTCCTCCGCCGACTCCTCCGCTAAATCCTCGTCTGCAAAAAAGTCGTCAAAGTCAACGTCTCTCTCCTCGGAGGCTTCTCCCTCGATCGCCGCGCTGGAGCGAGTTGAGGCGGCGGTTCCCTCATCCCCCATCTCCTCATAGTTTTCACCGAGTAAGTCATCTAAGGAGAGTTCCTCAAAGGGTTCTTCCTCGGAGTCAACTCCCTCTAAGTCATCGAGCGTGACATCGTCGAGATTCAAGTTTTCGTCAGGGGGGGGCGCTTCAGGACTGGCGTCATCATCGAGGTCAAACTGCAAATCAAACTCTGAATCAAATTCTGAATCAAATTCTGAATCAAACTCTGTCTGGGACGCGTCTGGCATCTCTTCGGCGTCTAAATTAAAGGCATCGAGGTCAAAGTCTAGGTCATCGTCTAAGCCGTCTGTGTCTAAGCCGTCTGTGTCTAAACCGTCTGTGTCTAAACCGTCTGATGAGCCTTGTGAGTCCTCTTCGGCGTCTAAATTAAAGGCATCGAGGTCGAAGTCTAAGTTGAAATCCTCGTCATCCGAGGCTGGAGTTGGCTCAGGGGCTGTGTCGGTCTCTAAATCAAACTCCAACTCTCCTAAATCTGACTCATCCGGCAACGGCTGCGAGGACGATTCAGGGGACTTTTCCGGGGGGGACTCGGCCAATTCATCGCCAAAATCGAGATCGTCAAAGTTGAGATCCTCGTCGTCGGAACTCGCGGCGATCGCCTCGGAGGGGGTCTCTTGTTCGGACTCAAGGTCAAAATCGAGTTCAAAGTTAAAGTCTTCCCCGTCTGCGGCGGCTTCGGACGGAGTCTCCTCACCGGCATCTTGGGCAAAGATATCGTCAAATTTCAGGTCAGATTCGGCTCCTGATGAACTCCAATTCTCACCATTTCCATGGCCAAATAAGGCTTCGAGTTCGGCGGTACTATCATCTCCTAGGCTGAGGGTTGGATCGAGGCGTTGACTTGCGTCATCGTCTCCCTCAAACTCTAGTAAATCCAAGATATCTGACCCTGCCTCGGAGTCCTGTTCTGAGTCCTGGGCGTTGCTGTCTTCCTGGGGGGGGTCATCCCCGCCGACATCGAGGAGATCCTGAAGTTCGTCATCTCCACCACTGGCCTCGCTGTCAGCCTCATCGCTCTCCTCGTCGAAGAAATTGAGCAATTCTTCGGGGTTCGCGTCATCGCCAAGATCACGGGTATCTGGGTCTAAGTTTTTGTCTAAGTTTTTGTCTAAGTCATCGTCTAAGTCCTCGTCCAAGTCATCATCAAAGAGATCATCATCGAGGAACGCATCTTCGTCGCGACGGCTGTCTGCGTCTGAGGCGTTGTCATCATCGAAGAGATCTGAGAAGTCGCTATCATCTTGACTTAGGGGGTTAGGACTGGGTGGGTCACTCATACCCGAGGGATCAAACTGAGTCATCTCATCCCACTCGTCGAGATCGTCGTTGTCTCCTTCAAACAAATCGGCTAGACTGCTGAGTTCTGACCCGCCGACTTCGGGGCCTTGGGAGGATTTAGACTGGACGGGATGGTCTCTGTGGTTGGGGGAGGACTGGGGTTGTGGCGATCGCTCGTTGGCCAACTCACCCGGATGATTGATATCTTGGGGCGGCGCGTTTTCCGGGGCCGGGGCTAACTCCAAGAGAGCGGGGCTGGGGCTGATTTCTGAGTCTCGGTTGGCTAGGACGAGTTCCTGGCCTTGTTTGAGATCTTTGATAATAACGGCGGCGAGGCTGGCAAAGGTATTATCTGGATTGGCGATCGCCCGTTGGGCTGTTTTGACTAATGTGGTCCAAGCGTCGAGTTCAAACTGTTCTCCGACTTGGGCCAGGAGTTTACAGAGTTGTCGCAGGGATTGACGAGTCTCGGAGGTATCGGGCTGTTTGAACAGTTGCAGCATCTCCCGCAATCGGGCCAGCACATCGCTGGTCATGATCAGTTGTAGGGCGCTGTCTTCTTCTGATTGCGTCGACAGGGGACTGGTGACGGGCAGTGAGGCTTGAGCGGGGGGACTGGCGGGTTCGGGGGGAACCTCCCCTCGGGAGAGGCAGTTAATATAGGTGATGAGTTCCTGACACACCGGGTCTACGTCGGCGATGACTCGTTCTGAGTCTTGGTCGCTGAGTCCGTCAGGGCTTTGCAGGCGATCGACTAATTCCTGCAAGCTATCAAAAATTTGCAAAAATAGGGATTCTAGCCGTTGATCGGCGGCAATGGGATTATCTTTGAGAATTTTGAAACAGTCTTCTAGGCGGTGGGATACGGTTTGTATCCCCGGCAACCCCAACATGGCTGCACCTCCTTTGACGGAGTGCGCGGCACGGAAGACCTCGTCAAGCATTTCGCGATCGTCTAGGGTACTGCCAAGGTTTAACAGCCCTCGCTCAATGGTGCCGAGGTGATCCCGCGATTCTTCGATGAAGAATCCCATGATTTGTGATTGTTCTGATGCCATGGCTGGTTGGGGTAGTTGCGATTGGACGGTGGGCAAAAGCCCCCAATGTCGCCGCCGCAGGACGATTAGCGTTCGTTGGTTTCGACGCGGAACCGTTCGACGGAGGTGAGCAAGTCACGGGAGACGCCGACGAGGTTTTGTAACGCTCCCGAGACGCGGTGCGCCTCTTGGGAGGTTTCCTGGGCTGTTAACTCGACCGCCTGCATGACTTGTGCGACAGCACGAGAGGTTTCGGTTTGTTCGACGGTGTCGGCGGTAATCGATCGCACCAGGACATCGATACGGTTCGCCACCTGGATAATGTCTTCGAGCGATCGCTTGGCTTGTTCGGCCAGTTTGGTGCCGCCGATGACCTGCTGTTGTCCTTCTTCCATCGCCATCATCACAGAGCCGGTTTCACTTTGAATTTGCATGACGATCTGCTCGATTTCTTTGAGGGCTTTGGCGGAGCGATCGGCAAGCTGTCGCACCTCATCGGCAACGATGGCAAAGCCTCGTCCGGCTTCCCCTGCCCGAGCGGCCTCGATACTGGCATTGAGGGCCAGCAGGTTCGTCCGAGAGGCAATCCCACTAATCAGGGCGACAATTTTAGAAATTTCTTGAGATGATTCGGCTAAACGCTTGACTTTTCGCGTTGTTTCTGCTACAGTTTCCCGGATTTCTAGGATACTGGCGACGGTTCGTTCCACGGCTTCCCCTCCCTTGAGAGCGGTGGCCGAGGCCGAACGTGCCACTTCCTCGGCTTCGCGGGCGCTCTTGGCGACCTGTTGAATGGAGTTGGTCATCACCTGAACCGAGTTGAGGGTGGCGGCTAACTCTTCGGCTTGGCGTAGAGCGTCTGAGGCCAAACTGCGGGCGAAGGATTCACTGTCCGTTGCCCCTTTACTCACCTGACGCGCCGCCTGTTTCACCTGAAGGACGATTTCTCGCAGGTTCTGAATGGTCAAGTTAAAGGAGTCAGCGACAGCGCCGAGGACGTCGGCGGTGACTTCGGCGGTGACGGTTAAGTCCCCACGAGCGGCTCCTTCAACGTCATCGAGGAGGCGAATCACCTGCCGTTGCAGGTCTTCTTTGGCCTGTTCCATCTCCTCGGCGCGTCGTTGAGCTTCGTTGGTGGTGGTGTAAATCACCCGAGCCATTTGGTTGAACTTGGCCGACATTTGACCGAGTTCATCGTCGGAAACAACGGAGGCGCGCACGCCAAAGTCCCCTTGAGAGACGGCATCGAAGGCGCTTTGTAAATCAACGGTAGTCCGCTTGACTTGCCCGGCACTGAGGCGACCGAGGAACCAGGTGGTTGCCCCTCCGGCTAAGCCAGCGGTGAGGGACATGGCCAGGCCGCCGAGTTGCACTTGGGGCAAGAGGCGGCGGCGCACTTCAATGTCAAACCGTTCGGAGGTGGCTAGATAGCGACTGGAGACATGACCGATTCCGGCCACGGCGATCGCTGAGAGAATTCCGGCGATGAGGGCCGCAATGACGGGTTTATTTTTGAGGCTGGCGTTCTCGAAAAAGGCTAGGGGGCCTTGTTCGAGGTTGACGGCCGGTTCTACGGTTCCACTCTCGGTTTGGGCGAAGGCGGGGACGCGATCGCTGCTGCTGGCGATGGTAAAGAGTTCTTCATCCTGGGCGATCGCGCCGTCGGTCATGTCGCCGAAGTCCATCGAGGAGGATTCGGTTTGTCCCCGTCGCCCACTTTGCACATCCATCGTGGCTTCGAGGAAGCCTGAGGTGGTGTTGAATTGGGAGGAATCGGTGTTGTCTTCACTCTCAAAATTGGGGATTTCTCCGAGATCATCGAAATCCTCAAACTCATCGAGAAAATCGACGCTGGAGGCTTGGGGTTCTTCGGTTTCGTCAGCGGTAAACTCCTCATCGTCATAGAAGTCTTCGCCGCCGAAATCGTCGAAGGCATCAAAATCAAAGCGATCGCCTCCCCCTAAATCCGCGTCTGGAGTCACAAAGGTGGGGTCATCACTCGAATCGGCTGAATCATCCTCGGGGGACTCATCAAACTCATCAAATTCGTCAAACTCATCAAACCCTGAGTCATCCACACGTCCTGAGATGGGCGAAGGGTTGTCAAAGGACATCTCCTCATCCTCATCGGCCACATCCGATGACTGCCAATCGGGGCCATCAAAGTCAAACTCATCGTCGCTGTCGGGATATTCGGCAATGGCCTCGCGGGTTTGGCTTCCCCCCCGGCTGTCCTCGGGAGGAGACATCAAAAAGGTATCGGCCCCTGAGGTGTCGCGATCGGCATCGCTTCGGTCTGGGCTGCCAAAGCTGCCAAAATCTGCATCCGCCGCATCCGGATCAAATTCCCCAAAGGGAACTGAATTCATCTCATCATCCCAATCCTCATCGGCGTCGATTCCTGCGCCACTTAAGACCTCAAGTTGCTCGGGATCGGCACTTTCAAAATCTTCTTCGGCAAAGGAATCAAATTCCTCGAACGGTTCTGGCAGATCCACATCATCTAAATCATCGAACTCCTCGCCAGAGGATTCCTCCTCTCCAATGAGATCCGGCAGATCTCCCTCGGGCAAGAAGTCCGGCAAATCGCCCCATTGGCTATTATCTCCCGTACTGACAGGCATCCCCTCTTCTGGGGCGAAGGGATTATCGGCATCGTCGTCGAACTCTGGGGCGATCGCGGCTTGCCCTAAGCCCGTGTTTGCGACGGTTTCGGCCGTATCGAGGTCAAATTCTTCAAGTTCTTCTCCCTCGGCGAACTCATCCTCGATGCCATCATTCAACTCACCCTCATGCTCCGGCCAAGATTCAACGTCATCAATGGGGTCCGAGGCCTCAAAGGCAAAGGGATTCTCGTCATCCTCGAACCCCTCGTCCCCAGCATCGTGGGTGGGTTCTGGGGACAGATCAAACTCACCAAACTCCTCATCAAACTCATCCCCGTCCGCGAACTCTTCGCCACCCTCTGTGCCTAAGTCAAAGGGGTCAGACTCATCGTCCTGAGGTTGAAACTCCTCATCAAATCCTGCGTCAACCTCGGCTGGGTCCCAAGCGGCGGTTTCATCGTCTAAGACCGCCGTCGGATCTTCATCTTCGGCAAACGCATCACTATCATCAACGAAGACATCCTCTTCAGGGTCGTCTCCCTCAAACGGCTCAAAGTTATCAAAGCTGTCAAAGTCTTCTTGCGTCGCGCTGCTGTCACCCCCATCGACTTGATCGACATAGGCTAACCCTTGTTGGGCATGATCATGGAACTCCGCATCAGCGGTGATCTCAAAGACACTTTCATACTCACCTCGGGCAATTTCGTAGTTCTGTAGCCCGCAATAAATATGGCCTCTAAGCAAGCGGGTACTGGGGTCATCGGGATATTCCGCCACAAGCTGATCCACAAGCGGTGCGGCCGCTTCGTAGTTGCCCTCAACATACGCTTGCTCAGCTCGCTCATATTCTTGAGCAAAGTCAATACTTGGTTCCATCTGCCTCCCCCAGGTTTACCGTCAACATGCCTCCTTTTCCGTCGTGATTACGGAATCGGTACTCTCGCCAATGGGCAAGGGACAGATGCTCGTCGTTCGTTGTTCTTACCCGCATTGCGATATCGAACCAACTCCGCCAGCAGCCTCCCATGGCGCTCATTGTAACCCTCAAGCTGCCCACCGTGCTGAGCGCAGAATTGAGACTTGGTCAAGCAGTCGTAGGGTGACGGGTCGTTCGTTTTCTTCAAACACCCATTCCCCGCGTAAAAACGGCGCCACACCATCAGGAATATCTGTTGGCATTTGCAGTTTCTCGACATCCAGCCACTGCATTTTAACAATCCGCTCAACTGCTAACCCTAGTATAGTGTCTTGATCTTCGACCGCGATCACGAATATTTCGGCGCGATCGGTATTCAGGGCCGCTGAGTCACCCAGGAACTGTCCCAAATCGGCCACCCAGATGACGCGGCCTCGCACATTAAAGGTTCCCAATAACAACGGTGAAACATTGGGCATGGGGGTAATGCGATCGGGAGGGGGGTCGAGAACTTCACGAATCCCGGTGGCGGGGAGTGCCAGTTCTCGCCCCGAGGGAACCTGAAACCTCAGATGTAATTCACCTTCAGGGGTTTCAAGTTCCTGGAACTCCGGGGCGAGATCCTCGTCGGACTGCCCCATCAAAAAATCTGGATTCCCAACCATCAGTCTTGTCCTTTAGCCCCGTAACATCTGCTTGACGGTTCCTACCAATTCTGTCGGCTGAAAGGGTTTCGCCACATAGGCATCGGCCCCCTGTTTCATACCCCAGTAGCGATCAAATTCCTCCCCCTTGGATGAACACATCACCACGGGGACGTTCTGGGTTTTCGGATCGGCCTTGAGGCGACGACAGACTTCATAACCATTCATTCGGGGCATCACAATATCGAGGACCACTAAATCGGGGGGATTGCCCTGAATTTTATCCAGGGCTTCCACGCCGTCGGTGGCCTCAATCACGGTTAAGCCGCTCCCTCGCAAAAGGTTCGCAATCATCTCCCGTTGGGTCACACTATCTTCAATAACCAGAACTTTACTCATTTACTTACTTACCTGCTCGCGAATCCTGACCGAACGCTCGCGTCCGAACCCTGACAGTTCATCGGGGTAGATTGCTCTGCTGCCTGTTTGAGGTTCGCCATTAACATAACGTTATCAGACCCTTTGGGCTTTGAGGGAATCTGCATCGGGAATCCCCATCGGGAATCCGCGATGACTGTGCCTGAAAACTACTCACGATTATAGACTAGGAGGCCAGCCCCTCTGAAGGCAAGTTCAAGACTCGATGCAGCGGCCGGTCTAGAGTCAAACTCCAAGGGCTGGATCATCGAGGGAGGCATTGGAGGAGGTCAGGGGGCTATCAACGCCGGGGCCAATATACGTTTCGAGTAACATCAAGAGTTCTTGTTCGCCAAAGGGTTTGGTGAGATAGTCGGTGGCCCCAACCATGCGCGCTCGCACGCGATCGATAAAGCCATCGCGGCCCGTTAGCATAATAATCGGAGTTTGGCGAAAGGCCCGAGATTTGCGTAGCATGGCACAGATTTCATAGCCGTCGGGTTCGGGCATCGCAATGTCGCAGAGGATTAAATCGGGTTTGAGGGGAAACACGAGGGACAGGGCTTTGAGGGAACTCCCGAAGGAGGTAATCTCGTAGCCGTGGGGTTTGAGCATCAACTCGATGGTTTTGCGGATGGTGCGCTCGTCGTCGATGCAGACAATGCGGGGGACGCGAGCGGTGGCTGGACGTAGGCCTGTATCGAGGCGATCGCCGCTGTGGGACTCATGGCGGGGAGACAACATTTGCACCCAGCCTTGTTTGACATAGGGATGGATGGCCCGGGCGATGGGAACGAGATCCCGGTGCAAATACCGCGACATCTGACGCAGAGAGGTTTTGCCATCACAGAGGCGGTTGAGGGTGTTAAATGCTTTAGGAGGGAGTTCGGCTTTTAAGCCTTCTAAATTGGTGATGGCAGGACGTTGGTGAGGGGATTGCAAATGGGGATAAAATTGCTTCCATTCCTGGACCTGTTTGGCGGTTTTGGACAAGGGAGTGGCCATTTCCAAGGTCATCAGTTGGGGGGATAGGGCCGGCCCCATATCGAAAATGAAGGAGCCTTGATGAAGGCTAAGCAGGTCGAAGAGCGTTTCATGGACCATTTTACGCAGAATACTCCGACCCTGTTCTGGGGCAATCAGATGATTTTCGAGAAGTTGCCATAAACAGCCATACTCAGGAGCATTGGTGGCTTCAAAGGCTGAGCGCTGAATTTGATCGATGAGATGATCGAGTTGGTAGTAGCGCAGATAATCTCGTAATCGAGTCAGGTTGCCATCGGGACTGCCTCCGGCATAGACTAATTGACCGTTGGCGCAAAAGACAAACCAAGAATTTTGAGAGGTGGCCATTTCCCGATGGATATGGGCGGGACTATAGGCACGAGCCGGAACCGGCGGCGAGCTATAGGTTTCGACGAAAAGTTCTCCGGTGCGCTGACCGAGTTCGATCAGTTGCAGGATACTGCGGATATCAATTTCGTTTAAATTTCCCTGCATGTGGCTTTTAAGCTCGCGGCGTGATCGTCTACTTCATCTTGGCGGGACAACGGCAGGATTTCCCTGTCTGCCAGCCATTGGGTTGTGTCCTCACCGCCTGGAATGATGGTTAACGACAGTGACATTAACGTGCCATTGTGCCAGATGATTGTGCCAGACGGTGGTACGCGGGTTAGGATAGGGAAAGATTTCAAGTTGTGACCCCATTCCAGTCTACAGGTCACAACGACCACCTGGGGTCAGCAAAAGAATTGAGCGATGCTCAGGATGGGTGTCTTAACTCAACCGATCCCGCTGTGGGCAATGGCCCTCACCACAATCTTCAATGATGGTGAGCCAAGATGCCCTAGACTTGATCGTGTCGGGTTCCCTGTCTGGTCTGTACGATAATTCGGGAAAGGAAAAACAAGCGTGCTGTATCTAGCGGAAGTCCTCAAGAAAAGTGGCGTTTTCGGCAGTGGCAAAACGGAGCTAAGACTGTTAGCCAGTCAACGAGGAGAATATAATTGGGTTCCTGTGCCAGGGGATGATGTCGTCCCGGCGGATGATTCTGGGAATTTTAATTCCGGCGCTTTGGTGTTTGCTGATCTCAATGCCAGTAAGCAAGTTCAGGGCAGTCTCAAGGAGGCGAGCGGACAACTGGTTAAAATTTTGCAGAATTTCTCTCGTTTTCAGGAGAAATTTAAGACCCAAGAGGAAGAAATTGAACAGTGGAAGCAGTCGTTGACGTATCAAAGTCAGGAACTCAATCGCCGCGAGATGGAGATGGAAGCCCACCGGGAAGAGGTGGACAATGTTCAGCAGGAATTGGCACAGTTAGAGGCGAAACAGGGAGAGATTGAAGCCCAACAGGGGGAGATTGACCGGTTACGTCAGGAGGTGGAACAGTCTCGTCAGGAACTTGAGTCGGCCTGGACTCAGCTGCAAGGGGAACGGGAGGAGTTACAGGGGTCTGGCTCGATTGATGCGGAACAGGCTAGCAGTTTACAGCAATGGCTTGATTATCTTGCCGAGGTCATGCTACAGCCTCAGGAGCTTCAGGAGTCTTTGACGCGAATGCAGGAGCAGTTAACGGCTCAGCAGGCTTGGCTCGAAGAACGGAGGACGCAGTTAGACGAGTGGCGTCATCAGGCTCAGGAGAGTCAGTCTCAGTTGGATGAGGCGGTGCAGGATCTCGATCGCGGCTGGGGGGAGTGGCATCAGTCTCAGCTTGAGTTGGCCCGAAAACGCACGGATATGGCGGTTCGCGAGGGTCTGGTTGAGGTTAAAGATGAGTTGTTGCAAGGGGTGCGAACTCAGTTGAATGGTCTTAATGAGATGGCGACGCAATTGTCATCCCTCAGCAGTGGGGCGGCTCCCACGGCGACTGGGGCGGATGTGGATTTGTCGGAACTCGAGCGAATGCCGTTGAATAATCTTCAGGAACGGGTTCGTGAGCTACAAAATGAGCTGGAGACGGGAATGCGTCTGGTGATTGATGAACAGGAGGAGTTGATGTTACAACGCCTGGATCTCAATGAGTTAGAGGCGAAGGTGGCCCGGGCCAGTGGCGGCGATCGCACCTCCTTGGAAGCGGAGTTGGCGGATTTACAGGAAAGTTATGGTTTCCTTAATGACACTCTGGTGGGACAACGACGCAGTCTCCGGGAACGCGAACGCATTATGAATCAACATCAAAGTGTGTTGTGGCGGCGGTTGGGAAATCCCCCGGAACCGGTGAGTTCTGGGGGAACGGTGGATGTGAGTCCGGTGCTATCTCGCCTGGGTGAGCAGCAACAACGTCTTCAGCAACAGGTGCAAACCCTGGAGGGTGAGTTGGACAGCCTACGCCGGGAATTGGAGGCGTTACGAGGGCAGGTTGAGCCACAGGCGACGGCGGCTGAGGCCCAGCTTCAGGAGCTGAAGGACCGCGATCGCCAACTTCGGGATCAGCGAGCTGAAATTGCCCAAACTTGGGGCCGGGTGAATGCTTATCAGGAACTCCTTGACGCTCTCGGCGATCGCCTGACGCATCTGAAGGATACGACCGATCCCCTCTCGGGTTCCCTAGAGCATTTACAAGAATTGGCCGACTCTCAACAGAATGCGGTGACGCAACTGCAAGAGGTGGTGGGCCATCTGACGGCGGCGGAGTAGAGGCTAAGACTCATCAATCGTGGTCAAGCCAGTGAATCCAAGGATGGCTGACGCGGGCGATCGCTCCTCCGGGAAAGGGATCGCTCTGGGTTCGGTTGGGAGCATCGATGAGAGCGTGCAGTTTCTCGATATGGGCAAAGCTGGGATCGCGCTGGAGTCGAGATTTGAGATATAAACGTAGGGCGCGTCGTTGCAAGGCTAGGGGTGCGTCTTGTAATGGACAACGGTTTAAGGCGTTCTCCTCTGAGGCTTTCTCATCTAAAGCTTTCTCATCTAAGGCTTGATCTAAAAGTTGTTGAGCCTGTTGGTTGAGATAGGCGACATCGGCCCGCAAGAGTTCAGCGGTTTGGGCTAGGTTCGCACTGACTTGGGGGTGAAACTGTTGTTCGAGGTAGGGCAACAGCTCTAAACGTAAGCGGTTGCGGGCATAGTTGTGGTCCTCGTTGCTTGAATCCCACCAAATCGGGAGTTGTTGCTGTTGGCAAAAGTCCCCGGTTTGTTGACGGGAGATCTCGAGTAGAGGACGGGTTAAGGTGAGTTGGGGACTGAGCGATCGCTGCCAAGATAGGGCCTGTAATCCATCGGCCCCTGCACCGCGAATTAGGTTGTACAGGAGCGTTTCGGCGCGATCGCTCTGGGTATGTCCGGTGAGCAGATGCGGGTACTGACTCCCCTCGGCCATGTGTTGCAACGCCTGATAACGCCACTGACGGGCGGCGGCTTCACCCGAGAGAGGCCGTTGGGCCACTCGCTGCATGAAGGGACAATGCCACTGGCCCGCAAGTTCCGCCACGGCGGCGGCGTTGGCGGCGGAATCGTCACGCCAGCGATGGTCACAATGGGCGATGGCCACTGTCCAATCCCATTTAGGCTGTAAATCTAGGATAATTCGGGCTAAACATAGGGAGTCTTGCCCCCCAGACACGGCAATCAGGAGGCGATCGCCCTTGGACAACAATCGCCGTCGTCTCAGGGTTCCGTGAATTTGGGCATGAAGGGGACTCCAGGGGGACATCGGGAGGTTGTGAATTAAAGGCAAGAGGCAAGAGGCGAAAGGCAAGCCATCTCTTCGCTGGGGGGGGGTGTCTTTGTTCTTCTTCCCTGTTGCGAAGTTCTCTTCCCTAACCCATCATCAGCAGTTGGGGGTTGAACATCATAATCAGGCCAAAAAATAGCATAAAGACCCCACCAACGAGTTTGAGGACTCGTCCTTGGGATTCGGTGACACGGGCTGAGCGGAATGAGAAAATAAAGGTTAGCAAAATGCCAAACAGAGGAATCGTGTAGATGATCGCGTAGAGAGCCGTCCAGCCTAAACTACAGGCACTCGATACCCCCTGGCACACTCCAAACAGGCGAGTGAGGTAGATCATCGGTAGAATGGCGGTGCAGCCCAATTCTAGGGTATTTACCAGGACTGATAGGACGATGGTTCCCCCAAGGGCGGCGGCAAACAGACGGCGATCGCCTCGGGCCGCTTGTAAGGAACGGACAATAGCGGCGGATTTCTGGGTGATCAGTTTTTGCTGTTTTTCCGAGAGGGAGAGGGAGAAGACTTTCTTGAAGTAAAAGAAATCCTTGATGTTAATTAAGGCAGCCAGCGTAATAATAACCCCCAGTCCCACGGTAATGACTGCCCCATAGCGTTCTAGGAAAATCCCACCAATGGTCAGCATCAAGATGATGGAGATGAAATACATGACCCCGGAGGTGATGACAAATGTCGTTCCCACGAGGATCATGTCGCGGCGGTTTTTGGTGTAGGTGAGTAGGGACAGTAAAATCGCTAAAACTGTGAAGGCACAAGGGTTAAAGCCATCAACAAAGGCAATGGTGAAGACGAAGAGGGGAAAGGGGAGTTGATCAGCAAATTGGCGGACAATGCCTTCAGGGGTTAGGGCAACAAAGGCGAAGAGACTGATAATAACGGTTAAAACTAGGCCTCCCGTCCAGAAACGACGGGATTCGGGCCGGGTGAGGCGAGATTGCAGGAGGGGATAGCTGACGGCATAGAGTCCGGGAAGGGCAAATAGCCACCAGGGAACGCTTCTAGGAGCGGGATCTGCGGTCTGGGTGAGGTTAATCTCAATGCCGGCTTCGGTTTCGATCGCGGCGATAATTTGGTTCCGGTAGCCGATATAGCCTTGGTAGGTCTCTTGGTATTGTAGGGGGCCGTCGTCTTCGCTATAGCCGACGAAGGAGCGATCGCCGATGAAGGTTCGAGGAATCGCGCCGGAGGTGATCTCGTAGCGTTCTCGGAAGGTTTGCCAAATGTCTGGAGATTCCTCGACTTCGTAGGACCAGAGTTTGACTTGGGGATAGGTATCGTCGATGTAGTGCATCAACGGTTCTTGTTGGCGACAGTAGGGACAGGTGAGGCTATGGAAAAAATACACCTCGGTGACGGTGTCGCTGATGTTGGAGGGTTGGGCGATCGTCGGAATGCTACCGGTGATGAGACTCAACAGCAACGTCAGGGCCAGCAGAAGTGAGCAGACGAGGCGGGAACGACGGGGATAGAGAGGATTCAGGGTCATAGTCGATCTCCTAATCGGGAGAAATTCCGGCCTCACGGCTGAGGGTGACTGCCGTTTCCGAAGACAACCGACAACCTGAACTCTCGGCCTGGGCAGGAGTTGGCACGACATCTTATGGGTACTGGCTTAGATATCATGTCCATCTTCTAGTTTAACTGCTCGGCGGGAAGTCCCGCGCTGTACCTGCTCATGTCAGCGTCGGGATGAAAGCCAGGGTGATGTAGCGGAGCGGAATCGCCAAGTACAAGTTATCACTAAAGCCATTCGTGGTATAATTCAAGCATGAGAAATGTTGTCAAGGTCAGAATTTATCCCACCCCTGAGCAGCAAGAGTTGCTGGCACAGTCTTTTGGCTGTGCTCGATGGTTCTGGAATAACTCTCTGGCCTTGAATAACGAAACTTACAAAGCCACAGGCAAGGGTTTGTCTAGACAGGGCTACAACGACCGTCTGCCAGCGCTCAAGACTGAGTATCCTTGGCTAAAGGATTGTTATTCTCAAGTGCTGCAATCGGTTAGCTTGAATCTCTCTAGGGCGTTTATCAACTTTTTTGAGGGCAGGGCCAAATACCCTAACTTCAAGAGCAAGCATGGCAAGCAGTCGATCCAGTACCCGCAAAACGTCAAGCTGCTCGACGGCAAAATTAAACTGCCTAAGATAGGCTCGGTTAGCGCTAAGCTGCATCGCACATTTGAGGGCAAACTAAAAACCGTTACCATCAGTTTGAACAAAGCGGGGAAATATCACGCTTCGTTGTTGTTTGACGATGGTCTTCCTGGGCCAGCGCCAAACGCAGATGGCCAAGCGATTGGTATTGACTTAGGGCTAACTCACTTTGCTATCACATCTGACGGCTCAAAATACGACAATCCTAGACACCTAGCGAAGCGGGCTAAAAACCTAAAGCGCAAGCAACAGAAACTAGCCCGAAAACAGAACGGCTCAGACAAACGCAAAAAAGCCCGCAAGATTGTCGCCAGGGTGCATGAGCGAATTACCAACACCCGCAAAGACTTCCAGCACAAACTCTCTCGTAAAATTGTTGACGAAAACCAAGTCATCATGACGGAAGACCTGGCAGTCAAAAACCTAGTGAGAAACCATTCCTTAGCCAAGTCGATTAGCGATGCAGGCTGGGCAGAATTCACTCTTGCTGATCAAGTACAAGGCCGAGAAAGAAGGGAAAATCTACCTAGAGATTGGGCGGTTTTTCCCCTCAAGTAAGACTTGTCACGTATGCCTTCATCAAGTCGGTAGCCTACCCCTGTCAGTGCGTAGCTGGGAATGCCCTAGCTGCCAGACCAAACACGACAGAGACATCAACGCCGCCATCAACATCAGGGATGAAGGACTAAGGATTCTAGCGTTGGGAACCAGCGCTACTGCCCAGGGAGGCAAGGTAAGTCCAAAGCGGGGGCGGAAGTCATCCGTAGAGGCTCATGCCGTTGAACTGGGAAGCTCGCACTCTACGCGAAGCGTGAGTGTCGGGTAGTTCACTACCAATGTTCAGAAGTCGTGCTATAGATGTCTGTAGGGGCGAACGGCCGTTCGCCCTCCTCGTTTTCAGATGTATACCAAGCCTTTTGAAAAATAGTATTATATGCAAAAACGCTACAGGATTTTATTGGAAGATTTGTCCTGAAATCATACAGAATAGCACTAGAAGTCCTTGGGGTTTTTTATTTGGTTTTGCCCCCTGGTTTAAATGGCTTAATTCGTCAGCTTTGCTCATCATGATTCAACTTTTTCCACACCTTGGATAATTATACGCCAAAGCTGCTCAATCTGATCGACTATCCGAAGACAATATTGAACGGGAAACCTTATCATTTCCCAAGAAGTTGAGTAGTCATATTGATGCAGTTTAGTATTTTGTGCATCATTGTAATGCCTCAGGGTAATGCCTCATGTTGCTGTTAACCATTACTATTCAGGACTACTCTCGATGGGGATTTCAATAACAAATTCTGTCCCTTCGCCAACGGTTGACAAACAACTGAGGCGACCCTGGTGTTTTTCAACCACAATTTGATGAGAAATCGAGAGTCCTAAGCCGGTACCTTTACCAACGGCTTTCGTAGTAAAAAGATGATTGAAGATGTTTTTAGATACGTTCTCGGGCATCCCTGGTCCGTTGTCGCGAATGCGAATAATGACCCAATCGGGGCTGGGATCAGGAGAATCATCTGAGGGGGTCATGTCGATTAATTCTGTACAGATTGTGATACAGTTTGGATTTTGTTCGATCTCCTCAAAAGTGAGTCCTTCATTGATTTCATCGAAAGCATCAATGGCATTAGCGATAATGTTCATGAACACTTGATTAAGTTGCCCGGCATAACATTTAATTTCGGGAATGTCGCCATAATTTTTCACCACTTGAATACTTGGACGTGCTTGGGTGAATTTTAAGCGTGGTTTGAGAATCATTAAGGTGCTATCAATGCCTTCGTGGATATTGACGGCAACTTTGGCGGATGTGTCGGCGCGAGAGAAGGTGCGGAGGGAACGGCTGATTTGGCGGATGCGATCGGTTCCGACACTCATGGAACTGAGAATTTGGGGTAAGTCTTTGAGGATAAATTCGAGGTCGATTTCTTCGATTTCGTCCTCGATATCTTCGCCGGGATCGGGGAATTTCTCTTGATAGAGTTCTAGCAAGCCTAGTAAATCTTCAATATAGCCAGCGGCATGACTGAGATTAGCATCAACAAAGCCGACGGGGTTGTTAATTTCATGGGCAACTCCGGCCACTAATTGCCCTAAGGTTGCCATTTTTTCACTTTGGACTAATTGGAGTTGGGCTTCTTGTAGTTCTTCGAGGGAATCCCGTAACTGTTGAGCCCGATCGCGCTCTCGCAGTTCCGACTGTTTGAGATTTTCATAGAGTCGGGCGTTTTCCAGGGCGATCGCCGCCTGAGCGCAGAGTAACATCAAGACATCGAGACGATCGCGGGTAAACGCCCCAGCGGTGAGATTATTCTCCAAATACAACAGGCCAATTAACTTCCCCTTCCCCTGAATCGGAGAACATAACAGGGACTTCGGTTGAAATTTCTGGATATATAAATCATTGACAAATGCCGATTCCGCCGTCGCATCATTGAGCACCACACTCTCATTCGTGCGGGCCACATAATGAATCGCAGAGCGCGGTAAACTCTCACAGGCTTCAATGGCAATCCCGGGCCGTAACCCTTGTTCCTGAGGCCGCCGTCCTTGATCCTCGGCTGAGTCTGACTCCTCGGCGGACTCATCATCTCCCTCATCATCGAGATCCCCCACCGTCTGGACAATCTCTAACGTCAGTTGGCCCATGCGATCGAGGATAATTGCTCCCCGTGTGGCCCCGGCGTTGGCGATCGCCAACTTCATCAACTTACCCAAAAGGCGATCGAGGACAATCTCCCCCGACAGAGAGCGGGCCGCCTTCATCACCGTGGTCACATCCAAAACCGCCGCCCGCGATCGCGTATAATCCAAACTCATATTGACCCGACTACTCAAAGCATCAGGGTGATGCTCCGCCTGCAACGCTAAGGTAGCCACCGACAGCAACGAGCCATACTCCTGGCCCAACTGTTGCACCTGATACCGCGCTCCCCAGCGTTGATAGGCCGTATAAGCCTCAGCCAAATACACCCGAGCGATTTTCGCTTTATCCCGTTTTAACCAAAACTGAGCCGCCAAGCCATTGGCCAAGGTGAGATTTTGCGGACAATGATGCTCCAGCGCCAGATCAATGGCCAAATCATACTGATCGATCGCCGCCCCATCCCGGCCCTGCAACCGCTCAATTTCCCCCTGCACCATGGCCGCCGCACAGGCGAAATTCTCAGGACAGTCCTTAGCCCACCCATGCAACTCCTCCGCGATGCTGTGCAACCGTTGCGGTATTGGCTCACCCACCGTCGTCAGCGCACTGGAACTCAGGGCCATCAGCAAACGGCCCAAGGCCCAAGTCAATGGACCGACTTCCGCAACCGAGATCCCCTGCGACGAAGGTCGAGTCGGCTCAGCCATCACCTCCTCTAGCTGAGCCAATACCTCACGATATCGGTGTTGTCCATAGATAATCCAGGCTCGATGAATCTGCGAACAGCCCCAAATACGCCGTCGACTGGGGGCGATATCCCTCAGAGACCGTTCTCCTGAGTCCCATTCCTCGAGGATCTGACCCGATCGCAAATAACGGAGGGTTCCTTGCAGCGTCGTTAAAGCATCCATCGCCCAATGATGCTGATATTTGCGACACCAATTGAACGCCTCGGCGATCTCCCCGAGTAAGGTATCGAGAGATTTACCGCCATAAAACTCCAGAAAGAGCCGCTCAACCGTCATCACACCCCGGCCAAACCAATCGCCGACCGTTGTACTATTGCGATCAGCGGCATCCAAGAGCGATAGGGCCTTGGGAATGCTATAAAAACGAGGATACACCTGGCTGGCCAGTTGCCAATCGCTCCAACCTAGATAAGGATTCCCCTGACTCAGCCAAGATAACCAGGAGTCAGATCCTACCGACAGCAGTTTTGACTCCTCTGTTTCGGGGGATTGTGCCTCATCCCTGTGACGGTTGAGCTGTTCGCTGACCTTGGCCCAGGCCCGAGCTAGGTCTGTTTGACCGTGGTTAAGTAGCAGTCCACTGTAGGCAGCGGCGGCTAAGGCCGTTTCGGGGATTGGACCGAGGTCCTGCGATCGCAGCAACAGCAGTTGCACCAAGTCCCAGCCGCGAGGACTCTGAGGAACATAAACCCGGTAGAGGGTGAGGGTTTGTCCCAAGAGGCGATCGAGGGCTGAGGGGGCTTGACGCGGGTGATGGCGAGTTAAGTCCTCGGGGTTAATCCCGAGTTGCCAAGGTTCTCTAGCATGGTCCTTAATAGCCTGGGGCTGGGCCGTCGCCCGGCCTAACCGCTCTAAGGTTGCCAAGGCCAACTGTTCAGCGGCATCAAACTCACCACAGAGGCTCAAGCGGGCCAGGGCCAACTGATCGAGGTCTGTCAGTAGGGCCGCTTGAGGCTGATGATTGTAGAGAATCGTCAGTAAATCTTGGCTGCGATCGAGATTTCCTTGCAGCAAGTTGGCCCGCGCCCGTTCTAAATGAAGATTAAAGGCCAATTGGGGCGTTGCTGACCATCCTTGTTCCCCGAGGGCATCAATGCCGGCCAAACTGTAGCGAATGGCACTGATGTAATCTCGGGTCAGCCGGGCTTGTTGGGCGGCTAATTGATTCAGTTGCGCCCGTTGGATGCGATCGCCCTCCTCGCAGATGGCGCTTTGGCCCAAGTTCCAATGGTAGACAATTTCAAAAATATCATGGGGCGGAATCGAGGACTCGGGCAGAGTGGCGCTTTCGGGGGTCGAAACCAGAGCGGTCATGGGGGGATGTTGGACTCGTTCTAAAAGCCGTTTGCCAATTTGGAGATGGAACTCGGCGTTGTCTCGGCAGCGGTTTGAGGGGGTTTCTCCTTCCTCGGCGGTGGCAAACTCGGTCATGCGGTAGGCGGCCTGTTGCACTTGTTCGTGCAGGAATTGATATTGTCGCAATAACCAGAGATCCTGAGCGTCTCCGAGACGTTGTAAGGCTGGGTTGAGCGTGAGGGGGCCGGGGTCTTTGGATTGGGGTTGCACCAGGCCTTCGACGAGAGCGGGGATCAGGCTTTGGAATAAAGACTCGGGGGAAGAACTGGCTAAATCGGCAATTAAGTCGAGATCAAATTCCATGCCCACTAAAGAGCCAAGATGGAGGATATATTGAGTTTCGGGGGGGAGCGTTTTGAATTGATCGAGGAGAAATTCGAGAACGTTGTCGGTAATGTCCTGAGCTTTAATGCGATCGATATCCCATTGCCAGCTCATGGACTCGTCATCAAAGCGCAAGAGATCTTCGCGATCGAGGGTTTTCAGGAACTCCCGCACAAAAAAGGGATTCCCGTTGGTTTTTTGGCTAATGAGAGCCGCCAGGGGCATCACCGTTTTGAGGGTATTTTGGAGGGTATCGGCGACTAGGGCGGCGATCGCTTCGAGTTCGAGGCCTTGTAGGGGAATTTGTCCGAGGGGACAGCCGCGATCGCGCAGCCGTTCTTGTAGGGACAAAATGGGACTGAGGGCGAAGCGAGAGGGGTTTCCGGGGGGACGAGACTGAGGCTGGGACTGAGACTGGCGCAGGAACCGGTTTTGATGGTCTCGATAGGCGACAATCATCAAGAAAGATTGGGACTGGGGATCACCGAGGAGGGTTTCGATCAGGTCTAAACTCTCGGCATCGGCCCATTGCAGGTTATCGAGAAAGACCACGAAGGGATGAGAACTGCGACAGAAGACTTGTAAGAGGCGTTGTAGGAGCGATCGCGGACAGTCGAGGCGTCCCTTATCTTGCAGCGGAGTGCTAGGGGGGGTCTTGCGTCCTAGCACTAGTTGCAGTTCCGGGATCAATCCGAGTAAGGCGGCGAGATCCGCTTCTGGGTTGGGGAACTCTGAGGCCATGGGGTTGGCGGGCGTTGAATCGTCCTCAGAAGACCGATCTGGGGCAGATTGGGGGTCTACAGCGGCTCGGATGCGATCGCGCCACTGGCCCAGAGAAGTTTCAGTTTCCGTCAGCAGTTGACGAATCAGCTCACTTAAGGCACTAATCCAGCCACTATACGCTCCTGAATAGGAGGAAGTCGGGGAGACGGTCTCGATGGGAGCCATTCCGTCTCCAGATGGCGTTGGACTCTCCCGTCGCGATCGCTGAAATTGCCCCGAGATAAAATAGCCACAATGACGGCTGAGGGGTTTATAACTTTCGGCCACTAAGGCCGTTTTGCCAACGCCCGATTCTCCCATAATAAAAATGGCCGACGTGGAGCCGAGAGAGGGCATTAAGCGATTGGGGAGGCTGCCGTTTTCCGACTTGGGAACCGCGCCAATGGCCTCGAAAGCTCGGTGGAGTTGTTGCAGTTCGCGATCGCGTCCATAAATCCGTTGAGGAATGCGAAATTTATTAACGACATCGTTCTCTCCCGGAGTAATCTCCTCGATGGTTCCTGTAGCTTCGAGTTGCATCAAGCACAAGACCAAATCCGCCTGGATTCCCCAAGCACTTTGATAGCGTTCATCGGCGGTTTTGGCCAGCAGTTTGAGTAAAATCCCCGATAAGGCTGCGGGAATTTGTGGGTCAATTTCATGAGGTGGGGTCGGATTTTGGGCAATATGACAATGAACCAACTCCATCGTGTCGCTGCTTTCAAAGGGTAATCGCCCCAACAGCAACTCATAGAAGGTGACCCCGAGGGAGTAAAAGTCACTGCGATAGTCCAACGAACAGTTCATACGCCCGGTTTGTTCCGGGGACATATAGGGTAGGGTTCCTTCTAGGATGCTGGGATTCGGGAGAACGGTATAGGGGGGAGTGACTCGGCTAGAAATGCCAAAATCGATAAATTTGACCGAGTTTAGGTCTCGGTTGTAGAGAATGTTGGCGGGGTTGATATCTTTGTGAATGACATTCGCTCCGTGAATTTGCCCAAGAATTTCCACAATTTGGATCGCCAAGTCCAAAAATTCCGGGAGTCGTAGCCGGCGAGATGGCCGTTGAGCCAGATGCTGTTTGAGGGATTGGCCGCCAAAATCCTCTAAGACAATCGCAACGGTATTTTGATAGGTTTCGAGGGCTAAGGCCCGCACCACCCCTTCGAGTTCGAGCTGTTGGCTGATGTGATATTCCTGTTGGTAGCGGGCCACTTCGGTGGGGGTGGCGCGATCGCTCTTGAGAATTTTCAGAACGACTGGCAATCCATCCCGTTCGCGCTGTCCTTGATAGACTAAGGAGTTCACGCTTTCGTAGATGGGTGAACTAAGCTGATAACCGGGAAGAAGAATGCTCAGCACAGTTGACAGTTTACCGTTGATAGTTGACAGATTTTGAGGCCATTGGCGGGGCATCAGCCCTCAACCCTCAGGGCCGTTCTGTGGGGGTAGGATGCGTGATTAGGGACGGTCTGAGGGTGAATGGATTAGTCCTATTTTGACGCACTCTGGGGCAAGCGCGATCGCTCGACTCAAAAATAGGGCAAAAAAATCCCCAACCCACCGGTTGGGGATCAAGATAAGGGTTAATCAGAGCGAATTAAGTCCATGAGATCAACCGTTGAGATCACCCGTTCAACTTAAGAGCGGCTCGACTCAAACTCAGCAATATCAAGAATGGTTTTGAGGACTGAGTCAGGGTTCAAGCTAATCGAGTCAATTCCCTGTTCAACCAGGAAGCGAGCAAACTCAGGATAGTCACTGGGGGCTTGACCACAGATACCAATCTTACGATTGTTGGCTTTGGCCCGTTCGATGACCATGCGAACCATGGTTTTGACGCCTTCGTTGCGTTCATCGAAGATATGCGCCACCAAACCGGAGTCACGATCTAAACCGAGAGTCAACTGAGTCAAGTCATTGGACCCGATGGAGAAGCCATCAAAGACTTTACTGTACTCGTCGGCCAAGATCACGTTGCTGGGAATCTCGCACATGACATAGACTTCTAAGCCATTTTCGCCCCGTTTCAAGCCATATTTTTCCATTTCGGCCAGAACTTTGCGCCCTTCATCGGGGGTGCGGCAGAAGGGAATCATGGGGATGACGTTGGTGAGTCCCATTTCATCGCGAACTCGTTTCAAGGCTTTGCATTCTAAGCCATAGGCGGCGGCATAGTTGGGGTCATAGTAACGAGATGCACCCCGCCAGCCAATCATCGGGTTTTCTTCTTTGGGTTCAAACTGCCGTCCGCCGAGCAGGTTAGCATATTCGTTGCTCTTGAAGTCGGACATCCGCACCACCACGGGTTTCGGGTAGAAGGCGGCGGCGATGGTGCCGATACCGTAGGCCAGTTTATCGACGAAGAACTGGGGTTTGTCGTCATACTCGGCGGTCAAGGTGGCGATTTCCCGTTTGACGGCGGCATCTTCGAGGTCGTCAAAGTGCAGCAAGGCCAAGGGGTGGGCTTTGATGTGGTTGGCGATGATGAACTCGAAGCGGGCTAAGCCAACGCCGTCACAGGGAATGGCGGAGAGGCCAAAGGCTTCTTCGGGGTTGCCCACGTTCATCAAGATTTTGGTTTCGGTGGTGGGGAGGTTGTCGAGGACGGTTTCTTCAATCTCGAAGGGGACTAAACCGGCATAGACTTTCCCTTCTTCCCCTTCGCAGCAGGAGACGGTCACCTCTTCGCCGGTTTTGAGGACGCCGGTGGCGTTGCCGCAGCCGACGATCGCCGGGATGCCCATTTCTCGAGCGATAATGGCGGCGTGGCAGGTGCGTCCGCCTTGGTTGGTGACGATCGCACTGGCTTTTTTCATGATCGGTTCCCAGTCGGGATCCGTTTTGTTGGTGATGAGAACGTCACCGGCTTCAAATTCGTCGATTTGTTGGACGTCACGAATGACGCGGGCCAGACCTTGGCCGATGGCTTCGCCAACGGCTCGTCCGGTGACGCGAATGTCGCTGGTTCCTTGGAGACGATAGTGTTTGAGGATGTTCCCGGATTTTTGGGATTGGACGGTTTCGGGGCGAGCTTGGACGATGAACATTTCCCCGGTTTGTCCGTCTTTGGCCCATTCAATGTCCATGGGGGTGTATTGGCCCCGGACTTGGCTGTAGTGGTCTTCGATGATAGCGGCCCATTTGGCCAGGATCAGAACTTCATCGTCGGTAATGGCGAATTTGAGGCGATCCGGCTCGGCGACGGGGACGTTTTTGGTGAGTTTACCGCCACCGACGTCGTAGATCATTTTGATCTCTTTGCTGCCGAGCCGTTTCTCTAAAATGGGGCGGAAGCCTTGTTTGAGGGTGGGTTTGAAGACAAAGTATTCGTCGGGATTGACGGCACCTTGGACCACGTTTTCTCCTAAGCCGTAGGCGGCGGTGATCAAGGCGGCATCTTTGAAGCCGGTTTCGGTGTCGATGGAGAACATCACCCCAGACGAGGCCAAATCGGAACGCACCATTTTTTGTACACCCACCGAGAGGGCAACGTCGAAGTGATCGAAGCCTTTAATGGTGCGATAGGAGATGGCGCGATCGGTGAAGATGGAGGCGAAGCAACGGTGACAGGCTTCGAGAACGGATTTGGCGCCGTGGACGTTGAGATAGGTTTCTTGTTGTCCGGCAAAACTGGCGTCGGGCAAGTCTTCGGCGGTGGCACTCGATCGCACGGCAACGTCGGTGTCGTAGCTATATTCTTTGCAGGCTTGACGATACTCGGGATCAAACCGTTCGCAAAATTCTGTGTCGGCGCCGTAGCGTTCGCACAGTTTGAAGTAGGCGGTGGCGATCGCCACTTCTAGTTCTTTGGGAAATGGTGTATTCAACACCAAGGCACGGGCTTGTTTGCCGCGATCGCGCAGGTTTTTCAGGTTCTCGACATCCAGGTCGGAGAAGAGTTTACGGAGTTTAGCTTCGAGTCCCGCTTGTTTGACAAAATAGCGATAGGCATAGGCCGTTGTCGCAAAGCCAGTCGGGACGGTAACCCCTTTGGCCGACAGTTGTTGAATCATTTCTCCCAAGGAGGCGTTTTTGCCGCCAACTAGGGAAACATCAGCAATCCCAACATCTTCAAACCAAAGCACTAGGCTATCAGTCTTAGAAGATCCGGATGCAGATTGAGGAGCGCTAGTAACCATAATAATTATCCATCCCGCGTGGTTAAGCTTCACTCACTATGCTATCGACGTTTTTCTGAGAGAGTACAACTTTTTAATGATTATTTATAATTGGTTTTTCTGGGCAATGATTAAGGTTTTTAAAGGGATAAAAAGATTATTAAAATATCCATTATTTTTTGAAGCTTAGGCGTATAATAAGGGGGCTTGTTGTTTTTGCATTTTTCGCTCTCCTGCCAGAGTCAAGTCACAAGAGAGTGTATCCGGGGACATCGGCTAGAGTGATCCCCCAAAACGCAACACCTAAGAAAAGACGGTGAAGGAATGTCCCTCACCGTCTCACTGACAAGCGTTGGTGCCGAAATGAACAGTCTCTAGTCGTCGTAGACTCGGCATTCAGCCGCATCCGGGTTGTTATCGCAGTACGTCTCGAAGGACGTTTTCTCGGGCTTGTTTTTTTTGTGAGCGGCTTCTGCCTGTAACTCTTCGACGGCATCCCAAGCGGCAGCACATTCTTTAGAATTGGCGCCACTGGTATCGCAGGCGTTGCGTGCCGCCTCGCGCTCTTGGTCAATTTGGCTTTGGATGTTGTTTTCGCTCATAATCTCGTTCGTTTGGGTAATGACCTGTTCTTAGTTTAGACATCTTCTGAAGGTGAAGGGAACCTTCTCCATCAGAGGACGTGGCAACGGTTCACCTGAGACCGGGTGTTGGATGCGTCTGGGACAGCGTCAGAACGGCGTCAGATGTTTGAAATCTATCACAGAGGCGATCGCGCCATCTGTTCTGCTCGTTCGCCCCAGGTCATCGGGAGATGACCGTTCACAGACCGTTGCTTGAGCGATCTTAACAAATGAGAGGCTCGGGGATGGATCGGTCTTTTAATGGACTCCCCCCAGCAGACCCCCCTTTCAGCTTGAACGGTCACGGGTCTGTGACCAACGATCACGACAGGGGAGGGAAACGGGCCATCCAGTGATTGAGGGTTTCGGCAGCGGTTAAACCGCCAAGTCCATAACAGGCTCGTTTACGCCAGGGAAGAACCGGAAAATGACCCTGAGGTGCTGGCCGATCAAACGTTAACTCCTCGTAATAGAGCCAGGTTCGGCCAGAACGCCAGTGGACGCGATCGCAAAATTGACTGTAATCGCCGCCGCTGGCCCACCAAATCTCAGCTTGTGCTGACCAGCCGAAATGCCCCTCACTATAGGCGTACCACAGTTCATCGAGGGTTTGTAACTCCCCCTGAGGAAAGGCCGCAATCTCATCGCCGTCGAGCCAACCGCCTCCATTGAGTCCCGCCACCTCTAAAATCCGTTCCCAAGTCCAAGCATCGGCTTCGCGCCAATCGGATTGAGCCAGATGAAAGGCTAGGGGACGATAGGTATCATCCAACTCTGAGATTCCTGGCGAGATGTCCTCCCAGATTTTGGGTGAAATCTGCGTTGACTCATCTTGGCTTGAGTGCTGATATTCCAACTGAGTCAGTCGCTGTTCGATCGCCTCAAAACGTTGATTGAGGGCGAGTTCTCGCTGGACCTGTTGCCAGAGCGATCGCCCCCAATGCAGATGACTCGGCTGTTGGGCGATCGCCAATCGCGACTCAGAGGTGACATCCCAGCCACAATTGGGACAGGTGAGCCAATCGGCGGGACAATCGGTTCCACAAATGGGACAGGGAGACATGAAAGGTTACCCTCGGGGATCACCCCCGAGGCTTAGAACTCATCATCCTCAAAGGTATCAAGTCCAGAGGTGTCGCGATCGGTTTTGGACCCTAGGAGATCGAGGCGCTCGACCCGAATGACTGGTTTAGAGCGAGGTGCGTTGGTATTGCGGTCTTGCCAATGCTCAATCTTCAACGATCCCTTCACCCCGATGAGGCTGCCCTTGCGCACATAATTAGCGGCCACCTCGGCTCGCTTATCCCATAATTCTAAATTGAACCAATCAGGCTTATCTGTTTTGTTGGTGGGGCGATTCACCGCCAACGTTAAATTACAGACCACTTTACCCGACTCGAAATACTTGACATCGGGGTCTGTTCCCACCCGACCGACCAGAGTCACTACGTTGAGCGTCATAGATGGCTTGTGTTGAATGATACATCAACCTAATCTTAACCCCGATTCAATATCCTGTAACCGGTAATTTCATCCCGAGGGAAAACCAAAACCGCGTATGATGAGGCGTAACATTATTGAGTGCAGGATTTAGTGTAGGCACTAGACGGAACCGGCGACCATGGTATAGAATCCACCTCGGTCAATGTACAAGTTTCCTTACTATCTCTGCTAGCACAAGCGTATTCTAAACTGGGAGGGCACAGGCGCGCGTGGCAAATTTAAGTCGCTTCTCACTCTCTAGAGACATGGGTATCGATCTAGGGACCGCAAATACCCTAGTCTATGTCTCTGGAAAAGGCATCGTCCTACAAGAACCATCGGTGGTTGCCATCGATCAAGACGATAAACTTCCCCTAGCCGTGGGGGAAGAAGCCAAGCAAATGCTCGGTCGGACGCCAGGAAACGTTGTTGCACTACGCCCCTTACGGGATGGTGTGATTGCCGATTTTGACACCGCTGAGCTGATGCTCAAACATTTTATCCGGCAAGTTCATGGTGGCCGTACCGGACTCGTCGGACCCCGTATTGTCATTGGGATTCCCAGTGGCGTCACCGGCGTAGAACGCCGTGCGGTGATGGATGCCGCCATCCAAGCTGGGGCGCGAGATGTGCGTCTCATTGACGAGCCGATCGCAGCGGCGATCGGGGCCGGCTTACCGGTCGCTGAACCCACCGGGAACATGATTGTAGACATCGGCGGTGGAACCACTGAAGTCGCCGTACTGAGTTTGCAGGGCATCGTTCTGAGTGAGTCAGTTCGGGTCGCCGGTGATGAACTCAGCGACTCCATTACCCAATACATGAAAAAGGTGCATAACCTGGTGATTGGGGAACGGACCGCCGAAGAAATCAAAATTCAGGTGGCCTCAGCCTATCCGACCCAAGAAGACGACATCATCATGGATGTCCGAGGCTTGCACCTGTTGTCTGGGTTACCTCGTACCGTCACCATTAAGGGGCCTGAAATTCGCGAAAGTATGTCAGAACCGCTCTCGGTGATTATCGAAGCCGTTAAGCGCACCCTCGAGCGCACCCCTCCTGAATTGGCGGCCGATATTATCGATCGCGGTATCATGTTGGCCGGTGGGGGCGCCTTACTCCGAGGACTCGATACCCTAATCAGCCATGAAACCGGGATTGTCACCCATGTGGCAGCCGATCCCCTCAGTTGTGTGGTCTTAGGAACCGGGCGAGTCTTGGAGAACTTCAAACAACTCGAACGGGTGTTCCGAGGCCAATCTCGGTCTTTATAAGCTCAATTAAGGCTTAATCAAGGCTCACTCACCTTAAAACGGATAGCATAGGAGAAAGCTATTGTACGTCTTGCGTCGTTACTGGCAACGCTATCGAACCCTGGGGCTGTTGGCGACCTTAGCCATCGGCTCCGCTTGGGTATTTCGTCAGACTGACGGGGCGATCGTATTTGAGATCTATCAGCGCTTATCCGCCCCCTTTGAGGCGGATTCAGGGCGCGAACAACAGCTCGTTAACGCCCGAGTGCTCGAACTTCAACAACGATTGCTTGAAGTCAATCAGGAGAATCTTCAGCTACGGGAGCTGTTGGATTACGAGCCACAAACCTCGCAAGAGCCAACCTTTGCCCCAGTGATTGGCCGCAGTGCCGATCGCTGGTGGCAACACATTCTTCTCGGTCGCGGCCGCACCAGTGGTCTGGCGATCGATGATATTGTCATGGCCCCGGGCGGTATTGTGGGGCGAGTGGTGAGCATTACCGATGAAACCAGTCGAGTTTTGCTCATCAGTGATGCGAGTAGTTCCCTCGGGGTCACCGTTGGTCGTTCTCGGGAGATGGGCCTGTTGCGGGGAAAAGGCTCCAACCGAGCTGTGGTTGAATTTTTCGAGAAGCTGCCAGATGTCAAAGAGGGTGACGCCATTCTCTCATCTCGCTACAGTCAGCGCTTTACCTCGGGTCTACCCCTAGGCACTGTGGTTGCCGTTAACTTAAATGCTAGCCCGGCCCCCCAAGCGGAAATTGAACTCTCTGCCCCCCTGAGTTCTCTCGAATGGGTGATGGTGTATCCGAAGCCCTCCGTACCACTTCCGAGTGAATCTGCCGAGCCAATTGACCCCCTCGGAGAGACGCTTCAACTCGATTAAGTCCTGCCTCTATGCAGCCAAACCTACGCCCGGTTCGTGCCACGGGATTAACACCGACCCCCCCAGTGGGTTGGCAAGCGCTCCGACAGCGGCTGCTGTCTTGGACGCTCACGGTTCTATCCGTCCTTCCCTGTTTGCTCTTGCTTCCGGCCCGTTTGCCGGGTATGGAACTGCTGGGGATTGCCCCCAACTGGTTATTGGTTTGGGTGGTGGCTTGGAGTATTAAACGCTCGGTTTGGGAAGGTGCTGTGGCCGGTGTCACCCTCGGACTGTTGCAAGATGGCATGAGTGCAGCGGTTCCGACCCATGCCATTAGTTTGGGGATTGTGGGATTGCTGACCTCTCGTTTACAGCGCGAACGGGTCGTTCAGGATGATATTATCTCGGTTTTATTGATCGTCTTCGCGATGACGGTGGTGGGCGAGACGGTTCGAGCGCTTCAGTTTAGTCTCTATGCTTGGCGTTTACCAGCATCGGCGGTCTTTTGGGACTTTGATGAGATTTGGCGCTATTACCAACAGGTGGCGCTGGGGTCGGCGGTGTTAAATAGTTTATGGTCGCCGGTGATTTACTATCCGCTGAATTTGCTCTGGGAACGTCGGTTTAGGTAGGCAACAGGCAACAGGCGTACCTTTGTGGTTTCCCTGTGATGATTCGGTCGCCCTGGGATGGTTTGTCCGTTGTGGTGGGTTGTTTCTGTGTCCTATTTAGACCATTTTTGGCGAGATAACTTGGCCCAAATGCGATCGCGGGCGGTGCGCTTGGTGCAGCAATTAGGGACAATGGGAGAGGAGAACGCTTACCCGGCAACTGTCATGCTCAAATATGCTTATTTCCCTGGCTGTGTGGCTCAGGGGGCCTGTCGTGAATTGTATGATTCCACGGCAGCGTTAACGCAAGCTCTCGATATTGAACTCATTGAACTCAAACGAGCTGCCTGTTGCGGTTCGGGAACCTTCAAGGAAGAATCGGCTCTCCTCGAAGATACGGTCAATGCTCGCAACATTGCTCTGGCCGAAGAACTCAACCTGCCCTTACTCACGCATTGCAGCACCTGTCAGGGGGTCATCGGGCGGGTTGACGAACGCTTAAAAGCCGCTCAGAGCGATCGCCCCGAGTATGTCGAGCAAATCAATGATCTCCTCAGTCACGACCACTGTTCCCCCTACCGGGGCGCAACCGAGGTCAAACATCTACTGTGGGCCTTGGTGGGGGATTATGGCCTAGAGGAACTGCAACAACGGGTCACACGTCAACTCAGTGGTCTCAAATGTGCCGCCTTCTACGGCTGCTATATTCTCCGCGCCCAGAGTCATCTTCCCTATGATGACCCTCATAACCCTCAGTCGATGGAAAACGTCTTTCGCACCGTGGGCGCCACCCCAGTTGAGTATGGCGGACGCACCCAATGCTGTGGTTGGCCCCTGTCGAGTTACGCCACAGAACAGTCCTTTCAGATGGCCGGAACTCATCTGCAAGCCGCACTTGACGCGGGGGCAGATTGTATGGTAACGCCTTGCCCCCTTTGTCATCTGAATCTCGACTCCCGGCAACCGGATGTCGAAACCGTCATGGGCCGGAAACTTGGCTTACCGGTGTTGCATTTACCCCAACTCGTGGCCCTGGCCCTAGGCCTTGATCCCAAGGTCTTAGGTCTCGATCGCCACATGGTATCCACAAGCCCAGTTTTAGCAAAATTGGGGCTTTAATCCCCCCAAGAGCTTATGGGCTAAGGGCTGTAACCGTTTCTCTGTGGACTTCCGAAATGTCAACTTTGTTAAAGTTTTGCTGCATTTTGTCATCGTAGTCCAAGTGACACGATAGACTAGCCCATAATCCAAAGGTCGCTGATTGACAGAATATCTCATTTTGCCAATCCGACAATAATCAAAAACCAGTCGCAGAGCATTCGTTTGGAGTAATCTTCAATGTCTCATTCGGTAAAAATCTATGACACCTGCATCGGATGCACTCAATGCGTCCGTGCTTGTCCCTTAGACGTGTTGGAAATGGTGCCTTGGGATGGCTGTAAAGCCGGCCAAATCGCCACCTCTCCCCGTACGGAAGACTGCATCGGCTGCAAACGTTGCGAAACGGCTTGCCCGACCGACTTCTTGAGCGTCCGAGTCTATCTTGGTGCGGAAACCACCCGCAGCATGGGTCTGGCTTACTAATTCACGGACTTGGGAGTGTCCCTTAAACTCCGGTTTATACGGATGTCCCGTTGGTCTTGACAGGGGTGCGATCGCACCCCTTTTTTGCTGCCCGACTCCCGGCTGTGATTCCCCCTCTCAACCAGACTATCCGGACACAGAGGCCCTCAACCTGTCAAAAGGCCTCAAGTTTTGCTAAGTTCATAAGCCAGGTGTGGTTTGTCAACGGGTTCGTCAGGAGTTAACAACTAATGTGTGGAATTGTCGGCTATATCGGAATGCAGCCCGCCAGCGAGATTTTACTGGCCGGCCTCGAAAAACTTGAATATCGCGGTTATGACTCAGCCGGAATCGCGACGGTGAATGACAACACCATTCACTGTGTGCGGGCCAAAGGCAAACTCCACAACCTGCGTAGCAAACTTCAGGGAAACGACAACCCAGCTCAAATCGGCATTGGTCATACCCGTTGGGCCACCCACGGGAAACCTGAAGAATACAACGCCCACCCTCACATGGATGTCTCGGGCCGGATTGCCGTGGTCCAAAATGGCATTATCGAAAATTACCGGGAACTGCGGGCGGACTTACAAGCCAAAGGCCATCTGTTTAAATCAGACACCGATACGGAGGTGATCCCTCATCTGATTGCAGAATGCCTGAAGGTTCCAAGTTCTGCGGCCCCGGCGACGGTGACCTCGTCAATCTTCCTCGAAGCGGTGCGTCAAGCGGTCAACAGCCTAGAAGGGGCCTTTGCGATCGCTGTCATTCATGCCGACTATCCCGACGAACTCATTGTGGCCCGCCAACAGGCTCCCCTCTCGATTGGTTTTGGCCAAGGGGAATTTTTCTGCGCCTCGGACACTCCCGCCCTCATTCCCCATACTCGGGCGGTTTTAACCTTAAACAATGGGGAAATGGGCAAACTGACCCCTCTGGGGGTTGAACTGTATAACTTCGAGGGCGATCGCCTCAAGAGAAGCCCCCGCACCCTCACCTGGAACCCCATTGTGGTGGAAAAACAGGGGTTCAAGCATTTCATGCTCAAGGAAATCTACGAGCAGCCGGGGGTGGTGCGCGTCTGTCTCGAAGCCTATACCGATAGCACTTGGGAAGCGGGCCAACCCAACCCACCCGTCAACTTAGATCTCAACCCCAGTCTCTACGAGGGCCTCGACCATATCCAAATTCTCGCCTGCGGTACTAGTTGGCACGCGGGCCTGGTGGGAAAATATCTCCTCGAACAGTTGGCGGGGATTCCGACGATGGTTCAATATGCCTCGGAATTTCGTTATGCACCCGCGCCGTTAATGGCCAATACGCTCGTGATTGGCGTGACGCAATCCGGGGAAACGGCGGATACGTTGGCGGCGTTGGCGATGGAACAGGAACGACGCGAGAATTTAGAGGCAAAATTCAGTCCCCGTCTGCTGGGAATTACCAATCGCCCGGAATCGTCTCTGGGAAATTTGGTGGAGAACATTATTGATACCCATGCGGGCATTGAAATTGGCGTTGCGGCGACAAAAACCTTTGTGGCTCAGGTGATGGCGTTTTATGCCCTGGCCATCGATTTGAGCTACCGTCGCGGAACGCTCTCGGAATCGCGCATTGAGGAGATTCTCACGGGGTTGCGACAACTTCCTGGGGAGATTGAGTCGGTGCTCGAAAGTCAGGAACGCTATATCGAAGAGTTGGCTCATGAGTTTGGGGAAACGCAAGATTTTATCTTCCTCGGCCGGGGCATTAATTTCCCGATCGCCCTCGAAGGTGCGTTGAAACTCAAGGAAATTAGCTATATTCACGCTGAAGGCTATCCCGCCGGGGAAATGAAACATGGCCCGATTGCGCTGTTGGATGCCAAGGTGCCGGTGGTGGCGATCGCCATGCCGGGATCGGTTTACGATAAAGTTCTCTCCAATGCTCAAGAGGCCAAGGCTCGGGATGCGCGTCTGATTGGGGTGACTCCTATGGATGATAAGGAAGCTGAAGAAACCTTTGATAATCTGTTGCCGGTTCCGGTGGTTGAGGAACTGCTCTCGCCCATTTTGGCGGTGATTCCGCTGCAATTGTTGGCCTATCACATCGCCGCTCGGCGTGGCTTGGATGTGGATCAACCTCGCAATTTGGCCAAGTCTGTCACGGTGGAGTAGTGGCGATTTGGCGGGTTTGGGCTTGTTGATGCTGGATCTAACGGCCCTCACTCGAACCGATGACTAAGGAGACGCGATCGCCCCCAATTCCTTTTAGGGCGCTTAGGGTTTCGATGACGGTTTCATAGGGAACATCCCCCGAGACTTGCAAATAAACCTGGCGATGGGGGGACTGGTGCAAATAACTGGGCAATTGTTCGAGCAGTTGGGCCGTCTCGATGGGGCGATCGTTGGCTGAGAGTTCTCCTCCCTCTTCTAAGATGACTTGGAGAACTTCTGGCGCTTCGGGAGGAGTTGCGTCTGCTTCGGCGGGTTCGATATCCAACATTTGAGCATCTTGAGGTAGACGAACCATCAGATGTTGTCCCTCTTCGGCTAGGTTGGCGGCCACGGCCACAAAAAAGGCTAATACCACCAACATCACGTTGAGCATGGGGGTGATTTCTAGTTCGGGTAACTCGTTTCGGGAGGTTTGTTGTTTGAATCTCATGGTCTTACTCGGATTCTCGTAGAACTAAGAGGACGCGATCGCCCCCAATCTCAACCATTTGGCTTAACAACTGATCCACCTGACGATAATTTAATTGGCGGTGGGCGTTTAACCTCACTTCTCCGTGAGGATGGGTCTCTAAAAATTGGGCGATCGCCTGCAAAAACTCTTCTTCTTCCACCACAGTCGTCTCGATTAACAACTCTCCATTTCGATTTAATCCAGCTTCAAAGGTCGGCGGTAAATCATTGACATCACTGGCAGGTTGCTCTGGCTGGGACGGGCTTCTGGACACTTTAGGTGGCTCTAAATTTTCAATCACTTGCCCCGTTAATGACATGGCTAAAATCACAAAAAAGGTTAACACCGACATCAAGACATCAATCATCGGGACTAAGTTGACGGTTGGAATCCTCGATGGTCTTGCCCTATTTTTCATGTTTCGAGTATCAGATTATTATAGAAATGTCAATAAACTGTCAATCCAAAAAAATGTCCATTCAAACCGATTGAAAAATTCTAGTCTTCAACCCTCAATATTTTTTGCCGCCGGTAATAAATTGGCAACGGGATGATAGGGTTCATACCACATCTCACGATAAATCAGTTCTAACTCACTACCGACCTGCGCGAAATAATCCATCTGTTGCGATTGTAAGCTAACCAAAATCCGGAATACCAGGAGGGCAAAAATCGCCACCATCATCCCCGCTGCGGTGGTGGTTAGGGCCTCGCCAATCCCTGAGGCGGCCTGGGTGGCTTCAGCACTGGAGCCTCCGCCCCCAACGTTGAGATTGTTAAAGGTCCGAATTAAGCCGGTGACGGTTCCCAATAAGCCCAGAAGAGGAGCCAGGGCGATAATGGTTTCTAGGAGTTTGTCCCCTCGTCGCATTCGCGCAAACTCTTTGTCCGCTGTGGCTTCCATGGCCAGCCGGAAGGTTTCGGGACTGGGCCGGCGCAGTTTGAGTGGGGCCAGGAGAAAGCGCCCAATGGCTAAATGTCGGGCATATTCGGCAATATCCCGAGCTTTGGCTAAATCCTCCGCCGCTGCATCGAGGACATCTCGTACAATCCGATCTTCTTGAGTCAGCAGTCGCATCCAAAACCAACCTCGTTCGAGGGCGGTGGTGAGGGTGAGAATCGACAACAGCAACAAGGGGACCATGACTGGCCCCCCCTTGAGAAGTTCATCGAAGAGTCTCGGGGTTTCAGTCAGCAGCAGGGGCGATCGCAGCATAGCCAGGGAAAAGAGGGATAACCTCTAAATAGTAATCCCTTGCAATTATCCGAGACAAGTGCTTCAATACTCTTTAGCTTGTTGCAGGTAATTATCAATAACAGGCACAAGTCCGGTTTGGCCTCATTCACGGCTGACTCGGGCTAATGGAATAATAGTCAGAACAAAAAAGACGATTTTATTTGCCCAAACCTTGCAAATAAAACAATTTCAACTTGTTGTTCGTCCTAAGTTAACTGTCTATTATTCATTATCCATCGTCCATTGCCATAGATCTCGATGACAACTAAGATTTCCAGGCGCAACTTTTTTGTGGGAGGAACCGCCCTCACGGCCCTAGTGGTGGCGAATTTGCCTCGACGCGCCTCAGCCCAGTCTCGTAGCATCAATCTCTACTCCTCGCGACATTACGACACCGATGATATTCTCTACGATGCGTTCGGTGAGGTGAACCTCATCGAAGCCGGTGCCGAAGAACTCATTGAGCGGATTCAGAGTGAGGGAGTCAATAGCCCCGCCGATGTTCTGTTAACAGTGGATGCCGGTCGGTTATGGCGTGCTGAACAAGCCGGACTCTTCCAACCCGTTCGCAGTGCTAGGCTTGATGAGCGTATTCCTGAAAGCCTGCGCCACCCCAATGGCTTATGGTATGGCTTCACCCAACGGGCGCGGGTTCTGTATTACAGTCGCGATCGCGTGAATCCGGCAGATCTGTCCACCTATGAGGCCTTGGCAGACCCGCAATGGCGGGGTAAGATCCTCATTCGCAGCTCCAGTAACATCTATAACCTGTCTTTGGTCGCATCCCGTATTGCGATCCATGGACAGTCCGAAACCCGTCGCTGGTTAGAAGGTTTGGTCCGCAACTTTGCCCGGGAACCCGAAAGCAATGATACGGGGCAAATTCGCGCCGTTGCGGCTGGGGTGGGAGATGTGGCGATCGCCAACAGCTATTACTACATCCGTCTGCAAAAATCCGATGACCCCGCCGATCAGGAAGTGGTCGAAAAAGTGGGTCTGTTCTTCCCCAACACTGGACCAGGAGAACGGGGAACCCATGTCAATATCAGTGGTGGAGGGGTGTTACAAAATGCTCCCAATCGCGAGGCGGCGATCGCCTTCCTTGAACATCTAGCCGCCGACGAATCTCAGCGTTATTTCGCTGAAGGAAATAACGAGTATCCAGCGATTGCAGGAGTTCCCATCGATCCCGTTCTCGCCAGTCATGGGCAACTGCAAGCCGACTCCCTGAATGTCGCTGAGTTGGGACGCTACCAACCCGATGCAGCTCGTCTGATGGATGAAGTCGGCTGGCGGTAATGCAAATGAGGTTGAATAATGGCTTCCGCGATGCTTCTGCTTATTGCACATAACTTGCATATAAGTGTCCGGACGCGATATCGTTTTGGATGGGTTCAACACCGTACTCAAGTTCTAGAGAGTACGGTGTTTTTGTGGTCAGCTTATAACCTTGCCCTTTGATTAACTCCATGTGGTATCCCTCCTGCCATCAGCTCAAATTTCCCCTGGCTTTTGTCTGTGCAACGGCCATTCATGGGGGGCTTTTATGGTTACCGATGCCCCAAGCCGCCGTTGAGTTGGACCCGATCGCCCCAACTCTGGACTCAGGCGAGTCTCCTGAAGAGGCGATCGCCACGGTTCCTCTGGCGGCGTTAACACCAGCTACAGCAGACCCCACACCGGAACCTATCCCAGAATCCACAGCGGAGGCTCCCGTAAACCCGACACCTGTCTCACAACGGCAGGCCACACCGCCACCTCAACCCCAACCTCAACCCCAACCTCAACCCCAACCTCAACCCCAACCTCAACCCCAACCCACACCTAACTCGGAGGCTAAAACCCCTGAGCCAGAACCCACTCCCGAACCCACTCCCGATTGGGAGGCTAAAACCATTGAGCCAGAACCCACTCCCGAACCNTGAGCCAGAACCCACTCCCGAACCCACTCCCGATTGGGAGGCTAAAACCATTGAGCCAGAACCCACTCCCGAACCTAGACCTGAACTTCTAGCTGGGATTCCCCACCTGGAGGGGGCTGAAGCAGGATGTCATGGCTCGTTAGATTGCCATTTTCTCGAAGGCGCAACAGTGCGGGCGGTCACCCAAGACTTACAAGCAAGTTTGGAAGCCCAAGGTTTTCAGTGGCGTCTGAGTTATCGGGATACGGGGTTGCGGGTGTATGAGATCTCTCGGGAGGATCAGCCGCCCCAATTTCTCCATATCGCGAGTGATAATGCAGGACGGGATACGTTTTATGTTCTGGCTCGGCAACAGCAAACATTAGAGGAACTTCGATCGCCATGACTTACACGAAACCCCTCATGGGACTCCTACTCCTGAGTACCTTGAGCCTCGTCGGTTGTAATCCGGCCACTGAGGAGGTTGACCCCTTGGTGCGCTTGCAGGAGACGGGGGAATGCTTGGAGTGCAATCTTGCAGGAGCGGACTTGCGGGAGTTTGATCTCGAAAATGCCCGCCTGAACCGCTCCGATTTATCGGGGGCGAATTTGTCGGGAATGAATTTGCGGCGGGTCTTATTGGACCGGGCCGATTTGAGGGGAGCCAATCTCAGCGGCTCGGATTTGACGGAGGCGGCGTTGACGGAGGCGAATTTGGCTGGGGCGGATTTGAGTGAGGCGAACTTAGAGCGGGTTTTTCTGCGTAATGCTGATTTAAGCGGCGCCAGCTTAAGGGGGGCGAATCTAACTCAGGCCAATCTAACGGCGGCGGATGTGACGGATGCAGATTTAGAAGGAGTCCAGTTTGAGGAGACGGTGATGCCTGATGGCGATCGCCGTTAGTCGCTCGCTTGCACCTGTTGGCCGAGGCGCGGTTCGGTTCCGGCTAAGAGGCGATCAATGTTGGCGCGGTGGCGGATGAGGACGTAGGCCGTGGCGGCGATGGCAAATAGACAAAAGGGGAGGGGTTGATCGGTGCCGATCATCAACACCGAGATGGCGATCGCCGAGAGCATGGAACTGAGCGAAACGATGCGCGAGAGGGTAATGATGCTCACGAAAATGCCCAAAGTTGCTAAACCAACGGGCCAGGACAGCGCCAGCAAGACCCCTAAACTCGAGGCCACGGCTTTGCCCCCATTGGCTAACTTGGCATCCCGTCCAGGACCGAACATCAGCCAGAGAGAGTTGGAATGGCCCAACAGTGCCGCGAGTCCGGCTAGGGTCATCATCCAGGGTTTCCAGATGTTGAGGTCGATTCCCGGTGGCACAATTTGATACAAATCTCCGAGGTAATAGGCGATTCGTACGAGGCTAATGGCGGCGATCGCCTTGCAGACATCAGCGCATAACACAAATAGCCCCGCGCCTTTACCGACGACGCGCAACACATTGGTCGCCCCGGTTGAGCCGGAGCCATAATGACGAATATCGATGTTTTTAAGATGATAGGTGACCCAATATCCCGTGGGGATTGAGCCAAACAGATATGCCGCGATAAGCAGCAAGGTATTGAATCCCACCTCAACAGCCATAGGTGACAGTCCGCGCTTGATGTCTGAGCCAGTGTCTTTGGTATCTATGGTATCAGAAACGGGGATCAGCGACGGGGCCTGAAGGGGGAATTTTAGTGGGAGTCGTGGTCGGCGATAATGGTCTTGATCTGCTGCACGAAGCCGATATGATCGAGAATCGGTTTGGCGATGTAGCCATCAGCGCCACTGGCTTTGAGGAAGGCTTCGCGATCGCCCACCATGGCGTTGGCGGTTACAAGGATCACGGGAAGTTTGGCGGTTTCGGGATCGGCTTTTAGCAGTTGGGTGATGCGGATTCCATCGACGGACTCTCCCTGGTAATGGCTATTTTTGAGCGAAACATCCATCAAAACCACGGCAACTTGTCCGGAACGGACGATTTCGAGAACTTCCTCGACGTTTTCACTGTGGATTGAGTCGAGTCCTCCTCGTCGCTTGAGAACTTTCTGAAACACCATCCAATTGATGGGATCGTCTTCTACGACCAAAATAGTTGTCATGGCGTTGTCCTTCTGTAAAGATATGCCCCTGTTCTCTCAGGTATTCCTCGGGGTTGTGGGGGAATCCGGATGGCTCAAGCTTGAGAATTGTTGCGGGGTTCTGTGAGTTGGCTTGGACGCGCGGGTGAGTGAGATGAGTCTTGATGGCCCAGGAGGACGGCCTGGGAGGACGGCCTGGGAGGACGGCCTGGGAGGGGCGATCGCAATTACCCCTTCGGTGTGATGAATATCACAGCCAGACCCGACAGCGATCGCCAAGCTTGTAGGAAAAATCAGCCACATTGTGACTGTAGCCGTCTATACAGATCTATGTTTACTCCGATCACGCCATCAGCCACAACACTCAGCGAGTTGGCGGCTCAGGTTTGGAACTCTGGCAAAATTTCCAGCCAAGACCGTCAGTTTTTACGTTCACTGTTTACCGAGAATCTCCCCTCCGAAGAGGAAATTGCTGCGGTTGACCGCTTACTTCATGCCATTCGTCGAGGCTGGATTCAAATGCTAGAGTGAGATCCGCTCGACTCGAAACACCCACCACGAATACACCCCAGTCGAAACACCCACTCGAAATACACCCCAATCAAGCCAAACTACAAATTTAAGTCAAAACACGGGGAAGAGCTTGAGCTTGTCTGGCTTCAGCTCGCTTTTGTGCTGCTAATAGATAGCGTTTCCAGAACACCCGAACGGTACTGGGGTTAATTCCCACCAATTGCGCCAGTAGCTCATGGGGAATACCGCGCATCTCTCGATAGGAGAGCCATTGGGAGAGGTGGCGCAAAATCAAGAAGGCTCGTCGGAAGGATGAAGGGTCATTGAGAATTTCTTGAATCTCGGAAATACTCCCCATGCGTTTTTGTAGGGCCTGCGATCGCTCCTGCTGGCTGTTGGGCGCATAAAAACGCACCTTTCCCGCAACATGGATGCGGCTACAGTCAATGTCATAACAGCCCCCCACAAGCGCTCCAGGTGGAATCCAGTCACAGTAGAAGCCCTTTTGTAAAATCAGACCCCCTTTTGAGTCTTCCGTCAGCGCCAAGATCTGACCACTTTTAAGAAGCGAAAGCGGTAGACTGACGGATAAAGCCCGTGTGGGTTGGTTATCGATTTGAGGAGCGTCCTGTGACATCCCAATATACCTGGGTTGGAATAGATCTACCTCAGTTTTACCTGATCATGAGAAAAATGGCTACACCATCAGGGTCTGTCAACCGTAAATCTACTCAATTTTTAAGATCTGGCGGACTTTAAATTGTCCGGACGAAGTTGGAGGTGACCGTCAATCAAGACCTTCGGGAATCGTACGGGTAATCATGATTTGAGTCAATGGCATTCTTAAAGATTTCGTGAAGCTGAGCGTTGAGTCCTAGGACACTTGCTAAAACACTTGCTAAAACACTTGCTAGGACACTTGCTAGGGAAACCCGCTTTAGTTTAAACAGAGGTCTTCGACGACACGGATGCGGCCTCGGAGAACCGCCCGTAACAAGCGGTCGATGGAACGCCGTTCCATATCATTCAGGCTGTCATCGAGGGTTGCGGCCAGCAGGCCATAGCGATCCGCGAGCGTCAGATGACCCTGTTCCGCCGCTGAGGCGAGCATCGCGGGAATTGCGCCTGGGAGGAGTTGCAGTGAGGGTAACATGGTGATTTGGGGAGGGGTGTCCTTAACTATCTCTAGTATTGACGAACTTTGTGCGTTTTGCGGTGACCAATCCCGCCTCTCAATGGCGATCGCAAACACGGCTGGCGATGATATATCTTACCTAAACTTGTGATTAATATCACAACAGCTCAACAGGGTCACTGAACGGTTATCCAGTCCCCATCTAAATCACGCCGAATGAGGTAGCAAGAGATCCCGCTGGGATTCATCAATTCGTTCGGCATCATAGAGAATCTGGGCAATTTCAGACAGGGTTAACACCGAGTGAGCCTGATACCCTTCCTGTTTTAGTCGTGTTTTAACTCCCTTTTCATGGTCAAGTAAAACCACAATATCATTCACCTTCAAACCCGCCGACTCAAGTTTTTCTGCCCCTTCAATTGCACTGGTTCCACTAATCAAAATATCATCAACCACGACGACCGTTTCACCAGGATTAAACTGGCCTTCAATTAAGCGACGGGTTCCGTGGGCTTTCACTTCCTTACGGGGAAAAATCATCGGGTGATGTAATCGTAACGAGAGTCCCGTTGCGGTGGGTAAGGAACCGTAAGGAATCCCGGCAATCCGGTCAAAAACAAGATTATCTAAGATTTGCGCGTAGGCATTGAGAACCTGATGAAAGACTTGAGGATTGGAAATGATTTTGCGTAAATCGATGTAGTAGGCGAATTCAGCCCCCGAGGCTTGAACATAATTGCCAAAGAGAATGCACTCGAGGTCAAACAGTTGCAAAATCAAGTCTCGGTGAGGATGGGGGGGACTCGACGGGGGGGCTGTCCACAGTTGGCAACTCGCGGCACTTTGGCTGATCGGATCACGCACAGCACTGATGCTGCGGTTCAACGATTGCAGTTGCTCGGGGAGATGGGCCTCTCGTAGCCAGTCTTGGGGAACGGGTAGTAATAAACCGTTACCAGTGGCATCTAAGCCAGCCTGTAGAAATTTCTCTAGGTGCTGAGGATCTCCCCAAATACTGCGGGCGAACAGCAGCCGTTCAGGGGCGATCGCTCGCACGTTGGCCAGAGCATCGGGGGCTGAGGTTCCCACTTCAAAGCCAAGCTGTTCTGGGGGACCCCAGGTTCGCGCTTCTTGGACGAGATGTTGATAAAAGGGGGGTTGGCCAGGGGGATATTCTTGAATGACTCGGGCGGCGGGATTGGAGGTGCGACAGACGATGAAACTGGCTTTGTCACCGTAGAGGAGAAACGGGGCGATCGCATCCTGGCCCGCTAAAGGAGACAGGGTAACGGCATCGACTCCCCAGTCTTGGAAGATGGTTTCGGCTAAGGGGCTGGCGGTATTGAGATCGCTATGTTTGGCATCGAGAATAATGGGAAGATGAGGGGGAATCGCGTCTAAGACCTCCATCAATAGCTCGAATCCGGGAGCGCCGAGAGCCTGATAAAAGCCTAAACTCGGTTTATAGGCACAAACCTGGTCTGCCGTCTGTTGGATAATGGTTCGTAACCAGTGGGAAAGGGCCTCGATGGAGTCCGGTTGACGGGAGCGATCGCCCCCAGGCATCATTTCCGGATTGGGATCGATGCCAACCACAAGGAGACTGTTGTTTTGGGCAATCGCACTGTTGAGTTTGTCGAAAAATCCAGTCATAGTGAGTGGGTCAGAGTCGGTTGGCGTTGGCGGGGAAGAACAGGGACAGATGGTAACGAGAAATGTGATTAGCTTAGGCGATCGCCTGCGACACCAGTTAGAGGCGGCCATCGCCCCGAGGGACTGTCCGGCCAAAATTCCCCTTAAAGGAACTCATGGGGGACTTCCGGTGGGGTATCGTTGTGCGATCGCCCTCAAACTTGATCCCCGTCAGGGATTGGCGATCGCCGAAGACTTAGCTGGCTCGTTAGATGCCTCAGATTATACGGTGTCGGTTACGCCGCCGGGGTTGCTTGATATCTCAATTCGCGATCGGCTTCTGGCCGACTGGCTGCAAGTTTGGGCCGATGGAACTGTTCGCCAGAGAACCTCTCGCGGCGATCGCCTCGGGACGACAAACCCGGTTGAGATCCCCTTTGCGGTGCAATACGCTCACGCCCGCTGTCAATCTCTGTTACGGCTTGGGGAACGAGAAGGCTGGATTCGCTTAAACCCAGCGGGTATCGTTGAACCCCGTCCTCTGCCCTGGTTAGAGGAATCGGGACGGTTGAATATCACCCATCCGGCTGAGGCCCGACTGATTGCCCATTGTGTCACCGTGGCCGATGCGATCGCCCTAACCCCCAACCCCGATAGTCTTAAGTTACTGATGGGGCTTAGCGGCGCGTTTGAGGCATTTTATCGAGATTGTCCCCCCGCTGACCATTCCCGGCTTCGTTTGGGGTTGTTGTCGGTGACGGGGACATTGCTGTATTGGTTGCTTGAAGTGGGATTAGGCGTCGAGGCGATCGCTCAAATGTGACAGAGTTTTGAAATTGGCGCAAAAAAAGGATGACAAATTTGAAATCGTCGGTTATAGTTACGAGTGTGTGAGGAGCGAACCAGTAAGAGCACCGAGACGAAACACGGCCAGTCGTCGGTGCTCTTTCTGATCTCAGAATTTTTGATCGAACGTCACAGACCGCGCCCAGGACAAATACGGGTTTCTCTAGGCGACATTTTGCGCGAGACGACTCTTCGACGCGGAACCGTCCCTCATTCGAGCTGTTCGATCCACTCCTGTGTCTCTTCAAGCATCTCGGGCGAGACATTTTCCTGCTCGTTTAGCCATTCGATCGCCTCAACAGGTCCCTCATCGAGCCATCGCATCACCACCCCCCAGAACATCGCCTCCTCATTGGTGGGGTTAACACGAACCATCGCATCAATGCGTCGCCAAAGCCGCTGGGTATTAGACGAGAGCATCGACATCACCTCAGAGCGTTCCTCAGCACTGAGACTCGTTAACAGGGTTTTGGACTCACCCCAGCGGCCATCTAACAACGCCGCTAGCAGGGTTTGACTCGGGCTGGCCCAAGCGGCGTCGGCTTGAGCGGAGAGGATTTCAGCATGAAAGGCGATGCTGTCGAGTTGGGCTTGAGCGTCTTGAGTCCATTGGCTACCCCGTCCTCGTTTAAGAGAGCGTAGGATTGACTCGGCCTCGGACCAGAGTCCGTTGCGGGCTAACAGTAGGGCATTTTGATAGGTGCGACTGTCTAGGGCTGGCTCACTTAATGAGAGTGGTACTAACTGAACGGGATTGGGTAAAAAACTCCGCGATCGCAATTGATAGACGGCAAAATCCGGCTCTAAGCCTACGGTGCGATTGACAACAAACTCAGGCCCTCCAGCCCCGGTGAATTCTTGCCATTGAGGCAACTGTCCCGGTGGAGAGGTCCATTCCAACATCAAACTGAGACTGTAGCGACTGGGGTTATAGTGATACACCTGACCATAACTTAAGCCCGTCTCGGCGGTGTCTTGTTCTCCAATCAGGTTAAACCAGAGGCCATCATCGGGAGCATTCTCTGTTAGGGGTTGTAGGTGAGTCAGCGGTAGGGGACGAGTTGAGCCGGGGGACAGGGATTTGGCGTTAACGAGGGGAGCGATGGCGTAAGACTCCGCCGGCCCCGTGACGGAAATCTCGGCCGTCAGATAAAACAACGATGAGGAGTCACGATTCCAGGCTGGGGACACCCGTTGATAGATCTGTAGGGCAACAATCTCAAAACATTGAGTTCCACAGGGTTCAGGACGCTTTTGCAGCACCGGAAGCAAGAGATCTGGCTCAACACTGGCTCCGGGAATTTCAATGGGTTCTGCGGGAGTATAGCCGCTTTCTTCGAGGCGATCGCGGATCTCGGTTAGATTTTCTGGGGTATTGGATGATTGGAAGGCTAACTGAGTCCAATCGGGGAGATTATCCGAGAGCCAACGAGCTGAATCCGGCTCCACAATCAGTTTTGCTCCCAGCCACACGCCTCCAGTAATGGTCGCAAACGCTCCAACCCATACCCCGGCCAAACTCATTTGCACAAGGATATCTTTCCAGGGAAACCAAGACTTACGACGCGGTAGAGGTTGTCTCATAAGAAAGGCAAGAGGCAAGAGGGGGGAAGGGGGAATAGGGAACAGGGAATAGGGAATAGGGAATAGGGAACAGGGAATAGGGAACAGGGAACAGGGAATAGGGGAATCTCTATTACTCTCAACGATCAAGGCTGAAGCGTCAACTCTGTTGCCTTCAATATTGGTGTAATAGACATATTAGAATTTACATTAAAATAGTTGTAAATGTTTTTATATGGTAGTTTGAGATTCTGTTGTTGTCCTAGTTTATTTGGCAACTAATACATAGAGTTGGATAGAAAAAGGGGCGATCGCGCGATCGCCCCCTGGTCGTTAAACCACCCGTTAGGCAAGCCAACGAGTCGCCTAAACCGAACCGCCAGCGGCTTGAAACCGCGCCCGTGCCCGTTTTAGAGCTTGTTTTGCCTGAATCTGCTCCTGTTTGGAACCATCAGCCGCCTTGCTGACTCGTTCGGTCGCTTCCTCATAGGCCGTGCGAGCCTTCTCCAAATCGATATCAGCCCCTCGCTCAGCCCCATTCACCAAGATGGTGACTAAATCATTATCCACCTCAGCAAAGCCACCCATCAGCGCAATGGGAACCCACTCTTTACCCGGACGAACCCGCATGACACCAGTATCCAGGGCGCTTAACAGAGGTGCGTGACCTCCCAAAATACCTAATTGTCCCGTGGTACTCGGCAGAATCACCTCATCGGCCTCAGCTTCCCAGACCGTCTTGTCTGGAGCAATGACACGAACTTGTAAACTCATAATCCTTTAATCGTTTCTGACAGTGAATCAAGGGGTAGCCCCAAAGAACTACCCCACAACAGTCTTAGACCGGCAAATCCTAGGATTCAGCCTTCATTTTCTCAGCCTTAGCTTTCGCTTCGTTGATGTCACCCACCAAGTAGAACGCTTGCTCAGGCAGGTCATCGAGTTCACCGTTGAGGATCATTTGGAACCCTTTAATGGTGTCTTCGAGTTTGACATATTTACCAGGCGCACCGGTGAAGATTTCTGCCACAAAGAAGGGTTGAGACAAGAAACGTTCGATTTTACGAGCGCGGGCCACCGTCTGACGGTCATCTTCGGACAATTCATCGAGACCCAAAATGGCGATGATGTCTTGCAGTTCTTTGTAGCGTTGCAGCGTCGATTGAACCGAACGAGCCGTATCATAATGCTCCTGACCCACAATCTCGGGTTGTAACATCGTCGAGGTGGAGTCGAGGGGGTCAACCGCCGGGTAAATCCCTTTGGAGGCTAACGCACGAGAGAGTACCGTGGTGGCATCCAAGTGAGCAAAGGTGGTCGCCGGAGCGGGGTCAGTCAAGTCATCAGCCGGGACGTAGACGGCCTGAATCGAAGTAATCGACCCTTCTTTGGTGGAGGTAATCCGTTCTTGCAGTTCACCCATTTCTGTCCCCAGAGTAGGCTGATATCCCACCGCAGAGGGCATCCGTCCAAGTAGTGCCGACACCTCAGACCCCGCTTGCACGAAGCGGAAGATGTTGTCGATAAACAGCAGCACGTCTAATTTGGAGACATCACGGAAGTATTCCGCCATAGTCAAAGCAGACAGGCCGACCCGCATCCGCGCACCGGGGGGTTCATTCATTTGACCGTAGACGAGGGCAACTTTGGAGTTTTCAAAGTTGTCCTTGTCAATCACCCCAGAATCGAGCATCTCGTTGTAGAGGTCATTCCCTTCACGGGTGCGTTCACCCACACCACCGAACACGGACACACCGCCGTGTGCTTTGGCGATGTTGTTAATCAGTTCCATAATGATGACGGTTTTACCGACACCCGCACCACCAAACAAGCCCACTTTACCGCCACGACGGTAGGGAGCGAGCAGGTCAACCACTTTGATTCCCGTTTCCTGGATGGAGGGTTTAGTTTCGAGTTCCGTCAGTTTAGGAGCGCTGCGGTGGATGGGGGAGGTTTCGCCACCGGTGATTTCACCTTGTTCATCAACGGTTTCGCCGAGAACGTTAAAAATGCGCCCGAGGGTCACTTTCCCGACGGGAACGCTGATGGCTGAACCGGTGTCGACCACGTCCATGCCGCGAACTAACCCGTCGGTAGAACTCATCGAAACGGCGCGAACTTGGTTATCACCGAGGAGTTGTTGCACTTCGCAGGTGATGGAGACATCTTCTCCGGCCTGGTTTTTGGCGGTAACCTTGAGGGCGTTATAGATGCTGGGCATCTTACCCGTGGGAAATTTGGCATCGATAACGGGACCGATGATCTGGGTAATGTAGCCCGTATTGGTTTTTTGTGCCGTGCTGACCATGCTTGTCTCTATTTAATGTAAATCGTCTATCAATTTGGAAGGGTGGCTATTACTTCGAGTTCAAATATGCCATCCTCAAGCCTACCACCTTTGTAGGACGCAGGGAACAGGGGGGAAGAAGGCAAGAGGCAACAGGCAACAGGGAATAGGGCGGTAGGGTGTGTTCGGGCATCGATTCGGGTTGGACTTGGACGATTGGCTTCAAACTTGCCCGAACGCACCGCTTGGGCAATCGGCCCCTAATAGGGGTTAGGTGGCGCCGCCGCCTAGGATGATGAGACTGACGAGGGTGCCGCTGTTCCAGAGGCCGTGCATTAGCATCGCCGCGAGAAGATTGCGCGATCGCGTATAGGTGATCCCTAATATAATCCCCAGGGTGGCTAGGGGGAGAACCTCCGAGACGCTGAGGTGGGCGACGGCAAAGATTAGGGAACTCAGTAGAATCGCCCCCCAGACAGGCAGATAACGGGTTAGGGACGGCAGTAGAAAGCCTCGAAACATTAACTCTTCAAAAACGGGGGCTAGGACGGAGGCGGTTAGGAAAAAGCAGGTGATGGCCACCCAATCTTGTCCTTCTAGGGCAATTTCTAAAATGGGATTGCTACCTCCTTTCCCATCCCAAATTCCCTGATTGATGATGGAAATTCCTAATACTAAAGGTACGGCTGCAATGTAACCGCCGATTCCCCAACCTAAGCCCGGAAATAGCCGAAAACGGAACCAGTCGTCTTTGAGGGGGAAATGGGGTTTTAGGGACTGATAAAGAACGGCAAGAGCCGCAGCGCCTGAGAGGAGATAACTCAAGAAAATCGATACGGCTTGCCAACGACCCGAGGCGGCATCGGTGGCAATGTTGGCTAAGCGATAGATGAGGGGTAATAGGAGTCCGGCCGTTAGGGCTTGACCGATAAAGAAGACGAGAAAGAAGCCCACGACAATAACCTGGGCGATGGTCGCCCAACCCCAATCTAAATGCCAAGATTCAGTGTGATGGCGGGCGAGTAGGGCTGATTCGCCTTTGACGAACCATTGTCCAATGAGGAAGATGAGTAAGCCGGTTCCTAATAGTAATGTCAGCCCAGAAATTAAAGTTAAAACAACCAGCTTGATGAGTGTTTTTTGAGATACTTCTTGTTCTTGAGATTGTAAGAGTGCGAGTTTTTCACTGTTATTTTGAACCTGATAGAGTCGGGAAAGCGCGCGATAGCGGAACCAGCCGGATAATTCGTCGGAAAGGATAGCGGCGGTGTCTTCGCTGGGTGGGGGAGTTGAGGACTCCCAGAGATCAATGAGGATGGCGGGGGTTGAGGTGGGGCGATCGCCTGAGGAGGTGAACCCCGGATCTGAGGTGTTGTCTTGGCTATCTGACCAGAGTTTGATGGCCGGTTCGGGGCGATCGCCCTGGGCGAGTAAAATCCCCAAACGAATTTCTAGGGTGGATTTCAGGTCTTTGGCTTGCTGAATCGCCCCGTCGAGTTGGTTCAACTCCGGTAAGCTGTTCACGGGAGAGTCAGAAAGGAGAAGCCGTTGTTGTTGGTTTTCCTCTAAGGTACGTCGAACGGAGTTGAGGGTATCTCGATATTGAGCGATCGCCGTTTCATAGACATCTTCCCCAATCACTCCCCCCGGTAAGCCATTCATATCCCATTCCGGCGGGGGTTCCCATTCGGCCGCTTGTAGGGATAAATTGGTTTGGGCTAAGTCGAGGCGACTTTGAATTTGGGGCTGTTGCCAACTACTGACGAGGGCTAAGGCCACCACCACGGTGGTTAAAGCTGAGAGAATCAGGAGGATAACTTGTCTGGGGGACATAGCAAGGGACGATAGAGTTAGGAAACAGGCTAAGGATCGATCTCCTCAACTAGCCTACATGATTCCCCGTTGTTTCAGCTTGAGCGGTTATGCCCCGACTTCCGACATTGACCTTTGATCGTGGAACCCTGCTACTGCATCCGCCACCTCGGGCCAAAGGCTGGATTGAGTTCGCCACCTGGGACGATCGCGTTGAGAAGTTTCGCATTCGGGGGATGGATTATCGCCCACTCGTCGAAAGTCTCTGGGCCGAAGGGGTGCAGTTTGAGGATCAGGCCCGAGGCTTTATTCCGCTGGAGTTGGACTGTCGGTTATCTCTCAAACCCTATCCTCACCAAGAGGAGGCGTTGGCGGCCTGGAAACAGGCGGGCCGCTGTGGGGTGGTGGTGTTACCGACGGCGGCGGGAAAAACCTATTTGGCCCAACTCTGTTTACAAGAAACGCCTCGCAGTACCTTGATTGTGGTGCCGACGTTGGATTTGATGCACCAATGGTATGCGAATCTGAAAAATGCCTTTCCCAAGGCTGAGATTGGCTTGTTGGGGGGCGGTTCTCGCGATCGCAGTGCGATTTTAGTGGCCACGTATAATAGTGCGGCGATTCACGCCGAAGGCTTGGGCCATCTCTATGGAACTCTGATTTTTGATGAATGTCACCATCTCCCCAGTGACTTTTTTCGGGTGATTGCCGAATATGCGATCGCCCCCTATCGCCTAGGGTTAACGGCCACTCCTGAACGCAGCGATGGCAAACATGAGGATTTGAGACATCTGATTGGGGACCAAGTCTATCGCCGCAGCCCCGAAGATTTAGCGGGAAACGCCCTAGCGGACCATCGAGTTGAACAGATTAAAGTGCAATTGTCCCCGGAGGAACGCGATCGCTATCAGTATCTCATCAACTGTCGTAATGAGTTTTTAGAACGGTCCCGGATTAGTCTTAGTAGTCTCCAAGGATGGCAAACCTTCATTAAAGCCAGTGCGGGGTCTACCGAAGGACGACGGGCCATGAAGGCGCACCATGAAGCCAAGGCGATCGCCCTGGGAACCGACGCAAAACTGAGAGTTTTAGAAGACCTCCTAGAGCAACATTACCCCGAAGCGATCCTAATTTTCACCAACGACAACGCCACCGTGTACCGCATTTCCCAAAACTTGCTCATTCCCGCCATCACCCACCAAACCCCAGTCAAAGAACGTCACGAGGTGCTATCTCGTTTCCGCCAGGGGGACTATCGCACCCTGGTGGCCTCCCATGTTCTCAACGAAGGGGTGGATGTGCCCGAGGCCCGAGTGGCGATTCTCCTCTCGGGGAGTGGGTCCAACCGGGAATATATCCAACGACTGGGGCGAGTCTTGCGGCGCGGGAATGACCCTGGGAAGCAGGCAATTCTCTATGAGGTCATTTCTGAAGACACCAGCGAAGAACGCACCTCTAAGCGTCGCCGAGGGCAGTCTCAGGACCACAAATCTAAACCGCGCCCTCGTCCTTTAACGGTCGTCTCGAAGCCTGATGATCCAATTCCCTTCTACGATCGCCCTTCTCGTCGGTCTCAACCCCGCGCGGCTGAGGAGGGTTCTAGCTATAACAGCGATGAGGAGGAATAGGGGGATGGGGTCACACAAGGTCATCAATTTGGGCAATCTTTTACTGGAGTTTAGACGGTAACGGAATCGCTCGCTTCTGACTAAAATAGACGGTTTCGAGCCACAACTGCCGTGATTCATCGATATTTGCCAAAGCCTCTTCCAAGGTTTCTCCTTGGCTTATACATCCTGGCAAATCTGGAATCATAACGGTATAGCCTCCTTCGTCTTCAGGATAAATTGACATGGGATATTTTAAGGATAAATAATACCCCAGAGGTTTAGAATTAATAACATTACTTTGTTTCATTTTGCCAGTCCTCTAATTTCAATTGTTTAACAATTACTTTCACGTAGGTTCTTTTGACTTTTGCCCCTCTTTTTTTGGGAACAACGATGACATCTCCATCTGCATTCTCAAAGGTGTGATGACTACCCCGAGAGCGAACTTCAAGATAACCAAACTGTTCCAGTAGAGTCGTGACATCGTAAAAACGAAATTCGAGCGGCGAGGCTCAAAAATGAGCCACTCAGGTCTCGGGGTTTACCGATGACGAATCCGAGCCACAAACACGCCTAAGGCGCACCCTTAAAAAGCCCCATACTAACAGCCACCAATCAGAGAATTGGCCCAGAGACTACAGCCTGTAGTCTTCTCTGTGCTATTCATGGTTTACCCTTAATTGGAGATGATGGATAATGGTTCACATTGCTGGCAAATGCCGATCAACTGGCGTTGGTTTAATGGCTTTGGTCTTAATCACAGGTTGCGCTATGGAGACCTCCACTCCATCCTTGGAGGAACGACCCCAGGAGAGTGAATCGGCCCCAATCAGCCAGGTTCAGGACTCAGTTGAGTTGTCAGCACCTCCACTGACAAATAACGGTTGGGGAGAGATTGGTGTGGAGACGCCTTTCGACGGCGATCGCATCCAAGCCTTGCTACCGGGATATCGGGTAGAAACGGGAGAGATCTCCAGTGAGGGAGAGTCGTATCCCACCCTTGAAGTCTATCAGGGTCAGACGCGAGTGGCGGTACTGGAGTCCCTAGACCGCAATCGTCCTGAGGCGGGTATTCAACGCATCACCATCATCGATCGCACCATTACCGGACCAGGCGGCGTCCGGGTGGGAATGACTTGGGCTGAAACCCCGAATTTAGATGAGTTGGACTGTTTCCCCGGTGAAGGACCGACGACGGGCTATTTACTTTGTACGCCGCCCAATGCTGAGCGGGTTCAATATATCTACCCCCAACTCGGCCGGGATGGCGATCGCGCTCCGGCCCCCTTGGAGCGATTAGTGTGGTTCAATTGGTAATCCTTAAGCCCGAGGATAAGCCATGTCCTGTTGATCAAGAGTGACCGGTCAAGGTCTCCAACTCCTGCACAACTCGCTCTAACTCCTGTACAATGGCGCGATCATCGATCGCCGTCAACGTATCAACTAAAGCGCGATAGTACCACAAACTCCCCTCTCGTCCTCCGGTAAACCGCTGCCAAATCTCCTCCCCCACTAAGCGATAATCTTTAATGATTGAACGAGCGTTATAGAGTTTGTCCGCCGCTGAAACAAGACGCACCGAGGGGGAGGCCGTTCGTAGATGGGCAATATAAGCCGCTTTACGCTCTCGCCAAGGGGGTTTTGGGGTGGTGTCGGCGTCGGTACAACCTTCGACAATTTTGGCGACGCTATCCCCAAAACGGCGGCGGATTTCCACGGCGATCGCCGGACCGCCACAGTCTTCGATGGCATCATGGAGTAGGGCGGCGATCGCCTCATCCTCCGTGGCCCCATACTCTAACGCCTCACTGGTCACTCCCAACAGATGAGCAATATAGGGAATCCCCGCTCCCTTGCGAACTTGAGTGTGATGAAGTTCTGTCGCCCAAACTAACGCCTCAGTAAACCGTTGTGATAGTGCCATAATTCGTTGTATTGTTCTCAAAAAACATCCAGTTAACTTTTGAGGGGTTCACCGGAGCTATAAGTCCCGCGCTGTACCTGAAAGGTCAGCGTCGGGATACATGGACTCCCCGCGTCGATTGAGGGGTTCGATGCCCCGAAAATCGACACACTACTATCGGTTCTAACAGAGGGCGTAAATCTGTTAGAATATGAGTATGTTGAACTTGACCTACAGCTACCGAATCTATCCAGGACTTGACCAGGAAGCGCAAATGCTTGACTGGCTAGAGCAATGCCGTCGCGTGTATAACTACGCTTTGGCAGAGAGAAGGGACTGGATCAATTCGCGTAAATGTCCGGTCAATGCTTGCAGCATYAGACAAGAATACATCATCCCKGCTGACGCGCCCTATCCCGACTACTACAAACAACAGAAGGCGCTGACCGAAGCGAAAAAGAGGATTCCGGAACTCAAAACGGTTCATTCTCAAGTCTTGCAAGATGCTCTGAAGCGATTGGATAAGTCGTTCAAGTTCATGCAAGAGAGAGGGTTTGGATTTCCACGATTCAAAAAGTTCGGTCAGTACCGCTCTTTTGTATTTCCGCAGTTCAAGTCGAATCCAGTCAATGGGTTTGAGATAAAGCTGCCGAAGGTTGGATCTGTGTCCATCAACCTGCATCGACCGATTCCAGAGGGATTTGAGGTTAAGCAAGTTCGGGTCGTGTTCAAGCCGTCTGGATGGTACACACAACTGATTCTGCAAGCCGATCTTTCCGTCCCTGATGTCAGGCCTCATGGTGAACCCATCGGCMTTGACTTGGGACTGGAGAAGTTCTTGTCTGTATCGACCGGAGAACTGGTAGAACGCCCTCGCTTTTTCGTGGATTTGCAAAGCAAGCTTCGATGGCTGCAACGCAAATTGAGAAACAAGAAAAAAGGTTCTGCTAATTACCGGAAGATTCAAACCAAGATTCGCAAACTGCATGAGCATATCTACAATGTTCGCCGCGAGTTCCACTTTCTGACCGCTCACAAACTTTGTGACAATGCTGGGATGATTTTTGCTGAGGATTTGAACCTCAAAATGACCAGTCGCGGGATGTTGGCGAAGCATTGCCTGGATGCTGCTTGGGGAAGTTTCCTGGACATCCTCAAGTGGGTCGCCTGGAAACGTGGAGTCTACTTTGCCAAGGTTGACCCCAATCGAACCAGTCAGACCTGCCCTCGGTGTGGGGCGCATACTGGGAAAAAAGAACTCAGTGAACGGGTGCATCATTGCGATGAATGTGGATATACAACTGACCGAGATATTGCTGCCGCGCAAGTGGTCATGCAACGAGGTCTTGTACTTGTAGCCGATGGACAGTCGGTGATACTGCCTGTGGAGGAAGGTTGCTTGGGAACCCCGTTCGCGAAGCGTTCGCGTTAGCGATTAGAAGCAGGAAAACCCAACCGCGAGGAAGGGAAGCCCGCGCTCTACCCGTTAGGGTGAGCGTCGGGAGGATGTCAC
>FSSI02000076.1:6429-13430 GCA_900149785.2 Phormidium lacuna HE10JO | reverse complement strand
GAAAAATTTTTCGCCCCTACGATACCAGACCCTAACCTGTTCCCCATTCCCTGTTCCCTATTCCCTATTCCCTGTTCCCTGTTCCCTTCTCTTGCCTCTTGCCTCTTGCCTCTTGCCTCTTGCCTCCCTAAAATACCCCTATCCCCAAACAACCAACCCATGACCGACAAACTGCGAGTTTACGTCCCCCCCCATCCCCTGATCCAAAACTGGCTCACCATGGCTCGTGAAGCCTCCACCCCGCCGGTTCTCTTTCGTACCGCCATGACCGAACTCGGGCGTTGGCTGACCTACGAAGCCATCCGTGAGTGGATTCCCACCCAACAGGTGAGCGTACAAACGCCCCTCGCCCCCGCCCAAGGAACCATTGTTCGCTCCGATATCCCCATCGCGATCGCCCCCATCCTCCGGGCCGGCCTCGCTCTCCTCCCAGGAATGCAAGAGGTTCTTCCCGCCGCCACCATCTATCACCTGGGGATGGTTCGCAACGAAACCACCCTCGAAGCCAGTTGTTACCTCAACACCCTCCCCGCCGAATTTCCCCCCGACTTACATCTGCTAATTAGCGAACCCATGCTGGCCACCGGCGGAACCCTCGACCAAACCCTAGAATTACTCATGGACCGGGGCTTAACCAGCGATCGCCTCCGCATCGTCTCCATCGTCGCCGCCCCCCCCGCCCTGCAAAAACTCAACGATCGCCACCCCGGCCTGGTCATCTATTCAGCTACCATCGACGAAGGCATCGACGATCGCGGCTTCATCATTCCCGGCCTGGGCGACGCCGGTGATCGCAGCTTTGGCACCGACTAAGCCCCCAATCGCCCCAAGCCCCCCACAGCCACCACCTGGCCCTAAAAATGCTAAACTGACACACAGCGATCGCATAGCATGACCTAGCATAACGAGGACAACATCACGGTGAGTAATCGAAACGGGTTTACAGGTGGATTCTTAGCCGGAGCCATCTTCGGCAGTGTCGTTGGCGGTGTCCTCGGCTCCGTTCTCGCGACCCGCAGCCGCCAAAATGGCCCCAAAGATGACAACAGCCGCAATCGGCTTCCTGAACGGGACAACAACGCCATTCTCAACCCCGAAAACATGGAATCCGCCCGACGCAACCTCGAAGACAAAATCGCTCAACTCAACGACACCATCGACGACGTTCGCGAACAACTCCACGTCGTCAACCGCCAAGAACAGCCCGCCAGCAGCGATCGCCCCCTCAACACCCTCGACGACAACTAGGACAACCGCCACACCCTCCCCTCAGGCGATCGAGTACAATAACAACAGATATCTCACCCCGAGATACATATCTCGCCCCAGATATCAAGTAATTGTAAAAAAAATACACAAATAAACCGTCTAACAATGGAATCCATCGTCTTCCTTCTCGCCGAAACCCTAGTTACCTTCTTCAACATCTACTTCGCCCTCCTCATCATCCGCATCCTCCTAACCTGGTTTCCCAACGTTGACTGGTCGATGCCTCCCCTAGCCATCCTCAGCCAACTCACAGACCCCTACCTCAACATTTTCCGGTCCATCATCCCCCCCGTCGGCGGCATCGACTTCTCCGCCATCCTCGCCATCCTACTCCTACAAGTCGTCCAATCCATCGTCCCCAGCCTTCTCATGTCCCTCGTTTAACCCCAACCCAACCAGAAACCGAGTGACGTCAGACACTCAGTGTTTTTGCAAACACCCGGTGTCAAGCAATTGCCGAGTAGTAAGAAACCGAGTGTCTCCAAGACACCCGGTTTCTGGTATTCGAGCAACATTAGTCCAGATGTAGCTAGATTCAGTTAAAATCAGACACCCGGTTTCTGGTATTCGAGCAACGTTAGTCCAGATGTAGCTAGATTCAGTTAAAATCAGACACCCGGTTTCTGGTATTCGAGCGTCCAGAACCCCAATTTCCGGTCTTCAATTCCCCATCTCCAATTGACCCAAAGTAATCAAACTTTCAAGGTCTTCTGAAGCATCCGAAAGATATACCCCAATCACAGAACGTACCGAAGTTAACATTTCTTCATTTGCCCCTCCTAACATCCGACTAATATCAGCCAAATCTTGAGAACGGCTTGCTTGTAACTTCATCAACACCAAATAGGGCAAAGAAATCACCGGCAACCCATCAGGCGAGAACGTGGGATCAGCGATCGCATCAGCAACCCATATTTGCTCAAATTCAAGCACATCTAGAATCGTTCCATCCGATAAGCGCCAAGTACTCCCACCAATCGTTAACGTTCCCACCCGCTCACTTCCGGCCTGTTCTAATTCCGCATAAATCCGCTCAGAATGTTCTGCGACGATTAAAATATCTAAATCATCCGTCATGCGTTCAGGCATATAAAGCCGAGTCGCAATTCCTCCCACAATCACAAAAGGCGTTTGAATAATAGTTCTGAGATCGCTCACAGGATGACTCCAAGTTCGTGATTGAAGAAATGCTAGACTACTGCCTCGACCTGGACGACATCGACGCAAAGCAATGTCGAGATAAACCTTTCTTCGACGTGCCGGCATGGTCAAATCTAACATGAGCGATCGCCCCTCCACAATTCAACATCTCCTGATTAAAATCAGACAATTGCCGAGTAAGAAACCGAGTGTCTCCAAGACACCCGGTTTCTGGTATTCGAGCAAAATTGCCGAGCTAGAAACCGAGGGTCTCCAAAACACCCGGTTTCTAGTTTCTCCTACCGCCGAACCCGCCCCGTAAACCCCGACGCCTTAAACTGCTTCAACTGCAACGGAAGTGGCTGACTCGCCGGAACCATAATCTGTAACTCAAACTCACTCACCCCAGGAGGAACCTCATCAATGGCCCCCAAACGAGTTCGATTCGGCATAACATTATTATTATTCGCATCATAAATGCGGCCAAAAATATCCGCATTCACCACCGGTTTACCCGACGTATTTTTCGCCTTCCCCGTCACAATAAAACAATTCGCCGACTGCATCGAACCACTCACCACCGCCCCATCCCCCAAAGACGGCGGACAATCCTCATAAGATAAATCCGATAACTCAATCGGCGTCAACGCCAGCGTCAGAGGCATCCAAAGCCCCGACACCAGCAACACCAACCCCACAACCACCAGACCTCGAACCCTGCGCCAAACAACCATAACTCACCAAACAAAACGACCCTAACCAGTCTACCGCAAAACCCATCTCCCCCTAACCTCTACCCCTCAGCCATCACTCATCCCCAAAAACGATCGCAGCTGACGCACCTGAAACCCCTCACAATACCCCTGAACCTGATCCACAAACGGGCCTAACGCCGGATTCACCTCTCGCCACTCCTCCACCAACCGACAAACCTGCCCCAAATTCCCCCGCAACACCGAAGGATACAACATCTCCAACTGATCCAACGTTGGCCAGTCCCCAGACTCCCCTAACGCCGTCTTATCCCCCGACTTATCCCCAGACTCCCCTAACGCCGTCTTATCCCCCGACTTATCCCCCGACTTACCCCCCACTGATGGCGACGACACCGCCTCATACTGCCACTGACAATCCCACAACTGCGACAACATCGCCACCACCGCCTCACGCGAGAGAGGTTTCGTCAAAAACCCATCCGCACCCCCCTGTAACGCCAGCAAGCGATCGCCCTCAAACGCACTCGCCGAACAAACCACCCATTTCAACCGAGGATTTTTAGCCTGCCAAGCCTGAAACTGACGCACCAGAGGTCCTAGAGAACCCGTCTCTCCTCCCTCCTGCGAGGCGATTCCCGACTCAGCCCCCTCACGCCGCAGCCGTCGTTGCTCAAAAATCGCAAACGACACCATCCAATCCGCAAACACCAAATCGGGAACCGCCTCCCCCAGAGACGACGGCTGCACCACCTCACAGCCCAACTCTTGCAACCAAACCTGCAACAGTCGTCCACTCCACTCCTGACGTTCCATCACCGCCACCCGAGGCGTCACCCCCTGCAACGCCATCATCCCATCCCCTGGAGTCGGTAAAGCGCAACTTTCCCAAACCAAGCGAGTTTGCAAAGGAATCATAAACGAAAACACACTTCCCCGTCCTCGCTGACTCTCAACCTGCACCTGTCCCCCCATCTTCTCGACAATATATTGAGAAATCGCCAATCCTAACCCCGCACCATCCTTCTGTTGCGGATGATTCCCCACCTGTCGGAAGGGTTTAAAAATATGTTCAATCTCCTCAGCCGTCATCCCCACCCCCGTATCCGCCACCCGGAAGTCCACATAGACCGTTGGTAAGGGTCCTTCGTCAGATAAACTCCCAGATGTAACCTCCGTCTCAGTCATCGGGGCGGTTGGTAGCCTCACCAGCGTCACCCGCAACGCCACCGTACCAATATCCGTAAACTTCACCGCATTACTCAGTAAATTAAACAACACCTGTCGCAAGCGGCGTTCATCCCCCCGAACGAGACTGGGAAGCTGAGGATCGATGTCACACTCAAACATGACCCCCTTTTGCCCTGATCGCAGACTAAAGAGTTGCTCAATCCCCTGCAAAAACGTCACCAACTCAAAATCCACCGCTTCGAGTTCAAAGCGGCGAGCCTCAATCTTAGACAGATCTAAAATGTCCTCAATCAGCATTAACAGATGTTGCCCACAATCGGCGATCGTCTGTAACGCCTGTTCCGGGGTGACCGTTTTCGCCGCCGCCGGAAGCGTTAGATCCCGTTGCAACACCTCCACATAGCCCAAAATGCCATTGAGTGGGGTACGCAACTCATGACTCATATTGGCCAGAAACTCACTTTTGGCGCGATTCGCTTCATCCGCTCGTTGTTTCGCCGCCTGGAGGGCCTGAGTCCGATCGCACACCTTAGCCTCCAAATCCCGCGAATACTCCTGCAACCGCAGATTCATAAACGCCAACTGAGCATGACTCTGTTGTAATTGCCAATGACGATAGCGATGCGTCACCGTCACCGTCACCGCTAAAACCGCCAAGGCCGGGGAGATCACCGGAATCAACCAACCCGCCTCAAAGGCTCCATAGCCCAATCCCAGCAAGAGCAGCCAAGACACACTCACCTGAGCCAAAACCAGCACCGCCAGGGGAATGCGATCGCCCACCGACACCATCGACCCCAACCCCAACCGTTGCCCCAACCCAGCGGTTCCCTGAGCCACCTGAGCCAAGGAACCACAGCCCAACAGCCACCAAAGACTCGCCGCCGCTGCCAAGCTCCAAACCGTGACCCAGAGAGCCTCCTGAGCCACCGTCCAGACCCGCAAGAGCGCCCGCTCTTCCAACGCCGCCCCCAACAATTGGCTCGTCATCTGAGCATGGAGTTCCACCCCACTCATAGCCCTGGGACCTAAACCATAGGGCGTTCCGAAAAAGTCCTTCGTACTCACCGCCGTGGCCCCAATCAAGACCACGCGATCGCGCAACAGATCCGGCGACACCTGACCCTGACGCACCGCCGTTAACCCCAGTCGCACAAAGCTTCCAGACGGTCCCCGGCGATAATTAAGTAGCGTCTGATAGCCTCCCTGAGCTGGCTCCGAATAGCCCCCCATCCGAGGCGGAAGTGGTCGCAGTTGAGCCTGGCCCAACTCATAACAGCCCCCACAGGCCGGCGATCGCTCCAGGGTAATCCCCTCCCCAGCCAAATAGTCCAGAGCCAGGCGAGTTCCCAAGGTCATCCGCACCTGTCCCTCCAGAGTGGCCGAAATCAAAGCCCGTCGCACCACCCCATCGCGATCCTCAACAATATCCGCCAGAGCCACCCGTCCCGCCTGCTGCAATCCTTGAGGCGGTTCCACTGTAGCCTCTCCCAGAGCCTTCTCAATGCCAATTAACTGAGGCGTATTGGCATACACCGACTCGAGTAGAGCGCTCCCCGGCGCCTGAGGCAAATCCCGATAAAGATCCAAACCAATCACCCGAGGATTGGCCGCCACAATCTGCTCAATCGTCTCCGCCAGCACCTGATCCGATAGCGGTAACCCGCCGAGTTCGCGAATATCCTCCTCGCGAATCTCCACAATCACCACCCGCTCATCGAGGGGTTCGACCGACTTCCAGCGGAACCCCACATCGAGTAGTCCCCGCTCCATCGCCGCCAAGCCCCCAAACCCCGCCAGCACATTCACCAACAGAGCGATGGGCAATGCCGTTTGTAACMCCCCCCGCCAATAGCGCTGTAACCAGCCCCAAACCCTTGGACTGTGTCCCCCCTCATACCCTCCGGGTTTACCCCCCCCAAATTGTCTGTGAGGGGGGTCTCCGGGCTTGATTTGAGATGAGGACGACCCTGCCGCCGCCCCATCATTGCTTTCCGGTGGTGGAGAACCGGACGATTGACCAGACGACGGCGATCGCCCACCCCACAGAGACGGAGTTAAGGGGGAGTCAGGCGATCGCTCAATAGAACCAGAAAACGGAGATCGCGCCATGCGGCTGCCAAGGGATTCAAATAAACATCAGATTGCATCAACTGCAACACCGCCCGAGATCCCGCCCCCGAAGACTCCTCAGGAGCATCCTCCCCCTGAGGTTCAGGAGCCGTATTAGAATCCGAGTAGAGCAGCGCCGCAGACCCCGGCTGGACCCGTGAAGCCGAAAGCCCCAACGACACCCAGCCCAACATGATGCACCCAATCACCGCGACGGTGATAGACTGATGGCGAATATACATATAGTGTAACCCTGATTGTTCGATGCACATGGGAGAAGGGCAAGAGGCAAGAGGCAAGAGGCAAAAGACCGGGCCAACCGCAAGTGGCGCACCCTAAGCAAACCATGACCCCACCCCCCCCAACCAAAGCCCTCGCTATTAACACAGGCTAACATCCCTGTCAAGCCCCTTAACGAACTCTCCCACCCCCAGTCTAATGTAAACAAAAGCGTCTCCCCAGGCGATCGTCCCCCCAACGGCCCAACCCCCATCAACCCGTAACCCCAAATTAGAAACCGAGTGTCTCCAAGACACCCGGTTTCTGAGCCCCCACCAGCCAACCCCAGCCAACCCA
>FSSI02000076.1:0-6004 GCA_900149785.2 Phormidium lacuna HE10JO | reverse complement strand
TAGAAACCGAGTGTCTCCAAGACACCCGGTTTCTGAGCCCCCACCAGCCAACCCCATAACCTCTTGCCTTTCTTCTCCCCTTCCCCCAATTTCCCCAATTTTCCCAACCTCCGGGAACAATCCCCAACCCAACACAGACTAAAGTGACAACAGCCGCCACAAACTCCCTCAGCCAATGACTAGACAAGCTTGGCATTTATGCGGTAGATTGGCGACTGTTATGCGTACAGCGAAACTGAGACCAAACCTGTACCGGCTCGCAACGGTACAATACGCAAACCCATAAGCGAAGAACAAGGAGCAGTCAGTGACTATAGTATTCCTCAATGAAAACGGTGAAGAGTATATTGGCGTCGAGGTTAAGGACGTTCGAGGTCAAGGTGGTAACGATACCATCACCAGCGCCCTAAACGCCACCGAACCCGGTAGCACCCTTTTCGGCAACAGCGGCGACGACTACATCCGCAGCCGAGGCATCGGAGACAAAGTATTCGGCGGTCGCGGCGACGACACCATCGCCAGTGATAACGGTCAAGCCATCATCTACGGTGACCTCTCCAGCGACTACTTATTCGCCCGTGAAACCCGAACCACCCTATTTGGCGGTCGTAGCTTCGGCGAAGAAAGTGCCGACGACGGCGAAAACACCATGGTCTCCGCCGGGGGCAAAAATATCCTCGTCGGTGGTGGTGGCGACGACACCATCCTTGGCGAAGACGGTGAAGATACCCTAGCCGGTGGCGGTGGTGACGATAGCATTAAAGGCGGTCCCAACGGCGCTAGCTACCTGTTCGGTAACATCGGAATCGATATCCTTCTATCCGTCAGTACCGGCGACCCAGACACTCTGTTTGGTGGTCGGGACAACGACATGGTGACCGTTGATGTTAGTAGCACCGCCGACAACCCCCTCCTCTTTGGTGGTGTTGGCGATGATAGCCTCATGGTTGCCGGCTCTGACGGTGAAGTTGAAGGAGCCATTCTTGTCGGCGATGCCAACCCTGACGGCACCTTCGGAGGCTCTGAAGGTGAAACCGGAGGTGCTGACTATCTCTACGCCGCGTCTGGCGCCAACCATGAACTCTTTGGTAACGACGGAAACGACCGGCTAGAAGTTGGCGTCAACATCGGCGTTGGCGTCTCTCTCTTTGGCGGTCGTGGTAACGACTTGCTCACCGGCGGTTCCGATGGCGCCGTTGCTGAGATGAAAGCCTTTGGGGACAAAGGTGACGACACCTTAACCTTCACCGGTAGCGACTCTGAGTTCTGGGGCGATAACCCGAACATCACCTCTGGCTTCGGAAACAACGTTATTACAGTCACCGGCAGTGGCAACACCTTGCGCGGTGGTAACGACAACTCAAGCGGCTCTGAATCAGGTAACAACGTTATCAAAGCCATTGCCGCAGCGGGAGGGTCGGTCACCGACAACCTTCTCATGGGCGGTGCGGGCAACGACACCATTGATGCTGGTAGCAGTGGTGCTGGCGATACCCTCGACGGCGGTGCCGGCGGTGACGACAAGTACATCTTCACCAAAGGTCAAACGATTGTCTCAGACACCCTTGGCATTAACACCTACTTTGGTATCGATGCCGTGGCTGAAGCGGAAATCACCGTTCGGCCCGTTGACAAAATCGGTGGTGAAGCCAACTTCTTCATCCCCGGTGACCAGTCAAACTCCGTAACTGACCTCGAAGCTGGAGGTGTTCGCACCGAAGGTGGCAACGACTTCATTCTCATGGATACTGTTACCGGAAAAGTCGATACCGGTGACGGCGAAGACCGCATCGAAGTCGGAGCAGTTGGCGACGGTGAAGTCCCAGCCTCCGTTAACGGCGGTGCAGGTGATGACCTCATTACAGTCACTGGAACTGATGGAGTCACCGCGCAATCTACAGTATCCGCTGGAGCCGGCGACGACACCCTAAATCTCACGAACGTTGCCGAAGGTGCCTTTGTCTTCGGTAGCGCTGGCGAGAACAAAATTAGCGTCTCCGGCGTGATGGCGGGTGAACTCACCGGTGGTATCGAGAACGACTCAATTGTTCTCAACGAAGTCGCAAAAACTGGTGTCGTTAATACCGGCGATGGCAATGACACCGTTGAAGTGAAAATTGCTCGTGCTGGCGCAACTTTCACTGCCAGTGGTGAGACCAACCGCATCTTCCTCGATAGCATTGGCGCGGCCCTCGACGAATCCGGCAGTGTTGTCGCCGAGGGTGAAGCCATCAGCTTCACCGGTGGTGATGGTGCAGACCGCATGGGTCTCACGACAGACGGTGGTGTTGCCGTAAATGGCTCTACGGTTGTCAGCCTGAACCTCAATGGTGGCGGAGGTAACGATCTCCTTCAGGGTGGTCCCTTCAAGGATGTGATTAATGGTGGTGCCGGGGATGATATCCTTTACGGCGGCGCTGCTGATTTTGATGGCAATGTCTACAATGGATTTGAGATTGATCCTACTAAGGGTTCGGACATTGCTGCTAACTTTGTCAAGGTCACTGATGGTGAGGAAATTTTCGGTGGCGCCGGTAACGACCGTTTTGTCATTCGCTCTACCAGTGAAGTAGGTGGCGAGTTGCAAACCGCTTTTGGAAGCGGAAATGTCACGTTTGCCTTTGGCACCGATAATGCCACAGTTGACATTAAAGACGGTAACACCCTGTTACCAGATGGACAAAACTTCCTCGTTGGCACTAATGGCCAATTTGTGAGTTCTGCTGAGTTTGGTACCTCAGGTTTTGGTACCGGCTTCTTCACTGGTGCGGTTGGCATTGACACTCTGACTGACTTTACCGTTGGACAGGACACAATCTTCTTAGAACGCGACGAGTTGGGTGGTCCGCTAGGTTCTACCATCACAATCTTCACTGGTAAAGGTGCCCTGTTTGGGGGAATTGTGGATAGCGGTCCCGCCTTTGGCCCTGGAGCTGGTGCTGGGACAGTAGATGTAGATGCTGACTTTACTGCTGGCTCTAACGTCTTTGGTGCAAACAACTTCTTCCAAGAGCAGTTTGTCTTTGCTGGTAGTAATGACAATGACGCAGCTATCGACTTCAATCAGGCAGATCAACTCTTCTTCGATAAAGCATCAAAAGGTCTCTATGTCGGAAATGGAAACGGGGCTCAGTTAATTGCACGGCTACCTGACTTTAATCCCACTGGCTCAGTTGCTGACAACACCTTTGTTGACTCCCAAACCATTGGTGGTTTAGGTGGTGGTTTAGGTGACCTGGCTCTCTTCTAAACTCCCAGATGGAGAGTAACCAACACTCAACCTAAAATCTAATCTTAAAAGGACAGGAACACCACCTGTCCTTTTTTTGTTTCGGTCTGGCCCCAACAGTCCAACCCAACCCCATCCCAACCCAACCCCAAACCCAGAAACCGAGTGTCTCCAAGACACCCGGTTTCTCTACCCCGCCACCGACTCAACCCCCAGATGTTTATCAAAAATGTCTGACCCCAACCGCCAACCCAACCCTAAACCCAGAAACCGAGTGTCTCCAACAATACCTTCGCCATTTTTCTGAAACGCTTGCATAGAGGGGGTTTCAGGTCATGCGAGCTTAAAACCCTGAAACCCTTGTCAATGAAGGGGTTGAACCGTTTTTGTGGCCCTGATTCCCTAATTTTGGCGAAGGTATTGTCCAAGACACCCGGTTTCTCACCCCCACCCCGCCATCCCCAAAAACCATTAAAATGGCCAAAAAACCAACCACCAACCCACCATGGCCCCTCGCAAAACCCCCCTAACCCCCGGCGAGTACTACCACATCTACAACCGAGGAAACAACCGCCAAACCATCTTCTTCGAGCCAGAAAACTACCACTACTTCCTCACAAGACTCCGCCACTACCTCATCGACCCCCACCACATCGACCTCATCGCCTACTGTCTTATACCCAACCACTACCACCTTCTCATCGACCTCAAAACCACTGAATTTTCCCAAGCCATGCGAAAATTCAGCCTCTCCTACACGAAAGCCATCAACAAACGATACAACCGAGTCGGCTCACTCTTCCAAGGACCCTTCCAATCCCGCCACATCGACAGCAACCACTATCTCCTCCACCTCAGCCGTTACATCCACCGCAACCCCGTCGAACACCACGTCACCAACCCCGCCGACTGGGAGTTTTCCAGCTATCCTGACTATCTGAATCAGCGTCAGGGAAACCTTCCCCAACCTCAAATCATCCTCCAGCAATTCCCCAACCTCGACGCCTACCGTTCCTTCGTCGAAAGTCCCACCCCCACCCCATCCCTCAACCACCTCCTCATGGAGTGAACGTTGATGAGACACCCGGTGTTTGCAAAAACACCGAGTGTCTGACCCTCACCGGCCAACCCAGCCACATCCCGATAAACCTGGGTCGAATACCAGAAACCGGGTGTCTGCTAGACACTCGGTTTCTTAGTCTCACCCCGCAACTGACTGGGACACCCGGTGTTTGCAAAAACACCGAGTGTCTGACCCCAACCCGCCAACCCAACCGCATCTTCAATCCCAGAAACCGAGTGTCTCCCAGACACCCGGTTTCTCAGTCTCACCCTCACCCCAACAACTAGGTGGTCAAATTAGCCAACCAGCCTTGCAAATCCGAGACATCAGAAAAGTCCAACAACGCCTCACCCAACTGTTCCAACTCCTCCAAAGACAGACCCCGAACCCGTTGCACCAACGACTCATCCAGCGTCCCCACCCGACGAGTGAGTTGTCGTAAAACCAACGTCAACTCACCTTCGAGTTGTCCTTCCCGTTGTCCTTCAACTCGTCCCTCCCGGAACAACTCTTGAGCCAAGGGCGATTCACGTAAAACAGCCATATCCCACCTCATAATCTGTTGTACTACAGGCAACTCTAACCCAATCTCCCCAAACCCGTCTCCCTCCATCAACAACTGACTCGACACCCGGATGTTTCCAAAAACACCGAGTGTCTGACCCCAACCCACCAACCCAGCCACATCTTCAATCCCAGAAACCGAGTGTCTCCAAGACACCCGGTTTCTCAGTCTCACCCTCACCCCAACAATTAGGCGGTCAAATCAGCCAACCACCCTTGCAAATCCGAGACATCAGAAAAGTCCAACAACGCCTCACCCAACCGTTCCAACTCCTCCAAAGACAGACCCCGAACCCGTTGCACCAACGACTCATCCAGCGTCCCCACCCGACGAGTGAGTTGTCGTAAAACCAACGTCAACTCACCTTCGAGTTGTCCTTCAACTCGTCCTTCACGTTGTCCTTCAAGTTGTCCTTCCCGGAACAACTCTTGAGCCAAGGGCGATTCACGTAAAACAGCCATATCCCACCTCATAATCTCTTGTACTACAGGCAACTCTAACACAAACGTCGAGAAAAACGAGAGCAACGACTCCAACTCAGATAACTCCTCATCGGCCCGCAATTCCCGCAGGGCCTGACGAACCATTTGTTCCTCGCCACCGCCCTTTAAAATTGGCACAAACGGCAACAAAGTACGGATATTTTGCTCAAAAACCAGATTAACATCCACCTCCCATAAATTGATGACCCGATACTCTTGCAAAGCACGAATCCCGTTAAACTCCGACTCATAGCGATTGGGGATTTGTGGGTCTTTCACATGGGGCAAAATATTGATTAACACTGGATAGACCGGTAACTCATATTTTTCCTCCGCTAACGCCGTATAAGCCCGAACCCGCAGTGGCATTTTCCGGACATAGCGTAACTGGAGTTCTACTAAGAGCAAGAATGGTCCCAAGTCTGGGGTACTCACTTTCATGAGACTGTCGTTTTCTCGCCCCAGCCATTGTAGGTTGGGGTCTAGTAATTCCTCGACTGTTACATCGGGACAGTTGGTTAACCAGGGTGCCCAGCTTTCGGGGGCAACGCTCACTAATTTCTTGCTGCCAATATCTGCTTTTTTCTTAGCCATGATAGTGCTGTGTTACTGTTAATAGTATAGCTTATATTTGGGGTGTTTTTATGGATTAAGTGTTGGTAAAA
>FSSI02000032.1:28099-56197 GCA_900149785.2 Phormidium lacuna HE10JO | reverse complement strand
GGAGAGCTTGTCGCCAGACCTAGATTCTTGAACCAACTACACCGTAAGCTGAAATTGCTACAACGTAGATTAAGGAACAAGCAAAAAGGGTCTAACAATCGCCATAAGCTTAACCAAAGGATAGCGAGATTACACCAACGCATTTCTGACACAAGAAAAGACTGGCACTTTAAGTTAGCTCACCATCTTTGTGACCAAGCGGGAGCAATCTTCATTGAAGAGATAAACTTTATGACTTGGGCAAAAGGGATGTTGGGCAAACATACTTTGGATGCCAGTTTTGGGCAGTTCCTCACCATCTTGAATTGGGTAGCTTGGAAGCGTGATGTTTTTGTTGCCAGGGTTGACAAGAACTACACGTCTCAAATTTGCCCGAACTGTGGGTTTCACACCGGTAAGAAGTTACTCTCCGAAAGAGAACATAACTGCCCTGAATGTGGATACAAAACCCACCGAGATGTGGCGGCGGCGCAAGTGATTAGAAATCGTGGTGTTGAATATGCGTTAGGGCATGGCGTATTTGAAAATGTCTGTGGAGACGGTCTGGCGGGGGCAGTGATGCCTAGCCAAGAGTCTGTGAAGCAGAAACTCTTAGGTGTGAATCTAAGAATCCCCCGACCGAGTTGCTTTAGCAATTAACGGCGGGAGTATGTCAACTCCTAGAAGGCGTTTGACAATTCTTTTTTGTGTTGACGGCGATCGCCATCCCGGTGTAACGCTCTCGTCATCTCGATTTCATCAGTCCAAAACTCATTCACCCCAAACCTCAGTTACTCTCAATGTCCAACGCCGCCGCATCTATGACTGAACCCCTGGCCCTCGTGATTTTCGATATTGACGGTGTCATTCGGGATGTGGGGTCGTCCTACCGTCGCGCCTTAGCCGATACCGTCGAACAGTTTACCGAGGGGGCCTATCGTCCGAGTTCCGAGGAGATTGACCAACTCAAAGCCGAAGGGGTTTGGAATAACGACTGGGAGGGGTCCGAAGAATTGATTTATCGCTATTGGGAGAGTCAGGGCGGCGATCGCAGTTCCCGAACCCTCGACTTTGACGAAGTTGTGGCGTTTTTTCAGTCTCGCTATCGGGGCGAATCGGCCGAGAACCCGGATCAGTGGACTGGCTACATCTGCGATGAGCCCATTCTGGCCCAACGCCCCTATTTTGACGGGTTAACTGCTGCGAATATCGGTTGGGGCTTCTTTAGTGGGGCCACCCGAGGCTCTGCTCAGTATATCTTGCAACGGCGCATCGGCTTAGAGGCGCCCGTCTTGGTGGCGATGGAGGATGCGCCCGGTAAACCCGATCCAACGGGTTTGTTCGCCACTGTCGCTCACTTGGCGGCCCACCGCACCTGTCCCGTCTTCTATGTGGGGGATACGGTGGCTGATATGTATGTAGTCCAGAACGCGGCGAAACTCGACGGCGATCGCCCCTGGATTGCGGTTGGCGTTCTCCCGCCTCATGTGCAAACAGACGCCAACCGCCAAGCCACTCATCGCCAACGTCTCCAAGAGGCTGGGGCCAAGTTCGTTTTAAATCAGGTGACAGACCTCAGCCCCGAGATGATTTTGGCTAATAAGGAGTAGTTTGTGGTGATCTCACTCGTTCAAAAACAGATTTTTGGACAGATAAACTAGTACGATTGCAATTCGTAAAATCTTTGTTATGAAAGGACTTATTTGGTTTTAATCGTCAATTATTAAGTGTCCTTTAAGTATTCAATCTCGCGGGCCGCGTCGGGGAGTTGGGCTTCAGCCTGGCCCCGTTGTCGAGCTTGAGACGTGTAAACCCCGACAGCCGGTGATAGAGTCGAGACGAGACTCCCGCGCCCTAAGCCCCACTTCACCATCTGACGGGGCAGCGATCGCAAGGCCCAACGCAAGAGAGGACGTACCGGGGACTGAGTCGGTTGTAACTCAACCCCATGTAACTCATGCAGATAGCGATTGGACTCCCCATAGCGTCGCCATTGCTTCTCCAACTCCTCCCAGGTAGCCCGATGACGATGACGCACAATGGCGGTTTGAGCAAACTTGAGTTGCCAATCGGTGTTGCGGAGAATCCGCCAACATAAATCCGCATCGCCCCCAGTCGTCAGATGAGGGCGAAACAGGCCCACCGCTTCCAGGGCCGGCCGACGAATGGCTAAATTGGCCGTTTGTCCATAGGGACAATAGGGATGTTGTAGGGTGTAGGCTTGACAGAGGGTTTGTTGGGCTTCGGCGTAGCGTTCGAGAAAGGTTTGCGGCGGTAGGGCCAAAATCTCACCGGCGACAATCCCCACTTCGGGACTCGAAAAGGGTTGCACCAGATTTTCGAGCCAGGTGGGTTCCGGGCGACAGTCAGCGTCGGTGAAGGCGATGAGATCCGAGGTGGCCGCTTGAATGCCTCGGTTACGGGCCGCATAGGAACTCTGAATGTTCGCTTCTGATAGGGGTTTGAGGGGAATTTTAGCGGTTTGGGCCGCTTTCTCTAATTGCTCGGCGGTATCGTCCTGGCTATTATTGTCGACGAGTAGATATTCGATCGCCTCGGCTCGATAGGTTTGCTGTTCTAAGCAGGCCAGCAATTGCGGCAGATCTGTTGCACCGTTGTAGATGGGGATGACAACAGATACTGTCGGCGTCGAAATCGGCGTAGAAGAAGAGGTCAAAGTCGTTAAAAACCCGGACTAGGGAACGAGAAGCGTCAACGTTGACACTCCCCAGCCTGAAGGCGTGGGGATTCTTGGGTCTATGGGGAGCCAGTGCTTAACCCCTCGCCAAACATCTTGACCGTCTGCCCGACGGCTGCAAGTCCACGTTGTACGACCACCTGCGCGGCGGCTATATCTCTATCTGTGGTATATCCACATTCAGGACAGCGATGTACGCGAACTGAAAGCTCTTTTTTACCTGTATTCGTACCACAACTGGGACAGGTTTGGCTGGTTCCCGTGAAGTCTACTTCAGCGTAAAAGACACCGCGTTTCCAGCACACCCACTTCAGAATCCTCAAGAACTTACCGTGAGCCGCATCGAGAGTATGCTTTGAAAACATCCCTCTCGCCCAAGCTTTGAAGTTGAGGTTCTCTGCAAACACCATCCCTACGCCGTCGCAGAGACGGTGAGCCAGTTTATAGAAGAAATCCTGACGACAGTTGCGGATATATTCGTACAGCTTGGCGACCTTATGGTGAGCCTTACGCCAGTTATTTGACCCTTTAACCTTATGAGACGCTCTCTGTTGCAGCAATTTCAGCTTGCGTTGGAGGTCTGCAAAGAATCGGGGTCTTGGTACTAACTCACCAGCAGAGGTGGCTAGATAGTTCCTCAATCCTACGTCAATTCCCAAGGCTTCCCCGTGGGGTAGGATGTCAGGAACTTCAAAGTCGCACTGAAGCGTTAGCATCACGTACCACCCGGAAGCGCGTTTGACCACTTGGGCTTGTTTGATAACGAAGCCTTCGGGAATCGGTCGTGAGAGTCGCATTTTCACCCAACCCACCCCAGGGAGTTTGACGCGGTTTCCCCGAACGGGGTCTTTCCCTAATTGTGGAAACAGCAGAGAACGCAATCTTCCCGGTTTCTTAAATCTGGGGAATCCATGTCCTCTTTCCCACATCGAGACAAAGGCTTTCTCTAAACGTCGCAACACCTGTTGCAGCATTTGAGCGTTAGCTGTACCTAGCTCAGGATAGGCTTTTCGAGCTTGGGTTAAGGCTTTACACTGGCTTGAAAAGCTGGGTCGCGGCGCGTCGGGGGACATGACGTACTCACCTCGAAGAGAGCATCGGTCGATGGTACAGGCTCTCGACTTGTACCAGTCTTTGCGCTCTGCCAAAGCAAAGTTCCAGACCCGACGAGAGGTTTCTAGCCATTCGTCATAGGTCTGTTGCTGCTGTTGAGTGGGCGCAAGTTTGTACTGGTATGTGAGGTTAATCATTACCTAAAAACGACACCTTATTTTTTAGGCTAGCACGGATGGTTGAAATATGCAATCAAAAAGTCGCCCTAGAAGGCTCGCCCTGAGCCGAGTCGAAGGGGCGAGGCTCTAACCCCAAAATTTTTGGTAGAGGGACCCTCGGCGACGTTTGGGTTCAACCCAGAGCCGTTCGAGTAGCCATAGGGCCAGAACGATCGCCACCTGAACAGGCCAAGGAGAGAGGGCAAATCCTACCACTAGGCTGACTAATCCCGTCATGGCTGCCAGTATACTGTAGATGTCTTCGGAGGTTTGACGGAACCAGTATAGGCAACCGGCGGCGATCGCCAAAGCTATCAAATCAAAGGGTAGCATTTGAGGTGACCTCGGTGGTGTTGATGTGGTGTTGAATGCAACGCTAGACCATGACTATCCTATCATTGGGCCTCAGCATTGGGCTGTATACCACATCACTTGAGGCACATCACCTGAGGGGATCAAGGTTTCCCGCCGAGGGTTAGATGAGCATATTGATAAACGCTGGCTCTCGTTTTACTATGAAAAAAATATATGGCTGTTTTGATTAGGGTCTTTTGAGACCCTAGCCCGCATCATTCAACGTCATGGGACAAGCGCTGCTATCTTGTCGCTGTTATCTTGTTTTAGTCAACCCTAGTGTATAAGGAGTCCTACCGTGTCTGTCGAAACTCTCGAAAAACGTTCAACAGTCCGTAAACATGCACCGCGTTATCGAGTGTTACTCCACAACGACGATTTTAATTCGATGGAGTATGTTGTACAGACGCTGGTGCAAACGGTTCCGGCGATCACCCAGCCCCAGGCCGTTAGCATCATGATGGAAGCCCATACCAATGGCAAAGCCTTGGTGATTACTTGTGCGCAGGAACACGCCGAATTTTACTGCGAAACCCTACGTAATCATGGATTAAGTAGCTCCATTGAACCGGATGACTAATACATCCTATTAAAGCCCAGTTTTGGGCGAAATTAGCTGAATTTCGCCCAAAACTTTGCCCATGTCCTCAGCGTATTTTCGGGGTCTAGGAGTTCGCGGCCAGGGGTTACGTTCTAGGAGTCACGGAGTTGTTGAGGATGTTTCGTAAATCTTGGGGCGATCGCCCCCTCTTAGGCCGTTTGAGTCGCTTTGTGGCCCTGTTACTCCTCGTTTGGCTGCCCCTGGCCATCCCGATCTATGCTTGGGTTGAGGACGCCAATCTAGCCAGCATTTTGGCGACCGGGATTCTCTATCTGGAATTTCTGATCCTACTGAAGCTGTGGGGAACTCGGGTGTATGGGCGATCGCCGGTGTTTCGCGCCTATGGTTTGGAATGGAGTCGTCGCCAGGTGGGGGAGTTTCTCGCCGGCCTGTTGGGGGCCGCTGCTGCTATGGCGCTGCTGGTTCTAATCCAGGTCAGTTTGGGTTGGATGGCTTGGCAGGATTTCCCGTCTCTGCGGATACTCGTCGAGGCGATGGGTGTTGGCCTGGCTGTTGGTTTCGCTGAGGAACTCTTATTTCGGGGCTGGCTTTGGGATGAGTTACGACGAGACTATTCTCTACGCAAGGCGCTCATCGTCAATGGGATTATCTTCGCTTTGCTCCATTTTATTAAACCCCCAGAGGACATCTTACGCACGGCTCCTCAGTTGTTGGGCCTGCTTCTGTTGGGGGTGATTTTAGTGCAACTGACGATTCGCACTCAGCGGCGTTTGGGTGCGGCGATTGGCTTTCACGGCGGCTTGGTGGCTAGTTATTATCTGTTGACGGTTGGACGGATGTGGCAACCGTCGCCGCCATATCCCATGCTGATTACGGGGATTGATGGTAATCCCTTGGCGGGGGTGTTGGGCCTGGGGATGTTGTTGATGATTAGTGTCGGACTTCAAAAGCTCGCTCCGCGATAAGTCTGGTTTAGGTGATTCGGGTCATGGCAGGGATTTTTCTGTCTGAACTCTGTTGTTTTAAAAATCAACGCCAGGAATGCAAAAAATTGCGCAGCTTAGATGTTTAACTTAGCACGTCCGAGATGAAGCCCGTGGGAGTATTTAGCCCCTAATTGCGATATGTTGCCTTGATTCTAGCATGAAATACGGCCAAAAAACAATATTGTTACTGAACGTTACAAACATAATAAAAAAACCGCTCGGGGTTGGATTGGCGACTGGCCGAAGCGGTTAAGCTGAGGGGGAATCCCTCAATCGCGGCCCGTGAAGAACTGAGAAATCTCATCTAGGGGTTGTAACTGAGTCCCTGGATAGTAAAATTCGAGAATGTCTCGGCTAGATTTGCCGAGATTAGCCAAATTGTAGGAGCCGGTTTGACTCAATCCGACACCATGGCCAAAGCCTCCGCCGATAAAGGTATAGCCTTCTAAGATTTGCTCCTCATTATCGTCCTCATCCTCATCTTGATAAATCGGTTCAATATAGAAAAAGGTGCTAATCGGGGGATAGAACGCATTGCGAATTTCATCATTGGGAATTTCAATGATTCCTGTATCCGTGGTAATCGTCATCTTGAGAACACGTCCAGCCGGCGATCGCTCCACAATGGCCACCTCGCGAACCTCACTAAAATCAATGGGACGATTATTACGACGATAATAACGTTTAAGAAACTCCGTCATCTCCTTAAGACTGGTGGATTCGCGCCAACGAAACGTATTCCAAGTCGATTCATTAAACCCCTGCTTGAGTTCCATAAACTCGCGAAAATTGGCTTCGCGATCGAGGGGTTTCGCCGCCAAATCCCACATTGACGTGGGAGCATCCACCCGAGCCACCAAATAGGGCCGAGATTCCCCTAACCAAACATCTTCAAACGGCGATGTCACACCGCCACTGGTGGAGGAATAGAGCGCATCAATCGGCTCATTATTGTAGGTTAAAACGAGTCCTGACGTGGCGGCGATCGCGCGATCGGCCGTCGCCACCGTATTATCTAACCCCCAATACACCTGACAATGGGTGTCCGCACAAAGTTCATAATTATCGATCGCAAAGCGATGTAAATTCCGCACCGCATAAGTTCGCGCAATAATCGCTTGAGCCTCCACCGCCGCATAGGGAGCCGTGGGGCCAATTTCATGGGGAACTACCCCGCGCAAATAGGTTTCGAGGGGAACCGTATTCACCAAAGTATAACTACCATAAGCATTGGGTTGTAACTGCATCTGGCCGCCATAGGTTCGTTGCACCCCATCCGTAGCGACTTGAATCGTCCCCGAACTGGCGCTAACCGTGACTCTGTCGCGGTTGTAGCGAAATCCATCGGCCTCCCATCCCGCCTGATAACGACGATCGCGGACTTGGTTTTGGAGATAAGCGATGTCCAATCCCTGATTGTCGAGGGTTTCGATTAACAATCGACGTAATAATGGCGTTTGATAGACATCCCGCGCGGCCCAAACCTGCCAAACATCACTGGGTTGAGCGATTTCAACCTCAACACCGCGATCGCGCCAATCCTTGGCCGCGTGTTCGGCGTTTTCAAAACTGCGGTGAGTGCTGAGAACCACTCGTTCTTCTAATACCGGTTCTGTCAATCGCTGGGTTTGCAATTCCAGCGTCAATTCATCGAGTTGCTGAGTTCGCGTCGTTCCGTCTCCCCCTTCAAACGTCACCGTGAGGGTTCCTTGGCCGCCATCTTCTAATACCAGGCGATCGCCGGCCTGTTCTCCAAACCGCTGCACCACGCCAACATCAAGGGTAAACTCCGCCGCAACGGATGGGGCCAGAGTTCCCAGCCAGCCGAGAGTGGCGAAGAGGAGTTGGCTGAGTGGGGGAGTCCGCCAGCGGGGGGACGAGGGAGAGAGAATCGCGCCAAACATGATAATGGGGATAGGGGGAAGTGTTCCTGATAAGATAGCAAATCAAGAGACCCCCTGGGGACCCCTGTCGGTGCAACTACTCAATCACCTTGATACTCTGTTTATTTATCTCATCGTCAGTCTGGCCACTCTGGCGATTGTCATCGAATGTCGCGCCACCTACCGCGATTGTATTCATCGCTGTCGCGCCACCGCTGCGGGGATTCGACTGTTGCGATCGCACCCCAATCAAGACGTTATCCCCCTTGAGACGCTTGACTCAGAGCAAGTTCGTTGGCTTCTCGAACATCTCGATGGAGACTGTCCCCCCGACGATCCCAATCAGTTTCGCCTCCATCGTCAACACCAGCATATTATCTGTTTAACCTATCCGGCGATCCTCACCTCCCCGGTCCCTCGCAGTCCCGTGGCCACTGCACCCACTCTACTGACAGGGTTAGGGGTGTTGGGAACCTTTAGTGGGATCTATCGAGGGTTCCAAGGGGTTCGTCTCGATGCAATTACCTCAACCGATCGCCTTCTCGATACCAGTGGCCAACTGTTGGCGGGAATGCAGGTGGCCTTCGCCACGTCCTTGTGGGGATTGGGAACCGCCAGTCTGTTGGTGTTGCTGTTGGGAATCAGTGAGCGAGTGCGAGTTTGGCGACGTCATCGGTTGCGATCGCAGTTTAGTCAGATTGCAATTTGGCGACCCCCGAGTCAGCTATTACAACGTCTAGTTCGAGAGGCGCAACGGGGAGATCTCAAGGAACTGCAACAAATCCGTCAGATTCAAGAACGCCAATTGACGTTGTTTGAGCAGGTTCAGCAACAGGTTCAGCGGCCAGCGTCCACCCCCGTTGAGGGATGGGAACGACTTGAACACCGAGTCACTGAGGCAATTTTAGAGCCTCTAGCGCAACACTTGCAGCAACAGCAACAGTTCCTTGAGGACACCCATGTCGCGATTCAGGGGGTATCCGAGTCCTTTTCGCAACAGATTGAACCGGCTATTGTGATGTTGACGCAAGAGATTGCGGGGATGAGTCGGGTTCAGGAGGAGGCGAATCAAGTCTTGCTGGGGGTCTGCGATCGCCTCGATCAGACGTTAAAGCAGGTTCAGGATTACAGTCAAACGGCCTTGGAGCGAAGTGTTGAGATGCAGCGATCGCTCCTCGATGACGTTCAGCAACGCACTGAGGCTATTTTAGAGCAAAGTCAGGGCAGTTTTGCCAGTCAGGCCCAAGTTTTGCAAGCGGTGGGGGAGGAAACGGTGGCTACGATGACGGAGGCGCGATCGCAGTTAATGGCCAGTTTAGATACGATTGATCGTCTCATCCAAGATAGCCGCCAAACCGTTGAGGGGGAGTTAGAGCGATTTCGCTTGGATTATCAAGATGCGTTAGATGGCTATTTTTCCCAGCAAAATGAGTTATTAAAATATACATTAGTCAAACAACGCCAAGGGTTAGAGGCGGTGGTGGACTCCTGGCGAGAGAGTTTAGATGCAAGTTTACACGAGAGTTTACAAGAATCCCGTAGTAGAGAGGACAGACAGGAACCATGATTGGCGAAACCCAGCCAGATAGTCGGGATGGTAATGAGTCAGGAATTTGGCTATCTATTGGCGATTTAATGTCCGGCTTATTGCTATTTTTTGCCCTGTTGTTTGTCACGGTAATGGTCAAATTGCGGGATTATCAACAGGCGTTTGAGCAGTTACCGATTGTCGTTCTCAATGCGATCGAGCGGGAGTTAGGAGGTCAAGATATTGAAGTCGATGAGCGCACGGGAGATGTGAGTATTGGCGATCGCATTCTCTTTGACTACAATAGTGCCACATTAAAGCCCGAAGGACAAGCCTTTTTGCAACAATTTATTCCCACCTATAGCCAAGTTGTTTTTAGTAATCCTGACTTAGAAAACGAGATTGTTCGCATTATTATCGAAGGTCATACCAGTTCTAGTGGAACGGCGCAGGGAAATTTAAACCTAAGTTTGCAGCGATCGCAAGCTGTGTTTAACTATATTGCTTCGGATGCGGTTCAATTCCCCCATAAAGAGGAGTTTCAGCAAAAACTGCTTCCAGCGGGCCGTGGCGCACTTGACGCGAATCCTGAGCGAGATGATCCCGGCGATCGGCGGGTTGTTTTTCGCTTTCAATTACGATAAGTCCTGATTCAACGGTTTCTGAGTAAACGGTTTGGGAAATGACTATCTCAAAAAACAGTGATTTGAAGATATATAAGTGGTTAAATACTGGCAAAATTAGTAGCATTATAAATTATTTTCACTATCCAAAAATCTGGATTTTACCGCTTCAATATCCTCCTCTAAATTATCTTTTTCGTATTGCCAAACAATATATTTTTTAACCGTTTTTAAGATTATTATACGGAATAATTCAACGATCGACGGGCTTGACCAAACGTGAATATCTTGTTTCCATCAGGAGATAGCACCTCCACTTTACCTCATACCCACCCCCCCCCCAAAAAAGAATTGATGATGATTTGATAGCCTTGTTGAATAATGTCTTGTTGAATAATGTCTTGTTTTGTCTTGCTGATCACTGATTTTTATTTTAGGTTGGGTCTTCTGGATCTACGGTGGGATTTGTTACATAATATACAAAATTGTAGGGGCGAAAAATTTTTCGCCCCTACAGTAACGGGTGTAATCTACCATAAATTTTCCTTATAACCCTAAACCCAGAAGACCCTTTAGGTTGACAGTTATTAGCAGGGTAAACGCATCAAATCAGGAAGGATAATGTGATAGGGAAGGAGAAAGAGAAGCCCCTAAAATTTCGAGCAAAAACTGCTCATCGAGACTGGCTCGGTAACGCTTCATCTTCAAACTCCCTCGACCCGGATGCTGGCGCAACAGATTCAAAGCCAATCGCCTCAAGATACTGAGGTTACGAGGGCCGTGCTGGCTACGAATACGACTACTATCCTCGGCAAACACCACATCTAACGACCAATGCAGGACATTCTCAACCTGCCAGTGGGAGCGAATATAGTGAGCAAAGTCAGCAGCATCCACAGCCAAAGAACTCAGAAAAAAGCGAGTCTCACAAGTAGTCTTATTCCATAACTGGCGTTGAGAGTGAACAACCACGACGGACTTGAGTCCTGGCCAATGCTGACAAACCGAGGCCGGAAAAATGTCTGAGGCTCGAAAGACCCAACAAGAGCGACGCTCAATTCGATGGTGACCACTCTCGACTTGGTGGCAGTGGTCGACCATTAACTCGTCGTGGCCCTGTTGTTTCTGAAACTCCTCAAAGAAAGCTTGAGCTGTGGCATATAGACTGCCCTGATTTCCTTTGAGAGCCAAAATATAATCGGCCTTCGCCTGACGAATCTGTTGAGCAATAGCCCTCTGAGTGCCCATAGCATCCATCGTGACAATGGCACCGGTTAAGTCGAGTTGTTCGAGGAGCACAGGAATTGCTGTAATCTCATTGGATTTTGAATCCACAGGGGTTTGACCTAAGACCAATCGGTGTTCGGTACACCAAGCACTGACGAGTTGTAAGGCTTTCAGGCGATGCCCTCGGTCATAGGAACCTCGTAGGGTTTTACCATCAATGGCGACCACGGTAGCATCGAGAGGTTCGAGGAGACTGGCAATCCAATTCTGAAAGCGAGCTTCAAGCTGGCTCGGGTCAAGTCGGGACAAAACCCGTCGAAACGTATCATGGGAGGGTATACCGTTGGGCAAGGAGAGGAATGTCGCCAACCAAGTTTGTTTCCCTTTGCCATAAGTCTCCATAGCATCCCAGCCTTCGGCACCTGATAGAACAGCCAACAGGGCAATGACCACGATATCAAAGAGTTTATGAGCACAGCGGCCTTGTACTCTTGGGTCTTCGAGGTCAGCAAAATGAGTCTGAAGAGATGAGGAGACCGAAAAGGAGTCAGACATGAGGATAGCGGATAAGATTTGTGCCATTATCTTCAAGTTAGCGCAAGTGGCTTAACGATGAAACCCATGCTAGACTTGCTTTTGGACGCATTTCCAGTCTTTCCCTTTTTGTCAAGTACAATTTATACCATTTTTGATGCGTTTACCCTGCAGTTATTAGCCATAATACGGGATTGTTGAAGGATGAAAATTTTGCTCATTGAAGATGACGATCGCATCGCTAACTCCTTAGCCGAAGCCCTCCGCGATCGCCGTTACGTTGTCGAAACCGCCACCGACGGACGCTCAGGCTTAGAACTCGCCGAAGCCTTCGAATATGACCTGATTTTACTCGATGTGATGTTGCCTGAACTCGATGGCGTGAGCCTCTGTCGCCAGTTGCGCGATCGTGGCCGCACCACCCCAGTCCTGATGCTGACCGCTCGCGACAGCAGCGGCGACAAAGTGCTGGGCTTAGATGCCGGGGCCGACGATTATGTCGTCAAACCCTTCGATTTAGCCGAATTACTGGCCCGAGTACGGGCGTTGCTGCGACGGGGCAACAGCCAACCATCCCCAGTGTTAACCTGGGAAAAACTGCATCTTGACCCAAGCAGCCTACAAGTGCAGTACAACGAAGTCCCCCTCAGCCTCACCCCCAAAGAATACGGCTTAGTCGAGTTGTTCCTACGCAATCCCGGCCGGGTGGTGACGCGAGATCTCATTTTCGATCGCCTCTGGTGCTACGACGCTGATATTCCCGGCGAAGATACCATCAACGCTCATATGCGCCGTTTACGGAAAAAACTACGAGCCGCCGGCGCACCCCCCGATCTCATCGAAACCCTCTATGGCATTGGTTACCGACTCAACCCCAACCTCGAATCCGCAATTTAACGCCATTGGAACTCGCCTATTGCTGTCCTATCTGGCTGTGACGACGACCATTTTGGGCATTTCGGGCATTTGCGTCTATCAAGTCCTCTCCCAACGCCTACAACAGCAACTCGATAACCATTTAGAAAGCCTGGCCCAAACCGCCGCGCGAACCTTACCCGTGGTACGTCACGAGTTTGAAGAACACCTCGAAGACGCTGAAGACGAATATGATGAAGACGAATATGACGATGACGATGAAGACGAATACGACGAATACGATGAAGACGAATACGACGAATACGATGAATACCAATTTTGGCAAGAACGCAATGGCCAATCGTTCCTACAAGAAAATCCCAACGTAATTCGCTCCATCGGCAATCGCCAAGTTTGGGGGACAGTCGCTCAAATCACCCTTCCGAACAACCTCTCAGAGTTGATGGACAAATATCGCCAGGAGGGGATTTTCGAGGTTCCTTCAGACTATCTGCGCTCCCACTCTCAGGGGGTCGAGTGGTTTGACCCTCAGCGTCGCTTGATGGTGCGCGAGGGGGATCTCTTCCCCACCTGGGAGATTGCCGAGACCATTCCTGAAACCGGAGTCAAACAGCAACACGACAAGCTGCGCTCCTATACGATTCCGGTGATGGGGGAATATCGCGATGTTCCGCAACTGGTGGGATATGTCCGTGCCAGTGAATCGACGGAGATGTTCGACGCGGAGTTGCAGCGGTTGCGCTGGGGGTTGGGGATTGGCAGTGTAGTGGCCTTAGCCTTGACGGCCATCGGCGGAACTTGGCTGACGCGAGAGTCTCTCAAACCCGTCGAACGCAGTTTCGATCGCCTACGACAGTTTACCGCCGATGCCTCCCATGAGTTGCGATCGCCCCTAACCGCCATAAAAACCTCCGTCTCGGTGATGCAACATCACCCCGAACGCATTCACCCGAGCGATACCCAGAAAATCGTGGCCATCGTCAGTGCAGCGGATCAAATGTCGGAATTGGTGGAAGATTTACTGTTACTGGCCCGTATGGACGATGGGGGCCAAGAGGAGCGACGGGTCATTTCTCTCGATGAAGTCCTCGACGATGCGATCGAACCGTTGCTATGGCTCGCTCAAGACAAGAGAGTTATCTTTGATTACACCCCACCGTCTGAAGGAGAACTCCTCGTCAGGGCTAACGGTGGCCACCTGCGGCGTTTATTTGCCAATCTTGCCGAAAATGCCCTGCAATATACCCCTGAGGGGGGACAAGTGACGGTGCAGGTAATGCGTCAGCAACAAGACGTCCTCGTGAGGGTCCGCGACACCGGAATCGGCATCGCGGCGGCGGACATCCCGCACCTGTTCGATCGCTTTTGGCGGGCAGATAAGGCGCGATCGCATCGTCACGGTGGCACAGGATTGGGGTTATCCATCGCTCAAACCATCGCTCACGGCTATGGGGGTCAGATCACCGTGTCGTCTAAGCTGGGACAAGGAAGTTGTTTTCAGGTGCGTTTACCCTTGGCGAACACCACTCGTTCGAGCCCAGGGACCTTCAGAATTTTGTAACTTTCTTGGTTTAAGGTCTTCAATGTGGCACGGGTGCAATCCTACGGATGGTCTCTCAACCTGAGTGAGTCCAACGGACCCGTGACGTCATCTTTCGCTATGATTTCACCTTTTTGGTCTGACACTTTGGAGTCTTAATTCATGAACCCTCGCACCCTCAGAAACTTGCACCGCAAACTGGCCCCGATTGTTTTTCTGCCCTTGTTCGTCACGGCGTTCACAGGAGTGGCCTACCGCATCGGTAAAACCTGGTTCGGCGGGTCCGACAATTTCGGCGATGTCATGATGTATATTCATCAAGGAACCTATCTGGGATCGCAACTGCGCCCGGTGTATGTGCTGTTAAATGGGTTAGGCTTAGTGGCGATGGTCGTTAGTGGTGTGGTGATGACCGGCATCTTCCGGGGGTCTCGCCGCAGTAAAGCTCAAGAGTAGAGGGTTAAGGAGTCTCAACGGCGATCTGGGTGTGTTTGCGGCCATGATCTTGGAGGACACTGTGTTCAAGTCTTTTCTCAACCCCCCATGCAGCCAGCCAATGGAAACGCCCTTACAGGAAACTCGCACCAGTGCCTTCGTCGCTGAACTTATTACCAACAGCGGTCACTTTCTCCTACTCAACGCCCTGTCGGAAATCTCCTTAATGGGGTGGTGGGACTATCTCACCTACCCTGGACATTACTTAATTATCGCCGCCATGCTGGTACAGGCGGCTTATCTCTCCCGAAGGACCGCTCATCACTTTTGGGGTAACTTCATTGGGGCGGCAATGTATACTCTGGTGGATTTTCCCCTCGAAGGTTGGGAGTTTTTCAGCGAACCCAATCATCTGGTTTTGTGGGCATTTGCCGGGGCGATCGCTGTATTACAAGGTTTGCGCTTTCACGGGTTCCCTCAGGCATTCCGTTGGATTGTTCCCCTCGAAAGTTTGGTGCGAATGGGGATGTTTATTGCCCTTTATGTTGCCCTGAAGCTGAAGTCGGAAAATCTCGCGGTCACCTGGGAGAATATCACTAACTTTACCCAACTTTCCCATCACCAGTTTTTAGTGGAAGCTCTGTTACTAATTGGGCTGTTTGTGGGACTTCAAACCCTTCAGGTGATGGTGCAGCGTCGCCAACTTCAAGAGACGGCCTTGGTGTTGCAGAATTTGGCCCGTTGGGGGTTGGGAACGTATGCTGTGGATGCAGCGATGAATGACCCTCGTCAGTTACGGTTTCAGCGACGAGAACGGACGTTTGTGTTTATGGATGTGCGCGGCTTCACCCAGTGGTGCGAACAGACGTCTCCCGATGAGGTGGCGGCCACTCTCAATCAGTATTATCAGACCGTTGAACCGGCAGCAACGAGTTTTCAGCCCTTGCGAGTGAGTTTGACGGCTGATGAGGTGATGGCAATTTATGCCACGGTCGAACAGGGAGTAGGCGGCGCTATGGCGATGCAGGAGGCCGCCCAACGGGTGTTATCGCCTCTGGGGTTGGGAGCCGGTTGTGCGGTGCATTCTGGAACGGCCATTGAGGGGTTGTTTGGCGGGGAAGACTCCCGCACTTATACGGCGATTGGCGATGTGGTGAATACTGCGAAACGTTTGGAAAGTTCGACTCCGGCGGGAGAAATTACGATTTCGCGATCGGTGTTCGAGGCTCTCGGCGGAGGCGATCGCCTGCGGGTGAAATCGCGATCGCCCATCGCCGCCAAGGGGAAGACTGAACCCCTGGCGGCTTGGCAACTTCTAGGCTGGCAACCCTAGGGGGATCTCGCTAACGGCGGAATCGACAGTCTCTTAACCAGGTTTGAACCGCTTGTCCGACGGCTCCTTGACTCGCATTGAACCCAATCATGGCTGCCTCAGTCCAAACCCTTAGAGCAGTGGCTTAACGGATTGCTCCAGCGCCTAAATATGATTGTCTTTCACCGGAACTAAGTCGCTGACGGTCATATTTATCGCTTAATCGTGTTTAATTTTTTAAAATCAACAATGTTAGAACTTTTCTTTGCCCATGTCTCCCCACAGCCGGATGTGACCGTCACCCCGACGGCTATGGTCCAGGAGATCACAGCAAGCGATCGCCATCTGGGGGTCACAGAACTCCCTTCCCCGAATGCGATCGCCGACGTATCCCAGGGAAGCGGTTGGCCAGGAGCGTCTTTCTCAACAGACTTATCCATCGATGATCGCACGGCACTTCCCGTCACCGCGTCCAACACCGACCCACTGACGGGAACGACCCTTGATGAGAGCGAACGAGCAGACCTTCTTTATATGCGAGAAGAAGAGAAACTTGCCCGTGATGTATACTTGAGTTTATATGAACAGTGGCAACTTCCAATTTTTAACAACATTGCCAATAGCGAACAGAACCACACTGAAGCCGTCGCGCGATCGCTGGCTCACTACGGCCTTGACGATCCAATTACCAACGCGGCTGTAGGAGAATTCACCGACCCCACCCTACAGCAGTTGTACAACGAACTCGTGACGGAGGGCAGTCAATCTCTGGCTGCGGCGTTGGCGGTGGGGGCAAAAATTGAAGAAATCGACATTGCTGACCTAGAAACCGCCATGATCAACACCGACAACGCCGACCTCGATCTCTTGTACGATCGCCTACAAAACGGTTCCGAAAACCATTTACGGGCCTTTACCAGCACGTTAAGTCGACAAACAGGCCAAATCTATCGTCCTGAAGTGCTTTCACCCGAAGAGTACGACGAGATTCTAGGGGAATCGGGCGATCGCCGTGGCCGGGGCCAAGGACAAGCCGGCGATCGCGGTCGCCGCTGAACCCCCCACAACCTCTAAACCGGAAGCCGAATCGTCATGTTGGTTCCCACTCCCAGTTGAGACTCACAGGTGAGGGAACCGCCATGACGAGAGATAATCGCATAACTCACCGATAGCCCTAACCCCGTTCCCTGTCCCACGGATTTCGTGGTAAAAAATGGCTCAAAAATGCGGTTTTGAATCTGCTCAGAAATCCCCCCTCCATTGTCGGAAATGATAACTTCAACCTCCCGAAGTTCTCGATGGTGGGTTCGGATACAAATCCTGGGATTTTGCCGACTTTTGCGTAACTCCTGAACTGCATCGATCGCATTACTCAACAAACTCAAAAAGACTTGATTCAGTTGGCTAGCATAACAGGTCACAGGAGGCAGGGAGCCATACTCTTTGACCACCTCAATTCTCGGATTTTTTGTATCCCCAGCCAGGCGGCGTTGTAGAATCACTAAGGTGCTTTCAAGTCCCTCATGTAAATCCACCGCCTTCACATCCGATTCATCTAAACGAGAGAAGTTTCGCAGACTTAAAATAATCTTTTTAATGCGATCGCTTCCTGATCGCATCGAGTTAAAGAGACTCGGGGCATCGTCCTGAATAAAGTTTAGCTCAATGTCCTCCATCATCTGTTGCACGGCTGCATTCTCTTGAGGATATTCTTGCTGATAACAGGTCACTAGCTTCAATAAATCCCTAAGATATTGCTCAGCATACCCTAAATTGCCATGAATAAAGTTAATGGGGTTATTGATTTCATGGGCAATTCCCCCCACCAATTGACCCAGGGCAGACATTTTTTCACTTTGAATCAGTTGGGCTTGAGTTTGTTGTAAATTGGTCAGCGTCGCTTCTAAATCTAGGGCTTTTTGACGCAGGGCCTGGGTTTTGCGTTCGACTTCTGCTTCTAAGCTATGGGAATAGTCGGCAACTTGTTGATACAGACGAGCATTTTGGAGGGAGATCGCCGCTTGGGTGGCTAACATCTGTAACATTTCCACGCGATCGCCCGTAAAAGCACCAATCGTCTGCTGATTCTCCAAATACAGCACCCCCATCAGCGTTCCCTGTTGCACAATGGGAATCCCCAGTAAACTCTTCAATTGCCGTTGCTGAACATCGCGATCGCCGCTCAAACGAGGATGCAGCAAAGCATGAGCCACCACCATCGGTTTGAGACTCCGGCGTACGGTATGAACTAGAGTTTCGGCAATCTCGGGGTAACTCGATAGGGGAATCGACTCCACCCGAGGAGTCGCCTCTAAGGTGGCCATGGCCTCAATCCACCATTGACTCTCCTGAGGCATCAACAGTAACACCTTATCCGCCCCCGCCGTCTTGAGAACAATAAGAAGGAACCTCGCCAGGAGTTGCTGAAGATCGATTTCACTTGAAAGGGTTTGAGAGGCCTTCAAGACGCTGGCCAGATCCAAACTCAGCGAGAGATGGCTTCCGTCTGAACCCGAGGATTGACTGGCTGAGGTTTGGCTGACACTCTGCGTCAGACTAGGGGTGACACTCATTGAACGAGTGGCTAACACCGTATCCGTCATCGGCGATCGCGGCCGCTGTGGATCGAGAATCGGGGCCAGCAGGCGAGGATAACGGCGTTCTAAATCCACCACTTTGGTTTTCGCCCCCCAATAAATGTAGGCATAATAGGCATCGGTTAGATACACCTGAGCGATTTTCTCTTTCCCCCAATCCCGATAAAACAGGGCCGCTCGTTCACAGGCGAGGGCTTCTTCTTGGTGGTACTGGGTGGCCTTGGCGGCGGCGATCGCGCGATCGTAGGCCTCCATGGCCGCCGTCATATCTCCCAATACCCGATACCGTTCCGCCGCCACGAACTCCAACTTATGTTGAAAGTTCATCGGGGCAGAATCAGCCCAGCGTTGCAGTTTCTCTTGATTGTGCTGAACTCTCTCGAAAATCCCCACTTGCTGTTCCTCGGCAAGCTGGTGATAGGCGGCTAATTGCACTAAGGAATCATAGAAATAAAAGACAGAGCCAAAATAAAGTCCTGGAACTCCGTCAATATAGGGTTTCGCTAAATTGGCCCATTGCCGCCCTAGCTTAAGTTCATCGAACAGATAGCTTAAAATCAGTTTGTGGAGATAGACCTGATAAATGGCATAGCGATCGTCCGCCTGATAATGGAGGAGCAACGACTGCTGTTCATCATAGGCGGTTCCCACTAATTCTGTGGGGTTCTCCTCGGTTTCAAGCAAGTTTAAAACTGCTTGATAATAAATATCTTGGTAAGTGCAAGTATTCTGTTGATTGATGTCCTTTAATGCTTGACGATAATTCGCGAATTTTTCGGCAAGATGATTGATGTTTTTACCACAAAAATATTCATATTCATTGTGGTGTAAAATACAATAGGCTGCATATTCCACATCCCCAGTTTCTAATCCTGCCTGATAGCCCTCCTGTAACATAGGGAGACAGTCTCTCAAGGACTGTCGCCAAGGTAAAATCATACTATAGACCGTGTTTAAGATTTTAGCTTTCAGGCTCTTGATTTGGAATTTTTCCTGTAGCTTCAGGGCTAACTCGCCAAACTTAAACCCTTGAGAAAAGTTCCCTGAATTGGAGAGAAGTAAACCATAAGCTGCGTAAGAAAACGCCGACCCTGCTGCGTTGCCGTAGTCCAATGATAAGTTAATCTGCTCGGAAATAACTAGGGGTAAAAGAGCCGGATAGGCAACAAATGTAATGGAAACTAACGTAATTAAAACCCGCAACGCTGCCAGTTTCTCCGGGTCTTCCATTTCGGGTAAATCCAGAATTTCAGACGGCGATCGCCCGGCAATTTTCCTCTCAACTTCTGCCAGAGCGATCGTCGTATCCTCCGGGGTGGGGCGATCGGGTAGATGAATCCCGAGCTGAGCTAAAACGGATTTAGTGAGGGCTAAGGCTTCGGGTAAGCGGTTTTGAGCAATATGGGCTTGGATATTGATGTCATGGATAGGAATCTCGTCCAGGAAGCCTTGAGCTTGCTCTAACACCTGCCCCGAGAGCTGTTCCATCGTCGAAAACTCCCCCGTCAGGTAGGCCGCTTCAACGGCGTTGCCATAGAGATTCAAGGTCAGAGGATAGAGATGTTGCCAAGACTGGGTCGGGAGTTGCTCGATTCCGGCTTGGAAGTAGGCGGCGGCGGTGTCGTAGGCGGCGGTGGCCATGGCTTTGCGTCCGGCTTCGAGGTTCAGTTGAGCCACCTGTTGCTGCTGGGCCGGGGTGGTGATGAGGGCGCTTCCGGCGTTGAGTTGATTGACGATTTCAAAGAGTTGATCGTTTTGATCTTGCTCATCGCCGCATTCTAGGAGAAGTTGCCCAATCTGCCAATGGGTGGCGGGTTTGTCGTCGTCGGGGATGAGGAGATAGGCCGCTTGTTGGACGCGATCGTGGAGAAAGCGATAGCTGGGGTTGATCTCCTCGCTTGAGGGGGAGGCGTCACCCTCAAGAAAGAACTTGTAGAGGGGGCTGGTAGGGAAAATTAGCCCCTCTTGTAAGGCCGGCCAGAGGCGACTGGCTACCTCACGGGGAGTCTGCTGGGAGACGATGCTGAGGGTGCTTAGCTTAAACTCGTTCCCGATGCAGGCGGCGAATTTGAGGACGGTTTGGCTGGTGGGAGGGAGTTTCTGCAATTGCTGGGCCAGAAATTCCACCACGTCATCGGTGAGGGAGAGGGTATCAATTTGGCGGATGTCGCACTCCCAGTGACGCTCCTGGGGGTTAAAGCGGATGTAGCCCTCTCGATGTAGGGTTTTGAGAAATTGGCTGATGAAAAAGGGGTTTCCTTGGGTTTTGCGGGCGGTGAACTCGGTTAGCGGCTGGGCGAGTTCCGGGGAACAGTTGAGGCTGTCGGCGATGAGCTGGTTCATATCCGGGAACTGGAGCGGCCCTAGGTGAATGGTGTTGACGGGAACTTCAGCCTGTTGCAAGTCTTCTAGGGCCAGCCGTAAGGGATGGCCCGCTGAGACTTCGTTGTCTCGATAGGCTCCCAACAGCAGCACCGAACCTTGTCCTTTGATGAGTAATTGCAGGAGTTGCAGGGAGGCCGAATCGGCCCATTGCAGGTCATCGAGGAAGATCACCAGGGGATGGTTGGGTTGGGCAAAGCATTCGATAAACTGCTGAAAGAGGCGGTTAAAGCGATTTTGAGCGGCGGTTCCTGAGAGGTCTGGGGCGGGGGGTTGGGGACCGATAATCTGTTCGAGTGTGGGGATGACGTCGAGGAGAATTTGTCCGCTGTCCCCGAGAACGTTGGTGAGGGCGGTGTTCCAGTGGTTGAGGCGATCGTCGGGTTCACAGAGGAGTTGTTCAATGAGGTCTTCGACGGCTTGGATGAGGGCTTCTAAGGGGATGTTGCGCTTAAATTGGTCAAATTTACCCTGGATGAAGTAGCCCCGTTTTTCGAGTATAGGTTTGTGGACTTCGCGGACGACGGCGGTTTTACCGATACCCGAGAAGCCGGCCACGAGCATGATTTCTGAGGGGCCTTGGCTGACGCGCTCGAAGGCCTTGAGGAGGGTTTGGACTTGGGCCTGGCGGCCATAGAGTTTTTCGGGGATGAGGAAGCGATCGCTGATATCTCGTTGAGCCAGTTCTAGGGGGGCGATCGCACCCTGTTGCTGCCATTGTTCTAAACAGTATTGCAAGTCATGTTTGAGGCCCAGGGCGCTTTGATAGCGGTCTTCGGCGTTTTTGGCCATCAGTTTGGCCACCAGGGCCGCGATGGGTTCCGGGATGCTGGGATTCACCTGATGCAGGGGGGTGGCGATCTTGGCGATGTGACTGTGGATCAACTCTAGGGGATCGTCGGCGTTGAAGGGGAGGCGGCCACTGAGGAGTTGGTAGAGGCTGACTCCTAAGGCGTAGTAGTCGGCCCGGTAGTCGATTCCCCGATTCATGCGTCCGGTTTGTTCGGGGGCGAGATAGGCGAGGGTTCCTTCGAGGTGGTTGGGGGTTTGGATGTCTTGGACGTCTTTGGGAAGTTGGGAGGCGATGCTGAAGTCGATGAGTTTGATTTGCTGAGTCTGGGGGTGGATGAGGAGGTTGGCGGGTTTGATGTCTTTATGAATCACCCGCTGTTGGTGTACGTCATGGAGAATCTGAGCCACCTGGATGGCGATGGCGAGGGTTTGGGCGAGGTCTAAGGGGTGTTCCTGGCTATAGTTTTTGAGGGAAATTCCCCCCCAGTCTTCCATGATGAGGGCGTAGCGATGGCCGGCGGGTTCTAAACTCAGGGGCTGAACGACACCGGGAATGGCTAGGGATTTGGCGATCGCGTATTGGTTCCGGAATTGGGCGAGTTCGGCAAAGCTGGGGCGTTCCTGTCGCAAGAGTTTGATGATGACAGGTTGCTGATCTCGTTGTTGGATACCCCGATAGGTGATGGTGCGAGAGCCGAGATATAGCTGTTCGAGGAGGGTGTAGCCGGGAAGGTCAGGAAGTGCGGGGGACATTGCAATGCTGAAAACGGGAGAGTCTGAGCATGTGATTTAACCTCGACTGTAACAGAGACGTCGGGGTTGCGTCCTCTCTTGGGTTTGGGGGGGGTTAGTCTGGTGGTTTTGGCCGGCTAGGGGTTGAGTTGATCGTAGCGGGTGATGTCAAATCGACTTGCAGATTGGATTTCTACGATGGGTAAGACGACCTCGAAGGTTTCGGCATCGTCGCCTTGCACTCGGGAGGCAGAGCCTCCCCAAGTGCATGACTTGGCATCGAGCCAAGTCACGAGGAGAGGAAACGTCACGAGGAACAACAGAGGAACAGAGCTATGGGAATGGGGTTAACGGCGGAATCGACAGTCTCTTAACCAGGTTTGAACCGCTTGTCCGACGGCTCCTTGACTGCTCTCGCGGGGAGGACTGACAATTCCCGGTTCAGGATAATCGCCGAGACTCGAAAATAGAGAAACTAACCACCAACCTTCCTCGTTTTGAGTGAGAAAGAGCCAATGGAAATGCTGGATTTCTCCCGTTTGGCCGCCGCGATGGGTGCGTTCTAAGGTGGTTAAAAAGACTTGTTCTACGCCTTCAGGAATTGGCTCGTTGAGGGGAAGTGGCTCAAATTCTGGGTTCCCGGCCACTAAGACGGTGGTGCGGTGGCTCGGGGGACCCTGGACATCCTGCGATCGCCGCAAGACCCGATTCACATAACCGGGTAAGTCGGGCAACATCTCTTCAATGAGGGGTTCGAGGGCGGTGGGACAGGCCTGAGTGGGGCTGGCCAGTAGCCCCCAACTCAGCCAAATCGCCCCCAGTCTGGCGGTGAGTCGTCCCGGAATCATGGTGTTACCCCATTGCGTCTTTGAGGGCATTTTGGGTCATGGAGGCGATCGCCTGATCGCTGGCTTTGGGGAGATGATAGTAGGTTCCACCGGCGGTTTCGGCGAGTTCCTTGGCAAATCCCGTGGAGACGAAGCGACTTTCGGTATTGACGACTAATAACTGAATCCCCAAGGCGCGAATCCGTCCGGCGATGTCCAGTAATTCGGCTTTGATGTCAGGTTTTTCGTTGGGGTCAATGTCTTCGCCGAGCGATCGCGCCAGAGGAATGTTCCCCCGGCCGTCGGTAATCGCAACAATGGCCGTTTGTCCCACATCTCCCGATTGCTGGGCGTTGAGACAGACGCGCACCGCTTGGGTTAAGCCATGGGCTAAGGGCGACCCACCACCGCAGGGCATCCGTTCGAGGCGACGGCGGGCCTGGGTGATGGAACGGGTGGGGGGAAGCAAGACTTCCGCTTGTTCGCCCCGGAAGGGAATTAGGGACACCTGATCGCGACTTTGATAGGCTTCGGTTAACAGTTGAATGACCGCCCCTTTCGCCGACTGCATTCGGTTTAAGGCCATGGACCCCGACGCATCGACGAGGAACACCACTAAGGCCCCGGCTTTGCGGGCCAGGCGTTTGGCTCGGAGGTCGCTTTGTTCGACGATGACGGTGCGGTTGGGTTCTCGGAGACGGCGGGCTTTTTGGTAGGGAGCGGCGGCCCGCAGGGTGGCATCGACGGCTACTCGTCGGACTTTGCCCTGGGGCAGAATGGGTTTGATATAGCGGCCGCGATCGTCGGAGATAATCAAACTGCGGCTACCGGAGTTGCCGGCCCGTTGCATGGTTTGGGCGAAGTTCATCACTTCGGGGTCGAGGATGACGCCTTCGGGGTCGAAGACAAATTCTTCGGGGATATCGGGGGTTTGGTCTTCGGGCTGTTCGAGGTCTTCTTCGTCTTCGTCGTTGTCCTCCTCGTTCTCATCGTTGTCCTGGGGGTCGTTGTCGTCCTCATCCTGGGGCGATTCTGGGGGCGGAGGCGGGGGGGGTTGTTCTTCTTCTTCCGGGGGCGTTTGCACGACGGTAGAGCGCGGTACGATGACGAGTTCGACGGCTCGGCGCAGGTCGTCGGCGTTCACGTCGGTGCGACCTTCGAGGGCGGCGGCGGCTTGGGCGACACGCAGGGCGAAGAGTTCGGCGCGATGGCCTTGGACGACGCCCCGGATAGACTCGTTGACGAGATATTGGATTTGTTCGGGTTTGACGTTAACGTCTTGTAGCCATTCTCGGGCTAGGAGGATTTGGGTTTTGAGGCCGTCGATGTCGTCGTCGAATTGTTTGAGGAAGTCGTCGGGGGATTTGGCGTAGTTTAAGACTTGTTGGACGGCTTCGACGCGCATATCGAGTCCGAGGACGCGATCGGCGGAGAGGGTCATGGCGATGCGATCGAGCAGGTGTTCGCGCAGGGGACCTTCTTGGGGGTTGTAGGTGGCGATGAGGAGGGGTTTGCAGGGATGTTGGACGCTGATTCCTTCCCGCTCGATGATGTTGCGACCTTCGGTGAGAACGCTGAGGAGGAGGTTGGCGATTTCGGTGTCGAGGAGGTTGATTTCATCGACGTAGAGGACGCCGCGATGGGCTTTGGCGAGGAGTCCGGGTTGGAAGACGGGTTCGCCTTTTTGCACGGATTGTTCGACGTCGACGGACCCCAGGAGCCGGTCTTCGGTGACGTTGAGGGGGATTTGCACGAAGGGGGCGGCGATGACTTGGGTGTTGAGGTCGCTGATGTCGTCGGGGTTGTCGTGACTGCGGTGGGCGTAATGTTCGAGGGCGATGTCGTCCCACTCTTCGGGGCGGGTGGGGTCGCAGTTACTGATGGACTCGCTGAGAACTTCGATGGGGGGAAGTAGGGCGTGTAAGGCCCGAGCCATGACGGATTTGGCGGTTCCTCGTCGGCCGGCGATCGCCACTCCACCGACGCCGGGGTCGACGGCGGACAACAGGAGTGCGATTTTGATGGCCTCTTGGCCAATGACGGCACTCAGGGGGAAGGTTGTTCGGGTGGCGGTGGTGAGGGCTGGCGCTGACATAGGAGCGGTTTAGGGGGTGTGGATGCCTATAGTGCTTGCTTTAGTGATCGTACACTGTCATGGCAATCAGGGGAATGGGTTTTGGGGGCGATCGGGTTGGGGAGGCGATAGGTTGGTGGGGTCTAGGGTCTTCTGGATCTAGGATTTGTTGCATGGGACACATTGCATGGGACACATTGCATGGGACACAAAATTGTAGGGGCGAAAAATTTTTCGCCCCTACGGCAACGGATGTAATCTGCTATAAATTTTCCTGATCACCTTGAATCCAGAAGACCCGGTTCTAGCGGTTTGCTAAGATTTGATACAGCCTGAGTTCGCCAATGGCGGTAGCTATCTCAAATGGGATATAGTCGGGATATGGGTGATACTTTTTCTGCAAAGAGCATTTAGGAAATCTATCTCGTTTTCCTCGCTTATGCTGAAGACTTGGGGCGCTCAAGATTTGAAAACTTCAGACGCACCAGCCGCCCTTGGATTCGTTTGAGTTTGGAGATTGGTCTCATGAAGTTTTCTTTTCAACTTCCGATGGCTATCATGGTGAGCGTCAGTGGTCTGGTCGGACTGGGGTTTGAGGCGATCGCCCAACGGCGTCCCCGCGAACCCATCATAATGAGTTGCGGAACGGGATGCCGCGTTACTTCCATTCGCGTCAGTGAGATTGAGACGATTGAATTCCGAGATGGAAGTGTTGCCAACACAGCCTTGTTTGCCAGCGAACAAGTCCGCAATTATGGTCTGCCGAATCAGTATGTTGCTTTTAGTGGAACCTCTCGCTATTTCGCTGTCTGCTCTAGTCTCTGGGTGGGATCCAGTGAGGGAGAGGATTATGTTCCTAATCCTGACTGGTGGAGACAATTACGGGGCGATCGCTCAGACTATGCTCCGGTAGCCGGGGGGATGGTCTATTATTTTGATGAACTCTGTCGGTAGAACCAACCCAGCTTCTGATCCAGTAGAAATGCTCTGAAATGACTATGAGTTTTGCTAAATAAATGATATTGTAGTCTAATCTGCCTAGTCCTACAGGCTTTCTGACTAAAGTCTGACGTTCAATTTTTTAGGTGGCTAAAATGTGATGCAATATTATCCTAATAAACCTTTAAATAAAACAAATACCAATAATGATAATCAACAAATCAAACCAAAAAGAGAAGTTCATACTAGACAATTTTAGGCTCTGCTTACAGAGAAATTCCCATGAATTTGATTCTAGTTATATTCTTAAAATTTCAACATACTCATTTTCATACAAAGCTATCTGGGATTTAATCTTAAATATCAACAATTTATGCTTTTTAAATAGAGCTCGGCTCAAACGTGTACACTTGTTTGTTGATAGTAGTTGTTATCTAGCACAATCAAAACAAAACAACTTAAAATTAGTTGAAGAAATTTCCAAGAAGTTAAAGGAATCTAAGCAACCATTAAATATAGAGTTGATTGAAGTCTACACATCCACTCAAAAATCAAGGTATTTTCATGTAAAAGCGTATTGCCTTCATGAAGAAAATGAAAAGAATTGGTCTCTCATTGTTGGTTCAGCTAACGCAAGTATATCCGGCTTACAAAATGGTAATACGGAGCTTCTCTATTTAGCGACAAAAACCAGCGATTTCTATAAATTTCAGGCTTTTTTTGCAGAAGAGAATCGTGAATTCAAGAGAATCGAAAGGTTACAAATTAGGGATGACTCATACGAATATGAACTGAATGACTCGGTATATGAGAAAATAAAACGTATATTTTATTGTAACCATTATAAAGCTTTAGAGTTATTAAAATTAAAGCATCCAAAATATGCGACTGCCTTACTAGAATTCTTTGATTTAAGTGGGTTCGCAGGAGAAGATAATACTGAAATACTAGAATTATTCGATTTAAGTGATTTAGCAGAAGAAGATAATGTTCAGACCATCCAAAATAAGTTAGATAATCTAGAATTCAAAGTGAAGCTATTACAGCTCGGATGTTTTATTGGTGGCGATTGGTCAGATCTGCACAGCATAAATAAAATTATTTATACAGAAATTTACCGATACAAGTACAAGGAAAACCCCGATTCTGATGATTTGCAGATACCTCCTTATTTTGATGTAGATAATAATGGTAAAGAATTACTCAGTATAAAGTTTCCTTCAGAAACAAAAAAAAGACATATAAATTCATCTCAAAACCCACATTTATTTTCAGATGAATCTGATAAAATACTGCGTCTATCCGATTCCATTCGCAGCTTAACATCAAAAAAGAAGAACAATAGAAGAACTTTTGCTATCCCAACTTGTCTAGGTCAGTGGATACCGAAGCACTTAATTAGTATGTCAGATCCCGTCGATGCTCAAAACACCTTTCAAAAAACTATAGATGATATCCTCAAACACCTAAAAAACAGCAAAAAAGATTTAATAAAAATTATTGATGAGTGTTATACAGAGCTAAAAGATAAAGGCTATCCTATCACGACCAGCCCAGAGAAAAAGGTAGAGGAAATCATCAATAAAAAGGTGGAGGAAATCATCAATAAATTTAAAAATCTACAGAATATAAATGATTATGAATTAAAAAGAACTATTGAGGTTTTTTCAACTTTTGAACTTCCCTATGATTTGGAAGAAGAAGAAAGGATAGAAGAAGTCTATCAATCTTTGATTGATTCATGCAATTACTACTGTAGAGGCAAAAAGAAAAATAAAAGCAAAAAGGACAAACTATGTGAGTGTATTTTGGAAGCAAATAAAAACAAGAATATCAGTATTCTAGAAAATTATATCAAAATCGGTAATTGCGAGATCCCATTCAGCCTTGGGAGGAAGAAATCAGCCTTGGTTTCAATCCCTAATAGGGATTATCGGTAATTGCGAG
>FSSI02000032.1:0-27809 GCA_900149785.2 Phormidium lacuna HE10JO | reverse complement strand
GTTTCAATCCCTAATAGGGATTATCGGTAATTGCGAGGAATCGCCCCTTCCACCGCCTCAAGCCCGACTGGGTTTCAATCCCTAATAGGGATTATCGGTAATTGCGAGCGCGGGTACGCTCGGATGGCCGGTAAAGACCACTCGTTTCAATCCCTAATAGGGATTATCGGTAATTGCGAGAATACCTCGTCGAGATCGAATGGCAGGATGTCGAAGTTTCAATCCCTAATAGGGATTATCGGTAATTGCGAGTATCAAGTCTCCCTAGTCAATGCCCATTACGACGGTGTTTCAATCCCTAATAGGGATTATCGGTAATTGCGAGAGCCACAGCAGGGGCAGCCTCAGCCGTGATATAGTCCGCGTTTCAATCCCTAATAGGGATTATCGGTAATTGCGAGGCCTCCCTCCTGGAACCCTGACACTATGCAGTTTTCGAGGTTCATTTGCGCGAGACCCCCTGATTCTAACACCCATCGAGTGAAAAACACAACCCCTTGCATATCAAAAACCCCCAAAACTCCTTCCCAGACAGACATAGCAAATTTGCGCGACACTTACAATGTACTGCAACGCTTGAAACCCAGTCCCCATCAGGGGTTCAGCCATTTTTTCCCAAACCCCTCTCAAACAGCTACCCCCTCGCGCAAATCACCGACGACACACGGCCCTCCTGAAGACGACGCATATTCAACACATCACTCATCTGGCGGATTTGCGCAAACCTGCGATCCAACTGGCCGAGATCCCGAATCCCAATCCCCAAATCAATAATCGCCGGTTTCCCTTCCGTCGTCCGCACCTGGGCACGATGCACATTAATAGTGAAGTAATCCGTTTCGGTTTCGCCGGGGGTAGATGGGTTAAGGTACCCATATTATGGAGGCGATCGCCCAGTTTGACCACGATCGCCCGAATATCTTGCGCCACAGCCAAAAACATCCGCCGGAAATTCTCCGCCTGGCGTTCGACTTTACTCGCAAAGTTGAATTTCATGCAAGAAGCCAGGGACACCCCCAACCCCCCAGAACCCCTAGCGAATAAACTGATACCACTCAAACTGAGTCGGATCACAATGATGACACTCCCCACAACGCTGACCACTGGGCAATTGTCGCACCCGTCCCTTGCGAATCAACTTCTTCAACATCAAGCGCAACAGATCACCATCGCAGTGAAAATGATTCATCAAATCCGCCAACGACACCGCTTGATGCTGCGCCAAATAGCCCTGTAACTCCCGTAAAATCATCCCAACCTCCTAAACCACTCGGCCAATACGACGCATCCCCGCCAGAATCAGCGTCAAAAACACCAGTAACCCCACCAGCCACGCCGTCGACGATCCCGGATGACGATCAAACGTCCCAAACTGGTAAAAGAACGTCGCCACCCAATAGGCCAGCCCCGTCGTCCAAATCCCCGCAAACAGCGTCCAGCGAGTTCCCGTCTCCCGATGAATCGCCGCTGTCGCCGCCAAACAGGGGAAATACAACAACACAAACAACAAATAGGAAAACGCCCCCACCTTTCCGTCAAAACGACTCACCATTTGGCCAAACGTATGCGTCGCCACCCCCTGTTCCTCCGCCGCACCTTCGACATCATCAATATCCCCCACATTTAACCCCAAGGGATCGAGGAGTTGTCCCCCCAAAGCGCGTAAATTATCACCAATTGACGCAAACGCCGCCTCAATGGTGGGCCAAAACTCAAACGGTTCCTCCGCTTCCTCCGCCGCTGCTTCCCGGGCCAATTGTCCATACAACGCATCGAGAGATCCCACGATCGCCTCCTTCGCAAACACGCCCGTAAAAACCCCCACCGTCGCCGGATAATTGTCCTGCTGAATCCCCATCGGCGCAAACACTGGCGTAATTCGCCGGCTAACATCCGTTAACACCGAGGTTTGTGAATCGCCAAAGGAGCCATCCCAGCGCACACTGTTGAGCAGTCCCAAAATCATCACCATAATAATGATCACCTGTCCCGCCCGCCAAATAAACTCTCGCAAGCGATCCCAAGTGCGCCATAACACCCCGCGCAACGTTGGCAGATGATAGAGGGGTAACTCCATAATGAAATGAGACACCTCCCCTTGCAGCAACGTCTGCTTGAGAATCAATCCCGTCACCACCGCCGCCGCAATCCCCGTCAAATAGAGACCAAAAACCACATTCTGGCCCCCCACGGGGAAAAACGCCGCCGCAAACAGGGCATACACCGGCAACCTAGCCCCGCAAGACATAAACGGATTCATGAGAATCGTCAACAGGCGATCGCGGGGACTTTCCAAACTGCGGGTGGCCAAAATCGCCGGTACATTACAGCCAAACCCCACCAACATCGGCACAAACGACTTGCCCGGTAGTCCCATAAATCGCATCAAACGATCCATGACAAACGCCGCCCGAGCCATATAGCCCGAGTCTTCGAGAAACGCCAAAAACAAGAACGTACAGGCAATCACCGGAATAAACGTAGACACCGTTTGAATGCCGCCGCCTGCCCCATTCGCCAGCAAAGCAATCAGCCAATCAGGACTGCCCATCCCTGCCAAGACATTGGCGAAGCCGTCGACAAAAATTGCCCCCGTCAGCAGATCGAAGAAATCAATAAAGACACTGCCGACATTAATCGAGAACAGGAACATCAGATACATCACCGCCAAAAACAGGGGAATCCCTAGCCAGCGGTTGAGAACCCAACGGTCGATCTGTTGCGTCAGACTGGTGTTGACTTGGCGCGATCGCACCACGGCCACCTCGGTGAGATTGCGAATAAAGCCATACCGCGCATCCGCGATGATGATATCCAAATCTTCCCCTAAGACCTCCTGAACCCGGCTTTGCCAAAGACTAATCGTGCGATCGAGATCGGGTTGCTGTTGCCGAGGAAGAGTCAAATCGTTGTATTCCAACAGTCGCAACGCTCTCCAGCGGTCATCCACCGGCGAAGGTTCTCTCTGGGACTCTAAATGGGGTAAAATCGCGGCGATCGCATCTTCCACCACCGCCGGATAGGCCACAAACGCCGGCGGAATGGGCGGCGACTGTAACCCCTCGGTAATGGCCCCGCGTAACTGAGTCATTCCCAGAGATTTCGAGGCCACCACCGACACCACCGGACAGCCTAACCGTTGCGATAGGGCCTCAACCTTAATTTCGAGTCCTCGTTCCTCAGCCACATCGGCCATATTCAACACCACCACCATCGGCAGACGCATTTCAATCAATTGCGTCGTTAGATAGAGATTGCGTTCGAGATTCGACGCATCGACGATATTGGCGATTAAATCCGCTTCCCCAGAGAGGAGATAATCCCGAGCAATGCGTTCATCGAGGCCCGTGTCTGCATCTTCAGCATCGAGGGAGTACACCCCCGGTAAGTCCACCACTGTCAAGGTTTGACCATCATGGACATAGGTTCCTTCGACGCGTTCAACGGTGACACCGGGCCAGTTCCCCGTCACCTGATTGGACCCCGTGAGGGCGTTAAAGAGGGTTGTTTTGCCACAATTGGGATTGCCGATGGCGGCAATTTTGGCCTGACGGGTTGCAATAGGGGTCATAACTCAATTAACGCTGAATGGACTCGACTAAAAGAGCGCAGGCTTCATCTTTCCGCAGACTGAGACTGAAGCCGCGCACGCAGATTTCGACCGGGTCTCCGAGGGGAGCATGGCGGGTCACCGTAAACTCGGTTCCTGGGGTCAATCCCATGGCCAGCAAGCGTTTGCGATAGCCGCGATGGGGGCAGTCATAGCCTAAAATGCGTCCCGAACCGCCCACCTTGAGATGGCGCAGTTGTTGCAGGGATTGGGGTTGACGAGAGACCTGAATCCCCTGACTGCGATCGCGGCAAAAGCCCAATTGTTCACCGTTGACCGATAACACCACTGAACCGCTATCGGTGCAACTGAGAATGCTGACCTCATCGCCGAGGCGTAACCCTTTTGGTTCCAGCCCAGCGGGTAAGTCCACCACCCAGAGGCGATCGCCGACGGTGGCTTGACTGAGGGAAAACATCGAGTTTTTCCGAGACTTGTCTTGTCGGCCGGGGCCATCGCGGCGATCGCAACCGCCGCCGACAAACGTAAAGCCCCAACCTTGGGGTGTTTGATTGCCTTGATGGCGTTGACGTTGACGTTTCATCATCACAAATCCTCTAAACACTTTCTTGACTTTAATTCAAATAGATTCTCATTACTGTAGCTCTAGCTACCCAGACTATCACAAAATCGCTGATTAGTAATTATAAAGTAATTTTACGACTCTACCGCAGCTTTTGGTAGCCTAGATCACTTGTCAGCTCGAATCATCAGTCCTTATCGCTCCTTATCACTCTTAGCTTATCAGGTCTAAAACCTTATCTTATTGAAACTTACTTTCAAGAATATGGCAAGCGGGTCCCCGGGGGGCCAGCCCAAGCCGTCAGCCAGAGTCCAGCCAACCCCTAAAATGAGGGGAGTGCCATGTCAGTCAACCGAGATCAAGCTTGTGATTAACCCCTCTCCCGTTTTAGCTGGCTTAATGGGTGTCTGTGTCGCGGACGCTCTGGGGGTTCCTGTGGAGTTCAGCTCCCGAGCCGAACGACAAGAGACTCCAGTGACCGATATCCAGGGCTATGGAACCTATAACCAGCCTCCCGGAACCTGGTCTGACGATAGTTCTTTAACCTTTTGTTTAGCCGATGCTCTCTGTGACGGCTTTGACTTGAACCGCATCGCCGAGAAATTTTGTCTTTGGTTCACCGAGTCTCTCTGGACTCCCTACAATGAAATGTTTGACGTGGGAGGTGCCACCAGTCGAGCCATTAGTCAACTGTTGCGGGGGGTTCCCCCCACCCAATCAGGCGGAACCGGCGAACGTAGCAATGGGAATGGCTCTCTGATGCGAATTTTGCCGATGGTCTATTTTGCCAACCATCTCTCCTTCTCAGAACTCCTAGAACGGGTGCATCAAGTCTCTGCGATTACTCACGCTCACCCACGCAGTCAAATGGCCTGTGGGATGTATATCAGCATCGCCAAAGAACTCCTAGAGGGAAACGCACCGGATACCGCTGTCGCCGACGGGTTAGCCGCTGTGGAATCCTTTTATACGCAACCCCCATTTCAGCCGCAGCGATCGCACTTCCAACGTCTCTATGGCCAACTCGCCCAACTTCCCATCCACAAGATTTCCTCAACAGGCTACGTGGTTCATAGCTTAGAAGCCGCCGTCTGGTGTTTTCTCAACACCGACAGTTACGCTGATGCGGTGTTACAAGCGATTAACTTAGGAAGCGACACCGACACCATCGCCGCCATTACCGGAGGCCTGGCCGGATTGCACTATGGCTATGAGGCTATTCCTGAACATTGGCGGGAGGCGATCGCCCGCAAAGAGGATATCATCGCCCTAGCCCAACGTCTGGAGAAACAGTTTACCCCCGTAAGCTAACCCGATTCCGTCCCCGATGACCTAACTCGACGACGACTCAAACAGAGCCAGAATGCAAATTTTTGATACAAGTCACTGTTGTGAACAGTGACCTATGATAGCTTGAAAATAGCTTAAACTCAAAGTCACATTTTATATAAAACCCCCAAAAAGCAAGCCTCAATTTTGGCTGTTTTTTCGCCCCCAGAGTAATCCGGAAACTCTAATCTGGAAATCCTAACCTGGAAACCCGACTTAAAACACAACTAAACATCATGACATTTCATAAAGTTTTAGTCGCAATTGACGACTCTAAATCCGCACCTAAAGTCTTTCGTCACGCCCTCAATACCGCCGTACAAGACCAAGCAGAATTGATGATTTTTCACTGCACCACCATGCAGCGAGTCAGCGAATCTATCCCCCTCATGGGAACGGGTATTGGCATTGACTTATCGAGCAGCAAAATGATGTTTGAGATGCAGCAAGACCATCTCAAAAAAGAAGCAGAGCGAGTTGAAAAACTCCTAAAAGACTATGTTGAAAAAGCCAATAACGAGGGCGTCTCTGTGACCCCTGAAACCAAATTTGGCGACCCTGGCTCTTGGATTTGTGACGTGGCTAAAAACTGGGAAGCAGACCTCATTGTTCTCGGCCGACGAGGTCACCGAGGTCTCAAAGAAGTACTTCTCGGCAGTGTGAGTAACTACGTCCTCCATCACGCCGATTGTTCAGTTATGGTTGTTCAGGGACATTAATTCGGGTCGTTAATCCTCATCCTTATGGGTGAACTTGTCGAGGCGATCATGATAGACACGAACAAGACGATAACGACGTTTAGAATCGAGAAAATCATACTGATCCTCTCGTAACCCTAACAGCGGTAGTCGTTCGCGATCGGCAAAAACTAGGGTTGTCCCCGAGAGATTCCCCTGTTCGACCTGCTGGCGTAGATCTTCTCGCCCCAAAGACGGACGGGAAACATAGGTCACGGGTTGCTGAGTGTAAAAGACAATCGAAGGCTTTTCAAACCCCACCGAGAGGAGACGATCGCCCGGTTGATAGACCGCCTTGGCCGTCTCCGCCATCTGACGAATCGGTTGTTGACGTAACTCATCCAAAAGCCCAAACATGGGATGAGCGACCAATAACAAAAAGAGCGCAAACCCTGTCACTTGGGCGATCGCCACCCCCCGGCGGCGAGTCAAAATACAGGCTTCCACCACCGAGGCGATCGCCACAATCACCCCAGCCCCCCAGGTCGTCAACCCCGACTCAAAAATCTTTAAATCAATGCGATCGACCACCGGGTCCGGGCCAATAATAAACGGCAAAACCGCCAGGGCGATCGCCATCACCATCCAAATCAGCCAACTCCCAGCATGACTCGCCGATAGCCAACGACGAGACAAACTCGGGCGATGTAACATCTCCTCACTCAACAGCAGAGACACCAAAATCGCCGCCGCCGGAATTAAGGGCAACACATAACTCGGCAGTTTCGTCACCGCCACCGTAAAAAAGACAAACACCCCACCAAACCAAAACAGGGCAAACCCGCCCAACTGGTCCTGACGGGGCAGTTTACACCACCAGCCCCGTCGCCAAACCCGCAAACGGGCGATCGCCGCCGGCAGATAGGCGGACCAAGGGGCAAACCCCAGCAACACCACTCCAAAATAGAAATACCAGGGACCACTATGACGATTGACCACCCGCGTAAACCGTTCGAGGTTGTGATAACCAAAGAAACTCTCAATATAGGCCTCCCCATTGGCCCGCCAAACCAACAGATACCAAGGAACCGTAATCAACAGAAAAATCAGCCAACCCCGCAACGGCCGCATTTCCCGCCAAACGACCTTCACCTTGCCCCCATAGAGAAGAAACCCACCAATAATCCCCACCGGTAACACCATCCCCACCGGCCCCTTCGCCAAAACCGCCAACCCCATCCAGACAAAAAAGCTCAAATAGGCGCAATTCTGGGTCTTTCCCTCCGTCGCATAGCCCCAAAAAAAGGACAACAGAGACAACCCCACACAAGCACACAGCAGCATATCTGAAACTCCCGTGCGTCCCCAAATAAAAGTTTGGGGATTAAAGGCGATCGCGATCGCCCCCAAACTCGCCGCACCCCAAGGAAGCAACCAACCCTGGCGACTCCCCGACGCGGGAGACACAAAACGCCAAAGAGTGACATAGGTTCCCGCCATCAGGGCGATGGCCGACAACGCCGAAGGAAGCCGCACCGCCCACTCGTTCGTACCGATTAGCCTATAGGCGATCGCCATCAACCAATACACCAGCGGCGGCTTATCAAAACGAGTTTCCCCATTAAAATACGGCGTAATCCAATCCCCCGTCACCGTCATCTGACGGGCCGCCTCCGCAAACAACGGTTCCGTCTCATCCACCAAATTCGTTGTTCCCAACTGATACAGAAACGCTAATCCCCCCGCCACGATTACAGTTGACAGGGAGATTCCCCAAACCAATTTTGGGAACTTTTCAGGGGTTTTCATGGGGGGAGAAGGGAACAGGGAACAGGGGGAAGAAGGCAAAAGGGTAGGGTGCGTCCCGGCGTGCAATCGTTATCAACATTGAACATTCAATGGGAACCTGCCGGAACGCACCACTCCTGGCAATCGGCAAAAGATAGCCTAACTGATCACCCAATTCACCAGAGTCCGGACTGGGAAACCCGTTGCGCCGGTGCTGTTGTAGCCATTATCCTTGTCCGTCCAAACCGGGGCCGCAATATCCAAATGCGCCCAGGGGGTTTTGTCCACAAACTGCTTCAGGAACAGCGCCGCCGTAATCGAGCCACCAGCACGGCTTCCCGTGTTTTTCATATCCGCATGAACCGACTTCATGACCTCAAAATAGGGTTCCTCCAGGGGCATCCGCCAGAGCTTCTCACCACTTTGCTGCGAGGCCGTCAAGAACGCCTCAGCCACCGTATCATTGGGACTCCACAGACCGGCGATCGTATCCCCTAACGCCACCACACAGGCCCCCGTGAGAGTAGCTAGATCCACCATCGCATCCACGTCGAGTTTATCAGCATAGACCAAGGCGTCAGCCAGCGTTAAACGTCCTTCTGCGTCCGTGTTGTTCACTTCGATGGTTTTGCCATTTGAAGCAGTTAAGATGTCTCCTGGGTGCATTGCACGCCCGCTAATCATGTTTTCACAGATTGCCGAGATGAAGTGAACCTCCACATCCGGTTTCAGTTGGGCGATCGCCTTGGCGGCCCCAAACGTAGCCCCGGCCCCACCCATATCAATTTTCATGGTTTCGATGCCGCTTCCACTGGGTTTGAGATTGAGTCCACCCGAGTCAAAGGTTAGACCCTTGCCCACAATGGCCAGTTTCTTGCGGGGCTTACCTTTGGGCTTATAGACCATATGCACAAACTTCGGTGGGATATCCGACGCTTGGGCCACCGCCAGGAAAGCACCCATCCCTCGTTTCTGACAATCCTCTTTTTCCAAAATGGTCAAGTCGAGTCCATACTCATTGGCGATCGCCTGAGCCGTTTCGGCTAAAGTGAGCGGATTGATGCTATTAGCCGGGGCCGCCACTAACTCCCGCGCCAAAATCACCCCAGAACAAATCTTCAAGGCCGTCTCGATGGCCGCATCTTCGCCTTCAAATCCCAGCAAGTTCACGGTTTCGACCTGAGTGGTTTTATCCTCCTCCGACTTAAACCGCTGATCCTGGTGCAACGCTAACTCAAAGCCTTCGACTAAGGCCTGAGCCGTCGAGGTGCGATCGCTATTCCAGACCGGAGTCGCGAGGGCAACGGTTTTACAATTTTGTTGCTTCGCCAACCGGGCCATGGCCGCACTAGCTCGTCGCCAGTCATCGAGGGAGGTCGAGTTTCCTAACCCCACTAAAATCACCTTACGGATAGCACTTCCGCCACCAACTCGGGTAGCGGCACTGTTGCCTAATTTGCCCTCGAACTGGCTTTCTTCGATCAGTTCGCTGAGGGTTCCCGCCAGTTTCTCATCGAGTTTGGCCCACTCGCCGGATAACGGCAAATCCGTCTCTTGAAGCGCTAGAGCCAGGCCATCCCCCGTCCAGTCTAAGGCCGTCGTTGCGATCGCATTAAATTTCATAAACTCCAATCTCTCTACGTATCAATCTAAGCTATTGACTAGATTACCTGACTCGGCTCATTGGGGACACACGCAAAATCCACAATAGCAGCGGCAGGATAACTCGGACGACTGACCGCGATCGCGATCGAGATAGTCTCGCAGATTCACATACACACTGTCATCAATATCACAACGACTCGGCTGTGCATCGGTAAAATTCAACTCAAACAGTTGTGACATCATCCCTTCCGTCGTTGGTTCTCGGGACACCGCCAACGGAGGAATCGTCAGCAGAACATTCTGGCGATTGCAACCTGAGCGGCGATCGCCCACCAAACAAACCACAAACTGACCCTCAACACGACCTAGAGTTATATAATTCACCTCGTCGTCCTCATAGGCCTGTTGCAACCGTTGCGAGGCTTGCCAACAGGGATCCTCAGCCGCCAACTCCGTTGTCGCCACCAGAGGCCATTGCAATAACGGCAACGCTTGCGTTGGCATTTGCACCAACAAAACAAATCGCTGATTCTCCTGGCGACAGCTAAACTCTAAATCCCGTTGCTCTAAATCCCGTTGCTCTAAATTACCCTGAGATAACCCAGGAGACGATCGCCGTTCGGGTTGAAACCGTGCCGTTCCACGACCAAACTGCCGGCTGATCTCAGGAGTGACCTCTTGAGCGATACTAGGATGGACTGATAGGGCGGCGATCGCCCCTATCATCGCCAAACCCCAATTCAACCCCCATCTTTGCATTCGCCTGTCGGTCCGTCGTCTCCGTATTCCCTAGTCTTTCAGACCATGAATCCCGTAAAAAGTGCCAAGAGAGACAACGCCTCCTCATGACAAATTACCGTGACCCGACCCCATCCAACTGCAACCTATCCCCAAACCCCTCTCCCCCAAAACAGACCGTGATAGGATTTTCCTCCTAAGACCCATCACCTGACCCATCACCTGAAACCTTTGACTGATAACCTGTCATGTCCAACCTCTTGCCGATTTTCCGTTTACCGTTAATTCTCCTATGACCGTTTCACCCCAAACCATCGGTTGGCGAGAATGGCTGAGCTTGCCGGAATTAGGGATTACCCAGATTAAAGCCAAAATCGACACCGGTGCGCGATCCTCGGCCCTCCATGCTTACGACATCGAAGATATCTCCTCCCAGGGCGATCGCCCCCGCATCCGCTTTAAAGTCCATCCCCAACAACGGGATACAATGACAGTGGTCACCGCCGAGGCCGATGTTCTCGCTCGCCGTGAAGTCCGCAACTCCGGGGGCAAAGCGGAGTTGCGCTATGTCATTGTGACTCCGGTACAGCTCGCGCAGCAGCAATGGCCCATTGAACTCACCCTAACCAACCGCGATGTCATGGGGTTCCGAATGCTTCTCGGACGACAAGCGGTTCGCGGACGCTTCCTCGTCGATCCCGGTCACTCCTATCTTCTCAACCCCATTCCCCACAGCTAACCCTCCCAGTCTCGGAGATATTAAGAGAACGTCAGCCTGTGGATCTCGACGCTGTTTGTTTTGATGGGCTTGTTGACATCTTTCAAGTCTTGCTTTAATAACACTCAATCATGAAAATTGCCATCCTCTCCCAAAATGCGTCTCTCTATTCGACTAGACGTCTCAGAGAAGCCGGAGAACAACGGGGACATCAGATGCGAGTCATCGACCATCTTCGCTGTTACATGAGTATTACCTCTCACCGGCCCTCAGTCATTTATCAAGGGAATCCCCTAACTGACGTTGAAGCCGTCATTCCCCGCATTGGCGCGTCCCACACCTTTTATGGAACCGCTGTTGTCCGCCAATTCGAGATGATGGGAGTCTTTACCGCCAACGAATCCCAAGCCATTTCTCGCTCTCGGGATAAGTTGCGCTGTCTGCAAATCCTAGCTCGCGAAGGCATTGGCTTACCAGTGACGGGTTTTGCTCACTCCACCAAGGATATTGAGGGCCTCATCAGTATTGTCAACGGTGCCCCCCTCGTGATTAAACTCCTCGAAGGCACTCAGGGAATTGGTGTTGTCTTAGCTGAAACCACCCCAGCCGCCACGTCTGTCATTGAGGCCTTCCGAGGACTCGATGCCAATATCTTAGTGCAGGAGTTTATTCAAGAAGCGAAGGGCGCTGATCTTCGTTGTTTTGTGGTCAACGATAAGGTCGTCGCTTCCATGAAACGCCAGGGCGCCCCCGGAGAGTTTCGCTCTAATGTCCATCGGGGTGGCAAAGCCGAAAAAATTAAACTCACCCCCGAAGAACGCACCACAGCCGTCCGCGCCGCGAAAGCGATGGGGTTAAAAATTGCCGGAGTCGATTTGTTACGCTCCAATCACGGCCCGGTGGTCATGGAAGTTAATTCATCTCCTGGCTTAGAAGGCATTGAAGGCTCAACTGGCGTCGATGTGGCCGGCAAAATCATCGAATTTCTGGAGAAAAAGGCCGGCGCCAGCGCCCCCCGCGATCGCATCCCCTACTAACCCCTCCATCACGAGCGGTAAATAGCCAGCAGGCGGGCATTGCCCGCTTTTTCTCTTGCCTCTTGCCTCTTGCCTCTTGCCTCTTGCCCGCTTTTTCTCTTGCCTCTTGCCCGCTTTTTCTCTTGCCCGCTTTTTCTCTTGCCTCTTGCCCGCTTTTTCTCTTGCCTCTTGCCTTTTGCCTTCCCCCCTTCCCTATGCCCTTCAAAATCGGCGGAACCGAGATTCCACCCCAAACTCGCCAACACCTCGAACTTCCCGTTGCTCGCCTACCGACGCAAACCCCCATCTCTCTCCCCGTCACGGTGATTCGAGGCCCCGAAGATGGCCCCATCCTGTGGGTGAGTGCCGCGATTCATGGTGATGAAATCAATGGCGTGGAAATTGTCCGCCGCTTGATGACGATGATTGATCCTCAGCAACTGCGGGGAACGGTGTTGATGGTTCCCATTGTCAATGTGTTTGGGTTTATTGAACAATCGCGCTATCTACCAGACCGCCGTGACCTCAATCGCTCGTTTCCGGGGTCTTCTCGGGGATCTCTGGCCTCTCGCTTGGCGAGTTTGTTTATGAAAGAGGTGGTGTCTCAGTCAACTCATGGCATTGATTTACATACCGCCTCAGACCATCGCGTCAATTTACCTCAGATTCGCGCCAATCTTGAGGATGCTGAAACCCATCGCTGTGCGATCGCCTTTGGCGCTCCAGTCGTCATTCACTCCACTACCCGCGATGGCTCCCTGCGTCAAGCCGCCACGAAACGGGGGATTCCGGTCCTTCTCTATGAAGCCGGGGAAGCGTTGCGTTTTAATCCTCAGGCCATTGAGTTCGGGGTTGAAGGGGTGTTACGGGTGATGTCTGCTCTAGGGATGTATGATAATCCCCCTAACGCCGCTCCTGTGCCGCCGGTAGAAGCGCGTAAGACCCAATGGATGCGATCGCCCCAGGGGGGAATCCTACTCCTTGAGGTTGAACTCGGCCAACCGGTTCAAAAACGGGAAAAACTCGGCGTGATTGTTGATGTCTTCGGCAACGTCCGCGCCACAGTCAAAGCCCCCTGTGATGGACTCATTATCGGCATGACCCAAAATCCCCTGGTCAATCAAGGGGATGGCATTGTGCATTTGGCACGGTTTCCCAATCTTTTGGGTTGACAAATACTATATTTTGTGATATGTGAGTGGTAAACGATTAATGTACAAGAATCTGAAGATAGATTTTTGACAAACCCTCCGGAATGGCGATCGCCCCCTCCCCAAAATTGGCTATAGTAGTTTTAGCACCACCTATATAGAATTGATATATCAGATTTAGATGCTAGAACTCTCCGCCCTCGGCTTACTGCAACGAGAACCCCTCCACGGCTATCGACTCAAGCAGCAACTCGAACTGTTCATGGGCAGTTGCATGAGCGTCAACTACGGCGCGATTTACCCCCTCTTGCATCGCCTAGAAGAGCGGGGTTTCATCCAATGCAGCATCGAAGATAGCCCCGAAAGCGGCGGTGAGCGCAAAATCTACAGCATCACCCCCGACGGCAAACAGCGATGGAAAACCCTAATGCGACAACAATCCCGAGACAGTTGGATGAAAAGTCGTTGTCGGTTTATGGTGAAATTCTTTTTCTTCAGCGATATCGAGCCTGACTTGCGCTTAGAACTCTTGAAATATCGGCTCCATGCCTGCCACAGCCGCCAAGACTATGTTCATCAGCAAGATTTCAGCCAAGATCCCTATCAACGGGCCACCTGGCTGCGCCACCTCGATATGCTCAACGAGGAAATCGACTGGTTGCAAGAGCAACTCAGCCAAGAACAAGCACGGACAGCCCATCGCCACGCCTCATCTAAGCCGCAACAGCATCAAGCCGTTTAACCAGCACACCCTGAACCTCAAACCAGACCCCATTCCTGGTTGGTTCGTGTCCCTCGTTCTTCCCTAGGTGGATTATGCAAACCGATAACATCTCATCCCAACCCAACGCACCCGTCGAACCCGAACAAGAGACTCCCGTCGTCGAACAAGATAGCCCCAACCCGCCCAAATGGTGGTTGGTGTTGCTCCTCGGCCTGCTGCTCCTCGGCGGCGGTGGCTTTCTCGGCTGGCAATGGTGGCAATCCCAACAAGCAACCGGACAAGAACAACAACAAGGCCCCCCGCCAACCCCCGTCGACACCACAACCGTCGACACCACAACCGTCGAAGATACATCTGAATTTGTCGGGACCCTAGAAGCGCAACAAACCGCCAGCCTACGCTCAGAAAGCAGCGGCGAAATTCGTGCCATCTACGTTCGTCCCGGCGACGTTGTGGGTCAAGGTGAACCCCTAGCCCAAATCGATCGCCGCGCCGTCGAAGCCAGTCTAGCCCAAGCCGAAGCCAACATTAACCGCGCCCGCGCCCGACTGGCCGAACTGCAAGCCGGACCACGAGAAGAAGAGATTGCCCAAGCCCGCGCCCGTCTCAGACAAGCCGAAGCCGACCTACAAGATGCCCAATCCGGGGCTAATCCCTCGCAAATTGCCCAAGCCGAGTCTCGCATTGAATCAGCCCGGGCCACCCTAAACCTGGCGCGACAACGACTCGAACGCTTCCGAACTCTCGAAGCCCAGGGGGCCATTCCTACCGATGACCTCGACGAAGCCCGAGAACGCTATCGCACCGCCCAAGCTGACCTCGAAGAAGCCCAACGGCGGCGCGAGGAACTCGAAGAAACCCAAGATAGTAGCATTAGTCGCCTCAGCGCCGAAGTTGAGGAACGACAACAGGCCTTGCGAGAACTCGAAACCGGGACTCGTCCCGAAGAAATCGCCCAGGCCGAAGCCGACCTCGATGCCGCGATGGCTGACGCGCGATCGATTGAAGTCAACTTAGAAGACACCCAAATCATTGCCCCCTTTAGCGGTATGGTTGGGGATATTCCTCTGAAAGTGGGAGATTCCGTCAGTCGAGGCGATGTCTTCACCACCCTGACCCAAAACGATCGCCTAGAATTACGGCTGGCCATTCCCCTCGAACGCAGTAACGACCTCGATCTCGGTCTCCCCGTCGAAGTCTTCGATCCAGCCGATGCCAACGAGGCGGCTCTAGCCGTGGGACGGGTTAACTTTATCTCCCCCCAAGTCGATCCCGAGTCCCAATCCATTCTGGTCAAAGTTGCCTTCGATAATCCCGACGGTCGCCTGCGCGATCGCCAGTTCGTGCGATCGCGCATCATCTGGCGACAACGACCCGATACCATCGTCATCCCCACCACCGCCGTCACCTTTCAAGGTCAGCGACGGTTCGTTTTCGTCGCCACAGGAGACGGAGAGACCCTCACCGCCCAACGTCGCCAAGTTGACCTGGGAGAGACCCAAGGCGACCAAAGCGAAGTCCTCAGCGGACTCGAACCTGGCGATCGTCTCATCACCTCCGGCATCCAAAAAATCCGCGACGGACAACCCGTTATCCCCAGCCCCTAATCCCCCAGCCTCCGACGATGTTTTATCAGTTTTTCATCAAACGCCCCGTCTTCGCCTCCGTCTGTTCCCTACTACTGATGCTAGTGGGACTCGTCGGCTATGGAAGTCTGCCCGTCCAGGAACTGCCCAGCATTGACCCTCCCGTCGTCAGCGTCACCACCGTCTATCCAGGAGCAAACCCCAACGTCGTCGAAACCGAAGTTACCGAAATCCTCGAAGCCGAACTCAACGGCGTCGATGGTGTGCGCACCCTGACCTCCCAAAGTCGCCAGGCCGTCAGTTCCATCACCGTCCAATTCGACCTCGACCAAGACGTTGACATTGGCGCCCAAGAAGTCCAACGCAGCATCGCCCAAGTCGTCGGACAACTCCCCGACAACGCCGAATCCCCTGTCATTCGCCGCGAATCCGGTGACGCCGCCCCCATCATCTGGTTTGGCCTCTACGGCGAAGACGAAAGCATCACCACCCTAGAACTGAGTGACTACGCCGATCGCTTTATCGTCGATGCCCTCGAAACCATCGACGGCGTGAGCAGTGTCATCATCGGGGGCGAACGTCGCTACGCCATGCGCCTTTGGATCGACCCGCAACGTCTCGAAGCCCGCAACCTCACCATTCTCGATGTCGAAAACGTGTTGCGGCAAGAAAATGTCGAACTCCCGAGCGGACGTATCGAAGGCGATCGCAATGAATTTTCCGTACGAACCCTCGGCCGACTGCGAGAACCCGACGAGTATGAAGCCCTAGTGCTGCGGACAACCCGTGACGGCACCCAAATTCGCTTCCAAGACATTGGCTATGCCGAAATTGGTGCCGAAGACGATCGCTCCTTCGTGCGCTTTAACGGTCGCCCCGCTGTCGGCTTAGGGGTCGTCAAACTCTCGACCGCCAACACCCTCAACGTCGCCTCCGATGCACGGGCCAAAATGGCCGACCTTAAAGCTGACTTTCCCCCAGGGATGAATTACGAAGTCGCCGTCGACAACTCGGAATTTGTGCAACTGGCCATTGATGAGGTTTGGACATCTCTGTATGTGGCGGTTTTCCTCGTTATCGTCGTCATCTTCTTCTTCCTGCGCGACTGGCGAGCCACCATTGTCCCGGCTGTGACCATTCCCGTCTCGCTGATTTCAGCCTTCGGGATTATGTTTATCCTCGACTTCTCCATTAATACCCTCACCCTCTTTGCCCTCACCCTAGCGACTGGGCTAGTGGTGGATGATACCATCGTCGTCTTAGAAAACATCGTCCGCTACATCGAACAAGAGGAGATGAAACCCTATCAAGCCGCGATCAAAGGCTTAGAAGAGGTCATCTTTGCCGTCATTGCCACCACCGTTGTCTTGGTGGCGGTATTTCTCCCCGTGGGCTTTGCGACAGGCGTCACGGGACAGTTATTTGCAGAATTTGCCCTAACCCTAGCCGGGTCCGTGATTGTCTCCTCTTTTGTCGCCCTGACCCTCGCCCCGAGTTTGTCGGCCCGGGTGTTGAAACCTCACTCGATGCTGCATGGCTGGATTTTCGATAAGGTCGAAGATTTGTTAACCGCCGCCGCTAACTTTTATGCCTCAAGTCTGCGGCTGGCCCTGTCTGTGAAACCCCTGATTGTGGCGGGTTTCATCCTCTCGATTGGTCTGCTGGGGATTTTATTTAGCCAAATTCCCAAAGGGTTCTTACCGGATGAAGACCGGGGACAGATTTTGACCGTTGTTAACGCACCTCAAGGGGTCAGCATTGACTATACCGACGACGTGATGCGGCAAATCGAAGCGGTCTATGAGGAGATGCCCGAAGTTCGCTATTACTTTACCATTGGTGCCTTTGGGCGCGGCGCACCGGGTCAGGTGAATCAGGGGATTGCCTTTGTGCGACTGCAACCTTGGTCGCAACGAGAGGAACCTCAGCAATCCCAACAAGCTCTAATTGGACAATTATTTGGGCGTTTTTCCCAAATTCCCGACGCGTTAATTTTTCCGGTCAATCCGCCAGCTTTACCCGGTGGAGGATTGGGTCAACCGGTGCAATTGGTGTTACAGGGAGCGAGTTTAGAACAGTTGGCGGATATTTCCGGGGAATTAGCGCAACGGGCGAATCAACTGCCTCAATTGAGGAATGTCGATACGAGTCTTAAGCTCACTCAACCGGAGGTTGCTGTTGAGATTAACCGTCAAAAAGCAGCTGACTTGGGAATTAGCGCTCGGGATATTTCTAATACGTTACAGATTCTGTTAGGGGGTCAGGACATTACCAGCTTCAACCGAGAAAATCGTCGGTATGAAGTCGTCGTTCAGGCAACGGAAGAATTCCGCATGAATCCTGAGACGATTGAGCAGCTTTCGTTACGAACCAGTGACGGAGAGTTAGTGCCTTTGAGTAATTTAGTGCGCCTAGAAACGACGACAATTCCCCCACAAATTGAGCATTATCAGCGTTTTCGTTCTGCCACCATTGAAGGGAGTCCCGCCCCAGGATACAGCTTGGGAGAGGCGATCGCAGCTTTACAAGAGTTGGCCGATGAGATTGCCCCTGATGGGGTGACAACGGCGTTGGCGGGGGAATCTCTGGAGTTTGCTGAAGCCGGGGAAGCGACGGCCTTTATTTTTGGTTTAGCGATGGCCTTTATTTTCTTGGTTTTATCGGCTCAGTTTGAGAGTTATTTAGACCCCATTGTGGTGTTATTAACGGTTCCTCTGTCTCTGGTTGGGGCGTTAGGTGCGTTGATGCTCTTTGGTTTGGAGTTGAATATCTATAGTCAAATTGGCTTGATTATGTTGATTGGTTTGGCGACCAAGAATGCTATTTTGATTGTGGAGTTTGCGAATCAGAAACGAGAGGAAGGACTCTCGATTTATCGGGCGGTGATTGAGGCGGGGCGAATTCGTTTTCGTCCAATTTTGATGACGGCGTTTTCGACGATTTTCGGCTTGATGCCGTTGGCGTTTGCAAGCGGGGCGGGAGCCATGAGTCGTGTTTCGATTGGGATGTCTGTGGTGGGCGGAATGCTTGTTTCGACGCTCTTGAGTCTCTATGTGATTCCGGTCTTTTATGTGCTCATTAATGGGGTGCAGAAGAAGATGGTGCGCAACTTGCATTTGGAGCCGGAACATTGAGTTTTTGGGAGTGATAAACATGGGCTGGTTAGGTTTCAAAAGTAGTAGGGGCGAAAAATTTTTCGCCCCTACTATTTTCTGTTCAATGCAATAAATTAACGCGAGTTCGGGTTAAGCCAAACGAGGCAAAATCAACTGAACCTTCCTTCGCTCGCCCACGCCTAACACTCGGAAGCCGGTCTTGTAACCCTGAGGATGGGGACTAAGCAACCTAACGTTTCGCTTCACAGGCGGCAGATAAAAGTATGATTCAGCAACGGCGCGTACTTTTTGTTCTGCACAAGCACTGGTTAGACAACAACCTAGCAATTCAATTGTGGTATGATGGTTTTCAAATTAAATGTCTTTACCTTGGTTTAAGCTTTGTGAGTCAATCCTTTGCCTTTTACATGGATGAGAGTGGCAGTCCCAAGCCAAATCCCAGAGACCAAGCCAGCTACTTCGCGGTTGGAGGAGTCTTAATCCAGCATCATGATGAAAGCAGTATTCGTCGAAAAATCGCAGATTTTAAACAACGTTGGAAAATTGACGAAAGTGTTCCTTTACATGGCAACGAAATTCGGAGTAAAAAGAAAAACTTTGCTTGGCTAGGACTTAGATCAGAAGACGAGCAAAATCAGTTCCTGCAGGACTTGACAGATACGATTGTTCAGTGCCCGATTATTGTTCATGGATGCGTTATTTCTCGACAGGGCTATCTAGATCGGTATCTCGAACGCTATGGTAGCAATACATGGGAGATGATGAAGAGTGCGTTCTCAATTTTGTTAGAGCGTGTCAGCAAGTATGTTGTCCTTCAGGGTGGAGAAGTTATGGTTTATTTTGAAAAGGCGGGTAAAAAGGAAGATAAACTCATAACCAGCTACTTTAACGACCTGAGAGATTCGGGAGCTCCCTTCAGTTCTGAAACCTCTACTAAATATGCACCACTAACATCTAACCAAATACGGCAGGTTCTTACAGGTATACAGGGGAAGTCTAAAAATCACCCCATTCTACAAATCGCTGACCTGTGCTTGTATCCCATCGCAAAATCTAAAGGTCAGCCTCAAAACCGTGCATTTCAGGAGCTTATTCGGCATCAGAAGCTAGTTGATGCCGTTTTAACACCTGATAGCCTTGAAAAGATGGGGATAAAATACTACTGCTTTGAGGATTCGCTTTAAAACACAAAAACCGCGACCTTGGTCTTGGTGCGGTTGAGTGCGGCAGTCATACGACTACCCCTGAGCTAAGCTCCAACTAAATTATACTCAACAAGATAGTGTTAGTCAAGTATTTTACATTTTTTAATCTGTCGCTCAAGTCCAACGTCTTGCACCAGCCGCCCGCGTAACCATTCAGGTTATAGAACTTACTCTCTAAGCTTTGCTCAGTATAGGTTTCAGCTATTTTAGTCTTTTTCTATTTCCTCAACAAGAAACTTTTAGGCAAAAAACGTCCCGGCGATCGCCACCGCTAACGCATCAGCCGCATCATCAGGTTTGGGGATTTCATCTAAGTCCAATTCCCGCGCCACAGCTTCCTGAACCTCCAATTTGGAGGCGTTCCCATAGCCCGTTAATGACTGTTTAACTTGTCCTGGAGTCAATTCAATCAAGGGTAAGTTATGTTGAGCTAAAACTAACATCATTACCCCTCGGGCTTGGGCGACCAGAATCAAATTGCTCATACGATAGAAAAATAGCTTTTCAATCACCACCAGTTGCGGTGAAAACTGCTCACAGAGAGCGTGTAAATCTTCATAAATAGTCTGGAGACGATCGCCAATTGGTTGTTTCGCCGGAGTTTGGATAATGCCAAAATCAAGGGGTTTGAGGCGATCGCCCCCATCAGAGACGATCGCCCCAAACCCCAAACGCGCCAACCCCGGATCGAGTCCTAAAATGCACGGGTTGGCTTCTGTCATTGAGATCTCACTCGGTTAGTTCTCATCCATGGGAATCCCGAACACCTCGGAAAACACCTTCTGCACTTTGGTCCCGGAATCGATGGTTTCCATGGGATCTTTGCGTAGGCGGTGACGTAAACAGAGGGTGATAATACGGCTGATATCATCCACCGTCACCTCAGTCCGGCCTTCAAAGGCGGCTAAGGCTTTGGCGGCCCGGTTGGTGACAATATCGCCCCGCAAACCATCGACATCGAGTTCAGCACAGACTTGAGAAATCTGCACCCGCAACTCATGACTAATCTCAACGGAACCCAAGAGATTTTGAGCTTGCAGCAATCTCTCCTGTAACTCCTGTTGCGTCTCGTGGTGACCGCTGAGGTAGTCTTGGGGGTTGCGATCAAACTGCGATCGCTCCTCGACGATTTTCACCCGCAACTCAGGATCGCGCACGGTGCGAATTTCGGCGTGCATCCCAAAGCGGTCCAATAACTGGGGTCGTAATTCCCCTTCCTCGGGGTTCCCGGACCCAACCAGCACAAAACTGGCGGGGTGGCGAATGGAAATTCCTTCCCGTTCGACGGTATTCCAACCCGAGGCGGCGGAGTCAAGCAGGACATCCACCAAATGGTCATCGAGGAGGTTCACCTCATCGACATAGAGAATACCGCGATTGGCTTTGGCTAACAGTCCCGGTTCAAAGGCTTTCACCCCTTCCGAGAGGGCTTTTTCAATATCGATGGTTCCACAAACGCGGTCTTCCGTGGCCCCGAGGGGTAAGTCAATCATGGTGACTTTTTTCTTAGCCACGGGGAGGGTTTCGCCGCGAGTGAGGCGATCGCGCACCTCGTCACTCATCAATTCAGGGTTATGAGGGTCACTGCTAAAGGGATCATCGGCGACCACCTCCATTTCCGGCAGTAAGTCGGCCAACGCCCGAATTGTGGTGGATTTTCCGGTTCCGCGATCGCCCATAATCATCACCCCACCCACTTTCGGGTCGATGACATTGAGCAACAAAGCAAGTTTCATTTCCTCTTGTCCCACAATTGCCGTAAAGGGAAACACGGCACGGCGACGGGGCTGAGTGGAGACAATTGGAGTAGCGTCGGCAGTTACAGTCATGCGAGTTTAAAGATAGTGTTCGCGTCGGCGTTGAGTTTACAGTTGAGGATATCGATAGCGGTGATGAGGGACTCTCAACGACACCCATCACGTCGGGTTATTGCAAAAAAATAACCATCCTCCATTGTACCCCGAGCTGTTGTACCCCGAGTCGTGCGGCCCCCTATGGTCTAACGAGGTCTGCTGAGCCAAACTGGGCCGGGACTTGCAACTCGCCGACGTAAATTCCCAAGGCTTGGGCGGTTTGTACTAAATCCCCTTCTGGGGTAATCAGGCGGGGGCTACGGGCGCAGACTTCATCGAGAGAGACCGATCGCACCCGGCCATTTTGCCAGACCACCATTTGACCGAACTGTTCCTGGGCTACTAAATCTACGGCCCCTTTGCCTAAGACTGAGGCCAGGACGCGATCGAAGGCTGAGGGAATCCCCCCCCGCTGCACATGACCTAAGACACTGACACGAGCCTCAATACCATTATCGGTGTAGCGACAAATCTCATCGGTGACATATTCTCCAATCCCCCGCAGGCGAATTTCACCTTGAGCGTCGCGATATTCCCGAGATTCCCCGGAGAGGGTTTTGGCTCCTTCGGCCACCAAAACAATGGCGAATTTATGACCCCAGCGATCGCGCAATTCACTGATTTGACGACAAACCCCTTCTATGGTATAGGGAATTTCCGGCATCAGGATCACATCGGCTCCCCCAGCAATACCACCGTGCAAGGCCAGATGGCCGGCGGTACGGCCCATGGTTTCTAGGACCATGACGCGATCGTGACTCGCGGCGGTATAACTGAGTTTATGCAGGGCATCGACTAGGGTGTTGACGGCCGTATCAAAGCCAATCGACGATTCCGTCAACGCCACGTCATTGTCAATGGTTTTGGGAATCCCAACCAGGTTCCAATTCCCCTGACGAGCCAGTTCAGAGAGAATCGCCAAACTTCCGTCACCGCCAATGCTAATGAGGGCATCGAGTTCTAGGGCGTGATAGCCAGCAATAATTTCTGGCGCCCGAGCCTCCGTGGGTCCTCGGTTAATTGACCCCAGAATCGTTCCGCCTGTACTTAACATCGGGTCAATTCCCCGCATATCCAAGCCATGCACGTTCAGGGCGACCGCTTTACGTTGGAGGAGTCCCTCTGTGGCGTAAGGAATCCCCAGCACTTCCCAGCCATAGGTTAGTGTCGCATGGCTGACGACGGCTCTGATGGCGGCATTGAGTCCAGGACAATCACCGCCACTGGTTAAGATTCCAAGGCGTTTCGGTGTGTTCATCACGTGTCGTTAAACCTCATGGGAGACGCAGCCCAGGCCTGTTCTTACTTTAAAATAGATTCCTAAACTTTGGTGATTTACGTGTTTTTTGTTTAGACTTCTTTAGAATTGATTACTTTGCTCGTAATGTTATGTTGTAGACTTGACAAAAATACGGAAATGTTGTTCAAAATAGAGGAATTTCCAGATTGACGATAATTTGGTATAATGAGGAAATTTATAATACCCGACATCAAAGCAGGACTTGTCGGGGTCTGGAAACCCGGTTTCGACAGCCATTGCCCAACCCCGATGTCACGAAGACGCTGGATTTTCAGGATATAGGGTGGCATCGCGACAATGTCAGTTATGGCATCAGGTACACTGTGGGGTCAGAAACCCGGTTTCTTTATCTCGGCTTCTTTGTCGTCGTCTTTACCCATCAAGTCAAAACATTAGCTAGTCTTCATCAATTCGATTTTCTAAGTCTTGAATACAAATTTTGACTTGAATTTTTAGGTCTGGTAATTTATCGCGATTGTGTATAATATTCCAGACGGTTTCCAAATCGATCGCCCAATAATGATGGGCGAGAATATTTCTAAAGTCTGTCATATCCCGCCAAGGGACTGAAGGATACTGATTTTTTAATTCATCAGGGAGTTTATTGGCTGCTTCACCAATAATTTCTAGTTCACGAAGAACAGCCATTTGTACTGTTCGATTGGTTAAAAAAACTTGTTTTCCCTGTTGAATATGAATCGCGATCGCCTCAATTGATTCTTTAATGTGATAGAGAAAGAATAGGGGATATCTAGGTTTATTATTCATAGGGGGATTGCCGAAGACAAAACTTCCTGTTTAATAGTATGATGTAAGGCGGTGCTATGCACAATATCAACATCACAGTTCAGTAGTTCTTGTAATGCCCTTTGTAAGCGAATAACATCAAATAGATCCTGTTCTGGATTAGGATCGATCAGAAAATCAATGTCACTATGTTCGGCGTTTTCACCTTTTGCCACCGAACCAAATACTCTAATATTAGTCGAGTGATATTGTTCGGCTAATTTGATGATGTGAGAGCGGTGTTGTTGTAATTGCTGTAAGTTCATGGTGAATGACCTCAATCAATTGGGTTAGTTAATTAAGCTTCTTTGAGCATTACTTTTGAGTATGACATTGAAAAACCTTGCAATGTTTGTCTGCTTTTTGGATTTCGCTATGCGGTGAGAGTTAGGACTTTCAGGAGAAACTTGAATCAAGGTATCATTGAATTAAATGGTCTTTAGGATAGACGGTGTGATTTGTTGGATTTGATAGAAAATTGTAGGGGCGAAAAATCCCCTCCTGGGAGGGGTAGGGGTGGGTTCCCCTACAGCAATGGATGTAATCCGCCATAAATTTTCCTGATCACCCCGAACCCAGAAGATCCGAATTAAATCGTAGGTTTTTTGGATGATAGGCAGTTCTTCCATGTTTTAACCGTACGCTAGTTCAAAAACAATCTTGGCTTGATTATAGCCTCAGAATTCCGGATTAAAGCTTAAAAAAATACAAAGTTTTGATTTAAAGTGTTGATTTTGTTTAACTCGTGAAAAGATGGCTTCCTGATGGCGAAGCCCGGTTTAAAAAAAATAAAAAAAAGGCGCTTCGCGCCAAAAGAGGGAAAGAGAGAAGAGGGAAAACTAAGTCCTGGGGCGGGAGAGGGCGACACGAAAACCCCCGATGTCGTCGCAGTAGTCGGGATTGTCGTTGCCCCGATACGCCGAGCGGCAGTACTTCGGATCGTAGTACCAGTAACCGCCGCGAAGAAGCTTGTTGTTAGTGTGCTGCAAAATCGCGTACAGCCAATGTTGCCAATCTTCCTCGAACTGAGAGTGATTATCATTCTTAAACCAAGGTCGTCCGTCGCTCGGTGCGCCTTCGTAGCTACCGTGCCAATCGTCTAAACACCATTCATAAAGATTGCCGTGCATATCGTAGAGTCCCCAGGCGTTGGCGGCGTTGAAACTGCCAACTGGGGTTGTTTTCTGGCGATACACTCCTTTTTTACCCTGACCGTAGGTATAATTTCCGTCGTAGTTCGCCACTTCTGGAGAAATGGTTTCGCCAAAGTGGAACGGGGTGGTGGTTCCGGCTCGACAGGCGTATTCCCATTCGGCTTCGCTGGGGAGACGGTAGTTTTTCCCGGTGGCTCGGCTCAAGCGGGCGCAGAATTCGATACAGTCGTGCCAAGTTACGTTTTCAACGGGCAGCTCGTCGCCTGTGAAGTAGGACGGGTCAGATTTAATACTGCGGTGGACTTGGGGTAGTTGGGCAACGGCTCGCCACTGCGCCTGGGTGACTTGGGTGCGCCCCATAAAGAATTCGGGGACGCTGACGGAATGTTGAGGGCTTTCGTCGCTCTGTCGCTCCGATTCACTACTCGGGGAACCCATTTGAAAACTTCCGGCGGGGATGTTTGCCATTTCGAGCGCGATACCCTCAAGGCGTTCGGTGTAACCTCGGTTGCTGGCGGAGTTTCGCTGGTCGATGTTGCCGTATCGGTCTAGGAGTACCACGTCGTAATCGAAGGTTTCGCCACGCCAGCGTCGGCGTTCTTCTTCTTCCCGTCGGCGACGTTCTTCAGCGGCGCGACGGCGACGCGCTTCGGCTTCTTCTCTTTGGCGGCGTTCTTCTTCTTCCTGCTGCCGAACCTGCTCCTGTTGGGCGCGAAGTTCCTCTAAATACTCCGCCAGACACCGCTCCTGTATCTCGCGCAACTGCGCCGCCAGTTCCTCACTCCAGAGAGGTTTCAACTCCGACTCCAGAGCAAAAAGCTGCGGTTCGTGTAAGGGATTCACCGACAGATAATAGATATCGGCTAAAAACGCACCACAGAGTTTGTACAGACTGACCACAGCTTGACGCACCAACCGCCAACTTTTGCGGTCTGAAATCGCCTCATCCTGCACGAGCAGTTCCCGAAATTCTTCCCAATCGAAGGGGTCGAGGGGAACTGAGAGCGAACTCATCGCCCCCCAGAGATTGAGGTTGAAATGGACTTGGTAGTCCGTCATTTCCGCGCTCACGAGTCCGGTGGGAATGCCCGAAAAACTCATGGCGTGCTGTTGCACTTCGGCATCGAACACCGCTTGGGAGAAGTAACCGCCGTAGAAACCCACGGGACAAAGGCTATCTTCACCGTAATAGCGAGAGAAAAACCGTTGCAACTCGGTGCGGACTTCCGTTTGCAGGGCTTTGGAGAACGACGATGTCAGCAGTTCGTCTTCCACCACTGCTGGCGGCGGGACTAACATCAACAGTCGTCCGGCTTTGGCTTCGGCTTCAAAGATTTTCAAGGCTTCGTCTCGGCTTAATACTCCCGACCAATTCTTGAGGTCGAATTCGGCTTGTATGCGCTCTCGTACCAGGTCGATTTTTGCCTGGGTTTGCTGGCGCAATACGCTCAGATAAGCTTGAGAATAGGCTTTGCGGTCGGCGAGGTCTTGTTCTTTGAGGACAATTAACTTTTCTTCTCGTTCGGCTTTGGCGGATTCGATTTCGATATCGACTTCTAAGCGAGTCCGTTCGAGTTTCAGGATTTCAACCTCGCGCGCGTCTTTGCGTTTGAGATAATCCTGCTGCATTTTCGTCAGTTGAGCATCCGCCTGCACCACTTGCGGTACGATTGCGCCCCCTTTGGCTTGAGCGGGGGGTAGGTTCGGGGTAGACTTGGGACGCTGTCCGACAATGAACTTATCGACGCCTCGTCGAACGGTATGGTCGAGTACTATGCGAAATCCTGTTTTAAGAACACCCCACGCCAGTTTTCCTAAATCCATAAATCTCTACTAATTTCGTTGATTCGCAAGGTTTGGGAAAGGGGGTTAGTCGCCGCCGCCGTCGTCTCCACCGCCGTCGTAGTCGCCGCCGTCGTATCCCCCACTGTCGTAGCATCCACCGTCATAGCCACCACTGTCACAGGTGGTCTCGCTACTCTCGTAGGTATTGCTATAGGCGACATAACCGCTGCTGCAATCGTCGGTCTGGTAGTTGGTGTCCCAGTCGCTGGTGGCGTCGTCGCTGTTGCAGTCGTTGTAGTCGCTGTAGTTGTTGTAGTCGTCGTCGAGTTGAGAGCTGGTATCCCAATCGCTGGTGGCGTCGCTGCTGTCTGACGACCAGGAGGAGGTTATTAGGGCATCGTCGAGATCGTAACTATTGTCATCCTCGTCGGCGCGTAGCGTGTCACAGTAGCAGTGATGGATGTGGTGCAGGCGATCTCGTGAACTACCGAACAGTGAATCAAAGATTACACAGTCGGCTTCCTACCCAGCAAATTGCGAGATAGTAGATTTCTTACGTCCTCTACTATCTCGACTTACACTTGGGCGATAGGCGAACTCCCCAGTCCCTGAGGATAAAATACGCAGTCCTTCGTCTCTGATATTTTTGGCAGCGTTGATGTCTCTATCGTGCCTTGTTTGGCACTTTTCACACTGCCAAGACCTAACATCAAGTGGAAGGCTTCTTACTTGATTTAGGCAAGTATTGCAGGTTTTAGAACTAGGGAAGAATCGGTCCACCTCTAGGTAGGCTTTCCCTTCCTGTTCTGCTTTGTATTTCAACATGGTACAAAACTGACCCCATCCCACTTGACTAATTGCTTTCGCKAGACAGTGGTTTTTAACCATATTTCTAACYGCTAGATTTTCCACCACTATAACTTGGTTTTCGTTAACTATCCTGCGTGATAGCTTGTGGTGGAAATCTGACCTGCATCTGGCTATTTTGTTATGTACCCCGGCTACCTGCTTTCGGGTTTTATTGCGGTTGCTTGAGCCTTTCTGCCTTCTGGATAACCGCTTCTGCTTGGCTCTTAGATTTTTCTCATGCTTAGCCAACCAACGGGGGTTGTCAAATTTAGACCCATCAGAGGTGATAGCAAAAT
>FSSI02000077.1:0-13233 GCA_900149785.2 Phormidium lacuna HE10JO | reverse complement strand
GTCGGTGTTCAGGATGGCGGCGATCGCACCTCTGGGGCAAAACTCGATCTAAATTTTATAAATTAGTTGACAAGACTTCTCATTTGGTTCATGATTGCTATTGCCATCGGTAGTCAATAAACAGTTAGCGGGACTCCTGTCTTGATAGCTCTCTCGATCGCTCCCGTCTCTTGTTCGATAACGATCCTCGTGAGTCGACAAGAGGCGAGACGTTGTGGTGAGACGTTGTTGTCGAAGTGATGGCTGTTTCAGTTTGTGTGAGTGTCGTGAACGAGGAATCTAGTGATCGTGTCTAATTTGTGGTGGAAAGCCCTAACAGGAAGTGCCAGCCTCTTGAGTCTCCTGGCCCTGTCAAACGTGGCCCATAGTCAGGAACTCTCTGTTGATTCGTTAATGGATGAGTTGAGCCTGCCAGACTCATCTAGGTCGTTGGATCAAGTCACGTCCGTCTCCCAGTTGTCCGATGTCCAACCGACGGATTGGGCATTTCARGCYYTGCAATCGCTGGTTGAGCGCTACGGTTGTATCGCGGGGTATCCTGACGGAACCTTCCGAGGCAACAACTTCATGACYCGGTATGAGTTTGCTGCTGGTCTCAATGCTTGTTTAGATCAGATTGTGGCCATCGTCGGTGGTGGAGATAGCCTCGATCCCAGTGATTTAGCCACCATTCGCCGCTTACAAGAAGAATTTGCCGCTGAATTGGCCACCCTGCGTGGTCGGGTTGATGGCTTAGAAGCRCGCACCGCTGAACTCGAAGCTAACCAGTTCTCCACCACCACCAAACTGAATGGGGAAGCGATTTTTGCCCTTTCGGATACCTTTGGTGATGCGATCGCAGCCGGTGAGGATATCACTCAAACCCAGTTCGCCTACCGGGTTCGACTGAACTTTGATGCGAGCTTCACTGGACGCGATCGCCTACGTATCCGCCTGCAAGACCGCAATCTCAATCAACTCAGTGGTCCGACTGGCACGAATATGACCCGTTTAGGGTTTGCCGGAACCACCGATGGTGTTGAAGTGGCCCGGGCCGTCTATCGTTTTCCTATGGGTGATAACCTACGAGGGTTCCTCGTAGCCACCGGCTTCAGTGCTGAGAATATGTCTGAGGTCTTGTCCCCTCAATCGAGTAGTGGTAGCGGCGCACTGTCTCGTTTTGGACGCTATAACCCAGTTTTTCGCCTCAGTAGCGGTGCTGGGGGTGGTGTACAGGCCCGCTTCGGTGATTTTGGCTTAGATGTCGGCTATCTCGCGGGCAACGCCAATAATCCTGAACGCAAGAATGGTCTCTTTAATGGCGATCAGGGGGCTTTTGCGAACTTGACCTATACTCTGGGTGACAATGTTGACCTGGGGGTCTTTTATGACCGTCACTATTTCCCTTCAGGGGAAGTCAACCTGAGTGGAACCACCGGGAGCGCCAATGCTAGAAATCCCTTTGGTAGCGATGTAGCGGTTGGTACAGACACCTTGGGAGGTCAATTCCGTCTTGGACTGGGGGCGATTGATTTATCGGGTTGGCTCGGCTTTACTTGGGCTAATGCTCAGAATAATGGCAATGGTTTCCAAGATGGCGACCAAGCTGAGGTGATCAACTACTCCCTGGCGTTGACGGCTCCCGACTTGGGCGGTGACGGCAACTTGGCGGGACTGATTGTGGGGGTTCCCCCGCAAGCGACGCGGGTGCAACGTTCTGATCCGGCCCTGCTTGGACAAGAAGACACCGATACGTCCCTACATATTGAGGCCTTCTATCGCTATCGCCTCAACGATAACATTGCCATTACCCCTGGATTCTTCGTGATTACCAACCCGGAACATAATAGCAACAATGAAGCTCAATGGGTGGGAACTATTCGGACTACCTTTAGTTTTTAAATTTTGGTATTTAGGGTGGCGTAAGTTGCCCTAATTATCACCTTTTCTCTCAACACCTAGCTGGCGGGCCGTTTGGCCCGCCTTTCTTAGGCAGAGATTACCAAACCCGAATCACACTGGGAATATCAGCTACAGCGTCTAAGTTGGAGATGGCGGCTAAGGCTTGGCGGAAATCACCTTCGCGGACATGATGGGTCACGAGGACAATTTCGGCGAGGTTATCTTGTAAGCCAATTTGAACGATGGACTCTAGGCTCACGTCATGGTCGCCAAAACAGGTTCCGAGTTGGCCAATGACCCCGGAGGAGTCTTGAGTTTTGACGCGGACATAGAAACGCGTCACCGAGTCTTCCATGGGGGCGATCGCACAGAAGTGTTGATGAGTGCAACTCAGGAGAGGATGGGGGATTGGCTCGGTTTCGGTTTGCAGAATGGCGGCGATGTTGAGGATATCAGAGACGACGGCACTGGCGGTGGCCCCGGCCCCGGCTCCTGGACCAAAGAACATCACTTGTCCGAGGGGTTCTCCTTCGACGAGAATGGCGTTAAAGACTCCATCGACGCTGGCTAGGGGATGGGATTTGGGGAGTAGGGTGGGATGGACTTTTAGGGAGAGTTTTTGAGGGGTTCCATCCTGGCTGTTTTCGGGGATGTCTTCTTGGGCGATCGCCAACAGTTTAATGGTAAAGCCGAGCTTCTCAGCGTAGTCGATTTCGGTGGAACTAATGTGACGAATCCCCTCGCAATGGACATCTTCGAGGCGAATCCGACCGCCAAAGGCCAGAGAGGCCAAGATGGCAATCTTATCAGCGGCATCGAGGCCATCCACGTCAGCGGTGGGGTCAGCTTCTGCATAGCCGAGCCGTTGTGCATCGGCGAGAACCTCCGTAAAGTCAGCTCCCTCGGCTTTCATGCGGGTGAGGATATAGTTGGTGGTTCCGTTGACGATTCCGGTCACGCGTTTGATGCGATTGACCCCGAGAGCTTGTTTGAGGGGTTGAATGACGGGAATCCCGCCGCCGACAGCGGCTTCGAGCATGACATACACGCCTTTGGCGTTGGCGGCGTCAAAAATTTCATCGCCATGACGGGAGATGACGGCTTTGTTGGCGGTGACGATATGTTTTCCGTGGGCGATCGCCTTGAGGATGAGCGATCGCGCCGGTTCAACCCCGCCGATGAGTTCGACGATAATGTCAATATCGGGGTGAGCGACGAGAGCCTCTAAGTCTGTGGTGAAGACGGAACTGGGCAAGTCCACCGCTCGGGGTTTGTCGAGCGATCGCACCCCCACTTGAGCCACCTCTAAGTCCTTGAGCAAGGGATGACGGCCGGCGGGATCTAAAAGGATCTGCGCCGTTCCGGTGCCAACTGTGCCTAATCCGAGTATACCGACTTTATATGTCACAACTTACGCTTCGTTTTGACGACGGGGGACCTCTCAAACTCCCTAGGAATCAGGGTTCAAGTCCCCTAAAACTCTACCACAAAACCCCTACATTATCCTGAGATCCGTGAGAATGAGTCTCAGACTAATCGGCCGTCACTCTCAGGCTTTTCAAACCTCTCCCGAAACCTCGCTCGAAACCTGTCCCGAAACCGATGTCAAAACCTATGTCAAAATGTCAATGTGGATCGAAGGATGAGCCTGTCGACCGCCCTGTCAAAGTCTCTGAATCCATGGTTTGCCAATCTGTTGGGAGTTCCTCGTTATGCCAAAGCTTGTCTTGAATCATCCACTGCGGTCTCATCATGTCCTCGTGGGGTTGATGGTGGCCTCGGCGATCGCCGTCCCTGAGGTCGCTTGGACAAAACCCCAACCAGACCCATCAATTCAACTCTCTCAAGGCTCTCTGGATCTTAACCTGACTCGGCCCCTGTTGCGAGTTGGCAGCAATGGAGCTGAAGTGCGGGAATTACAGGCCATGCTACAGCTGATGGGATTCTATCGCGGGACGGTGACTGGAGAGTATGGCCAACAGACCGCGAGAGCCGTCTCAGCCTTCCAGCAAGCGGCTGGAATTGACGCGGATGGGGTCGTTGGCATTCAGACCTGGAATCGCCTCTTCCCGACGGTTCCCCTCGGCGGTGTTGCCACTCCCGTTTATGAACCCTTGCCCCAAGGAACTCGCCCCAACACCGCCAGTTCTAATCAATGGCTTCCAGCCCCCGATACGGCGAACACGGCTATGCCCGCCAACTCTGTCGCCACGCCGCCCAGTCGCAATTTACCAGTGTTATCTCTCGGCGATGAAGGATCTGCTGTGGTGGAACTGCAACTCTTGTTGCAAGATTTAGGCATCTATCAAGGTGAGATTGACGGAATCTATCAAGCCAGGACGATCGCGGCGGTGGAACGATTCCAGTCTCGTTCCGGCCTGGCCGTTGACGGAGTGGTTGGGCCGATGACGTGGAATGCCCTGTTGGGGTATTGAGGGGGGAAGGGAACACCGGAACACCGGAACACCCACCCCGCCCTATATTGTGAGGAGTTGGCGGACGGCGTTAATCATCTCGTCCGGGTGGAAGGGTTTGGCGATATAGGCATCGGCCCCGACTTTCATCCCCCAGTAGCGATCGAACTCCTCACCCTTACACGAACACATAATCACAGGAATATCCTTGGTTCGGGGATGACCTTTCATCTTACGACAGACATCATAGCCATTGGGATTGGGCATGACGATATCTAAGACCACCAAATCGGGGGTATTTCCTTTGAGATACTTAAGGGCCTCTACGCCACTTCGTGCCTGTACCACTTGCATCCCCTGGTTTCTTAACAGGTTGGCAATCATCTCCCGTTGGGAGGTACTGTCCTCAACGACTAAAATCGTACTCATGGCTTGTTTTTATAGCAGTGGCAGCCCAAAGCGATGCAAACGCAGTTGAATGGTTGTGATACATCCCCATATTAAGACAATCTTTGCACAATCGTCTTTGAGCGTCAGATTTTCTTGGGGCAATCTCCCGCCTATCTGGAGTTCCATCGGCGAGACATCTGTTGGGCCTCTCATCAGAAATCAAAATAGATGTAGGGGAGGCTGTTTTCTGGGGCAAATAGGAGGACGGCGTACCAACAGATGGGAACCAGGGCAATTTTGACGTGCCAGTTGAGTTGAACTTGTAGGATGCGATCGAAGAAATGGCCCACGAACATGGCGGCGAAAATTCCCAGAAAGGCGATCGCCAACTGTTCGGGCATCCAACCGACGGTTTCGAGATAGACGAGATCCAAAAATTGGGCATCGCGAGAATGGCCCCAGAGATGACGGACGACCCACCCCGAGACTTGTAAATCTGGGAGACGGAAGAAAATCCAGGAGAAGAATACGATTCCCTGCGTCAACAGCCAGGCCAAGACAACACCAGGAAGACTACGCCACAAGGCGGCTAACCCTCGCCAACGTTGCGATAGGGTATCGTTGAGGCGATGAATCACCAAACCGGCCCCATGAATGGCCCCCCAGACGATAAATCCCATCGGATTCATCCCCGCCGTGGCACTTCCATGCCACAATCCGGCAATCAGCATCACCACCATCAGGTTTAGACAAGTTCTCCCTAACCCTTGCCGAGATCCTCCTAGGGGAAAATAAAGGTAATTCCGTAGCCAACTCCCCAGCGTCATATGCCAACGTCGCCAAAAATCGGCCAGACTGGTAGACACATAGGGAAAATTGAAGTTTTCGGGTAATGTCCACCCCAACAACAAGGCACTGCCTCGGGCCATATCCACATAGCCGCTAAAATCGAGATACAGTTGCAATCCATAGCCAATGACGGCCAGTTGTAAATCGACACTGCCGGCCCGTTGGGCATTCTCAAAGCAAAGATTGACAAAAATTGCCAGGTTATCGGCCAGTAATCCCTTTTTTATGGCACCGCTGGCAATCAACCATAAGCCGTCGGTGACTTGTTCAATTCTCAGGGGTCGTTGCAGTTGCCATTGTTCAAACCACTGATGAAAGCGAGTGATGGGACCCGAAATTAGTTTAGGAAAGTAAAATTTATAGGCGGAAAATTCAAAGAAATTGCGGCTTGGGGGTGCGCCACGAAAGACATCGATGAGGTAAGCGATACATTCAAAGCCAAAAAAGCTAATCCCCAAGGGCATGATAAAATAAGGGTCGAGCCAACTGGCTAAAATCGGTGAGTCTTGGCTGAGGCTGGGAAATAAAAATGGGGCATATTTAAAGCCCACTAACAGTAAAGTATTTAGGACAATTCCGGCGGTTAGAATCCAACGTCGCCGCTGTCTCCAGCGAATTTCGACCTGATGCCATTGGTCATTGCTGAGGGTTTTAGTTTGGTCTGGGGATTGGGGAGGGGTGGTTTGAGAGAGGGGATTGCCGAGGGCAAAGGTGACCCAAGCCATGAGAAAGAGAAAGGGCAACGATTGTAGTTGAATCGACCCATAAAAAATTAGACTTGCGGTTAAAATCAAACCTAACCGAAAGGTTTTATTTTGAATTCCCCAGTACAGGATAATGATACTGAGTAAAAATAATCCATAGAGAATTGAAACAAAGGTCATGGGGACACGTTTGTATAGTTAATAGTAAGGTGGGTTGAATTTGCCCACCTTACGACTGAACCTAGCCTCAACTCTTGAGGGTTGCTGCCCCGATCGCCTGTTTACGATTACGGGTTTCCAGGAAAATCAAGAGGGCATTGATATCCGCTGGATTGACACCACCAATGCGGGAAGCCTGACCGACGGTAACCGGGCGAACTTTCATGAGTTTTTCCCGAGACTCTTTAGACAGGGTTTCAATGGCATCATAGTCCAAATCCACCGGTAGCGGTCGATTGGCTTCTCGACTCACTTGGTCAATTTGCCGTTGTTGCCGTTGCAGATAGCCGGAGTATTTGATGTCAATTTCTGCCCCTTCCCGTTCGGCTGTGGTTAATTGGGGATTCCCCAGTCCCAAACGGTCTAAATCCAAATAATGGAACTTGGGACGACGCAGTAAATCGCAGAGGGTGACAGACCCTTTAATCCCTTGACCGGTTTCAGCAATGATTTGCTGGCCAACGGGATCATGGGCCTTGACGCGATTGTCTTGCAGACGCTGTTTTTCGGCGGCGATATTGGCTTGTTTGCGTTGGAAGATGTCCCAGCGGCGATCGTCGATGAGGCCAATTTCACGGCCTAGGGGGGTTAGACGGCGATCGGCGTTATCCGATCGCAACACCAGGCGATATTCCGATCGCGAGGTCAACATACGATAGGGTTCGCGCAACTCTTTCGTACAGAGGTCATCAATCAGGGTTCCCAGATAACTCTCCTCACGGGGGAAGACAATCATCTCCTGACCCCGGACAAAGCGGGCCGCGTTAATCCCGGCCACCATTCCCTGGGCCGCCGCCTCTTCGTAGCCGGTGGTTCCATTGATTTGTCCGGCGCAAAACAGGCCCTCGACTCGTTTCGTCATCAAGGTAGGGAAACATTGGGTGGCCGGGAGATAGTCATATTCGACCGCATAGGCGGGACGCAACATGACGCAGTTCTCCATCCCCGGTAACGTCCGCAACATCTGTACTTGCAACCGTTCCGGGAGTCCAGTCGAGAAGCCTTGAATATACAATTCTGGGAAATCTCGCCCTTCAGGTTCAATGAAAATCTGATGACTGGGTTTGTCGGCGAAGCGGACAATTTTATCCTCGATACTGGGACAGTAGCGAGGCCCTTTGGCATCCACCCAGCCGCCATAGACGGGGGACAAATGCAAGTTGTCCTGAATGATTTTATGGGTTGCAGCGGTGGTTCGGGTTAGGTAGCAGTTGACTTGTTCGCGTTGTACCCACGCTTCGGGGTCAAAACTAAACCAGCGGACCTCCTCATCGGGGGGCTGGGGTTCCATTTGGCTGTAATCGACAGACCGTTTGTCGACACGGGCTGGTGTCCCCGTTTTGAGGCGATCGGTCTCAAACCCCAATTTTTGCAATGTTTCCGTTAAACCCACTGCCGCGAACTCCCCAGCCCGTCCTGCGGGCATGGATTTGTTGCCGACCCAAATCACGCCCCCGAGAAAGGTTCCGGTGGTGAGAATGACGGTTTTACAGCGGAAGGCGACGCCGAAATAGGTTTGTACGCCGATGATTTCATCGTTTTTGCCCAACACTAAATCTGTCACCATCCCTTCTCGGACAGCCAGATTCTCCTGATTTTCAACAATTTGGCGCATCACGGCGGCATATTCCCGTTTATCCGTCTGCGCCCGTAACGCCCAAACAGCGGGGCCTCGGGAGGCGTTGAGGACGCGCTTTTGTAGGTAGGTGCGATCGGCCATTTTGCCAATTTCGCCACCGAGGGCATCGACTTCATGCACCAGTTGCGACTTAGCGGGGGCGCCAACGGCGGGATTACAAGGTTGCCAGGCGATTTTGTCTAAATTCAGGGTTAACAGCAGGGTACGGCAACCGAGACGGGCTGTAGCGAGGGCAGCATCACATCCGGCGTGTCCTGCACCCACCACTACCACGTCAAATTCGTCTTGGAATTCTACGGGAGTTTCGAGGGTCATGGGGGTTGGCTTAAGCTGATGGGTCAATTGACCATTGTAGCGTGTCAAGCCCAGACTATAATCAGAAGTAATTTGATTGACGGTTTCTGGGTTATCACATGTCGCAGTTACTCACCTCCATGTCTCTGACGGAGTTTTTGACTCAAGCCAATCTTGAGTCGTCTCCGGCCTGGGAATTGATTGAGGGGCGAGTTGTTCAAAAACCGATGCCTACTCTGTTTCATTCACGGCTGCAACGAAATCTTGTTAACTACATCAATGAGCGCACGGATGAGTTTGAGGCAATCCAAGAGTTACGTTGCATTATTCAGCCCTATTCACCGGTTCCAGATATTGTGGTTATTGCGGTCAATTGCCTGTCTGATGTGGATGGCCCCTTCCAGGGCGCTCCAGATTGGTTGATTGAAATTCGCTCCCCCGACCAAAGTACGTTAGACTTACAAACTAAGATTATTCACTGTCTCGCCAATGGCACAAAATTGGCTTGGTTGATTGATTTTAATCATGAGCAAGTTTGGGTCTGGCAGGGTGATAGTTTACCCATTATTTGTTCGGGAGAGGATGTTTTGCCAAGTTATAATTTGGGCTTTGAACTCACTGTTAACGCGGTGGTAGCGATGACTCAAAACAAACAGTAATCGTAAAAAAAGGTTTCTAGTCTGTGGTTTTTTCTTCGATAATTTGGGTCGAACTCACCCATTGCCCAGTAGCGTCATAATTGCGTAATAAGCGTGCGCGTACTCCGTCGCCGAGTCGCCAGCCAATTTCGAGGAAAAAGGGCTGTTGGCGGGGAATTTGGAGGGGACAGAGACAAGATGCGCCGTCGGGGAGGAGGAGGAGTTGTCGGGGTTCACTAGCGCGGTTGAAGAGGATGCAATTTCCGTCAATTTCTCCGGTTGAGGATAATTGCCAGGTTGATGTGGTTAATGACTGCTGAAGTTGATTTCCCTCACGACTGATACTTAGATGACTTTCATAGGAGTCAGGGGGGCGAAAATCGGGGTATTCTGTTGTGACGGTTCCTCGCCATTGGCCAATGAGTTCATCGACGGTTAAGGGGGCAGATTCGGGGATGTCTACGCCGTCGAGGACTTCGCGAATTAGGGTTCCACCGCTAAATTCCCCGTTTTTGAACAGTTGTACCAGTCGCAGCCGCCGTTGGTTATGAATAAACCCTTGTTCGGCGCCAAAGTCGGCGACGGGGGAAAATTGCACGGAACCAAAGGAAAAGTCGCCTGTTTCAAAAAAGAGGATATTTCGCCCCAGGGTGCGATAGGTGAGTTCAATTGGTTGGGGTTCAGGTTCGCCTGGGGGATATTTGAACACCTTTTGCTGAACGCAACGATTGTCTTCGACGCCTTCTAAGGTGACTCGGGTGGGAATATCTTTTAAAACTGTTCCTTGAGGGGAAAATTGACTAAATGAGCCTCGCCAATTGCCCAAGTTTTTTAGAAATCGCTGCCATTGATTCATGTTGATATAGCAAAAGTTGGTCTGAATAGTACAAAAAATAGGGGATAAGAAGGCAAGAGGCAAGAGGCAARAGGCAAAAGAAGGGAACAGGGAACAGGGAACAGGGAACAGGGAGGAAGAAGGCAAGAGGCAAGAGGTAGGGGATTGTCTCCCAGCTCAGAGTGTCCTAAGCCAATTTTCGATTGCTATACTCAACTTTTTTGTCACAACTTTTGCTAAAAAAGTTGTTAAAGCTATTGACGAAACTAAGCTTTTATAGTCAAAAAACTTGGTCAACAATTAGTTTCCTAAGCGTCGTTCGCCGTAGGCGAGGAGTTCTTCGATCGCCTGAAGACGATGTTCCCAAGTTTCAACTTGATAGGTGTTGTTAACTCGATGGAGACTCAGCCATTGGGAAAATCCTTGTTGTAGCTGATCGAGGCGATCGCGGGTCACGATCACTTGCGCTCGACTGGGTTGTTCGGCAAGCTGTTCTAAGGCGTCAACAAAGGCGCGATCGCTCGCTTGCCAAAGGCTCAATTTCTCGTCATCAATCCACAACTGTTCAGCGGCTAAAATAAATTGCCATTCTGCTTTCAGGGCGCGATGTCGGTCGAGGGCGGCTTTGAAGGGTTGACGGTAAGGAATGGGTTGGGCAATATTATTTTCCCCGTGGGTTTGTTGCAAAATTTCTTTTAAGTTATCCACCAGTCGTTCGGCGGCAAAAAGTGCATAACCGCCGGTGGGTAAATCGCGAATCAACTGCATTTGATCCACGGCGACGATATCAGCCAAATCATGGAGTTTGACCGAGGGAACCAACAACGCCCCTGGGGGGATGTCGGCTAAGAGAGGAGTCATCAGCCGTCCGAGACGATTGGTGTCGGCGGCGTAGGTCATGGGGACAATGACATCGATGATACCGGCTTCAATCCAGCTTTCCCAGTCTTGTTGGATTTTATGGATGCGATCGTGGCGAGATTGGGGAAACACCGCCGCTGAGAGAATCAACTCGGGGTTACGGCGTTGGAGGAGTTCATGGACTTCGCCGACAAAGGCAGTAATTTGGTTGACTCGGAACTCAGTCCAACGCTGCCAAAGGTCAACTTGATTAGGAGAGAGGGTCATGGGATCGACTCCCGTTAGGTCCTCAAACCGCGATCGCCCCGCCTCGCCATAGCCATAACTGCGTTCAGCACTGGGGTCTTGGAAGGGATAGCGGATATAGTCGAGTTGAATCCCGTCCACGTCGTAATTCAGGACAATCTCATCGATGATGCGGACCAGATACCAGCGGGCCTCTAGGTTGGCTGGATCGAGAAAGGTTTTGCGAGACCCTCGATGCCGGATTTCGCCGCGATGGTCGAGGTTCGCCCATTGGGGATGGTCGTCGAGAATGGGACCGAGGAAGCTGGGAGACTGCCCTAGGAGGCGGTTATGGGCTTCATTCCCCACGGCAAAGGTCCACACCCAAGCATGGAGTTCCATGCCCCGTTCCCGCGCTAATTCAATGGCGGCTTGTAGGGGGTCCCAGCCTTCGGTGAGGGGATTTTGGGAGTTGGTGATTTGGCTGGGATAGATGGGATAGCCAGCGTTGAGCGTTTCAAAGAAAATGGTGTTAATCCCGGCCCGGGCCAGGCGGTCAAAGAGGGGTTCTAGGCCGGCTTTGGACCCGGCGGCTACGATGGTTCCGCGATCGAGCCAAATGGAACGCACTTCTGGGATGCTGTTGCGGGGGCGATCGTTGGGATAACTGGCCCAGAGTTGCGATCGCGCCTCCAACCACCGCGATCGCGCCTCGCCATAGTGCTGTTGTCGCACTAATTCAGGAAAGTCCCGCAAGAGGGTTTTAGCCGCCGCCACGCGCGCACCATCGTCATGGCCTAGGCCAACACCCTCTCCGCCGGCCTCTAAATTTTGTAGGGCAACATCCCCTAAGTTTCCCAGAGTTTGGGCTGCAATCAAAGCACTCTCGACTCGTCCGAGGAGTTGGCTGAGTTCTTGCTGCATTCGCAGGGCGATGGTGGCGTCAATGGGGGCATCTCCGGCTTCGACGACTAAGCCAGGGGGAGCGGTTTCTGAGGCGGGGTCGCGCATCTCACCATCGTCAATGGCCATTTCAATGGTGGTCGGTTGGCTTTGAACCGGTAGGGGAAGCAGTAGCGGTAGGGCCAAAAAAAACAGGGGCAGCGATCGCCGTGACAGCCGCTGCAATAAGGCGTTGACCATAATGGTGTTCCTTGTGGGGTGTGAGGAGGGTGGGAATCGAAAAGCTAGCCGAATTTTAACCAATTTTGACCAACTCAGATCAAATCGTGTTTTTGGGTTAATCTCTGTCGCTAGGTCTCTGTCTTACCGATAACAGACCTCTTGGCGTGATGACCGGAATCCTGACATTGAAATTCACTTGAACTTAAGAACGATCGCGATCGCCAAGTCCTAGAATTAGAACAGTGAACGTCCCGTGCGATCGCATCCCCCTAAYGCGTATCCGGGTCAATGCCCAACTATAGAAGCGGCCACCATGGTACAAGTTCCCACCCAACTAGAACCCTCAACCCTAGCCCTTGAATTACCCAGAAATCTAAACCTGTACGTCACKGCTGAACAGTTTTCCGCCCTCGCCGCCAGTAACCGAGACCTACAACTCGAACGAACYGCACAAGGAGAACTCATTGTGAATCCGCCCACTGGCTGGGAAACCGGCAAACGTAATAGCCGCATTTCCGGTGAACTCTACCTATGGTGGCGTAACGCGGGCGAACCGGGAGAAGTCTTTGAATCCTCCACTGGATTTACCCTCCCCAATGGCGCAATCCGATCGCCTGATGCCTCCTGGGTGAGCCAAGCTCGCTGGGATACCTTCAGCGAACCACAGAAAGTAAGATTTGCCAATATCTGCCCAGATTTTGTCGTAGAACTTCGTTCGCAGTCCGATACCCTGACATCGTTGCAAGAGAAAATGCAAGAGTATATGGACAATGGGGCGAGACTGGGTTGGTTAATCGATCCTCAAACTCGAACAGTGGGAGTTTATCGAGTGGGTTTAGAGGTCGAGGTCTTGTCTAATCCCGTTGAGTTATCCGGGGAGGATGTTTTACCGGGTTTTGTCTTGAATTTGCATCGGGTTTGGGACAATTAAACCTCATCGCGAACCGGAAAACGATTCATCAACTCACTCGCATTCTAGGCCAAACGATGCAATTGTGATCTCTAGGTCTTTATTGTTACCTACAACAAACCTCTTGGAATGATGACCGAAATCCTGACATTGAAAGTCACTTGAAGTACTTGAGGTTAAGAATGATCGCCAAGTCCTAAAATTGTACCATTTTTCAATATGTTTGCCAGAAATTCAACACCGAGGAAG
>FSSI02000034.1:0-47791 GCA_900149785.2 Phormidium lacuna HE10JO | reverse complement strand
GATACCGCACCTGAGGAAGCCCCAATGGAAGAAGAAGCCCCCACCGAGGAAGGCGCTGAAACCGAAGGCACCGAAACCATGCCTGATGGTGAGGAGTCCATGGAGGATGACGCGACGGAGGATGGAGCTGAAGAGATGGAGACGGAAGAGATGGAGACTGAAACTCCTGAGGCTGAATAAGCTCAACTTGAGTTCACTGACTTGCTAGCTTGCTAGAGTCAGCACCCCCGGCTGAAGCACGGGGGCTTCGTGCCCTCCCTTCAGGTAGCTGACCAGCTTAAGCCTTAACTGGCTACGTTCAGAGCAAGAGTTAAMGTTCCTACCCTGGAATGCGTGCTAGTTCCAGGCCCTAGAACCAAATCGTTAAACAGTTTTAAGGGGTTAAGACAGTGCGATTCGGAAAGTACCGACTCTGAACATTAGCGAAGCAAACGTTACGAGAAATCAGAAGCGACGCAACAATGTCTAACCATGTTTTCGTTTTAGATAGCAACCGCAAACCGCTGACACCCTGCAAGCCAGGGGTAGCACGGTCACTGCTCAATGCGGGGAAAGCATCGGTATTTCGACGCTACCCATTCACCATTATTCTCAACAAGGAGGTTGACGCTAATCCTGAACCCCTCGAACTCAAATTAGACCCAGGATCTAAAGTCTCTGGAATGGCCCTGAAGCAAGGGAATCAAATCATTTTTGCTGCCGAGTTGCAGCACCGGGGAGAGCCGATAAAAAAGCACTGCTGTCTCGTCGTCAACTGCGACGTTCTCGACGAAACCGCAAGACCCGATATCGGCCGGCTCGGTTCTTGAATCGGACTCGGAGCAAGGGTTGGTTAGCTCCGAGCTTACAGCATCGGGTGGATACTCTGATGACCTGGGTTAACCGATTCCGCAGACTTGCCCCAGTTGGCAGCATGGCTCAAGAGCTAGTACGGTTCGACCTGCAATTGATGGAAAACCCTGAGATATCAGGTGTTCAGTATCAGCAGGGAGAATTACAAGGCTATGAAGTCAGGGAATACCTGTTGTTCAAGTGGGACCGAACCTGTGCTTACTGTGGCGCTCAACATGTACCACTTGAAGTTGAGCATATCCAGCCTCGGTCTAAGGGTGGCTCTGACCGGGTGTCTAACCTGACCCTGGCTTGCCACTCATGCAATCAAGCCAAAGGCAATGGGGACATTCGGGATTTTTTATCGGGCCAGCCTGATGTCCTGAGTCGTCTTCTGGGGCAAGCCAAATCACCCCTTAAAGATGCGGCTGCCGTTAACTCGACCCGATGGGCCTTGTTCAATGCTTTGAAAGCAACAGGACTTCGAGTCACTACAGGAACAGGCGGACAAACGAAGTTCAATCGACTGAGGCTCAACCTACCTAAAGCTCACTGGCTTGATGCTGCCTGTGTTGGACCAGTCGAATCACTGGAAGTTCTGACGTCAAAACCGTTGCTGATTTTAGCAAAGGGGCATGGAACCCGTCAGATGTGCGGGACGAATAAGTACGGATTCCCTACTCGTCACCGCTCCAGGAGGCAAATTCATAAAGGCTTTCAGACTGGCGACATTGTGACGGCTACGGTCACAGCGGGGAAGAAAATTGGTTCCTACGTGGGACGGGTTCTCTGCCGTGCGTCTGGTAGTTTTGATATTACCACCGCTTCTCGAAGGGTGGCAGGCATCAGCCACAAATACTGCAAACCCATTCACAGGAAGGATGGTTACGCCTATGCTTGAAAGATTGACGGGGACTAAAGTCCCCCTGTCGCGTTTCCTCCCCGATCTAAAGACACGGGGCTTCCACGCGAGCAAGAGGTTTACGTGATGGAGACGACTGGCTAGTCAGCTAGCTTGCGGGAGTCCGTCTTTCGTGTTTATAAGTTGATAACTCCTATAAATCCAGGGCGGCTCCTCGCGTCTCTTCTCTAAGCTCTAGCTTTTCTCCTATGCGTCTTCTTCAGTTCAGCACCTCCCATTATTGCCGTAAGGTTCGCCTGGCCTTGGGGTATAAACAGCTCTCCTATGAGGTGGAAAATTTGACCCCTGGGGTGCATCGCTTCAAACTTAAGCCCCTGGTGGGGTTAACGACGGTTCCCGTCTTGTTACCTGAGTCGTCTGACGGGCCGGCGGCGGTGGGAGACTCGACAGACATTTTGAAGTTTTTAGAGCGTCGCTATCCTGAAACACCGTTGATTTGGGGCGATCGCGATCGCGATCGCCGCGCCTGGCTCTTGGAAGATTGGCTCGATGAGAGTATTGGTACGGCGACACGGTTTATCTACTACGATTTCCGAGCGAAGGAGGGGAAATCGGTGAATCCCTCTTGGTTTGCCCAAACCTTAGTCCAGGTGGTGCGGTTTCAGTATGAAATTACCCCGGCGGGGGTCAAACTGGCTCGCGATCGCCTAAACTTGGCCCTAAGCGAATTAGAACACCTCTGGAGGGATCACCCCTATCTAGTCGGCGATCGCCTCAGTGTGGCCGATATCGCAGCGGCGGGCCTCCTGAGTCCCCTCGCCTTGATTCCTCACTACCGCCAGAACTATCCTTGGCTGTTTGAACGGATTCAGGCGATTCATCAGCACTGTCACGAACCCCTACCCCCAGGATTAAGCGCATGATGGAACGCAACCACGTAACTGGCTTCGTGTTGGCCATCCCGTTGATGCTGATGAGTTTCTGCGAGGGAGCGATGGCCCTTCCTCCCGCCGAGGATACCCCCGAAGAAGTGTTACGCAATGAGATTTTACTCGAGGCGCGATCGCCCCTTAATGGCGAACCCCTCACCCCCGCCGAATACGCCGCCCTACAAGCCGAACTGCAAGAACCCACCCATCCCCCCCAACTCGGTTCAGACATTCGCCACAACATTTTTTTGCTGCAACTGTTACGGATGTTCCGAACCTTAACCCCCCTTTAAACAACTCTCATCCGGTTGAGATTGGCTGACGTTTGCCCCCTTTCCCCGACAGAGAGGGGTTTTTGCTGTATCTTCAAATGTAAAGATTTGTTGCTGACTCGGCCAGTTTCAAGCAAAATTTTTAGGGAATCCCTAGGAAACGGCCGAATCCCGATCGGGAGCTAACGCCAGTGGACAAGGGACATGTCAAACTGAAGCTGAGTCCTCAACACAATTTTCTATAACAACCTGCCAATTTCCTCAGAACATTCATTGATCGCCTGAAAACTCATGTCGAAAACCATTTCCACCGAACAGATTGACTACATTGTCCACAACAGCCACCAAGACCCCTTCTCCGTCCTTGGGGCTCACACCATCGAACGGGATGGTAAATCCATTTGGGTCGTCCGGGCCTATCTCCCTGACATTGAAGCCGCTTGGGTAGAACTCTCCGAAGAGCGGAAATCCTACCCCATGGAGTCTGTTCATCATCCCTACTTCTTTGAATGCGAACTCGATCGCCCCGTTGACAAACAAGACAACGCCGATCCCTTCCCCATCAACTACCAACTGCGTCTCAAACAAGGCGATCACGAGCGCGTCATCTACGATCCCTACGCCTTTCGGTCCCCCAAACTGACCGACTTCGACATTCACCTGTTTAGCGAAGGGAACCACCACCGCATCTACGAAAAACTCGGCGCTCATCTTCTCACCAGTAATGGCGTTGAGGGGGTATACTTCGCCGTTTGGGCGCCCAATGCTCGCAACGTCTCCGTCCTCGGTAACTTCAACAGTTGGGATGGCCGCCAACATCAAATGGCCAAACGGGGGAACGGGGTTTGGGAACTGTTCATCCCCGATGTTCAGGTGGGCGATCCCTACAAATACGAAATCAAAAACTACGACGGTCATATCTACGAAAAGTCTGACCCCTACGGCTTCCAACAAGAAATTCGACCCAAAACCGCCTCCATCGTCACCAATCTCGATCGCTACCAATGGTCAGATACGGAATGGATGGAAACCCGGCGCAATACCGACCCCATGACCTCCCCCGTTTCCATTTACGAGGTTCACCTCGGGTCATGGCTGAATGCCTCCTACGATGAGCCAGGAACCGACTATCTGGGCAATCCTCTGCCCCCTGTTGCGGTGGCAGACCTCAAACCCGGCGCACGCTTCCTCACCTACCGAGAACTGGCCGATCGCCTGGTTCCCTACGTTAAAGACCTCAACTTCACCCATATTGAACTTCTCCCCGTCGCGGAACATCCCTTTGATGGGTCTTGGGGATATCAAGTCACCGGCTACTACGCCGCCACCTCCCGCTACGGTAGCCCCGAAGATTTGATGTATTTCATCGACCAATGTCACCAAAACGGTATTGGCGTGGTTGTCGATTGGGTTCCGGGCCATTTTCCTAAAGATGGCCATGGCTTAGCCTTCTTCGATGGAACCCACCTCTATGAACATGCAGACCCCCGCAAAGGTGAACATAAAGGTTGGGGAACCTTGGTGTTTAACTATGGCCGCAACGAAGTCCGCAACTTCCTAGTGGCCAACGCCATTTTCTGGTTTGATAAATTCCATATTGATGGGATTCGCGTCGATGCGGTGGCCTCAATGCTGTACCTCAACTACGATCGCGAAGATGGAGAGTGGGTCGCCAACCAATACGGCGGTTGCGAAAACATCGAGGCGGCAGACTTTATCCGCCAAGTCAATCATGTGTTGTTTAGCTACTATCCCGGTATTCTGTCCATCGCCGAAGAATCCACCGCTTGGCCGATGGTGTCTTGGCCGACCTATGTGGGAGGTCTTGGCTTCAACCTGAAATGGAATATGGGTTGGATGCACGATATGCTGGACTACTTCGCGATGGACCCCTGGTTCCGCCAGTTCCATCAAAACAACATTACCTTCAGCATTTGGTATCACTACAGCGAAAACTACGTCTTGGCCTTGTCTCACGATGAGATTGTCCATGGGAAGAGCAATATGCTGGGCAAAGTCCCCGGCGATGAATGGCAGAAGTTTGCCAATTTGCGCTGTTTGTACGCCTATATGTTCGCCCATCCCGGCAAGAAAACTCTGTTTATGAGCATGGAGTTTGGGCAATGGAGTGAGTGGAATGTCTGGGATGACCTCGATTGGGATTTGTTGGAATATCCCCCTCATCAGAATCTCAAAGGCTTTGTCAGTGCGTTGAACCAGATTTATCGCCATGAACCGGCACTCCATAGCCAGGATTTTGAGGAACCGGGCTTTGACTGGATTGATTGCAATGACAGCAGCCATAGTGTGGTGTCGTTCTTGCGGCGCGATAAGTTCTCTGATGATGTGATCATGGTGGTCTGTAACTTTACGCCTCAACCTCATAGTCATTATCGGGTGGGGGTTCCTGAGGGTGGCTTCTATACGGAGATCTTTAACAGTGATGCGGCGGACTTTGGCGGCAGCAATATGGGCAACTTGGGCGGAAAATGGACTGATCAATGGTCGTTCCATAATTATCCTCAGTCCCTAGATTTATGTCTGCCCCCCTTGTCGGTGTTGATGTTTAAACTCGATCGCAATAAGTCCACGGTTACGACCTCTGCCGATACTGTCTCTGCCGATACTGTATCGGTGAATACCACGATGTAGCCAGACCGGCGATCGCCAACCGACAGAGACAATGGGGGTCCATCGACTCCCGCCTCGGGGTTGATGCGGTCGAGTTCTCCCCTCAAGCTGCGATAGGCTAGAGGGGATATAGATTGATCATTGTTATTTAGGAGCGTACCCTTGAAGAACGCACAGCCAAGCCCCCAGAACTTACAATCGATTATTATCGGGGCCATTCTGGCGGCGATCGCCATTATTGGCTTTAGTTCCTTCGTCGTCATCTCTCCCGGCCAAGCGGGAGTCATCAGTATCCTCGGGAAAGCCCGAGATGGGGCTTTACTCGAGGGGATTCACTTTAAACCCCCCCTCGTCTCTGTGGTGGATGTCTATGATGTCACCGTTCAGAAGTTTGAGGTTCCCGCCCAAAGTTCCACAAAAGATCTTCAGGATTTGACGGGACGCTTTGCGATTAACTTCCGTCTCGATCCAACTCGGGTGGTCGAAATTCGCCGCACCCAGGGGACGTTACAGAATATCGTCAGCAAGGTGATTGCCCCACAAACCCAAGAATCGTTCAAAGTGGCCGCCGCCCGCCGTACCGCTGAGGAAAGTATCACGAAACGGACGGAGTTAAAATATGATTTTGACATCGCCCTACAAGAACGCCTCGAAAAATATGGGGTGATTGTTCTTGATACCAGTGTGGTCGATTTGAACTTCTCTAAAGAGTTCGCGAAAGCGGTTGAGGAGAAACAAATTGCTGAACAGCGCGCTCGCCGAGCGGTTTATGTGGCTCAAGAAGCTGAACAGGAAGCCCAGGCGGAAATTAACCGCGCTCGCGGTAAAGCTGAAGCCCAAAAACTCCTCGCTGAAACGCTTAAATCTCAAGGTGGACGTTTGGTTCTCCAAAAAGAAGCCATCCAAGCCTGGCGCGAGGGAGGCGCACAAATGCCGAAAGTGTTAGTGCTTGGCGATGAATCGCCTGCGGTTCCTTTCTTGTTCAACTTGCGAGACATCGAACCCGAAGCCTTACCGACTCCCTAAGAACCTTGGTTCAAGGTGAGTTGATCCGGTTTTCAATTGCCCAGAATACCAAAGGGTAGGGGCGAAAAATTTTTCGCCCCTACGGCAAGGGTTTTGATTTATACCAATTTTCAGAAGTTGTGCCATAGATGTCTGTAGGGGACCCCACCCCTAACCCCTCCCAGGAGGGGACGGCTGTTCGCCCTCCTCGGTGTCAGATGTATAGCAAGCATTTTGAAAAATGGTATTACTTTAATTCTTTAAAAATAGTCAATTGATTTACCAAAAATCACGGTATTTGGTTGATGATTATTTTTTGTTTTTTTCGAGTTGATAATTATGGTTGAATTAAATAGCTTTGAGTGGATTCGCCTGCATCCTTGGCTGTTTGCCATTATTTTAAATACAGTTTTGTGGCTGTTTGCCGCCCTGCTGCCTAAAAAACTGCTAACTCCCGCTGGTTATATTCATGCTTGGATTTTGGGGGTTTTAGTTTGGGGCTGCCTCGGCTGGCAAGGCTATACCATTGTTATGTTTTATTTCTTATTTGGCTCAACGGTGACGCGGATTGGGAAAGCGCAAAAGGAAGCGGCAGGAATTGCCGAGAAGCGTGATGGCGCTAGGGGGCCGGAGAATGTCTGGGGATCGGCGTTAACGGGGACCTTGTGTGCGATCGCCCTAGCGGGATATGCCCAACTGCAAGGGGTTCCCACCCATCCCCTGCCCGCCGTTCCTCCGTTGCTGATTATCTTGCTACAACTCGGCTATGTGGCCAGCTTCGCCACCAAACTGGCCGATACCACCGCCAGCGAAGTGGGGAAAGCCTACGGGAAACGGACGTTTTTGATTACCAGTTTGCAGCCTGTACCGGCAGGAACCGAGGGGGCTGTGAGTTTGGAGGGAACCCTCGCGGGACTGGTGGGAGCGGTGGCGATCGCCCTGCTAGGCTACGGATTAGAGATGATTGACAGCATCGGGATGCTCTGGTGTATCCTCGCCGCCTTCATCGCCACGAACATTGAAAGTCTAATTGGGGCCACCCTCCAGGAGCAATTAGATTGGATGACGAATGAAGTGGTGAATTTCATCAATACGGCCATTGGTGCGATTCTCGCGATTCTCCTCGGCTGGGGTTGGGCCTGGCTATTGATTGTGAATGGGTAGGGAACACCGGAACAGGGAACACCGGAACAGGGAACACCGGAACAGGGAACAGAGTTCGTTCCTAGATCTCCCTCTTGCCTTTTGCCTCTTGCCTTTTGCCTTTTGCCTCTTGCCTTCCCCTCCCTCTTGCCTGATTTCGTTACAATAAATTAAGCAATACTCTTAGAAACTGTTATATATGCCTCCGACTGCATTACTGACCAAAGGACTCCCCACAGTAAAACCCCATAATCCAAGCGATCGCTTCGATGATACCTGGCGCGCTCCCTTGGCCACCCTCCTGGGCTTAGGACGCGCTGCTGGAGCGGATTTTATTGAATTTTTCCTCGAACGCACCAACTACATTAGTTGTCTGGCTGAAGACGATGCTATCACCAGCATCTCCCCCCGTCTCTCCACCGGTGCAGGGGTGCGTGTCTTTCGCGGCAAGGCGGATTGTTACGTCAGTACCAATGACCTCTCCTTTGACGGCTTGAAAGCCGCATTAGAGAAAGGATTGGCCATCATGGGACTCTCCCTCCCCGGAAGCAACGCCTATATCCCCGACATCAACCTGGAAATCACCCGCGACTACGCCAAAACCAACCACAAAGAAGGCTGGTTGGCTGACTGTAGTTCCATGCGGGAAATGAGCGATGTGTTGCTGGCGGCGAATGACTGCATTAACCAGAAAGCCAAACACGTCCAATCCCGTCGCGCCGCCTATTTCCGCGATTGGCAAGAAGTTCTCGTGGCCGCCAGTGATGGTGTCTTTGCCCGTGATATTCGCCTGACGCAATCCGTCGGCTATAGTCTCCTCTGTGCCGATGGTGAGAACCGCTCTTCTATTAGTCAACGGATTGGCGATAGTAGTAACCCCAGTTTCCTGCGAGAGTGGAACTACGATCGCACCGCTGAGGAAGTCTCCGAAGCTGCTGGAACCATGCTCTACGCTGATTATGTGGAGTCGGGACAATATCCGATTATCATGGCCAACTCCTTTGGCGGCGTGATTTTCCATGAAGCCTGCGGACATCTTCTCGAAACCACCCAAATTGAGCGAGAAACGACCCCTTTCTTAACCAAAAAGGGTGAGAAAATCGCTCATGAAAATCTCACGGCTTGGGATGAAGGACTCTCGAAAGGAGAGTTTGGAACCCTCGATATGGATGATGAAGGAATGCCGGTTCAACGCACTTTGTTGATTGAAAATGGCATCCTCAAAAACTTCATTTCTGACCGGGCTGGCTCCATGCGGACGGGACATCCTCGCACCGGAAGTGGTCGCCGTCAGGGCTATACTCACGCCGCTGCTTCCCGGATGCGCAATACCTATATCGCCCCTGGAGAGTATGAGGTGGAAGACCTGTTCGCTTCGGTCGAGAAAGGCATTTACTGCAAGAAAATGGGCGGCGGCAGTGTTGGACCCACGGGAGAGTTTAACTTTGGGGTTGATGAAGCCTATTTGATTGAAAATGGCAAAATCACCAAACCCTTGAAAGGGGCAATTCTCATCGGTGAGGCGACGGAAATTATGAATAAAATTTCCATGTGTTCTAAGGATGTGGAACTCGCGCCGGGGTTCTGTGGTTCTATTAGTGGCAGTGTTTATGTCACCGTGGGACAACCTCACATTAAAGTGGATTCCATCACTGTTGGCGGTCGTTAAGAGTCTCGTGAAGACTCTCGTTAAGACTCGGATTAAGGAGGTTCGGTCATGGGATTGACAACCTGGAAGTTCACTGTCAAGGACTATCACAAGATGGCTGAGTTGGGGATTCTTAACCCTGATGAACGGCTAGAGTTGATTGATGGAGACATCTACAAAATGAGTCCAATTGGTAGACGACATGCGGCTTATGTCAATCTGTTAAGTCGTTTCTTTCTTGAATCGTTCTCGTTGAGCCAGGCAGTTATTCAGATTCAAAATCCGATTGTTCTGAACGATTTATCGGAACCTGAACCGGATGTGAGTCTGTTGAAACCTCGGGAGGATCAGTATTTTTCTGGACTTCCCCAAGCCGCTGATGTCTATTTAGTGGTTGAGGTGGCGGAGAGCAGTTTGGAGAGCGATCGCAGTGAAAAACTGCCCCGCTATGCGGCTGCTTCAATTCCCGAGGTTTGGCTCATCAATGCTTTGACTCATCAACTCGAATGCTATCGTCATCCTGAAAACGGACGCTATCGGGAATACCAAACCTTAGAACGAGGTGATTCTCTCCGATTAGTGTCGTTTCCTGACCTCCTGATTCATCTCGATTCGTTGTTGTTTGAGGGCTAGAGACTTAGGCGGTTATTTTATCTTAGTCTTCCCTCATTTTTGCTCATTTAAACCCATTCATTGATTCAATTTAAACCCTGTATGACAGACATTCAAGTTCTTGCCAATCAAGTCCAAGATATCGCCAAGCAGATTGGTATTCGTAAATACGACATTTCTGGTTCGAGTGTCGATGAAACCAGCGTTCAAGTCGATCGCGGTGAACCGAAACAGGTGAAAGCCTCGAATCGTTCTAGTGTAACGGTGCGCGTCTGGAATCAGAACAACACCGTGGGGATTGCGTCTACGACAGACAGCGATGCGAAGGGGTTGGAGTTGGCGTTGAAAACGGCGGCTGAAGCCAGTGAGTTTGGCGCAAAAGACCATGTTCCTGATTTTAGCCCCGAAGCCACGAAACCCATCGAGAACCTGAAGACGGTTCAGGTTCCGCCAACGGAGGTGACGCAACTGATTGAGCGGTTGGTGGATTTGGAGAAACAGTTACTCGATGCTCATCCGGCGATCGCCAGTGTTCCTTATAATGGTCTGGCACAACGGGATCTGTCTCGTTTTTACCTCAATAGCGAGGGCGCACAGCGTCATGAAGCTCATTCAGTGGCCTCCGTGTACCTCTACAGCAAAACGGAACAAGAGGGCAAAAAACCCCGTTCTGCGGGGGCTTATAAAGTCGATGTTGGGGTCGATCACCTCGATTTTGAGGGCTGCTTACAAGAAGCCGCCGAGAAGACCATTTCTCACTTGAACTATGAGAAAGTTAAAACGGGCAAATATCGGGTGGTGTTCTCGCCAGAAGCTTTTTTGAGTCTGATTAACGCCTTCTCGAATCTCTACAACGCTCAAAGCATTCTCGACAAGCGCAGTTTATCAACCCCTGATTCCTTGGGAACTCAGGTAGCGTCGCCGCTGCTGTCGGTGTTTAATGATGCTCTACACGCGGATAATCCGACGTCGAGTTACTTCGATGGGGAAGGAACGCCGACGCGCCGAGTTCCCTTGATTGAAGCGGGTATTTTGACGGGATTCTTGCACAGTGCGGGAACCGCAAAACGCATGAATACCCAACCGACGGGCCATGCGAATATGGGGGCGAAGGTCACGATTAGTCCTGACTTTTACCATATTTTTGCCGCGTCGCAACCGGACCAGACCTATTCCTTGGATACGGAGGAAAATGTGGTCTTTATTGATGATTTGAGTGCGTTACACGCTGGGGTGAATGCGTTGCAAGGGTCATTCTCTCTTCCCTTTGATGGTTGGTTAGTGAATAAGGGTGAAAAGGTGAGTGTGGATTCGGCGACGGTGGCGGGTGATATCCGCGAGGTTCTCAAGTCTATTATTTATGTGGAACCGGAGGCGGAGGTAACGCCAGGTGGGGTTTGTCCTCGCATCTGGGTGGATGGTTTGTCGGTGACTGGGGAGTAGTCGCCAACCCTGATATTTTGGGGTGAGGGGTATTCCGGCGTTGTTTCACGGATGGGTTTAGCCTATGCGGTGAAATGCGCCGGAATGCTTCACGGATGCACTAATTCTAAGAACTCGATTCAGTCAAGTTGCGGATGTATTGTCGAATGACGGGTTGTAGGCTTAGTTGGAGATGGGAAGGGGATGAGGGTTCTAATAAACTGCGTCGTTTGAGAGATTGGATGGCTTTGAGAAATTCTCGATCTGAGAGGAGATTGGCGGGTTTTGGGTTGAGGTTGGCGGGGGAGTCTTGGTTGGCTAACCAGTGCAGTAGGGTTTTTTCGGAGTTCCCAAGGCGTTGGTAGTGGAGCGTGAGGACGGTTTCTAGGTCTCCTAAGAAGAGAGTGGGATAGGAGAGGAATTGTTCAACGCTACCGTTGAATAAGTCGAGAATTGTGGAAGCGGTTAGGTTGAGCCACAAGGGATTGTTGTTATACAGTTGAGTCAGTTTGGGCCAGGTGTTGGGGTCTTTGAGTTGGCGATCGCGGAGGATTTGGCTGGCGAGTTGAGGAAACCCTTGAACGGGAAGGGTTTTACAGTGGTGGGTTTCGCTTTCTAAGGCGGCGATTTCGAGGGGATGTTCCCAACTCAGGAGCAGAATACAACTTTGGTGAGAGCAGGTGCCGAGTTCACGGAGGAGTTGGCCATAGCCTTGATAGTCTCGACGGTAGGTTCCGATAAATTCACCGGGGGTTAGGGTTTCTTGCAGGTTGTCTAGGATGAGCAAGCAACGGTGATGTCTGAGATGGTCTAGGAGCGATGTGTTCGGGGTGGAGGTTGCGGCGAAAAACTGGCAGATGTGGTTTTTTAGGGTTTCTAGGTTGGAGAATTTACGATGGTTGCACCAGAGGATATGGGTAAAGTCGCCTTTTATGTGTTCGACGAGTTGTCGAGCGAGGGCGGTTTTGCCAATTCCTGATAGTCCGGTGAGGGTGATGATGCGGCTATGTTCTTTGACTATCCACTGTTTGAGGGTGGTGAGTTCGTCGTGACGGGTGTGGAGGCGATCGTATTCGGGAGCTTGGCTGAGATTATGGCGGGGTGTGGTATCGGATTCGCTGTTACTGGTGGATGGGTTGGTTGAGATTTTTGGCTCGTTGTATAAGTCGTTACAGACATTATTTATGTGATTACTGATATGCACTCCATCGTTGTGATAAGAGAATATTCCGTTTTCGATGAGCGATCTGACATTTTTCTTTTTTACGTCTTCTTCGAGTAGTTCTGAGAGGAGTTTCCATAAGTCGGACGCTGATTTCCTGACGTGATCGTTTGTACAGTGGTATTCTTTGGCGATTTCCTTATATCCTTTCCCTTGCCAGGCTCCCTCTAAGATCGCGCGTTGCAGGGTATCTAAGTGTTTTCCCGTAGTTTTTAGAAGCAGGCGATCGGTCCACTGCAAGGCTTCCTGAATCTCCATAGCTGTCCAATTAGGTTATAGTTTTGTTGATATTAGCCCCCAGTTTGCCACATTTTCACCTTTTTAGCTACAGGACATTACTTTTTGTCACAATTTTGTTTTTTGAGTTGGAGTTGAAAGCCCCCCTAAGTCTCACTTTTGGGGGTTGGCAAATGAAAAAAAAATTGGCATGATAATTGATGTGGTTTAACCATAATCTACAAAAAATATTTTTGGAGTGAAGATTCTCATGAAAAGTTACTCTTTAGTTTTCTCATCCAATCCTCATAACAAAATACGGGAAATAGAATCACATCATTTAGATGAGCATGAGCTTGATCAAACATTAAAAGCTTGTTCTGAAGACACATCCTTAGATAAGGACATTGTTTCTGATTCTCTTTCTGAGTTTCTCGATGAGACTAATGTATCAATGATGGGCGGTTGGACGTAGAAGATCTGGGTCTTCAGTAAATATGGTGCGGTTTGTAAAATTTAGATACAAGTTTTTTGCAGTTTCAAAAAACCATTAGCTGCCATAGCAAGGCTATTGAGGTATCATGAATTTGACTTCTCACCTGAAATACTGAAGACCCAATTTTGAGGGTTGAAAACTTTTATTTTTATCTTAGAGAGAGGTAAATTTAGCAAATGTATTTCTTGAATTACTTTCACACATGCGTAAATGTTTCCAAACTTATTTACAAGAGGATTGGAATTGTTGTCACCAAATCTTCTAATTTGAACTTTTATTATAGGGAAGCAATCAGCACAATGAGAGTTGTTATGCCTCCCAAAAACTCATACAAAGTATCGTTTGAAGATGAAAATATGGGGTATTTTATTCAATCATCAGGAGTGTTTGAAGAAATTTTTTATGATATAAAATCAACTTCTCCTAGTGAACGCAAACATCTTACTGATTTAACACATCAGTCTATGACTTTACTAAAAGAACTTGATTACAGGTTATGGTTTATTGTTGATCTGCTAGTCACTGATATTGTTTTTCTAAAATCTGAACGAGTAGGAGGTGGTTCAGGTTCACATCTTTTTGGAGTAATTTGTATTAGCCCATCAGATACATGGACTGCATCTGATCTTTTAGAGTCTATCCTTCACGAAGCAATACACTTAAATCTTTTTGTTTGTGATATGGTAAACTCACTTTTTGAAATCCCCGCCAATCAATTATCCAATGATAATGCAAAAGTTGTATCTGCTGTGCGTGTTGGGCAGCTAAGACCATTAGATAAAGCCCTTCATTCTGCGGTCGTTGCAGTTCCACTGATGTATATTCAACATCTTCAGTTCAAAACTGAATTAGTTGACATGTTCACTGACTCGTTAAAAGTTTGTGCTTTTGGACTATTAGATAAAAAAGACTTTTATACTGCTTATGGTAATTCGGTCGTGCAACAACTAGCAAATTTTGCAGAAAATCAGGATTTCAGAAAATTGTCAGCAGAAATTGGGAATCCGAATCTTGCCAAATTTTGAATTTAGTTTGTAAAAAAATACCAAAAATATTAAATATGCATTCTTCTGTGCTTAATAAATTAGGCTTTGTACATCTAAGAAGAGTATTATCTCCTCAACTTTTACTCGATCTCAATTGCATTTTATCTAGTGTTTTTGAAGAGGTCAAGAAAACTAAGTTTGCCAAAACTCAGCAAAGCTTTTGGCAAAAAGAGCCATCCAGACAAATCAAAACATTAAGATTGCCTAATGTAGACAAAATACTAAGCAACGATCAAACTTTTTTATCTGTCTTAAATATAACAACCACTTCATTAGAAAAACATTTTGATTGCAAGTTGAATCTGTGTGGGGTTCATTCATTTTTTAAGCCTGCTAAGATTGGTATAGAAACCCCTTGGCATCAAGATCCGGCTTATGGTGAAGATTCAGTTGAATATAGCAATATAACTTGTTGGATACCGCTTCGAGATGTATTATCAGAGACGGAAAGTTGTTTAGAGTTTATCCCTGGATCACAGGTTAACAAAAAACTGCGTCATCATTCTCCTTTGTCGAAAAAGCGTTTATCTGCTCTTATCGCTGATGTTTCGGATCATGAAACTACTAATAGCATTACAGTACCGTGTAAATTAGGTGACATGGTGCTTCATAAAAGCTATGTTTTACATAGAAGCACCCCTAACTTTTCTGACCAAGATAGAATTTCTGTCGTATTTATTTATAAGCAAAAAATATAAATCATTTGTTGCCTTTTTTGAAGTATGAGTTTAGGTGATTGGGCAGGAGAATCTAACAGGTTTATTTGCAATGAAACAATCAAAAATATTCAAATTCCTGGCACTTTAATTGAAGATGTTGAATTCTCTGATGTAATCTTCATTGGGTGTAATTTTTCTAACGTCAAATTTTTTGGTGTTACCTTTACACGCTCTACCTTCAAAAGGTGTAATTTTGCCGCAGCATCATTTCGTAAATGTGGATTTTGGAGTACCTTCTTCCATGACTGTAAACTCATCGGTATTAATTGGGCTATTGCTGGATTGGCTTTTGATAGTCAATTTCACGAGTGTCGTCTGGATCACTCGTCATTTGGAAAGCTTACCATGCGCAACAAAAAATTTGAAAAATGTTCAGCTATTGAATGTGATTTTTCGCATTGTGATCTAAGAAAATCTCAATTTATTGAGTGCGATCTCAGTCATTGCTCTTTCACGGGATCAGATGTTCGTGATGCAAATTTCTTGACATCGACAGGATTGTTTATTGATCCAACTATTACAAAAGTAGGTAACACTACTATTGGAAGCGATGCCGCTGCAAGATTAGCTGTTTCACTGGGATTTACTATTCCTGATTTCTTAATTTAGTAGCACAATTTTTATGTAACTGTTCAGGGGGTATCTCGAAAATCGTCCAGCATTAGTTTGAGTGAAATCAGCATAGAAGACAGCCTGAAATTGATTTTCTGCCTGTTTTCTATGCTGCTGTTGCTGGCTAAGGCGAGGATAAAACTGTTTTTGGGGTCTGTACTGACATTCGCCTCGCTGGAATAAAACGCCTGAAACGTATAGGTTTCAGGCGTTTAGGGGGATTTTTGCGAGATATCGACCCCCCTGAACAGTTACAAGATACAAGGCTTTTCTATTGATGAACTCCCATAGAATAGTCTGAGCTGACCAACCTCGCAATTCTGACAAGAAGTACATCGCCTCAGTAAAACAAGGCCATGTTGTTAACATAGAACCTGTTAGCGTTTTATAAGTTTGAACACATTTAACATGGGTGTCTCCCTGGCCTTTATCAATCAGAGCAATGAGCGGCCCAGTGTCCACTAACATCATGGTCGTCGCAGTCCTTGTTTAGATAATTTCCTGGCAATTTGTTCACCAAAATCGGTTGACTGAACTTGAGAATGAGGTTCCATTTGACTATCGATCGCCCCAATTAAATCTCCAATTTTTTCAGATAACGGTTCCGATTCAGGTTCCGCTTGTTCAAGTTGAGATAAAATCCAACGTTCGGGAGTTACCCCTTGTTTTTGGGCGACTTTGAGGAGGGCTTGATACGTTTGTTCAGATAGAATCAGGGTATGTTCTGACATAAGTTTACTGAGTGAGCTTGCTCCAATTTTAACTCCAATACCTGTGAATGACAACGATGTAATTGAGCCAAAAAGCAGGGGCGTTATCGGAGAAATACCACGCCACTTTTCGCCAAATATTGCCATTCTCTGAAACGCGCCATTCCTGGGTCTTCAGGCAGGATATACGGTGTAATTTGTTGCATTTGATACAAAATTGTAGGGGCGAAAAATTTTTCGCCCCTACAGCAACGGATGTAATCTGCCATAAATTTTCCTTGGCTATTCACCCCATACATTAAGAATAGTTACAGCCAAGAGCGATGTTTTTGTAAATGTTAAACTGAATAAAGTGGTATTTTACTTATGGATTTATCATGACAAAAGTTAGCAAGCATAAGTCAGAGCGTTATATTACTGGAAGCTACTCGATCCCCACGTTTGTGGCTAAACCAGAAAAATTTGATCTAACTTACGATGTTGCCATATTACGGAGAGGCAAAGATAAAAAACTACATTATTTCACTATTGACGAAGACACAGAACAAGAAGTTGAAATTACACCCGAGCAAGCCTGGGGAGATTTTAGAGAACGTCTTTTGGCGAATGCTATGAGCCATGATATTATTCCGGCTTGTCTGAGAATTTTAGAAAAAGATGGATGGGACTGTTCATTTGATGACTTGTATACAGATGCACACTTTATAATTGATGAATATGAAGAAGATTTTAGCAATCATAAGGGTACGGCTTTACAAGCGATAAAATTACTGCCCCAACATCATGACGATTGGGCAACTCGTCTTATCCGTAGATGGCAAGATTTTCAGCCATTTGTATGGTATGGTTTACGTCAGTCTAAGTTTACAAGTTTTTATGAGGATCTTGATGAAAGTGATGTCGTAGATCGATTTGTTTGTTTCTACGACCCAGAAGAACCTCTAGGTATAATTGACTCGTCTTTCACCGATTTAGTGAATCACATCAATTCAGGAAAAGAAGATTGGGACGAAGAACGGAAGAACCTGAAATGTGTTATTTATGACCTCATTACAATTGCACCCTCTCGTAGCAATAATCAGGAAGAAATTGATAAACTCAAAGAACTTAAACGCTTAAATGACCAACTCCTCTTAGGTATTTTAGAAGATGTCCTCGATGAAGTTAAAGGTCATCCCGGCTTGCAAGGACAAACAAGCTACCTATCGGATATTGAAAAATTTGTGAGTCAAATCGAGTAACCAGGCTGATCATTGGAAGTTAGCAAAGCTGACAGATTGAAGTTAGAAACATCCTCAACTTTCGGCTCTCATCTATCTTTTTACGTCATCCTAACCAAGATTATTTAATCATGAAAGAAATTCATTTTGTTGAGCGAGAGCATGTCCAAAACTTAACCCAAGTTTTCCCTGAGCGGGATGAGTGGGAAAGTGGAGACTGGTCAGTTCGACGGGACAAAGCATTTGAGTTGATTGATCGCGAGTTTTATCTGCACCGAGGTCAGAAACAGCCTGCTTTTTTTGCTGGGATTATTATCGGTTTTTACTGTATTGACACTCAGGGAGCTAGCAGAATGAAAGAGCGGATTGTCTTCCGAGTGAGGCGAGTTCGCGAGTTAGAAGGAAAGGTGACGCCTCAAGAAGGCTGGGGAAATGAGCAGAAAACTGTTTACTAATGATATCTCTGGCCGCCAAAGCGAGAGATTACCTGGGATGACCTGGACCTGTAGCAGACTGGGGGGATGTCAACTTCAGATATCACACGATCGCCCGTTCGCAGATATCCTTCAGAAACGGAGGGAAGTGGGCTAAATCATAACGCCAGCAGACTGGAAGAATCAAAAGGCGATCGCCTCTCAGCCTTCCCAGATTATAACCTCTAATCCAGCTATACTAAACTGAAGAACGTGATGAGGCTAAATGTATGAAAATTAACGCCATTATTCATCCGGCAGAAGAAGGGGGGTATTGGGCCGAAGTCCCAGCCCTGCCGGGTTGTATTACCGAAGGCGATACCTTTGAGGAGGTTACGCGGAACTTAAAAGACGCTGTTGAGGGTTGGCTGAATGTTGCAAATAATAGCCCGCAAACGATAGAGCCAACAGACAAAATTGTGGAAATTTCTGTATGAAGTCTATTTCCGGAAAACAACTTTGTAAAATCGTGGAAAAGAGGGGCTGGGTTTTAGAAAGAATTACCGGAAGTCACTATATTTATAAAAATCCCCAAGACCCTAAAATCATCTCGATTCCTGTCCACCGTAATCAAGACCTAAAAATCGGCACGTTAAAAGCCTTGATGAAAATAGTTAATCTCACCGAGGATGACTTGTGAAGGAGGTTCCTTGTTACTGAACAGGAGGGTAGCAGAAGATTGAGAAAACAAATACAAATTCCAGGAAATATTTTCATAAAAAAACACAATAGGAAATTTACCAAAACCTGGGTAGATTCTTGGCTTTTATTCCTTTATATTTTAACTTTAATTAAAGAGCAATTCGGTAAATTCTCGATTCAAAATTCTGCACAGAACTATAAATCTATCTTTACCAGTGAAACTTACGAAGAAAGTAATACCATTTTTCAAAAAGTGTGCCATAGATGTCTGTAGGGGCGAACCCTTGTGGTCGCCCTCTTTGGTTTGTATGTCTGGCAAGGATTTCAAAAAATGGTATTAACACGAAACTGCAAACATATCGCCCATGCAAAAAATCAAGGAAAACCAGCCGAAATTAGTCTGGATTATGGCTATGTTTCGCCTATTCTCTGTACGCCAAACGAACTCATGGGAGATTCGTCTATGTGGAACGATGAAATTGTCGAAGAAATCCATCAAATTCGTGAACACTATGCCAAGTCTTTCAACTACGATTTGAAGGCCATATTTCAAGACCTCCGCAAAAAAGAAGCAGAAAGCAGCAGAGAAGTTGTCACGTTGTCGCGCCAACCGGGTTTAAAAACCCGTTGGAGTGGACAAGATTTATTCCCAGGGGAAGCCATCAGATTGAACGGGCCGGCCACGGTTGATCTCCATCGGGTCAACAACCGTAGCACTGACCGATACAACGTCAGCATCCTCGCTAGAAGAGGTCGGTTTCGAGTTCGCCTCTGACTCCGAGGGATTCTCTGACGTCATCTTGGTCTCTGACTCGCGCTTTACCTTCGGCTCACTCTCGGGTTTAGAAACCGATTTTCCCTCGGGTTTTGGTTGAGCGGTGGGAGTTGGGGGTGTTTGGGGAGCAGAATGGCCCTGAGGCTGGGTTTTAGCCTGGGTTTTAGGTTGATTTTTAGGCTGAGCTTTAGGTTGAGGTTTAGACTGGGCTTTAGGCTGAGTCTTCGTAAATTGAAGACTGCTTCCATCCTCGCTGCAATCGACATAAATAGTATCGCCCGCAGCAAACTCTAACTCCAGTAATTTGGTGGCGATGGGGTTTTCTAACTCCCGTTGGATGGCTCGTTTGAGCGGTCGCGCTCCATAAACGGGGTCGTAGCCAACATCGGCGATGTAGTCTTTGGCGGTTTCAGAGAGGACAATCTGAATCTTCTGTTCTGCGAGCAGTTGCTCGATGCGTAAAATTTGGATTGAGACAATATCCCGTAATTGACCTTTACCGAGGGGGTGGAAGATGGTCAAGTCATCAACACGGTTGAGGAATTCGGGGCGGAACTGCGATCGCAACGCCTCATAAACCCGCGATCGCATCTCCTCATAATCCGACTCCCGCCCCGCGACCTCTAAAATATATTGAGAGCCGATGTTACTGGTCATAATGATGACCGTATTACAGAAATTGATAGCTCGTCCTTGAGAATCAGTAATGCGCCCATCGTCAAGGACTTGCAACAAAATGTTAAACACATCGGGGTGGGCCTTCTCCACCTCATCAAACAGCAGCACACAGTAGGGCATCCGCCGCACCGCTTCCGAGAGTTGTCCTCCTTCGTCATAGCCCACATATCCCGGAGGTGCGCCCACCAAGCGAGACACAGAATGTTTTTCCATGTACTCGGACATATCAATCCGCACCAGGGCATCGTGGTCATCAAACAACGACGCCGCCAAAGCCCGGGCTAATTCCGTTTTCCCGACCCCTGTCGGTCCCATAAACAGGAACGAGCCAATGGGACGAGAGGGGTCCTTCATCCCCGCCCGAGCGCGACGAATGGCCGCCGACACCGCCGACACCGCCTCCGACTGGCCCACCACACGACGCTGGAGTTGTTCTTCGAGTTTCAGGAGTTTCTGCCGCTCCGTCTCCAACAAGCGATTGACCGGGATTCCCGTCCATTTAGCGACAATTTCGGCGATATCGGCTTCTGTGACTTGTTCGCGCAACAGGGCCACCCCGTCGGTTTGCAGTTTCAGCAACTGGGCTTCCTTCTGTTCCGCCCGCCGTTGCAACTTCTCCAAACGCCCATATTTCAACTGAGCGGCGGTGTTGAGGTCATAATTGCGCTCGGCTTGTTCAATCTTGAGCCGTAATTGTTCTTCCTCTTCTTTGAGCGCGTTGATATCATCGAGCAGTTGTTTTTCCGTTTGCCATTGAGAACTCAACACCCCCTGTTTTTGTTTGAGGTCGTTCATCTCTTCCTCGATGCGGCTGAGCCGTTCCTGGGCCGAGTAATAGGTGCCTCGGGCCGCCCGTTGTTCTTCTCCTTCGAGGGAGAGTTTCTCCATCTCTAATTGCATCAAACGGCGATCGACATCCTCTAACTCCGTCGGTTTCGAGGTAATCTCCATTTTTAACTTGGCCGCCGCCTCATCCACCAAATCGATCGCCTTATCCGGGAGAAAGCGATCGGTAACATAGCGATTGGAGAGAGTCGCCGCCGCCACGAGGGAGGAGTCCGTGATGGTTACGCCATGATGCACCTCATAACGCTCCTTCAAGCCCCGCAAAATCGAAATTGTGGCTTCAACGTCAGGTTGCCCCACAAAGACCTGCTGGAAGCGCCGTTCTAGGGCTTTGTCTTTTTCGATATGCTTGCGATATTCCTCCAGGGTGGTCGCGCCGATACAGCGCAACTCGCCCCGGCCTAACATGGGTTTGAGGAGATTGCCCGCATCCATCGTTCCCTGACTACTACCACCACCGGCCCCGATCACCGTATGCAGTTCATCGATGAATAGCACCACTTGGCCGTCGGAATGAGTCACTTCCCGAATGACGGAACGCAACCGTTCCTCAAACTCACCCCGGAACTTGGCCCCGGCGATTAAACTGCCCATATCCAGGGAAATCAGACGGCGGTTTTTCAGAGATTCTGGCACATCGCCATTGACAATACGCTGGGCCAGGGCTTCGGCGATCGCCGTTTTCCCCACGCCCGGTTCCCCAATCAAGACGGGGTTATTCTTGCGACGACGGGATAACACCTGAATCAGTTGGCGAATCTCCTCATCCCGGCCAATCACCGGATCGAGTTTTCCGCCTCGGGCCTGTTCAGTCAGATCCCGGCCATAACGCTCTAAAACATCGTCGTTCTGCTCATCATTAGACGAGGCCCCAGCGGTGAGTTCCTTGCTTTTGGCGGCTTGGGCGCGGAAGGTTTTGATGGCAGCGGCAATTTTGGATTGGTCCGACTGTAAAATATGTAGGGTTTTGCCACCGATGCGATCGTCTTCAGCAAAGCCTAACAACAGATGTTCAATGCCAACATGGCTATCTTCAAAGTTTTGTCGAGCAATTTCAGCCTTGTCTAACATCACATCGAGGTGACGGCCGAGATAGAGTTGTTCGACTCCACCGAGGCGAGGATGTTGCTTGGCGAAGGTATCGAGCTTCCCGGCTAAGGCCGCTGGATCAATCCCGGCTTTCTGTAGAATTTGATGGGAGGGTTCTACGGTTTCGAGCAGAGCCAGAAGCACATGTTCGACTTCTAAATTTTGGTTGCGATAGCGTCGCGCCACGTCTTGAGAGGCGACAATGGCATCCCAGGCTTGATCGGTAAATTTGGAAGGGTCAGTCGGTTGCATTGTGGGGAACGTTACAGTAATAAGAGACCTGACGCGGCACAGGTCAGAACGCGCGGCATAGAATTGCTCTCGTTTTTCAAGCTACCTCAAAACTCCTCGGTTGGGTAGCGCGATCGCCGTCCAAGGTCACCAGCTCATCGGATCTCATCAAGACTCCTGACTCGCTTTGACCCAAGCTTGAGCGTTCCCATTGAACTCCTCTTCGACTACAATGGGGCATTGATAGAATCGTGAACCCTGGGAGCGTTTTCGCGCTTACCATTGTCTCACGATTTGTCAAGTGTTTGTCATGAATTTGTAATAAAAAATTACAAATTAGCTCCAAATCATCTCAATCGTTGTCAAGACGGGGTGCAGCGTCCCAACGCGGCGATCGCCCGACCCTTGATAACTTGCTCTTTCGTCTCTGGGTAGCCAGCCGTGACCGAAGAAAAGCGATATAAGGAAACCGTTAACCTCCCGCAAACCGAGTTCTCCATGCGCGCCAACGCCGTGGTGCGTGAACCCGAGTTGCAAACCTTCTGGGACGACCAGAAGATCTATCAGAAACTCTCCCAAAGCAATCCTGGAGACCCATTCATTCTCCATGACGGTCCTCCCTACGCCAATGGGTCGCTGCACATTGGTCACGCCCTCAACAAAATCCTCAAAGACATCATCAACCGCTATCAGCTCCTGCAAGGGCGCAAAGTTCGCTATATCCCCGGTTGGGACTGTCACGGCTTACCCATTGAACTGAAAGTTCTGCAAAGCCTCAAATCCGAAGAACGGCGACAACTGACCCCCCTGGCCCTGCGCTTCAAAGCCAAAGAATTTGCCCATCAGGTGGTCCAAGAACAACGAGACAGCTTCAAACGCTACGGCGTTTGGGGAGATTGGGACGACCCCTATCTAACCCTAAAACCCGAGTATGAAGCCGCCCAGATTGGCGTCTTCGGAGACATGGCCCTCAAAGGCTATATCTATCGCGGTCGTAAACCCGTCCATTGGAGTCCCAGTTCTCGCACCGCCCTCGCCGAAGCCGAACTGGAATATCCCGAAGGTCACACCTCGCCGAGTCTCTACGCCGCCTTCCAAGTCACAAAACTCAACGACGGTCTAAACGAACGTCTCGCCGACTATCTGCCCCATCTGTGGCTGGCCATCTGGACCACCACCCCCTGGACCATTCCCGCCAACCTGGCCGTGAGCGTCAACCCCGAGTTGACCTACGCCATCGTCGAAGCCCCCTTAGAGTTTGAAGCGGCGGCGGGTAAATTCCTAATTGTGGCAGCCGAGGCCGTCGAACGACTTTCGCAGACCTTTGGCGGCGAATTGAAGGTCTTAGAGCGCCTTAAAGGGGCGGAATTAGAGAAATGTCACTATCGTCATCCCCTCTTTGACCGTACCAGTCCCGTGGTGATTGGTGGCGATTACGTCACGACCGAATCCGGGACCGGCTTAGTCCATACCGCCCCCGGCCATGGGTTAGAAGACTATCAGGTGGGGTTACGCTACAACCTGCCGATTTTCTCCCCCGTCAACGCCAAAGGGGTCTTCACCAAAGACGCGGGACCCTTTGCCGGCTTAAATGTCCTCAAAGATGCCAACGAGAAAATCACCGAAGCCTTAGCCGAGGCTCACTCCCTGCTCAAACAGGAACCCTATCAACATAAATATCCCTACGACTGGCGCACCAAGAAACCCACCATTTTCCGGGCCACCGAACAATGGTTTGCTTCCGTCGAAGGCTTCCGAGAGGCGGCCTTAGAGTCGATTCGTCAGGTGCGTTGGATTCCCAGCCAAGGGGAGAACCGCATCACCGCCATGGTGGGGGAACGCTCCGATTGGTGTATTTCTCGTCAACGCAGTTGGGGGGTTCCCATTCCCGTCTTCTATGACGAGGAAACCAATGAACCGCTGTTGACGGAAGAAACCGTCAATCATGTGCGGGATATTGTGGCCGAGAAAGGCTCTGATGCTTGGTGGGAATTGTCCGTCGAGGAGTTATTGCCCGAGTCTTACCGCAACAATGGTCGCACTTACATCAAGGGAAGCGACACCATGGATGTCTGGTTTGACTCTGGTTCCTCCTGGGCGGCGGTGGCGAAACAGCGCGGTTTAGGCTATCCCGTAGACTTGTATCTGGAGGGATCAGACCAACATCGCGGTTGGTTCCAGTCCAGTTTGCTCACCAGTGTGGCGACTCAGGGGCAAGCTCCCTATAAAACCGTGTTAACTCATGGCTTCGTCTTGGATGAGAAGGGCCATAAGATGAGTAAGTCTCTGGGCAATGTCGTTGACCCAGCGGTGGTCATCAATGGGGGCAACAATAAGAAGCAACAACCGGCCTATGGGGCCGATGTGTTGCGCCTCTGGGTGTCTTCGGTGGACTACTCCGGAGATGTGCCTCTCGGTGGAACGATTCTGCGACAAACCTCGGATGTCTATCGCAAGATTCGTAACACGGCTCGCTTCTTGTTGGGGAATCTCCATGATTTCAACCCGGCCACGGATGCGGTGGCCTATGGGGATTTGCCGGAGTTGGATCAGTATATGCTCCATCGCACCATTGAGGTGATGGATGAGGTGACGGAAGCCTTTGAGAGTTATCAGTTCTTCCGTTTCTTCCAAACCATTCAGAATTTCTGTGTGGTGGATTTGTCCAATTTCTATTTGGATATCGCCAAAGATCGTCTCTATATCAGTGCTGAGGATGCCCACCGTCGTCGCAGTTGTCAGACGGTGTTGGCGATTGTGGTGGAGAATTTGGCTCGGGCGATCGCCCCTGTACTCTGTCACATGGCGGAGGATATCTGGCAGAATCTCCCCTATGAGACGGCTGAGAACTCCGTGTTTGAAGCCGGTTGGGTTCAGCTAGAGGAAGACTGGCGCCACCCGGAGTTAGCCCAACGCTGGCAACAGCTTCGCTTCTACCGCGCTGAGGTTAACAAGGTAATGGAGAAAGCACGGGCGGATAAGAAGATTGGCTCGTCGTTGGAAGCGAAACTGAAGTTGTTTGTGGCGGATGAGACTCAGCGCGAACAACTCGCGGCCATGAATCCTGAGTTGGCGGTGGCGATGACGGCGGCTACGGCCACCTCTGCGGCGACCTCTGTTGCCGATGCACCTGATGCGGAGGCTTCTATGGAGGCTCCTACAGACGTGAAGACGGAAACCCCTGAGCCAGCCGCTGAGCCAGCCGCTGAGCCAGTTTCTGAGCCAGTTCAGGCTGAGACGCCAGAGGAAACCGCCGCCGTCGAAGCCTCTGGGAATACGAGTTTAGAGCGATCGCGCCCTTCGGGGTTAGCCCTGCCCGATTGGGAAAATCTGGATGTCCACGATGTCATGGACTTTATTGTCGATGCGCCGGGGTATTTGGTGGATGTCTATCGTAGTAACCGTTTGGCTTTGCGTAATCTGGCGTTGCTGTTGGCTCTGGTGGTAGTGGCCTATCTCTCGTCGAGTCTGTTAGCGGCGGTGAATCGTCTCTTGTTTTTGCCGGAGTTCTTTACGGCGATCGGGTTTGGCTATTCCTTGCGCTTTGGCTATCGCAATGTCTTGTATGCCAGCGATCGCCAGAAACTCGCCGGACGTGTCGATGATCTCAAGTTAAAAGTCTTGGGAACCGATGTCGAACTGCCCCCCAATGCGGTGCAGCAGGTGAGCGATAAAGGGGCGATCGCCCCGGTGGATGAGGTTGACCCCCCAACTACCCCGGAACTCCCCGCTATGGCCGAGGAAACCACCGCTCCTGTAGTCGAGGGCAGCGTCGGTAATGGTGTTGATGAGTTGCGTTATCTGTTTATCTGCTCTCAAGTCGAACTACTCGACTCCCCTGAGGCTCTCGACGGGGTGACCTATGCGAACCAAAGCGAGGGCCTGGGAATTGGCATCGTCAGTGCTGACGGCGACAAGTGCGAACGCTGCTGGAACTACTCGACTCACATCGGGGAGTCGGAAGAGCATCCCAGCCTCTGTGAGCGGTGCGTCGGTGCTTTAGCCGGTCAGTTTTAGGGCTATCATGACCTACACCGCTGCCGATTGGATTGAGAAGCTGGAGTTGGTTCCCCTCCCGGAAGAGGGGGGAATGTACCGTGAACTCTATCGTTCTGATGAGATCATCCCCCAAGCAGCACTTCCAGACCGCTTTGGGGGCGATCGCACCTACGGCACTTCCATCTACTACCTCTTAGAAAACCCGGAATTTTCCGCCTTTCATCGCATTCGACAGGAGGAAATCTGGCATTTCTACGAGGGAAGTCCCCTAACCCTAGCCATCCTCACCCCCCAAGGAGAACTCTCCCAGCAGAAGCTAGGACGCAATTTTGAGGCTGGGGAACGATTACAGGTGGTCATTCGCCGAGGGGATTTGTTTGCAGCCACAGTCGACGAGACAGGGGGCTATAGCCTCGTCGGCTGTACCGTCGCCCCAGGCTTTGAGTTTGCTGATTTTGAAGCCCCCAGTCGGGAGGTGTTGCTGCAAGCCTATCCCCAACATCGAGCGGTGATTGAGCAGTTGACTCGCTGAGTTGACACTCCCCAGCTATTACGGCGTGGGGATTCTTCATTCAACGATCCGACTTGCTCTGACAGGTTTGCACCAGCCAAAGTAGCGGTCAAATCTCCAGAAGCGTGTGGGTCATCGACCCAAGTTCCGGTATGCCCTACCGTACTCAAGGCAGCGTTCAGGATGTTGATAGCAGCGTTATGGTCTCTGTCTAACTCACAACCACACTGACAAGCATGGGTTCGAGTTGATAGGGATTTTTTGACGACTGCACCACAGTTAGAGCATTTTTGAGAGGTATAGGCAGGGTTAACCGCTACAGTTATCCTGCCAAATTTCACTCCAAAATACTCTAACCATTTCCTGAACTGATACCAACCCGCATCGTGAATCGACTTGGCGAGACAGTGGTTTCTCACCAGATTCTTAATCCTCAAATCTTCGTAGGCCACCAGATCGTTAGATTGGATCACGCAACGCGCCAGTCTCTTGGCGTGTTCTTCACGTTGCCGACTTATTTTGAGGTGTACTCGTCCGAGTCGATTGACGGCTTTTTTTCGGTTGGCAGAGCCTTTCTGTTTTTTACTCACCCTTCGGTGAGCACGTTTGAGCTTTTTCTCGGCGTTTCGGTAAAACCTCGGGTTCGGTTCGCACTCCCCGTTTGAATCCGTGTAGAACTCAAGGAGTCCGACATCTAAACCTACGGTATTTCCTGACGGTTCGAGTGTTTCTCGAACCTCTACTTTGACACAGAACTGAGCGTAATAGCCATCGGCTCTGCGAACCAGCCGAACCCGTTTGATTTGTTCTGTGCTGTAAAACGCCAAATCCCAGGTTCCAACTAGCTTCAGTCGCCCGACATTCTTCTTGTCGGTAAAGACAATGTGTTTAGGGTCGAGTAACTTCCAACCGGAAGTTTTGTACTCGACAGAACGACTGTTTTTCTTGAACCTGGGATATCCTTTTTTGCCAGGAACAGACTGGCGACAGTTCTCGAAAAATCGAGCAATTGCCGACCAAGCGCGTTCTGCTGAGGCTTGACGAGCCGTGCTGTTGAGTTCTCGAGCAAAGTCATACTCTTGAGCGAGTACCCGACAGTACTTGTTAAGGTCGTATTTGTTGACCCCAGGGGTATCCATCCAATAGCGCAGTGCCTTATTGCGAACGAACTGTGCAGTTCGGATCGCTTCGTCAATCGCAGCGTATTGGTGGGGCTTCCCTTTGATTTTGAACTCAAGAACAAGCATCGCACCGTTGGCATCGGTTGTACGAGAAATCTTGGCACAAAAAAGCAGGATTGTCAAAAGCCGTCCTAGAAGGACGGGGTTTTAGACCCAAAATTTTCGATAACGGTTTAGGGGACTATAGCAATCGAAGATTGTCTTAAGACACTCGGAATTGAGGGAGAATCTCCCACCTGTCGCCTGTTGCCTCTTGCCTGTTGCCTCTTGCCTTCTCTTTCCCCTGTTTTTTGTCCTATTTAGACCATTTTTTGCTATAGCATCCGTTGCAGATGGGGGATGAGATTGGGTTGGTAGCCGAAAAGATGGTGAAGGCGATCGCCTAAAAGACTCAGAATCAGGTCAGTATAGGTCATATTGCAGTCTTGCAAGCCCTGGGCCACCAAACTGGTTTGATTGGGAGTAGGACGTTTGAGATCCGGTTTAGGGTTCGCTTCGAGGACATACAATTGACCCTGGCCATCTTGTCTGAGGTCAATTCGCACCAAACTACTCAAGTTAAAGGCCCGATAAATCTGTTGGGCGATGGTTTCGAGTTGCGATCGCAGTTCCCGTTCTGACTCATCCTGGGGCGATAACAGTCGCATCCGCTTGGCGGTCATCCCCTTAGCATCCATTGAGGTAAAAATACGCTCATCAGCGTCTAACACCCGCTCAATGGCGGAAAAGGCGAACGGCTGGGGATTGCTCTCAAACCCTCCTTGGCGATAGGTAATGGGGCCACAAACCGAGACGCAAAACTCCCGTCCCGGTAAATAAGCTTCAATGAGAGCGGTGTTAGCGGTGAGGTGATGGATTTTAGCCACCGCTTCCCCTAACGCTTGTGCGTCATCCACCACAAAGACATTGACGGAAGCTCGCCCTGAAACGGGTTTCACCACAAAGGGACCGGCAGTGTCGGCAAAAACCCGCTGAAATTGAGGATCGGTTTCTGGACGAAAAGGCTCCTGGAAGGGATGGGACACCACAAAGGGAGCCGTGGCGATTCCCAAGGCCTGCAACTCCCGTTTAAAGGCGTGTTTGTTGTCCAAGATGGAACTATTGAGGGGATTATGACCGATATAGGGAACCCCCAGCATTTCTAACATGGCGGGGGTGTGACACACCGGGTCATAGCCTTGTACACCGCCGGTGTTGAGCCAGGCCAGATCAATCTGGTGCTGTTGCAGGGTTTGCGGGAGGGTCATGTCGTCGGCTAAGAGGCTCACCTGCTCGAATCCTAGCTCCCCTAAGGCCTCGGCAATATCTTTGGCGACAGTGTGATAGGTTTTCGTGGAGCGGGGATTGTGGGTGGGGTAAATGACGGCTCCGGGTTGGGTTTTGTCGCCTCCGTGGATGACCGCAAGACGCCGTTGCGATCGCATCCGCGTCACGATATCTGTTAACTGGGTGAAATCGTAGGCCACTGTAGAATTCGCTGAATCAGACCGCATGGTTAAACATATTGGGCAAAGAGATCTTATTGACTGGGATTATCGCCAGTTTGACCTTCGGAAACCGTAGGCGAGACAAGCGCTTGCGTGGCACTACCACTGGACCGAGCCAGATAAATCCCTGAGAGTACCATGGCAAATGCCAGCCAGTTCGTCCAGTCTAGGGCTTCAGCGAAAATTGCCCAAGCGAGGATGGCCGTTAGAATCGGCTCTAAGAGCAGAACAACGGCGATAAATCCTGAGGAGAACTGTTTAAGGCTATAGACGAGCAATCCTTGCCCTAAGACTTGACAGACGAGGGCCAGAGCGGCGACAGCTAACCAAACTTGCCAGGTTTGGGGGAAGAGTTGGTCTTCTAAGAGGCTGGCGATGGGGAACAGCAGCAATGTGCCAACGGCGCAACGCCAGAGGAGAATGGTACTGGTACTCAGGCGCGATCGCAGTCCCTCGACGAGCAGTAAATTGGTTCCATAAAGTACGGCGGAGAGCAAGGCTAAGCCGTCTCCGAGCAAATGCTCATGGCTAATTTGGAAGTCTTCAACACCGATGGCAATGGCTCCGAAGACGGCGATAACGGTCCCGAAGATAAAACGACGATCAAACTGTTGTCCCAGGAGAAGCCAGCCCCCCAAACTGGTAAAAATTGGGGTGAGGTTGCGCAGTAGGGTTGAGTTGGCAATACTGGTTTCGGTCAGCGATTGAGCCCAGAGGACCACGGAGGCGGAGGAAACGGCGGCCACCGCAATAAGTTTAATGCTGTCCTTGAGGCGGTCTGCTGATGGCGGTTGCCAGTCTTGTTTCCAGTTTAGGGAGAGGCTTGGCGGCCAGGGTTGACGCCAGTCTTGAATGGCGGTTAAGGCCCAAAAGGCAACGGTGGCGATCGCCAAACGATTCAAAACTGTGGCGTTGGCCCCGAGTTCTTGTTCGGCAAAACGAATAAAAATTGCGGCACAAGAGACGGCCACAATGGCGAGAGTCAGGGTGAGAAAGGGTAACAGTTTGCTTGAAGCGATTTCTGCGGTTTTGGGATCGGTTGGGTTAAGGGTTTCCCTCATCGTTTTGACGTTCATTTAACCGCTAGATGGGATGTACTTGAATGGTAAGTTGGACGAATTTTAATAATGAATCAATTATGATGAGTTGGGCGGTAAATTAGTATCACTATTTCAAAAAAAACGACATTTTAGGTTACGATAGAGTGACTCAATTGGGGGCAGCATTCCTCAAGGGAATTTCCTAAACCAAGACTTGGCTTTAAGTACAGCCTTGGGGCTAATTGTCTCAGACTGTTATTTTTTAATGAGGATAACCATTATCTCGTGGAACTTCTGACCATTTCAATGATTGGGGTAGGACTGGCCGCTGATGCTTTTGCGGTCTCCCTCACCAGCGGTTTATATATCCGTCATCTCAAATGGCAAAAAGCGTTTAAGGTGGCGATCGCATTCGGCATCTTTCAGGCAATTATGCCGCTCATGGGTTGGGGGTTGGGGGTTGGCTTTCGCGATTATATTATTCGCTTCGATCATTGGATTGGATTTCTCTTGCTGACACTGCTCGGCCTGCGGATGATTCACGAAGCGATCTCCCAAGAGGAAAAGGAGAAACCGTTTAACCCCCTGAACCTGGAAACCCTCTTGGTGATGGCTGTGGCAACGAGTATTGATGCTTTAGCCGCTGGATTAGGCTTTGCCGTCTTAAAAACCCCGATTCTCGTAACCATCGCCGTAATTGGGGGAATTACCTTCTGGCTATGTTTTGCAGGTGTCTATCTCGGCCATCATTTCGGCGATCGCGTCCAAGATAAAGTCGAAGTCATCGGCGGAGTGATCCTAATTGCGATCGGTAGCCGCATTCTCTGGCAAGGCCTCACCACGTGAATCCTCAAAGCAAATCCTCAAAGCAAAAAGCCGCTTAACCTAAGTCAAGCGGCTTTTTCTTAAAGGTGGCGGGAGGCGGATTTGAACCACCGACCTTCGGGTTATGAGCCCGACGAGCTACCAGACTGCTCTATCCCGCGTCGCCTTTACTACTATAACCAAACCAATCATGATTTGGCAACCCCTTGGGCAAAGTTTTTTGGATACTACCGGGTTGAAATCGCTCAAACCCTTACAGCATCACTAATTCGCCTTCGATATTTAAGCGTTTAAACTCATCGATCACCGTAAAGCGTTCAGCGAGGGCATCAGCCTGATCCGGTTGAATCCAGCCCAACTGGCGCAACAGATGTAGGGCAACGGCGTATTTAGCCCGTTTCGAGCCATCCGTGACCTTAATCGCCAATCCCATACCATCGCCAGTCCGGCCGACGCACTGGATGCCCTCAGCGCCCGCTTTACTGACGAGGGAGCCATTGCTGATGCGCATCACTTCCGTATCAAAATGTCCCTCGCCGCCAACCATATCAGGATGGTGGGTCATCGCGCGGACAATCCGTTCCATATCCAGACTCTCGCCTGAGGCCAGTTGAGCGAACAGAGATGCCATCTGATTTAACTGCATGAAATAGGTGGGAGCGCCGCAGTCATCTCGGGCCACCATTAACTCATCAGGGGGCATCTGTAGCAATTCCGCCACTTTGCCCAAAATCAGGGTTTGTACGGGGTGATTGCGCTTGAGATAGGTCGTTAGAGGAACCTGTCGCTGTTGACAGACCGCCAGCATTCCGGCGTGTTTCCCGGAACAGTTATGTTCGAGGGGCGATCGCTTCCCCTGGGGAATCGGACAGAGGAGTTGTTCAGGTTCAATGGAACATTGCCAGAGAATGCGGAAAACTTGGCGCACCTGCTCAATACGCGCTTGATGGGAGCCACACATAATCGCTAAATCGCGATCGCTGAGGTGATAGCGTTCGAGGGTTCCCGTAGAGGTGACCGCTAGGGCTTGAAAGGGCTTGAGGGCTGAGCGGATAAACGTAGCGGTTTCAGGATCACCAGCGGCGGACAGCACCCGCCCTCGGCGATCGCAGACCACGGCTTGGACATGATGTTTCGATTCAACAATTCCCTCCCGTAACAGTTGCACTTCGAGGGGGTGGGTGTGATGACGTTTGGCCATAAGATCGGATCTTCAGGTACAGATAGGGGACTAGGCAAGGCTCCAGGCGATCGCACTCACCACAAGAAACAATCCTAACCCGGCCGCGGTTCGACGCAAGCGTTGGAAAATCGGTTGCAGTTGATACTCAACAATTAGGCGATCGCGAGCTAAGACGGACTCGGTTTTCGTCCAAGTTTGTCCGTCATACCAGCCCGACTCTTCATAAATCACAACGGGGCTGTTGAGGCGATCGCGAATATAGTTCCAGCCCAAAAACAGCCGCAACACCGCCAACGCCAACACTAACGTTGCCCCCAGACTAGCACTGAGGACAAACTGTAGCGGAAACCGCTCCGGGGTAAAACTGGCGGCGGCGATGGGAGCAACAATCAGCCAACTCGGAATCCAAATCCAGGCCAGACTCTTAAGATAAGCGGGGAGGGTTTCCTGGCTAGCACGAAACAGACATCCATCTTTCAGGGCTTGATATTCCTGAATCGGCTGTTGCTCTTGGGGAACGGGACATCGAGAAATATCGAGATCGTTCATGCGGGTTGCTAACAGAAGTGACGAGGAGGTTACGAGGACAGACTGGAGTTGGCGATCGACGAGAGTTCAAGACGTTCTGCATGTCCCCAGAAGGCTTCAAGGTTATAAAATTCCCGTTCTTCGGGCATGAGAACATGAACCAGCACATCCCCATAGTCTTGCAGCACCCAAATTCCCTCGGATAGCCCTTCGACGCGGACGGGAGGACGGTCTAGATCGACCTCAACTTGAGCTTGAATGGCTTGGGCGATCGCCCGCACCTGAACCCGCGAGAAGCCGGTGATAATCACAAAGTAATCGGCGAGATAGGAGACTTCCTCAACCCGCAACACCACTAAATCCGCCCCTTTGCGATCTTCGGCAGCTTGAACCGCCGACGCAACGAGGCGATAACTCTCGGACTCATGGATGGGGGGGCGATCGTGGGAGGAGACGGTGGAATTGGACAGAGCAGGGGAATGAGGCTTATCGGTCATAGAATTGCCAAATCGTTAGGGTTCGGGAGATAGGATTATCGTATTTTTGTTGATATCCTAGCAAACCTGGACGTTTAATGCAGAAACCGTCCTGAGCTCAAAACCGAAGCGGTGCGTTCGGGCAAGTTTTAACCAAGTTGTCAAAGCCCAGACGTCACTGAGGCCCGAACGCACCCTACCCCTGTTCCCTATTCCCTATTCCCTGTTCCCTGTTCCCTGTTCCCTATCTTCCCCCATGAAAATTGCCACTTGGAATGTCAACTCAATCCGTACACGCCAGGGACTTGTCTGTGACTGGCTGCAAGCCAATCCTGTCGATGTCTTATGTGTTCAGGAAACGAAAGTGGTCGATGGCGACTTTCCCCGCGAACCCTTTGCCGCTCTGGGTTATGAGCTGGCGGTTTCGGGGCAAAAGTCCTATAACGGAGTGGCGATGATGAGCCGATCGCCCCTAAAAGATGTTGAGATGGGTTTTAGCCCCAGGCTGGGGGCTGAGGTGGTGGGGGAACTCGACGTGCAAAAACGGGCGATCGCCGCTACGGTCCAAGGAATTCGGATTATCAATCTCTATGTCCCCAATGGCGGTGACTATGACAGTGATAAATATGACTACAAACTACGCTGGCTGAACCAACTGTACGACTACACGAAATTAACTCTTGACAAATACGCTGATGTGTGTATCTGTGGCGACTTCAACATTGCCCCCGATGACCGAGACATTCATACGCCACCGGGTAAAACCCCCGTCGTTGGGACAACTCCCGTCGAGCGAGAGGCCCTACAGCGCGTTCTGAGTTTGGGGTTAGCCGACGCCTTTCGTAAATTCAACTCAGAGGCGCAACAGTATAGCTGGTGGGACTATCGAGCCGGAGCTTTCCCCCGCAATCGGGGTTGGCGCATTGACCACCATTATCTCACTGAGGATCTCTACAAACGGGCCAGCTCCTGTATCATTGACCGGGAACCTCGGCAATGGACGAAACCCAGTGATCATACTCCGGTCGTGGTGGAATGGCCGGATTAGTCTTGGCGATCGCGTTGACGAGCCACAATCAGATTACTACGAGCCAAGGCATCGCTCGGATTGAGATCTAACGCCTGTTCAAAGGCTGCGATCGCTTCCCCATAGCGTTCTAAATCAAACAGCGTCGCCCCGAGATTGTTCCAGGCGTTGGCATAATCCGGGTTAAGGTCTAACGCCATGCGATGGGCGTTGAGAGACTCCTCATAGCGGCCTAAATAGGCCAGAGATACCCCCATATTGTCCCACGCCAGTTCCTCACCACTATCGCCCCAGCGGCCATCCCCTTGAATCGCCGCCAAACAGGAATCGACAGCGGCTTCATGTTCGCCCAAATTTCCCAGCGTCGCGCAACGATTGGCCAAGGCCAGGGAGTAGGTGGGGGCCAGTTCCAGGGCGCGATCGTGGGAGTCGAGGGCCGCCTCGGTTTCGCCAATTTCATCAAGGGCGTTACCCCGATTCGTCCAGGCCCGTTCATTCTCAGGATCGGTTTCAATGAGGGCATCACAGGCGCTAATCGCATCTTGGGCGGTGCCGGTGACACAGGTTTCGTACCAGTCTTGAGGCTGACTATTTTGAGCGGATTCAGACTCAGACAACCCAGACTCAGGTGCGGATTCAGTCCCCAATTCTGAGTTGGCTTGGGGTAATCCTGAGTCTGGGAAGGCGACGAGACTCGTTATCAACAACGATCCACCACCGATGGTTTTCATAAGAGAGTTCATAGTTGAGTCGCGGCATGGGGCATAACGATAATGCCCCCCATTCTGACCCAAATTATGCCGTTTGTTGCAGAAGAGCGTCCAGTTCTCCCTTGGCATCGAGGGCGTGTAAGTCGTCACAGCCGCCAATATGTTGGTCATTGATAAAGATTTGCGGCACACTTCTACGTCCATCAGCCCGTTGGGCCATTTTATCCCGCGCCTCGTTGTCGCCTTGGATGTTATGTTCGGTGAACTCTACGTTTTTGCGTTTTAACAAGGATTTGGCACGGAGACAGTAGGGACAGAAAGTCCAAGTATAGATTTCGACGTTAGCCATGATTTAGGATGCGATCGCGCAACAACTCTTCAATCTTAGCAAAACGTTACGGTTTCCCAGCAACGAGGAGTTTCTATACCCCGTTCCCCGTTCCCTCTCTAACGAGCATAGTCTACCAATTGCAATAAGCGTTGGCGCAGAGTGGCGAGGCCAAACCCGGCGGTGGCGGAGATGAAGGTGGCTTGGGGATATTCCTCTTTAGCCAGTTCCAAGGTATCCCCGTCTACCGAATCGATTTTATTGAACACCAACAAAATGGGGCCGGGGGTAATGGGCATTTCAGCCAAGATTCCCATAACAGAATGGATTTGATTCTGCCAAGCCGCATGAGATAAGTCAACGACATGGAGAAGTGCATCGGCTTCGGTGACTTCTTCGAGGGTGGCCCGGAACGCATCAACCAGGGCGGGGGGGAGTTCGTGGATGAAGCCGACGGTGTCCGTTAGAACTAAATTATGGACAACATGGGTGACATCTTCTTGAATGCTGAGACGGCGAGTGGTGGGATCGAGGGTGGCGAAGAGTTGATCGGCGGTATAGATTTCTGAGTTCGCGAGAACATTGAGGAGAGTAGATTTCCCGGCGTTGGTGTAGCCGACGAGGGCGATGGAGGGAACCTCTTGGGCCTGACGTTGCTGACGCATTCGCGCCCGGTGGGCCTGGAGGTTGGTGACTTCCCGTTGTAGGCGAGAAATGCGCTGGGCGATCGCCCGTCGTTCGGTTTCGAGTTGGGTTTCACCGGGGCCTCGGGTTCCGATTCCTCCCCCCAGCCTGGACATGTTCTGACCTTGTCCGGTGAGGCGGGGGAGGCTGTATTCGAGTTGGGCCAGTTCGACTTGTAGTTTCCCGGCCCGGGATTGGGCGCGTTGGGCGAAGATATCGAGGATGACTTCGGTGCGATCGACGACTCGGACACCGATGCGTTTTTCCAGGTTACGGACTTGGGCCGGGGAGAGATCGCGATCGAACACGACGAGATTGGCCCCGAGGGTTTGTACGGCCAGGGCGAGTTCATCGACTTTCCCAGATCCAATGACGGTTTGAGGATGGGGCCGCGATCGCCCCTGTTGGATCGTTTGCAACACCACACCGCCAGCGGTATCGACGAGGCGCACCACTTCGGCCAGATGTTCCTCAAATTCGGCTTCACTCATGTTCTGGGTTCGCAATCCCACCAGTAGCACGCGATCGCCGTCGCTATCAATCGATTGACCGATAAATTCTCGTTCAAATTCCCCTTCGAGGGCTTCAACGAGGTCGAGAAAGTCCTGTTGGGCGATCGCCTCTAGGGTCATTTCCTCCGATAGCATCCAACTGGCTTCGCTGGGGTTGGGAACCAGATGGGCCAGATAGGCCCGGTGAACATAGCCCGTTTCGCCGCCGCCCCGTCGCTGAAACCCAGACCCGGTGAGGGTGAGACAGATTAGGGCATCTAAGCGCTGGATGGCCATAGCCGTCAGGGTGGCGGTTCCCGGTTCATCCCGTTTCAATTGGGTGGCGATGCAACGAATCCCACTGAGACGACTCGCCCCGTAGCGAGGGAGTTCGAGGGGTGGGATTTGGGTTTGGCGAGGACTTCCCACCCCGACGCGAATCACTTGGCCACGACGGTTGAGATAGGCGGACACGGGTTTCCCTAAATCGGTACTGATGGCCGCCAAACGCTGGGCGAACTCTGGTGTCGTGAGGCGATCGCCCGGTAACCGCTGGTGATACAGCCGTTGCAGTTGTTTGAGTTGGCTGGATTTGAGTCCCTTGAGGTCTCCGTAGATGTGATGATTAATGGAGTATTCGCCCCGCTTTCGGGGTTCCACGCGACAAGTATTAGGTTCTCAGTGTAGCGAATTTTGCCCAGGCGGGTCGAGCATGAGCAATCAAAGATTGCCTGATTTATACTCTGATTTGGGAGAGAATTCCCCACCTGTTGCCTATTGCCTGTTGCCTATTGCCTTCTTTTCCCCAGTTTTTTGTCCTATTTAGAGCAATTTTGGCTAATTGAGAAACCCACCCGGTCTCAATCTGGGCGAGAGAGAACTGGGTGGGTCTTCTGTCAGCGAAATCTGAAATCGATAACCGCTCACCAATGGCGAGATTAACAATGGCGAGATTAACCGCGCTGAATGGCTTGTCGAGAGACTTGTTTTTCAAACTCAGCCTGAGTCTCGTGGAGAAGTTGCTCGCGGCTATCAGCGGCTTGAGTTAGGTTAGGAACCAGGTTACGCGCTTGAAGGGTCATGTGGAACTGAAGGTGAGCGACGTAGTCACCGATATCCTCGTGCGCGTTCTGTCCGTGATGCGATAGGGATGCGTTCAAGGGAGTTCTCCTGCCAAACTTGGCGTAGTCAGCTAGTTTCGTGTTCTGGGTAGAACGTTAACATGAGTGCTTCGGTTGCTCAGTGCGATCGCAAGAAAGCTTAACACTCTGGGTTTTGGGGGTGGAGATTCACAGAACGCCTTTGGAACTGGGGATGGTACTGGCCCGGCGGGGGTCGATTTCCACGGCCATGCGCAGCGATCGCGCGAAGGCTTTGAAGGTGGCTTCAATAATATGATGGGAGTTGAGGCCATCGAGTTGGCGGATATGCAGGGTGAGTTGCGCGTGATTGACGATCGCGACAAAGAACTCTCGCACCAGTTGCGTGTCATAGGTTCCCACCCGTTCCGTGGGAATCTCCAGTCCATAACTCAGATGAGGTCGTCCCGAAAAGTCTAGGGCCACTTGAATCAGGGATTCATCGAGGGGTGCGACGAAATGACCGAAGCGAACGATTCCCTTGCGATCGCTCAAGGCTTGGGCTAAGGCTTGTCCGAGGGTAATCCCCACATCTTCATTCGTATGGTGGTCATCAATCTCCCAATCCCCCACGGCGTTGACTTCCAAATCAATCAGTCCATGAGAGGCGATTTGGTGCAGCATATGGTTGAGGAAGGGAATCCCGGTGTTGGCGTGACATTGGCCGGTTCCATCGAGGTTCACGCTAACTTGGACATCGGTTTCCCCAGTTTTGCGGGAGACGCTGGCTTGACGTTGGGGGAGGCTGAGTTGGGGACGGGTTTCGGACGTTTGCATAGGTTTTGAGTAAGTTCGGGAGCCAAGGGCTTGCTTCCCATCTATTTTATAGGGAGATGGGGACTCTCTCCTGTGGAGTCAACGTCTCAGTCCGGAGGGCTAGATCTGATAATTTCATTAAACTCTTGCTAGGATTGTAGCTAACACAAATCTTAATTCTAGCCCTATAGAATCAAAAAATCAGGGGGTTGATTTTTGCCTGCACGTCTTCAACTAAGCTATCTGGAACAACCTCAACAAACTGCACATTACGGACTGTCCAATCTAGGCACTTAATTTGGTCAGACAGCATTACACCTTGAATCTGTAACCCGGCTGGCAAGGCCACCTCAAAAGGATATCCTTTTTGTTGTCTAGTGATTGGGATAAATAGCGCTAAGCAGCTTTTCGCATTGTAACGTTGTGGTGAAAGGACAAAAGCAGGCCGGCGTCCTCGCTGTTCATGACCTTTCGTTGGATTGAAGTCTAAGTAGACAATATGGCCCCGATCGGGAATATAAGCCTCTGTTGGATTTACCAAGCTTCATTCCCCACGCTAACGTCGGTCTCGATTTCAGAATGCAAATTCTCCGGAGTGATGGCGTTCACAAGCTCATCTAACGAATAACGTTGACGAGATCTAGGTTTGACAACTAAATTCCCGTCAATCACAACTAAATCGACTTCTGCACCTTCAACTAACTCAATTTCCTGAAGAATGTGCTGGGGAATCCGAAGGGCTAGACTATTGCCCCACTTGGCAACTGTTGCAACCATAGGGTGTCCTCAAGGCTGGGTGGGCCAGTACCACTGCGATTTCAATGCTTTCAGATAGAGTGTCCACAGGGTATCTACATTCTACCTGAGTCGGTGCTAAACCTCCCAATCTGGGCCTCATTCAACTGCCACGACAACTGGAAGTGTCGGGATGAAACTCCGGGATAAACAGGATTAAGGATGATTGAAGATTCGTCAAAGCCTAGCTATCCTAAGATTGCAACCACTTATCCTCAACCCCCATTATGTCAGAGACCATCTTCCACTTGGCGTTTCCCGTCGGGAACCTAGACGATACCAAAGCCTTTTACGGAGACGGCTTAGGCTGCGAGTTGGGCCGGGAATCTCCCCAAGCCCTAATTATGAATCTCTATGGACATCAACTCGTCGCCCATGTCACCTCAGAACCGCTTACCCCGCAGCAGGGCATCTATCCCCGCCATTTTGGCTTGGTGTTTCCTGAATTACGCGATTGGGAACGCCTCCTGAACCGCGCCCAGGAACGGCAACTTCTGTTCTATCAACAGCCGAAACACCGCTTTAAAGGGGAACTGACGGAACATCAAACCTTTTTCTTGCAAGATCCTTTTCAGAATCTCTTGGAGTTTAAGTTCTATCATCACGCTGAAGCCATTTTTGGGGCGCGGCAGATGTCGGCGGTGGGCGATCGCCGCTAAGGTGAGATAATCGAGAGGATTGATAGCAATGACTCTCGTTCATACCGCAGCAGTCGATCACGACCTGGATAACCTCCACTCTAATTATCAGAAGGTGGAGGCAAAACGCCTCATAAACTATTTACTTTTTCTATTCCTGCTATCCGATACTACGAACATCATGAAACCCACTCATCAATCCGCATTCAGGTTTGAAGCAAAAGTCCTAGAGGGAAATCGGCTCGAAATTCAGTTGCCCCCTGAAGCACAACTTGATTTAACCCATGACCAAGTAGAAGTTATTGTCCTGTTTCCCTATAAGTCTGAACAAGTCCAACATCCATCTATCCAAGAGATTTTAGCCCAAATTCATCAGCAACGTTTAGAGGGTAGAACCGTCCAGCAGATTGACCAAGATCTCGAAATTGAGCGTGAGTCGTGGGACGGCTAAAGACGATTTTCGGGGCGCGGCAGATGTCGGCGGTGGGCGATCGCCCCTAAGGTGAGATAATCGAGAGGGTTCCTCAGTAAAGAGTTACGAGACAATTATGGTTGAGATCGCAGTGGTCGATTACGATATGGGTAACCTCCACTCCGCTTGTAAAGGATTGGAGAAGGCCGGGGCAACTCCCATCATTACCGATTCCCCGGAGGTTATCGCCCAAGCCCAGGCCGTCGTCTTACCCGGCGTCGGTTCCTTCGATCCGGCGGTGGAACATCTACGATCGCGTCATCTCGTCGAACCCATCCAAACGGCGATCGCCCAAGGAAAACCCTTTCTCGGCATCTGTCTCGGCTTACAAATCCTCTTTGAACGTTCAGAAGAAGGAACACAACCGGGATTAGGCATTATCCCCGGAGTCGTGCGCCGCTTCCGTCACGAACCGGGAATCACCGTTCCTCATATGGGTTGGAACGCCCTCGATTTCCAACAAACCGGGATTCCCCTCTGGGAAAATCTCCCCAATCCCGCCTGGATGTATTTCGTTCACTCCTACTACGTCGATCCCACCGATCCCAGCCTCAAAGCTGCCACCGTCACTCACGGAAGTCAAGCCGTTACGGCGGCGATCGCCCGCGACAATCTCATGGCGGTTCAATTCCACCCCGAGAAGTCCTCCACCGCTGGCCTACAACTCCTCTCCAATTTCGTCCATCTCGCGGAAAACGCCATCTCTGTCGCTTCGGTTTAACACATGAGCGGTGCGTTCCGGCAAGTAGGGGCATAACCCACCCCTAACCCCTCCCAGGAGGGGATTTTTCGCCCCTACTATTGCAAGCCGGAACACACCCTACCCTACTTACTGCCTATTCCCTGTTCCCCGTTCCCTGTTCCCTGTTCCCTTCCATGAGCCTGCGAATCCACGGTAATCGTTCCCTGAAAACTCTCCCTGGAGAGGCGACTCGCCCGACTCCAGCGCGAGTTCGTGAAGCGTTGTTTAATATCTGGTTGGGGGAGATTGAGGGCTGTCGTTGGTTGGATCTTTGTGCTGGAAGTGGGGCGATGGGGGCGGAAGCCTTATCGCGCGGGGCTTCTGAAGTGGTGGGAATTGACCAATGGGGCAAGGCCTGTGGCGTGATTCAGCAAAATTGGCAACAGGTGGCGAAACCCGATCAACAGTTCCAGGTTTTGCGGGGGGATGTGCTGAAGCGGCTTCCCCAATTGGGTGGACAAGTCTTTGACCGCATTTATTTCGATCCCCCCTATGCTAGTGATCTGTATGAACCGGTTTTAGAGACGATCGCCCAACTGCAACTTCTCAGCCTTGAGGGAGAAATGGCCGTCGAGTGCGATCGCCAACGCCAAGATATTCAAATCCCTGAGGAATTAGAGCAAGTCCGAGAAAAACGCTATGGCAACACGGAAGTTCGCTTCTATTGTCGAAAAATGGCTTAAAGACTTAAACACTCAACAAATGTAGGGACAAGGAGGTTGTCCCTACTGCGATCGCCTTCAACTTACTCGTCTGTGAGGGCGTTGCCACGACGATATTGGAGATAGGCGGCAACAAATAGGCCAGCCAGGGTAATGGGAACCAGTCCTAAAACGATACCCGCGAGTAAGGGTTCTACCATGAGTGTGTCTCCTGCAATGTGATCAATCGAGTGTGACTTACTATTGTACGGGCTTCTGGGGCGATCGCCCTAATGGAGTCTCCATCTGGCTAGACCCCGGCCGCCTCTCCCTTGGCTAAAAATTCCCTTAAGCCCTTGGATTTTCTCAATCCTGTCCTTTAAGATTGAAGAAGATTGGTATATTTATATAAACCCGCCCGAGTTTGCCCAACCGAACGCTTTTGAAAACGCCAGCCCTCGAGATCGATATCGATCGCCTGATTCAGCACCTCTCCGTCTGTACGTTGGTGGGGTTGCTGGCGATTGGCTTATCTGTATTTGTGTTGCACCAGTGGCAAACCTCAGATCCCTACATTCAGGAAGTTTTAGCCATTGAAGGCAACCCCCGCCAAGGCTACGCCATTTTTCAGATGAATTGTTCAGGCTGTCATGGCGATGGCGGCAATGGTTTGGTTGGCCCGAGTCTCCAAGATATCTCGGCCCACAAGTCCCGCGCTAGTCTAATCCAACAAGTCATTGGTGGGGACACTCCCCCCATGCCCCAGTTTCAACCGAGTCCGCAAACCATGTCGGATTTGTTGGCGTATCTGGAGACGCTTTAGAGGGAATAGGGAATAGGGAACAGGGAACAGGGAACAGGGAACAGGGAATAGGGAACAGGGAACAGGGAACAGGGAACAGGGAATAGGGAACAGGGAACAGGGAACAGGGAACAGGGAACAGCTTGTCTCTTGCCTCTTGCCTCTTGCCTCTTGCCTCTTGCCTTTTGCCTCTTGCCTCTTGCCTCTTGCCTCTTGCCTATTCTCCCCGCCGTAGCTGCTGCCAGATTTGCCGATATTGACTTAAACTGGCGTCTCCTAAGTCCAATTCGATAAACTCACTGCGTTGAAGGCGATCGCGGTCGGGGAGTAAGACCCCATTGCGGCGGAGAGACTCGGGGAGATTCTGGCGGGGAGTTTCGAGGACTTGGGGAGAGGTGGCGAAGGCTAAGAGGGAAAGCTGTTGGGCAATGCGGGGCCGCCAACAAAAGTCGATCCAGCGATCGCTCAACTCATGGGCCGCCACATCCGCCGGCCGCACCCAGTAATCGGCCCATAAGGCTGTCCCCGACTGGGGAACGATCGCCTCTAGTTGTTGCCCATATTGGGGAATCCCTAAGATATCTCGCGATGAACCGATCGCCACCCAGACATCACCGCGTAGTAACGGTTGCTGATAGGCGGTTGATGAATACAACAGTGCTTGCTTGTGAAGGGCCTGGAGTTCGTTGAGTAATTCTGGTACGTCTTGGGGACGATCATGATTGTAGGAATAGCCCAATTTCTTGAGCGTTAAGCCAATCACCTCTCGGGGACTGTCCAACAGGGCCAGCCGTCCCCGTAACTCCTCGCGCCACAAATCTGACCAATCTTGGGGAGTCCAGCCGAGTTGAGCGAACTTATCCTTGCGATAGACGATGACGGTGGTTCCCCAACGATAGGGAGCGCCCCAGAGGCGATCGCCGCGACGGGGAAGTTCACGCCAATTGATGGGATTCTCCGGTAGACTCGTCCAATTTTGCCAAGATTCAGCCTCTAGGGGTTGAATCAATTGGCTCTCAATGGCTTTCGGTAGCCAACTGTGACCCAGTAGGCTCAAATGGGGAATTTGGGGCGATCGCTGCCAAGGAAGCCAGCCTCTATCGTCGTGGCTGTCCTCCTGGGTTTGATGCCATCGTACCAACCCTTGAAACAGATCCGCTAACTGGGGTTCAGCCGAGAAATCTAAACTCGCCGGTTCCTCTAAAACACGGCGAAATTCTCCCAGCATCGGGGCGGGAACAGCATCGCGGAGGAATTTCACCACCAGGCGTCGGTCTGGGGAGGCTTGACATCCCGTAAGCAGTTGGGCGACTCCTACGGCGATCGCACCGGTTAGGAGAGAGCGGCGACTAACAGACAAAGCAGCTTTGAGATAATTCGATTGCACCTCTTAAGCATAGCGTTTCCTTGACCCGTCCTTGATGTTAATCTCCGTCAAACCCGTTCTCTGTGGGTGACTGGGGTCATCTTTGGCTTCAGTTCCCTCATCTTTTGGAAATGGATGTTGATAGTGAGTCTCATCATGGCTCCATGAGCAATTTTTACGAAACGTAAAACGGGATGCAGTCCCCATAGAATTGAAATACCTCTGAAACCCCCTTCTCGAAAGGCGATCGCCAATCGACACCAAAATTAAGCTAACGTTACACCAACGTTACAAAGGCAAACTAAAACGGTACTTAGCAGGACGCTTTTTTGTAAAAGTTAAATAAACTAAAAGTAAATTAGGATTTCCCAAATTCTTGACTACTATAAATGAAGAACAACCTGTGAACTGTCGAGATATTAAGCTATGGATCCCGTCCAACATCAGATATTAGCCCTAAACACAAAAGTCGATGGACTCTACGAGACCATTGAGCGTCTGAACCTGAAACTATCCCAAGTTCTTTCAAGCAACGACTCTCAGCCTCACCCCGAGCCGGGACTCCGTGGAGAGTCAGCCGAGGATAACCTGCTAATCGCCGATACCGTGGAGGATTGGGGAGATTTTATGCGCCATAAAGATGTCCTTGGAGACGACTCTCATTCTAGTTCGAGTCAAGCCAGTTCTGAAACGAATATCGCCCCCGAACTGCAAATTCAGCGATTAACCGCGCAATTGACCGCCGCCTACAATCGGATTGCTGCCTTAGAAGAACAACTGCTATCGCGGACTGACTTTGCTCAACGCAATCATCACCTGATCTCAGATCGACGACGATAAGCTCATCCTAACCTCTGAATCCATCTGATTTGGGGGGATCTGATACCATTTGAGAGTTTGCCAGAGTTAGCAAGCGTTACCTCTCAATTAACTTGGACAAGCCGGTTTCAATAGCTGCCAAAAGGGATGGGGCCGTCCATCCTTGTAAACTGGCCGCGATCGCACAACCACCGGCTCCCACTCCTTCCTTCACATATCCCGCTTCATAGGCTCGTAACTGAGGAAAGCGAGCCTGATGGAAGGTTAACTGAGTCGCCAACAACGGCACATCCCCTAACATTTTGGCTAACGCAACGGTTTGACCGCTGGGGTCTTCAGCGACCCAGCGGGTCGTTCCGACCACAATCTGCTCCGGTTGCCAAGGATAGCCGATGTCCTGAGCGATCGCCCGTAACAGAGCATACACCGCCAGCATTTGCGTCCCACCCGCCAACAAGACACCACAGCGGCGACTCAACGCCAACGCCAAACCCGCCACCACCACCTGCATGGGGTCTCCTAACGCCTCGACAACCGCTAGGGGACGGGAATCACCGCCTCGTTCTCGCCAACGCCATAACCCCTGTTGCACCACTTCTTGCTTGCGGCGGTGATTGCACAGGGGATAACTACTATTAACCTGACCTTGGGCCGCAAACCCCAAGGCCAACAACACCGCTAAAGCCGTCGTTGTCCCACCCACGACACATTCTCCCAAAATGGCGTAATCACAATGATCACTAAGGCGATCGCCCCAGGCCAACCCCGCCGCCAAGAGATCCTGCACCTGAGACTGGGTCATAGCGGCCCCGCTGGTTAAACAACGGGCCGGACGGTCACTCAAACACGCAACAACCGTTGACGGAGGGAGAGGTGAGGGTTGAGGAATGGGAGCCGGTAACCCCGCATCAAAGACATAGAGAGGTAATGATAACCCAGACACCACCGCCCGCGAAATCACCGCTGGAGAAGCGCCGGCTGTCAACGGTGGGAGGGGATACTGGGGAGGGGTTATACCACCGCTGAGGAGATATTCTGCATCCGCTAACGCCGTTTTGCGGCGGTCGGCCGGGGTGCGGCCCGCTGCCGAGATATCAGGGAGAGTCCCCGTCTCGGTGAAGCCAAAGACACAGCTAAATAGGGGGGATGTCCCCTGATAGCGATCGAGCCAAGCCTGACCGCGAGCGATTTCCGTATAGACTCGCACTAATGATGAATCCCAGCCCACATTACCTCGTCGTTTGTTTATTCTTCCTGGCCATAGTCATCGTCATAGTCCAAAGCCAAGATAGTTTGAATCCATTGAGGTGGACGGGGAATGGGGTTTCCGAGGCGATCGAGGAGTAGCAAGGCCCCTAAGTGAACCACAAAAGCGTAGACGAGACTGTTAATGAGAATGGCGAGAATGGACAGCACTTGCACTAGGGTTAAACTTGGCTGTACCAACCAACCAACCTTTTCAAAGCCCCAATTGAGCAGTTGCGTCATCTGAACCGTGAAATAGACCCATAAATCCTCTCCCAAGAGAATTGAGACGAGCCAGACCTTAAAAAAGACCCCAAACGCGCCTAAGAGTCCCGTCAGGGCGATCGCCACTCCCCAACTCGCTCGCCGCTTCCAGAGAACGCCCAACAGTACACCCTGTAAGCCATAGGGGACGATAAATAGAATGCTGCGCGTCGGTCCCATCAACACAGACAGCAACAACCCGGACACTAACGCCGACATCCAAGAGGCTCGTTTCCCCCAACGTAAATAGACGAGGGCCATGGGAACCGGAAAGAAGATGCGTAACAGCGGCCCGAGGGGGAAATAGTAGTTAATCAGCCAAATTAAACTGGCTGTGCTGGCCAGAAACGCCGTTTCGACCATCGCCAACGGCGACTGTCTGGATTTACGCATAAAGAGTGACCGTTGAGGCTTACCGAGATCCTGTGAACTCTCGTGAACTACCGAACAGTGAATCAAAGATTACACAGTCGGCTTCCTACCCAGCAAATTGCGAGATAGTAGATTTCTTACGTCCTCTACTATCTCGACTTACACTTGGGCGATAGGCGAACTCCCCAGTCCCTGAGGATAAAATACGCAGTCCTTCGTCTCTGATATTTTTGGCAGCGTTGATGTCTCTATCGTGCCTTGTTTGGCACTTTTCACACTGCCAAGACCTAACATCAAGTGGAAGGCTTCTTACTTGATTTAGGCAAGTATTGCAGGTTTTAGAACTAGGGAAGAATCGGTCCACCTCTAGGTAGGCTTTCCCTTCCTGTTCTGCTTTGTATTTCAACATGGTACAAAACTGACCCCATCCCACTTGACTAATTGCTTTCGCKAGACAGTGGTTTTTAACCATATTTCTAACYGCTAGATTTTCCACCACTATAACTTGGTTTTCGTTAACTATCCTGCGTGATAGCTTGTGGTGGAAATCTGACCTGCATCTGGCTATTTTGTTATGTACCCCGGCTACCTGCTTTCGGGTTTTATTGCGGTTGCTTGAGCCTTTCTGCCTTCTGGATAACCGCTTCTGCTTGGCTCTTAGATTTTTCTCATGCTTAGCCAACCAACGGGGGTTGTCAAATTTAGACCCATCAGAGGTGATAGCAAAATKAGTCAACCCTAAATCAATACCTACTGCTTTACCTTCAGTCGTTTTTTCGGGGATATCCTTCCCGTCATCAACCAGGACAGAAGCAAAGTATTGATCCTTAGCATTAACCGATACTGTGACTGTTTTGATTTTCCCCTCAACAAGTCTGTGTAGTCTGGCATTAACAATCCCCATTTTAGGGAATTTGATGCCATTTCCTACAATAGAGAC
>FSSI02000038.1:0-43580 GCA_900149785.2 Phormidium lacuna HE10JO | reverse complement strand
GCGAAAGCAATTAGTCAAGTGGGATGGGGTCAGTTTTGTACCATGTTGAAATACAAAGCAGAACAGGAAGGGAAAGCCTACCTAGAGGTGGACCGATTCTTCCCTAGTTCTAAAACCTGCAATACTTGCCTAAATCAAGTAAGAAGCCTTCCACTTGATGTTAGGTCTTGGCAGTGTGAAAAGTGCCAAACAAGGCACGATAGAGACATCAACGCTGCCAAAAATATCAGAGACGAAGGACTGCGTATTTTATCCTCAGGGACTGGGGAGTTCGCCTATCGCCCAAGTGTAAGTCGAGATAGTAGAGGACGTAAGAAATCTACTATCTCGCAATTTGCTGGGTAGGAAGCCGACTGTGTAATCTTTGATTCACTGTTCGGTAGTTCACGTGATATAATCCCTAAGTTGGCAAAAGTCTTGACCTGGTGCGTTTACTCGATTCCCTTCTCAACCTGGTTTTACGTCCCAACTGTCCCCTGTGCGATCGCCCCCTGGAGGGACAAGAACTCTGTGTCGCCTGTCAACGTCGCCTCGACGACTGTCGCCAGCGTCATCCTCGAGACCAGTGGCGGGGAGATTTGCCCCTATTTGCTTGGGGAACCTATAGCGGAAGCCTCAAACGGGCGATCGCCGCCCTTAAATATGAGAATAACCCCCAACTGGCTCGCCCCCTGGGCCATCGAGTCGCTGAAGCCTGGCAACAGTCCCCCAGTTTGCCTCAATCCCTCATTGTCGTCCCCATCCCCATGCACCCGGATAAACAGCGACAACGGGGCTTTAATCAAGCCGAACGTTTGGCGCGGTATTTTTGTGATTTAACCGGCTTTCCCTTAGCCGCTAAAGGGCTGAAACGCGTTAAAAATACCCAAGCCCTATTCCAGTTAACCCCTCAACAGCGTCAACAGACTTTGCAGAATGCGATCGCCCTGGGGCCAGCCTTTCAACGTCGTCCACCCCGACGGTCTGTTCTCCTCTTCGACGACATTCACACCACCGGCAGCACAACCCAAGAAGCCTTGGCGGTCCTGAAACAGTCTCAGATTACCGTCGCCGGCGTGGCCGTGTTGGCGAAAACCCAGGGGCGATCGCGGGGGAAAACTCCCCGAACCCCCAGGCAAACCTAAAGCCTAGGCCATCGAGGCTTCAACCCCTTTCGCCCAATCTCTGGCCCAATGCAGGGTTTGACGCACCTCGGAGGCACTCGGTCCTTCACAATAAAGCCGTAACACCGGTTCTGTGCCACTAAAGCGCACCAACAGCCAACTGGCATCGGCGAGACGGAACTTATAGCCATCGGTGGTTTGGCAACTCTCCACGGCTTTCTCGGCGATGGTGGCCGGCGGACGCTGTTCCAACTCATCGACGAGGGCCTGACGCACCGCCATACTGGCTAGGGGCAAATCAATCCGGTCATACATCGAGACAAACTCGACCTTCTCCTGTAAGTCCCGATACAGCAAGCCGAGGCCCTTACCCGACTGCACCACCGCCTCTAGGACATACAACGCCGACAACAGCGCATCTCGTTCGGGAATATGGGTGTTATAGCCAATTCCCCCGGATTCCTCGCCACCGAGGAGGACATCCTGGGAGAGCATGATATCGGCGATATATTTAAAGCCAATGGGGGTTTCTAGCAGGGGTAAGTTATAAAGTTGGGCCAAGCGCGGGATTAAGTCCGAACCACTCACCGTTTTGACAATTTGCCCCGAGAGTCCCTTTCGTTGCGCCAAATGTTCCATCAAAATGGGGATCAGCACCTGGGAACTGAGGAAATTGCCTTCACTGTCAACGGCGGCAATGCGATCGCCGTCGCCATCAAAGACAATACCAACGGCTAATCCCTGACTATGGAGACGATGGTCTTTAATGGCCTCAAACAACCCGGACAGGTTCTTCGGGAGGGGTTCCGGTGCGCCACCGCCAAAGAGGGGATCGCGATCGCTGTTGAGTTCCTCAATCGGCGCCTCTAAAATCTTGGCTAATCCTCCCGCTGCTGCGCCGTGCATGACATCGGCAAACACCGTCAATTGGCCCGACTGAAGCACCTGACGAATACTCTCGATATCCACCTTGGTGCGTAAATCCGCGCAAAACTCCGTCCAGGGATCGAAGTGGGTTAAGGTTCCCGGCGTCTCGGCCGTAACGGGTTCTCCGGCCTTGAGTTGAGCTTCAATCTCTTGGGTAATTTCCGGGGGAACCGAGCCACCAAAGGCTCCTTTGACTTTTAAGCCTAAATAGCGAGCCGGATTATGGCTGGCCGTCATCACAATCGCCCCCAACGCGCCGCGATGATGGGCCGCCCAACTGAAGGCCGGCGTGGAGGCGTAAGACTCCGATAACAGCACATCAAACCCCGCTGCAACGAGGCAATCCGCCGCGAGTTGGGCGAAATCCTCGGCCATAAAACGACGGTCATAGCCCACCACCACCGTACGCGATCGCGCCGTCGGGCCATAATGACGGTCTAACACCGCCGCCGCCACAGGAGCCACCTGGGCCACCCGCTCAAAGGTAAAATCAGCGGCGATGGTTCCGCGCCAACCATCGGTCCCAAAGTGGATCGGATTCAGGTGAAACGGCATAGAAGTCGGATGAGACACGGCTAAAAATTCCCCCAGTCAGACAACGAACATGGTACAAACACGCAAACATTGAAACCCATCAAACTCCTCAAGGATGCCAGTCCCCTAGGATCTGCATTGAGATCTGTGTTCAGGGAATTTTCCGACCCAACGTGACTCAGAAGCGGCTAGAATTTGATGGCGGCGATCGGCAACCCAACAGCAATGTAGCACGTCGTGTTAACGTGTTAGGGTTCCCCGCCCCGGATCTCTGTGCTTTGTCTGTCAACCCATCAAGACAACCAAGACACCAGACCTGTGGGAAACCAAGTGTGAGAGAGTATTTGACATGGTTGGACTGAATGTTGCCTTAGAGCAAGAGGATACCCTGTTTAGCGGCACCGAAGCGGACGATACGATTGTCGGGAGCGCGGGGAACGGGACCATTTTTGGCTTAGCCGGGAACGATATTTTAGCCGGCGGCCCCGGTGAGGATGTCTTATTCGGCAATGAGGGGAATGACAGCCTCTTTGGAGGCAAGGACAACGATACACTCTTCGCCGGGGCGGGCAATGACAATCTATCCGGAGATGACGGCGATGATGTGATTTTCGGAGAATCGGGACAGAATAGCCTCGTCGGGGGCCTAGGCAATGATTCCCTGGTTGGGGGAACTGGTGATGATATCATCCGTGGCATTGAGGGCAATGACACCATCGTCGGTACAGGCGGCAATAATGTCCTCGCCGGTGGCCCCGACGAAGATATCATCATCGGGGGTTTGGGCAACGATACCATCTTGGCCGGTTTAGGAAATGACCAAGTCCGAGGGTCCGATGGAAATGATGTTATCTACGGACAACAGGGCGATAACATTCTGGCGGGAAATCGTGGTGATGATACCCTCGTCGGTGATGATGGCAATGATACCCTCTTTGGCGGTCGCGGTAGTGATGTCATCGGTGGGGGTCCCGGCAATGATTACCTATCCGGGGATGATGGTAATGACACGATTTTTGGTAATGCCGGTGACGACACCATCGCCGGTGTATCCGGGGCGAATGTGATCTATGCCGGACGGGGCAATGACTTGGTGACCGGCGGCGAGGGCCGGAATACCATCTTTGGCGATGATGGAGATGATACCCTGTTTGGCAATTCCGATGACGATACGATCGCCGGCGGCGACGGTAATGAGATTGTCCGAGGGGGACAAGGGGATGATTTTCTCTTTGGGAATCAGGGAGATGATACCCTGTTTGGCGATCGCGGCAATGATTTCCTCGCTGGCGGCCAGGGGAATGATTACCTCGTCGGGAGTCAGGGAAATAACACCCTTCATGGTGGCCGGGGGGCTGATAATTTTGTCCTGATTGATAAACCCGGGTTAGATGTCATCTTAGACTTTAATAGTGCCGAAGAAGATCGCCTACTCCTCGGAGGACTTCTCACCTTTGAGGATATTGATATCAATCAGGGGACTGGCCTCAACGTCAATGATGCCGTAATTACCCGTCGGGACTCGGATTCGGTCATTGCCATTTTGCCCGGTGTTCCCGTGGCCAATATCACCGAAGGCGTGTTTGCCCCTGATTTTGCCGATTTACCGAACTTTGATGACATTGAGGATGACCCCGGAAGCGATGAGGAGGAGGAAGAGGCTGATCCTGATGCTAACTTGACCACAACGCCCCAGCTACGGGGTGCAGAACTCCTCGTGGCCAACAGTGCAGGGGTGATTGGCCAAGTCGCGGCTGAGGAGGCTGAAGGGTTTAGCGTTGTTGGGGTGGAAACCGATAACGGCGAGGCGGTCGAAGAGGCCATCACCATCGAGAGTGATGGGACAATTACCCTCACCAGTGGTGGTGTGAGTGCGTTGGAGGACAACAGCACCTATTTGGATATCAGTATCGAAACTGATGGCGGAAATTCCGGGACGGTTCGGGTGTATGGTCGGATTGTCGATGCCTTGGATGACGAGGAAATCGGCAATACGGATGATGTGAGTGTGGGCAATGGTCAAGATACCATTCGCATTGCTCCCGGAACCTATAGCGAGGCCCTCAATCTCTCGCAGTCGGTCACGTTACTCGGGGCCAATGCGGGTACGGCGGGTGATGATAGTCGTAGTGATGAATCGGAAATTACCGCGACGGTTCAAGTCAATGCCAATGATGTCACCTTAGATGGTTTGACCTTGACTGAGGGTGTTGATGCAGACAACACCGGTAACACTCTACGCATCGTTAATAATGTCTTTGAAGGGGTGGGACTGTCGGTGCGTCCCGAGGAACGCCGGACTGGGGTCAGGATTGCCAATAATCAGTTCAATGATATCGAAGGGGTTGGCATCAGTTTGAGTAACCTCAGTGATGCTACAGTGACGGAAAATGTCGTTGATGCGATTGGGACGGAAGCCGATAGTGACGCGATCGTGGCCGATTTACTCATTGGTAGCACTCTCTCGGATAATGTTCTCAATGTTGCGGCTGAGGGAGGCTCCGGGATTCAACTGTCGGGGACTGAGGATGAGGGGAATCCTCCCGAGGATATCACCCTCTCAGGGAATACTATTAACGGTGCCTCGGGTGCGGGCCGTGGACGAACGGATGGGGGAATTACTCTACGGACGGGGAATTTCCAAAACTTACTGATTCAGGAAAATACGGTTAGCGGCTTTAGTGCTGATAATCTAACGGGTTCATTATTGGTCACCGCTGGGACGCAAATTCCGGATCCCGATCAGGTGCGGCTGTTGGATAATGTGTTGGCGGCTGAGTCTCCGGGTTTCTCGGTTTATGTGGCGGCAACCACGGCGGATGTGCCGAGTTTACGGGTGGGTGATAACTTCTCGGAGGCGGAAACGGATTTGGTGGCGGCCAATGTCGCAGCGGTGGAAAACACTGAGTTTCTGTTCAGTTAGCTAGGTTGCTCGATGGGACTCAGGGTTCAACGTTGGTGTTTACATCCGTGGTCTTGGAGCAGGCTGATTCCTCCAGGCCGACTAAGCAATTGGTGTACAGTAGGAGTTGTCTTTTTAAGCTGTGGTTGTTTTGACTCCTTCCCCAATGATGGATGATACCTTTAGCCAGCAACACCCGTTACGCATACTTTTGGCGGAAGATAATCTCGTCAATCAGAAGGTGCTGTTACGGTTGTTGAAACGGTTGGGATATGAGGCTGATGTGGCCAATAATGGCCTCGAAGCGGTCGAAGCGGTCCGTCACACGGCTTATGATGTGATTCTGATGGATATTCAGATGCCCAAAATGGATGGGATTAAGGCCACCGAATGTATTTTTGCGGAATGGTCCCCGCCACAACGGCCTCAGGTGATTGCGGTGACGGCGAATGTGTTACCGGAGTATGAGGAGGCTTGTGAGGCGGTGGGAATGGTGGGGTTTGTGACGAAACCGGTGAGTTTGAAGACGATCGCCGAGGCGTTGAAGGACTGTGATATGACGCAACGATAAGATCCCCTAAAATCAAGGGGATGTTTTTTGGTTTGACACCTCTTTTGAGCTTATCTTCTCCATCGCCGTCTTCATCGCCGTCGAGTTACCGGCTGTTGTTGCCTTATTTGTCGCCTCATCGCTCTGTGATTGTGGCAGCGATCGCCTGTACGTTAGGATTTACGCTGTTTTGGCCCCTTCTCGGCTGGCTGGCGGGACGGATTGCTGAATATATCGGTGAGGGGGATGTGGGGGCGATCGCACAATTGGCGGCCTGGAGTGCGGTCATTTTTGTGGTTCGAGGGGCGGTTCAATATGGACAGGATGCGTTGATGGCCCGGGCGGCGTTTGCGACGGCGTTTGATTTACGCTGTCAAACCTACGCTCATTTGCAACGGTTGAGTCTGGATTATTTTGCCACGGCCAAAACGGGAGATCTCTCCTATCGCCTCACGGAAGATATCGATCGCATCGGTGAGGTGGTGAACAAGGTCTTTCATCAGTTCCTCCCCAGTGTTTTGCAACTGTTGGTGGTTCTCGGCTATATGGTATGGCTGAATTGGCAGTTGACGCTGGCGACGTTTCTGATTGCCCCGATTATGGCTGGGTTGATTGGTGGTTTTGGCGATCGCCTCTTGAAAGTCTCCCGTCGCAGTCAAACCCAAATCTCGAATTTGGCGGCTTTACTGACGGAATTGTTCGCCGGGATGCGTTTGGTTCAGGGATTCGCCGCTGAAGACTACGCCAATCATCGCTTCTCTCAAGCGGCGGATCTCAACCGTCGCACCAAATACATCGCCGAACAACTCAAAGCACTCCAGTTTGTGGTGGTGGGGTTCCTCGAAGCCATGAGTGTGCTGTTGTTGTTCTACTTGGGGGCCTGGCAAATCTCCCAAGGACATCTCACGGGTGGCGGCTTTGTCAGTTATATTGCGGCGGTGGCCATGTTGATTGATCCGATCTCTCTCGTGACCAGTAATTACAACGAGTTTAAACAGGGAGAAGCGTCGGTCGATCGCGTGTTTGAGTTACTGCATCTTCAGCCGTCGGTCCGGGAGTCCCCCCAGGCGATCGCCCTCCCGCCCGTTACGGGCAAAATTGAGTTTTCGCAGGTATCGTTTGCCTATGGTTCGCCGGATAGTCCGTCTCCCGTCTGGGTGTTGGAGACGTTAAATCTGCTGATTCTCCCTGGGGAAACCATCGCCTTGGTGGGAGCGTCTGGGGCGGGGAAATCAACGCTCATCAATCTCATTCCCCGCTTCTATCAGCCTCAACAGGGTCAAATTCTCCTCGATGGGGTGGATGTGGCCCAGGTGACGCTCAAGAGTTTACGCCGACAAATTGGCATTGTGCCACAGGATACGGTTTTGTTTGCGGGAACCGTGGCCCAAAATATCGCTTTTGGCCGGGAGGAGTTCGATCTCGAAGAGGTGATTGAGGCGGCGAAGGTGGCCAACGCCCATGGGTTTATTTCCCAACTCCCCGACGGCTATTTTACTCTCTTGGGGGAACGGGGCGTCACCCTATCTGGGGGACAACGGCAACGGTTGGCGATCGCGCGGGCAGTCCTCCTCGATCCGAGTATCCTGATTTTAGATGAGGCCACCTCAGCCCTCGATTCGGAATCAGAAGCTCTGGTGCAAGAGGCCTTAGAACGGATTACCGGCGATCGTACGGTTCTGATTATCGCGCACCGCCTGGCCACGGTCCGCCGCGCCGATCGCATTTTGGTCATGGAACGCGGACAACTGATTGAGTCGGGAACCCACTCAGACCTCCTGGCCGCCAATGGACGCTACGCTCAGTTTTACGCCCAACAGTTCCATTGAGGGTCCCGTGAAGGCTGAAACGGGTGGAGAATCAGGGGCTTCTACTCCCTCCCTACCGGCCATCTCAGAAAATTTCAAAAAATTTCAAAAAAAATTGCCTCAAGGGGTTGACATCCCCTGACAATTTTGCCATGATAGTAAACACGCAAACGCAAGTAAGCGTTCTGCGGGTGTAGCTCAGTGGTAGAGCGTCACCTTGCCAAGGTGAATGTCGCGCGTTCGAATCGCGTCACCCGCTTTTTGCCCGCTTCTAAAAGTATCTCCCCCAGCCAATCGGTTTGGGGGACATTTTTTGGCCATCCTGACCCAATCGGCGGCTAACGGCTGAGAAACTGACTGGCGAGACTAATGGCGTTACTAACATTGATTCCGCCATCGCCAGAGAGGAAATCCATCAGAACGGGGTTGTCGCCCGCTTGGGGATCTTGGCTAGAATTTCCTGATTTGAGGAGATTTAAGACCAGAGGTACAAAGATAGGCAATAGCGCCTGAATTTGGTTGGGATTCGCCCCCGTTTTTTGGCTGGCTTCAGAAACCACCTCTTGCTGCTGTTGGGGCGAGAGTAGGGCTTGTACGGCTTCGAGACTCGATTGAGTCCCGCCAAACTGTTCAATTAGGGTTTGGACGGTTCCGGTTCCCTCGCGATCGCATTTCGATTTAAGGCTAGACTGGACTTGTTTACCGACAAGAGACAGCAGAACCTGGCTGGTGTTGGTATTGAGTCCCTCACGACCGCCACTCTCCTGAAGGGTGCTAATAATCCCGCCAATTTGTCCCACGTTCGCCTGTAAGTTGGGATCGTTGAGGGCGCTGGAGATTTTTTCAAAAATAGACATGGATGCTTAAGATTGAGACTTGAGTCTAGTTGACCTGTTGATTTTAACGTAGGGGACTCAAACTCTGTGGACAATTCTTCGCCTGTGGCAGACTTGTAGACAAGGCCCAGTCCCAAAGACCTCAACACCATCTCCCTAGCGTAGCCTCTTGATATGACCAACCCCACCGACTCGAAGCCGAAGCCAGCCTCTCACCCCGATGCGAGTCAGGTGAATCGCTTACAGCGTCTGAGTTATCTTCTCGATCAGTCGATTCCCATTCCCGGTACCGGCTATCGGATTGGTCTTGATCCGATTTTGGGACTGTTTCCGGCTTGGGGAGATGCGGCTGGTGCTGTGTTGTCAGTCTATATTGTCGTCAATGCACTTCAGTTGGGGGTTTCTAAATCTGTACTGCTGAAGATGCTCTCCAATATCCTGTTAGAAACCTTAGTTGGAGTGGTTCCAGTCCTCGGTGATATTTTTGACGCCACCTGGAAGGCCAATCTACGCAATATGCGGCTGCTGGAGGCTCATTTGGATAGTTCCAGTCCCGTGTCTCGTAAACCGGTGAATCCCCTCTTGTTGGTGTCGGTGGTGGTTGGTTTGGTGCTAATCCTCGTGGCGGGGATTGTGTTCAGTCTCTGGCTACTGGGGTGGGCGCTCTCTAGCCTCTTGAATTAAGTTGAGAGTGAACAGGGGAGACTGGCCCTCGATCGCCGCTTTTCGAGAGCCTGTTTCGGGTTCACCACGCTCTAGTTTGACTTAGACTTGGACTTTTTCTTCAAAACCCAGAGGTTTTTTTCCCGAACAAATCCCAGTTTTTTCAGCCAACGTGAGATGGTTCTCGAACTAATTTCATCAGGCCATAACTCAGCCATTTGTGCTTGAGTTTTATCGGCATTTTTTTCGACGAAGGCGCGAAAATTGTCCAAATCTTTAATTTTATGACTATGACCGGGTGGACGGTAGTCTCGGGGGCGAAAATCTCCGGTCTCGGCTTTGCGTTTGAGCCAGAGATGAATGGTATTGCGGCTAATCCCGAAGACTTCACTGACGTCACACTTTTTCATTCCATCGATTTCAATGGCCTTAATTACTTTTTGGCGTAGGTCATAGCTATAATTGTTTGCCATCTTAGCAACCCTCTCTAATAGATTAATGTCATTCCGGTTCAACGTTGAACGGGGACTGTTGAACGGGGACTGTTGAACGGGTGTAGCTCGATTATAGCGGATGTCCTGCTTGATATGGCAATTATCAGAGAAAAACCAGAGAAAAACCCCTCATCCGGTTTAAGACGAGGGGTTTTCGGGATCGGGTTAAGATGATGAGCGCGATCGCAACATCAAACCGAGATCAAAACCAGATCAGAACGATGAAACCGAGTCTCTAGGCGGTCACCGTGGCTTCTTGGACGTTGGTAATGGAGTTGCGGAGGCGATCGCCATACAGGGCCAACGCATTTCCACCGAGGAGGGCCGCGAGGTGGTCGCGCTCATAATTGGTGACGGTGGCTGCATCGCGGACGCAGTTAGGAAGGACACCATCCCAGTGACCATAGTCGCCGGAGAAACAAGCCACTCGTTTACCCACTTCACCCATCGCTTGGGGAAGATAAGCCGGACCGGGATCGTCAGACTCAAAGGTGACAAAAATTTGTCCCCGTTCAAAGTACTCCATCGGGTCCCGATGACGTAAATCGTAATGTTCGTAGAGGCTGGCGTCGTCGATGTTGCGGGGGTCTTTTTCTTTCGTCCACAACATATCAAACAGGTTTTTCACCTGGCTGAAGATGTTGACGCTGTTCCCCCGTTCTTTAATCATCAATTCGGTGACTTCTTTGAGGGAGGGTTGGTAGGGGTTTTTGGGATCGAAGTCACGAATCCGTTTTTCCCAATGTTCGTGGAAGGAGTGGGAGAGGTCAGGAAGCCAACCGCAACCGCCTTCAACGAAGCCAATCCGCAGGGTGGGGAATTTCTCAAACGCACCGTCAAACACCATCCGCGCCATGGCCATTTGTTGCTGGTTGCGTTGGACGAAGATGTGGTTGAGGACGAAGGTTTCCATGTGATCGGCGATTCCACCCACCATGTCGGAACCGGGTCCACCATGTAAGCCGAGGGCGATGTCGAGATCGACGGCGGCTTCTAAGATGGGGTAGAAGTCCGGGTGGCTGATATGTTTGCAGGTGCGGACTTCGGGGAAGGCGTTGGGGGCCGCCGGGTGGGGAATGGGGATGTTGGGAGAGGTGGCCACGCCAACCATACCCAGTTCGTTGACGCAGCGATACATTTCTTTGACCGCTTCATCGACGTCTTGCAAGGGAACGACGCCGATGGGTTTGAGGCGATCGCCCCATTTGCGGCAATCTTCGGCCATGTAGTCGTTGTAGGCTTTGCACAAGGCCACAGCCAGGTCTTTGTCGAAGATGCTGGAGAAGGTGAGGTTGAAGGTTCCGTAAATCACGTGAACGTCAACCCCTTCTTGGTCCATGTCTTCGATGCGGCGGCTGTTAAACAACGCACCGAGGGTGGTTTCGGGGTGTAGGGTGCGGAAGCCACCTTTTCCGAAGCCTTCGGGTTTGGGGAAAATCCGGGGTAAGTCGGTGGTTCCGGTGACGGGGTTGTAATCCATCACGCGAGCGCGCTGATCGCCGAGGCGATCGACAATCATACCAATACGGTTACGATAGGCGGGATCGACATAGTCCCGGAAAATCATCGGATTCTCGACTTTGTGTGCGTCGGCATCGATGACTAAAAGTCCGTCGTACATAATGTTGTTCTGTCCAGTGAAAATGGAATAAATGAAAATGAATGCCAGGATTCTAACAAAACCTTTAAGATAAGAGTCGGTTTTGCAAAAAGCCTATCTGAAGATAGCGGATTTTCTGGCAGATAACAAGGTTGCCCCTGTTGGATAACTTTTGAGCAGCTTAATGGGACGGCTAGAGGGCTGTTTGTGCCATCTTTTTAATTGGCACATAATTGGCACAGACTATCGCCCCAGCCTCCATTAAACGGGGTTGCGATCGCCTTTCACGAGCAACTGACGAAAGCCAAACCAGCGTTCAAATGACCAGGCAAAGGAGGCTAAAATGGTGATGCCAGGATACTTAAAAAAGGCGGGGTGATTTTTCTCAAATACGGCATGACCGCCCCAGGCAAAAATTTGACTAATCACCAAAAAGACAAGGCTAATTTTGGGATTGAACCATAACAATCCAATCGCAGAAAGGGCTAAAAAGTTGGTGATATGGTGCAACACCTGATTGATAGGATGTTGATGACTCGCCTCGAAATGGGTTTTGGCTTCTTGTAAAATACTCATCAGATATGACTCCTTACACAGATTAAACGTTTGCTTGAACGTTTGGTTGAACGTTTGGTTGAACGTCAGGTTTCAACTTAAAATGGTGATGGTTAGATGGCGACGACGATAGCATCACTCACATCAATTACCACCATTGCAATTCTAAGTAGCCCCGTTGCGGAACTTGGGGATCTTCGTCGGCGAGCCAATCAACTTTTTTATAGGTTCCAAAGACGTAATCCCACCAATCGACGGCTAAGCCGAAGTTGTGATGCCACATCTGATATTTGTGATGGACGTAATGAACCGGCATCGACATCCAGAAACATTTTCTGGGGTTCTCATGTTGTAACTGGTGAGCGTAGGCGGAAAAGAGGGCAAAGGCTAAGGCCCCAATCAGCCAACCCAAGCCGACATTGAGGGAAATGGCGAAGGGTAACAGCATGGCGATCGCCGCACCTTTGACATAATCGCGAAACTCCCAAACAACGCCTTGTCCCTCGTTGCGGCGATGATGATCTCGGTGACGTTCCCCGAGACGAGGGGAATGGTGCATCAGCCGATGAATCCAATACTCAACAAAGCTCGAAAAGATAAATGCTAATATCCCAACGGCGATCGCAGTCCACATACACAACTCCTTTTCCTTGTCAAGTGTTTTGTAAAAAAATTACCGGACGGGGGCTTCAAGTCCGTTAATCGCTTAATCGACAATCAGTGAATAACCTTAATCTTGAACCGACGGTTGCGGCCTGTCAATGTGCCAGGTGGAGAATTGTCCACCGAAATCCGAGAAACGCCCGTCTAACCCCCAATACTACCAAGGATTTCCGATATTGGTGAATGCAGACCAGTAGTAGGGATGGGAGACATCGAAATGCTCTACATTCTCAGGCAAAGGAGACCCCACTAAGGTTCCTGCCGGTAAATTATCGCTCATCGGTGGGGGCGTAAAGTCCAAATCACCCCGCAGGGCGGCCAATTGACTACGACGTAGGGCAACAGACGGATTCGGGGCAGTTTTCAGTTGCTCATAAAACTCCGTCATCAGCAACAGGGTTCCCACATCACTGACGGCCCACAGACTGGCTAAAACCGTGGGAATCCCCGACTGAACTGCCAATCCCGCAAAGCCTAACTCCGCCTGGGTATCGCCCCGAGCCGTCGAACAGGCACTCAAGACTAATAACTCCACCGGAGGAGTTGTCCAATCCAACTCCCGCAGGCGATTCAGCGAGACACGTTGATCCCAGAACGTCAGATAGGAGTTGTTGGCGTTCCCCGGTTGAAACTGAGCATGAGTCGCCAGATGAACGATGCTGTAGTGTCCTTGTTGCCGTTGTTGTTGCAAATTGGCCAGGGTAAATCCGTCATTGAGGAAACTGTTGCCCTGCCAGAGTCGTGGCACAATCGAGGCCAGTTCCAGGGGAACAGCGGGTAAGGGGGCAGCATCGGAAAACTGGGAGGCTCCCATCGCTAAGACTTGGGCCTGTTGCAGCGATCGCGGCTCAGTGTCCATCAACAGATAGCCGGGAATCCTCCCTAAGCTATAGCGTTCAATCAAAAAGCCCTCACCATCATGAAGGGCCGCGATCGGTAAGGTGCGTAGGCCTTCCCCTAAGCAGAAAATAATCTGTTCAATCCCCTCGGCCTCAAGTTGCTCCTCTAACGGGGCGACGAGCCAATCATAGAGTTGTTGGGCCAGCGTTTTATAAGCGGTGCTGCGACGTCGTCTCGGGTTAATCAGTTCATGTTCAAACTCGCGGGCCTGGGCGAGTAGTTCCTGCTGCGTCACCGGAACCCGAACCTGAACCGCCACCCCGCTTGAGGTGGCTAAAATCAGTTCTAATTCATTGTCGTGGGGAATCGCATAGAGAATGGCTGAGGTTTGACGATTGGCCAGCGATTGTCGGGCCAACGTCTCAATCATCTCCTCAAACACCGGAGGGCGATCGCTCAAAGAGCGGCCAAAATACTCGGAATAGTCCTCTTCCCAGCTATTTTCCAGGGTTTGCCAACGTTCAATCAGAGCCTGGGTATCGTCAGCTCGACTCTTGGGGGCCAACAGCGTCAGACTCAGCAGCGTCACGAGGGTCAGCGTCGAGTGTTGCAGGATTTTAAAGATCATGATCTCTTGATGGGTTAATTAAATTTCCCCCTATCCTAGCGAGTCTTATTTAACGTTCACGGCCGAGAACATAGGGAAGAGTTTGAGCCAACGTCGAGGCATCCACCCCCAGGGAACTCCGTTGTTTTTGAGCCTGTAACGCCCCTTGTGCGTGCCACCAGACCGCTGCGGCGACGAGGGATGGGAGGCCACCACGCTGTTGACGCGCTCCCGTGGCGACTAGCCCCCCGATTAGCCCGGTTAGAACATCTCCTGAGCCACCTCGGGCTAGGGCGGGGGTACTGTGGGGGTTGATGTGAACCTGGCCCTCGGGGGTGGCGATCGCCACTCGCGCTCCTTTAAGCACTAAGATGGCCCCGGACTGCTTGGCGGCCTGTTGGGCGGCCTCAGGGGGAGAGGGCTGAGATAGGTTGGGAAAGAGGCGGCGAAATTCTCCGGGATGAGGGGTGAGGATGAGGGGTTGGTTACGCCAAAATGTCGTCTCGGGTTGTCCCTGTTGCCAGTCTGAGGCGGCGGCCAGCAGATTTAGACCATCGGCATCGAGAATGAGGGGAGCGCGATGTTGAAGGCTTTGCTGGAGTAAAGAGGGGCTGTTTTGGGTTAGGCCTGGACCGAGGGCGATCGCATCATAGCGGCTGAGGTCGATGTTTGAGGGAAGTTGGGCGATCGCCCCGTCAGGGGTTTCAGGACAGCCGAGGACTAAGGCTTCGGGAAGTTGGGCATTGAGGAGCGGTTTAAGAGACTCAGGAACTGCGAGAGTCACCATGCCCACGCCACTGGCTCGCGCCCCCAAGGCCGCTAAGATGGCAGCACCGGCATATTGACCTGAACCGGCGATGAGTAACAGATGGCCCTGTTGATATTTATGGGTTGATTGGGCGCGAGGTAGAGGTAGCGCCTGTTTGGCCCAATCTGAGGTGATTCGTTGCCAGGCCGGAGATGGACCTAAAACCGCTTCGATGTCAGCTTGGGGAATATCGAAATCGATGCGTTGGACTTGGCCGACATACTCCAGGGCGCGATCGCAAAGGAGTCCCCGTTTCCAGAGTCCCAAACAAAGGGTCATCTCGGCCCGCAGGGCCACCCCTAACACCTCCCCAGTATCGGTGTGCAGGCCCGAGGGAATATCAATGCTAATACAGGGTTGCGGCTGTTGGTTGAGCCAGGTCACCAGTTGGGCTAAGTCTCCCTCTAGGGGGCGAGTTTGTCCAAAGCCAAATAGGCCATCGAGGATGAGATGGCAGGATTTGAGATCTTCGTAAGTATCAAGGATGGGAATCCCCAGGGATTGGGCATAGTTGAGATGGGCTTGGGTGAGGGATTTGGCTTTGTCTAAGGGGCGATAGAGGCAGATGGGATAGCCCTGTAACCACAATTCTCGGGCTACAACGAGGGCATCGCCGCCATTATGACCGGGGCCAACGAGTACCCCAATCTGAGGGCGGTTGGGGAGAGAGTTGGCGGTCTGTTGCAGCCACTGGCTGAGCCATTGGGCGATGCGGCTGGCCACTTTCTCCATGAGGGCGGCCACGGGAAATCCGGCGTCAAAGAGGCGTGTTTCGATCGCGGCCATGTCCGAGGCGTTGACAATGATGCGATCGCGGTTGAACTCGATAGACTTCTCGATAGACATAAGGGCAACATCCTGACTCCTAGCATCAAGATCATCGTACAGTTCATCTTAAGGTGGATCGATGGCTGTTAAACAATTGCCCGTTGGCTGAGGTTAGGGGCATCGACTGAATGTATTTATCGAGAACTTGGAGAATATCTTGCTTTTGGGCGGGTTTGGCTAGAAAATCTGACGCCCCAGAGAGGTTGGCGCGAAGGCGATCAACGGTTCCATCACTGTTGGTTAGGATGACAATTGGGGTGGCCTGAAAAATAGAGGTTTTGCGTAAGAAGCTACAGAAATCACAACCGTGAATCAAGGGCATATTTAAATCTAAAAAGATTAATTCCGGTTGTTGTTTTAATAATAGGGGTAAGTTTTGTAATGGGTTTTGAATAAACATCAACTCAAACCCTTGCGGCTCGATAATCTGGCGCAGATACGCCCCAGCGGTAGCACTGTCGTCAATATAGGCAATGGTACGACGGGGAGGCGCAACGGCAGCGGCCACCATCTGCATTTGTTCGATGGGTGAGGGTAAATCGCCGATATCTCGCAGTTGTAGGGTTCCTTGATTGATAAAATGATGTAGAGTTCGGGTGAGATCACTCAGCGATCGCCGTTGCCGTTGGGCAATGTCCCATAGGGTATATTGTCCGTTAAAAAAGGTCCGGGCCGAGCGGGTGGTTAAGGCGTGTTTAGAATCCCCAGTTTTACCCGTCCAGAGGGCGGCGTGATCGGGGCTAATGTAGGTTAAGCCCAATCCTTGCCATTGTTGCCATAGCCCCAAAACTGAGTCAAATAAACGCCGAAATTCTTTGGGGGATAAGGCCAGTCGCGATTCATGTTGGGGGGGGTGATGAGAGGGCGTCCATTGACAGGTGATGTCCGTCGGCCGCAGGCTGGTAAAGAGGACTTCAGCGGCGATCGCGGCTAAAATGGCTTTGCCGGTGCTGACTTCGAGGGAACCACTCGATACGGCACGATGGAGAAGTTGATATTCCCATAATCCCTTGGGGATTCCCCCCTGGATGTCGATGCGCCAATGGGGACAGTGACGAGTTAAGGCCCGTTGCCAACGACGCACCCGATGGGGGCCGCCTGAGGCAAAGAGAAAGCGGCCGTCGAGAAAGTAGTAATGCCACTGTTCTCCTTGAAGAGTTAAGCTAAGTTTTCCGGTTTTCGCAGCGGTATGGATATCTTTAAAGGCCCTAAGGAGGGTTTTGACACCGAGTAGATCGCAGACCATGATGGCAAGGTAGAAGTAATGTCTGGCTTTATTGTAGTGCCGTAGAATCACGAATTCCTATCCGTAAATTCCCCTAGATCATGGGGACAGGATCAGTGATTTTGCGGGGGCAAGATTTTAACAAAAATAGCCCAGTCGTTCCCTGAAAATTGCCGGTAAAACGCGAGAATGGGATTCCCTGTTTCTTAAATCGCCGCGAAGGGCGGCTGTTGACGGCAAGGTCTGGCCGTTCCCGACGGTTGAGGGTTCAACATTGTTCCGGAGGGTCTGGGGAGTTCGGGTCAGGGTATTCTCAGAGCGATCGCGATCGAACTTCGGCTATGCTGGATTGACTGTTGTTTGAGTCACGGCGGGCGTTGGCTTAACTCGGGTGCAGGCTCAACGCCGCGATGGTTCTGTGAATCGTCTCATTGAAGTCCAATTTAATCGTCTTTCATACCCTCATGATTGGTTCTCAACGAATGGTTCGTCACCTGTTGATGGGGGCGATCGCCTGTAGTCTTGTGGTGATTCTCTCAAGTTTGCCTCACCCGAGTCTGGCTCAGTCCCCGTCTCCTGTTTCTGAGTCTCATGTTTCTGAGTCTCATGTCTCTGATTCCTCCATCGCCACCTGGATGGACTTGGGGCGCGATCGCTATGAGGCGGGACAGATTGAGGCGGCCATCGCCGCCTGGGAGGAAGCGCTCCAACTCTCGCAACGGCTGCAAGTCCCGGTACAGCAAGCTCTGGCTCACACCTATTTGGCAACAGCGGCGGGGGATCTCGGCCAATGGCAGATCGCTCAATCGCGCTTAAATCAGGCCCAAGCCAGCCTAGAGGATGCCGTGGACGATCCTCGGGCCGCTCATGTCTATGGTCGTATTTTTAATAGTCTGGCAACGCTTCATTATCACCAAGGACAAGGGGAAGCTGCCATTGAGGCTTGGGAACAGGCCGCCGATTGGTATGCTCAAGCCGACGATGATTTAGGGGTTTTGGCCACTCAAGTCTCCCGCGCTCAGGGCTTACAATTGTTGGGCCATCATCGGCGATCGCGACGGCAACTCGATCAGGCCTTGGCTCACCTCCAAACCTTCCCCAATTCCGAGATTAAGGTCATTGGCCTGCTGAACTTAGGCAATAGCTTACTTGCTCTGGGAAACAACAATGAAGCCAATGACGTGCTTCGCGAGAGTCTAACCACCGCTGACTCGCTGGCCGAGGACTTCGATCGCAGCCCCATTTTCACGGCCTTAGGCAATGTGGCTCGGCAGCGGGGAGAGGTGGCGCAAGCTCTCTCCTATTATGAGCAAGCTGCGAGGTCTGAGACTCCTTTAACTCGGATTGAGGCCCAAATCAATCGTTGGCATCTGCTTCTCGAAACCGTTACCCCTGATGCGATCGCTCAATTTCAGGACCAATTCCCCTCCCTGCAAGCAGACTTGCAAGACTTACCCGCGAGTCGCCGCAGTATCTATGCCCGCATTCATCTGGCCCAGGCTTGGTTAAATCCCCTCCTGAGCGCCGCCTCAGAGGCTGAAATTGCCCCGTTACTCCCCTATCGCTACCCCATCGCCCAATTGCTCGCCGAGTCCGTAGAACAGGCAAAAACCCTCGGCGATGACGGTTCCCGTACACTTCGCGATCGCCGGGCGCAAGCCTATGCTATGGGACAATTGGCACAGTTGTATGAGCAAAATCAGCAATGGTCTGAGAGCGAATCTCTCACCAAAAGGGCGTTGGCCTTGAGTGAAGCCCTCGATGCGTCGGATTTGCAAGCCCGTTGGCAATGGCAGCTTGGACGCATCTTACGAGCGCGTGACGATCGCCCCGGGGCGATCGATGCTTACAACAGTGCGATCGTCAATATCCAACGGTTACGCCAGGATCTCGTCAGTATTGACCCCGAGGCTCAGTTTTCCTTCCGGGATCAGGTTGAACCCATCTATCGTGAATTAGTCGATTTACTGCTAACGCGAGATAGCCCCCAAGCCGAAATTCCCCAAGCCAATCTACGACAGGCTCGGGAAGTGGTCGAGGCTTTGCAATTGGCGGAACTCGATGACTTTTTCCGGGAAGCCTGTTTAAATACCCAGCCGGTGGCCATTGATGAGATTGACGCCGATGCGGCCACCCTCTATCCCATCATTTTGCCCCAACGATTGGCGGTGATTCTCTCGATTCCGGGCCAGCCCCTGAGTTATGCTGAAACAGCGATTCCTCAGGAGCAGGTGAATCAAAGCCTCGATGAGTTGGCGCAACTGTTGAACCCGATTTTTCCCGAGTCGCGCCGTTTGGCGGTGTCCCAACGGCTCTATGATTGGCTGATTCGCCCCCTAGAGCGACAACTGCGTCAACAGCAACCCGAAACCCTCGTCTTTGTTCTCGATGGCAAATTGCGTAATTTACCGATGGCGGTGTTGCATGATGGCCAGGGGTATTTGATTGAACGCTACGGCTTAGCGGTTGCGCCGAGTTTACGGTTATTATCTCAGGGCCAGCAGGGTGCGATCGCGGAGAAAACGGTTCTGATGGGCGGGTTGTCGGCGTCTCGTCAGGGGTTTTCGCCCTTACCGGGGGTTGAACGGGAAGTTGAACAAATTTCGGCGCAGTTATCGGCGGATGTGCTGATTAATGAAACGTTCACTACGTCGGATTTGGAAGAGAGTTTTAATCGGGGCCGCTTCTCGGTGTTGCATTTAGCCACCCACGGCCAGTTTAGTTCGGATCTCGATGAGACCTTTTTGGTCACCTGGGACGGACGGTTGGATGTGAATCAACTGACGGCGTTGTTACAGTCGCGAGATCCGAATCTAGCTAGTGGCATTGAGTTATTGGTGCTGAGTGCCTGTCAAACGGCGGCTGGAGATAATCGGGCCGCGTTGGGGTTGGCGGGGTTTGCGGTACGTTCTGGGGCGCAAAGTACGTTGGCGACGTTGTGGTCTGTGGGGGATTTGTCAACGGCGCAGTTGATGAAAACCTTTTATCGGATTCTACAGGAGCAACCGCAATTGACGAAAGCTGAGGCTCTTCGTCAGGCTCAGTTAACGTTGTTGCGATCGCCGGAGTATTCTCACCCGTTTCATTGGTCACCTTTTATTTTGGTCGGCAATTGGTTGTAGGATTTGTTGGGTAGGCAATTCGTTGTAAACCCGGTGATTGTTGTTATTTAATCATCGGTTAAGATAAGGGTTTTCTCGTGTCATGCCTCTAGCCATTTCCCCTGTCCTCTTTTCCTCGTGTCATGGCTCCAGCCAAGTCACGAGGGGCGGAAACGAATCAAACAGAAGTTGAACACAACAAATGATAAAATTATGGTCTATTCTGGAGAGCGATTAAATGGTAATCAAGAACAGGAATGGTGGGTTGAACAATGGCTCGATCTGCTGCAAAAATACCGCTTCAAAAAGCGATTAGAACGAGGGCGAAATTACGCAAGACAAGGGAATGTCTTAACGATTCGCTTTGAAGAGAAAAAGGTTCTAGCTACGGTTCAAGGGAGTGAAGATCAGCCCTATGAATTGTCAATTTGGCTCGATGCTTTTAGTGATGAAGATTGGCAATATGTAGTGAATACCTTATCCGAACAGGCACTCCATTCAGCGAAATTATTAGCTGGAGAAATGCCCACCAACATTGAAGATGTGTTTGCGGCCAATGGCTTGCGGTTATTTCCCTTTAGTTTGCAGGAGGTGCGATCGCGCTGTTCTTGTCCCGACAAAGCGAACCCCTGTAAACATATTATTGCGGTTTATCATCTTCTCGGCGATCGCTTCGGTGAAGATCCCTTTCTGCTCTTCGAGTTACGAGGCCGCAGTAAAGAGGAGATTATCGCAGCACTGCGCGAAAAACGGGCCGATGTCTCCGATGCTAGTCCCAGTCAGCCATCTGAGGGGCCGCCGCCGCTGGAGTCCTCCTCTCCCCTGAGACTTGAACAATTTTGGACCTATAACGAGGCTCTCGACCCCTCGTTAGTAGTGATTACGCCTCCCCCGACTCAGGAAACGGTCTTAGATGTTCTCGGACCGATTCGGGTTCTCTCTCAGACGGGAAACGCCTCCTTAGCGCACACAGCCGCTCTCGAACAGCTACGAAGCTATTTTCAACAGGTCTATCAAACGGTAAGCCAAACGGCGGTTACTCAAGCGATGGCGACCCCTGATAGCGACTCAGACCCAGGATAGTTGAGAAAGGATAGATTACCAAGGATTCCCGACGAGACTAAAGGCTGACCAAAAGTAGGGATGGCTAAAATCTCGGTCGGGGATTTGTTCGGCCAGTTCCCGAGGGAGAGGGAAGGTTAACTCTGAGGTGATGAGTTGACCGTTTTCAACCCGAACATCGCCGTTTAATAGGGCAATTTGGGCCTGACGAATCGCCTCAGAGCGAGTGGGGGCCTGACGCAGTTGGGTATAAAACTCGGTCATTAGGCCCAGAGTGCCATCGTCACTGACATACCATAAGCTGCCCAGGGCGCTTTTGGCTCCTGAGGCCACCGCTAATCCGGCAAATCCTAATTCTGCCTCAGTACTCCCGACAGCGGTACGACAGGCGCTTAAGACGAGGAGTTCGACGGGGGGACGGTTGAGGTTGAGACGGCGAATTTCGTTGAGGTTGAGCCGTTCATCCCAAAGTTGGATATAGGAGTTACTGGCATCTCCATCGATAAACTCACCGTGGGTGGCGAGGTGGATAATGCCGAAGGGGGTTTGTTGTCGTTGGCGGCGTAGGTTCTCGATGGTAAAGTCTTCGTTGAGAAAGCTGACTCCCGGCCAGAGTTGTTGGCTGATGGTGTTGAGTTCGGTGGATACGGCGGGGAGGGGGCTGAGGTTGTCGTTAAAGGGAAAAATCGAGGCCCCCATGGCTAAGATTTGGGTGTTTTGGATATTACCACGCCGGGTATCGGTGAGGCTCAAACTGGGAATTAAGCCGATGTTGTACTGTTCGATGAGGAACTGTTCGCCGTCATGCAATGCGCCGAGGGGGAGGGTGCGCAATCCTTCGTCGGAGATAAACGTGAGATTGGTGACCTCTCGTGCTTGGAAGGTCGGTTGTAGGGGACGAATCAGGATGTCGTAGAGTTGTTGTGAGGCTTGTAGGTAGCGATCGCTCCGGCGTAGGCGCGGGTTGGTGAGGTTCGATCGCAGCTCGAAGGCCGCTTCCATCACTTGCGATCGCGTCACGTCATTGAGGACAACTCTCACTGGCTCTCCCTCTGCGGTGACAACGAGGAGTTCTAAGCCATCATTGAGGGGATCTGTCTCGATTTGCAAGAGTCCTGACCCGAGCTGTTTGAGACTCTTTTGGCTGCGACCGAGTGGGACGCTGGGGAGAAACTGTAAGTAGATGAGGGCCGGTTTTTGACCGGTTTCGGCTTCGATGTCCGTTAACAGGGCGCGACTGTCATCTAAACTGACGGGGACTGTTGGGTCTAGGTTCAGATAATTGCTGAAATCGTTGGTGTAGCGAATTTCAGAGTTGAGAGGGGTCTCGAATCTTCTAACCTGGACCATCTGTTGGCCGGGAATCCGTTGTAGCCGTTCAATATCCTCGCTGGCTTCGGTCTCTTGCGGCTGAGGGGGTGGCTCTGGGGGAGCTTCGGGGGAGGTGAGGGTAATGGTGCCTTGGCTCAAGGTTCCGGGAATGGAGGTGGCGGGGGCATCGAGGCGATCGCTCTCGGTACTGAGGCTGCCGGAACTGCCACTGATGCTGGGGTTGCCCACTGTAAAGGGAACGCCAAATTCTGTCAGTTCCACTTGGATGGTTCCCCCGTCTGAGGTGGCTAGGGAGAGGTCCTCATCAACCACTAGGCCCGAGGACACGGTTCCGGGAACGCGTAGGCGAGATTGGCGTAGGTTGAGGTCGCCGCCGGAGGTGGTCCCGCGGCCATCGACGGAGAGGATCTCGGCGTTGCCCCCAGCGCGGCTGGTGATGTTGCCCCCGGCGCCGCCTAAGCCTTCGCTATCGAGGGAACCGGTGCGGATATTCTGGCCGGCGTTGAGGCTGATATCCCCCCCGGAGACACTGGTGGCGCTGATGTTGCCGGCTTGAATTGAGCCGGTGGCGCTGTTGAGGGCGATCGCACCCCCTCCGGAAAAGAGGGACCCCGTGGTTAGGTTGCCGTTTCCCTGCAAGCGGATAGCCCCGCCCCCGGAACCGCTAGAACTGTTGATATTGCCGGTGTTGAGGGTTCCACCGGCTTCGATGACAACCTCTTGACGAGTCTCGCCGCTGGGGGGTTGTAGGTTGACGTTGCCGATGTTGACGTTACCCGAGTTGACGTTACCCGAGTTGATGTTACCCGATTGGATGCGGGGAACGTCGCCGGAGGTGTCGAGGGTGCGATCATTGCCTCCCTCGCGTTCTGGGCCAGTTAGAAGTTCTGGGAAGTCGGTGACGCGCTCGGGGGGGCCGGAAAGGTCGAGGCTGAGGACAAATCCCGGTTGGCTGATGCGGAGGGTGGCTTCTCCGGGAATCGCTTGAATTAGCACTTGTCCGGCGCTGAGATCGCTGCTGGCGTTGACCTCTCCTCCGAGTAGGGCCAGGGTATCGGGGACTTGTAGGGGGGCGAGGCTGGTAATGGCCCCGCCACCGTTGAATTGAAAGCCGGTGGGAGTGCCGGTGAGGGTCTGATAGTCGGGGGTATCGAGGAGGTTAAAGATGCCGTTGTTGAAGGTTATGGCGGCGGCGGAGGTGGCGAAGAAGGAGGCGGGCAGATTGAGTTGAGCGTTTGCGCCGAAGAGAATCCCGGCGGGGTTGAGAAGGTAGAGGTTGGCACGACTTCCGGTGAGTTGCAGGAGTCCGTTGATTTGGGAGGTTTCACCGCCAATGCGTCCGAGGACGTTTTGGATGTCGGGGGAGGTGAGAAAGTTGGCGGTTTCGCCACTGTTGAGGTCGAAGCGATCGAAGCTATGGAAGAGGTTTTGTCCGTCTCCTGAGAGACGACCGCCATCGATGTCGAGGCGATCGCCGTCGGGGATGATTTGGGTTCCGGTTCCGTCATTGGCGGGAATTAGGCTTTGGGCCTGGCTGGGAGTTGGGTTGAGGCCAATCCCAGTCAGGCTGGTTGTTAGGATGAGCGGGAGCCAGACTGGGGCTGAACTGGGAGAAAAACGAGTCGCCACGGGTCAATTCACCTATATAAAGAATGGACGGTTACGGGTTGCGGGTATTGGCAGTTACTCAGACTCGATAGGAGACGGATGACGAGGACCGATGACGAGGACAGTTGAGGCCCCGATTATGGCCCAGGGGTGAAGGGGGGCGATCGCGTGGCGCACCGGTTTCGTGTTCCCCCCTGTTTAGGGGCTGGATTGGGATTGGGCTTCTTGGCGATCGATCCAATTGACGGTTCGTAACCACTGCCAGATTCCGGTTCGCCGGCGAATTTGGACGCCCTGGCTATGTTCTGAGACCACGGTTTCTAGTTCTTGACCTGAAAAATTGTAGCCAAGGCTTTCGCTAATTTTAAAGAAGTCTTGGGGGGTTTTGGCGTCATGAAATGCAGCTCGCACCTCGGGATGGTGGAGTGCATCTTTTAAAAATTGTTCAGCATTTTCAACAGACATGAGATGTGAGTCAACCTCCGATACTTGGGAATTTGTCCTAATTTTTGTCCGAATTGTCGAGACACCCTGATGAGAATGACTGGATGAGAATGACTGGATGAGAATCGTTGATCTATCCTTGCCATTCCCGTGGGGAGGACGAAGCATCGTAGCCTCCGGTACGCATGAGCCGTTCAAGTTCTCCTGGATCGGGAGAAATTTGATGGGCATCTTCAATGGTAATACGTCCGTCGAGAATTTCGCGATAGAGGGCTTGGTTGAGAACTTGCATTCCTTCGATTTGATCGGTTTTCATCAGGTGGAAGGCTTCGTCTTCTTCTCCCCGGATTAGGTAATCTTTCATGGCGGGGGTGTTGATGAGAATGTCATGGACGGCGACTCGTTGGCGATCGGTTGTGGGTAGGAGTTGTTGGGCGATGACGGCGACGAGGGATTCGGCTAGTTGCAGGCGCACGACGGCTTGTTCGTCGGGGGGGTAGAGGTTGACGAGGCGGTTGATGGAGTCGATGGCGTTGCGGGTGTGCAGGGTTCCCATAACCAAGTGTCCGGTTTGGGCGGCTTGCAAGGCGGTGTTGATGGTGATGCGATCGCGCATTTCTCCAATTAGAATTACGTCGGGATCTTCGCGCAGGACGGCTCGCAAGGCTTGGTGAAATTCGTGGGTATGTAGGCCCACTTCGCGCTGGCTAATGAGGCATTTTTGTGAGCTGTGGACAAATTCGATGGGATCTTCGATGGTGACGATATGTTTGGCAAAGTTTTGATTGAGATGTTGGATGGCCGCGGCCATGGTGGTGGATTTACCTGAACCGGTTGGTCCGGTAATTAGGACGAGTCCTTGGGGGGCTTGGACGATTTTTTTGATGACTTGCGGAAGTCGTAAACTGTCGATGCTGGGAATTTCTAGGCTAATGAGTCGCAGCACCATGGCCCCTCCCGAGAGGGTGTCAAAACAGTTGACCCGACAGCGCACGAGATTGGGGTAAAAGATGGCGGTATCGAGTTCTTTGTCTTCGCGAAATTGTTTCCGTTGGGGGCCTGGGACAATTTCTCGTAGATATTGATTAAAAATTTCGGTGCTGGTGAGCATTTCTTGGCTGAGTTCAACCATTTCGCCGCGAATGCGGAGGCGGGGTTTATGACCAACGCGAATGTGGATATCTGATGCTTTTTTGTCTAGGGCGCTGATGACCAGTTTTTCAATGGAGGTGTCAAATGTTGGGGGTTGGGGTTGGCTGGCGACTCGCCGTTGGGGGGGAGGGGGTGGGGGTTGTCGATGGCTGCTGGATTTGGCACTTTTGGAGGAACTGGAATTCGCTCGATCGCTGGCTGGGTTAACCATAGTCGTTTATAAATTTTCAAGTTTAGGGGGGATGCTTCGGGTCTGTGGTCTGATGCTGGTGTTGGGATAGACTGGGCTGAGAGTATTGGTTAGACCCGTTAATACGCAAGTTTAATAGGGGTTCAGTTTTTGTTATCGGTTAGGGAGTTAGAATCTCAGACTGGGGAATGGGCGCGATCGCTTCGGCCGAGATTTCCTGATTGTTGCTCATTGCGCCCCCTAGGGTGGTGTACACTGAGGGCTAAGTCGATCGCAGGGAAAACGCATAGGGTCCCTAGGGAGGGGATGATGCGATCGCCGTTCGGTACATTTGACGTTTAACATTTGACATTTAATCGGATCGTCTCAGTCATTGTCCCCGAAACAGTCCCATTTTATCTATATTTGGCGTGAGTTGTTCACGTCGAAACCAGCCGAGATCGATATTGTTTACGTTTAGCGTTATGGTTCGTATGAGGTCCACTGATTCACCGTCGTCTGGAAACTGGGCGATCGCCAAAATTCCGGGACTCAAGGCCGCTGAGTGCGATCGCCTTGGATCTTGTGGGATTAAAACAACGTATCAACTCCTGAATCAAACCCGCAAACCCCAAGGGATCGAAGAGTTGGCCGCGAAACTGAAAATCTCAGCCCATTATGTTAAAAAATGGGCGGTTTTAGCTGATTTAGCGCGGATTCCTGGGGTGGGATATCAGTATTGTGGGTTAGTGCTTCACTGTGGTGTGGTCTCTCCCCAACAACTCGGACAAACTCAGATTCAACGGTTTTATCCTCAGTTGATGCGTCTGTGCGTCTCAGCGACACGCGAGACGACGGGTTGTCCATCTCGTGGCGATGTGGTGGGCTGGATTCAGGCCGCTCAATGTGTCAAACCCCTTAATTAAGGGAACGGTTAAGGGAATGGTGGCTGTCGAGGTGGCCACCATTCCCGCTTAGGCTTGTCGCTGTTTTGCTGTTTTGCGGGCAACTCTGAGGTTCAATCGAGGTGAAACGAGGCTTAAGGACTCCTGGGTCGATTGACTGGCGAGCAAGGCTAGGGCCGCTTCCCGAACGACGGGATCGAGGTCCCGAGTTAGTAAGACCTGGCAACAATCGAGAATGGTCTGTTGTTCTTGTTCATCTAGGAGTTCTCTGAGAATCCATCGTTCGAGTTGACGCAGGGCCATGACTTGTTTGAGGGGGTCATCTTGGCTCAGTTGGCTGAGCATTCCGTTGAGATCGACGTCATCTCGTCCCAACACTCGATGTAGGGTTTGCCAGGCGAGTAATCCTAAGATGGCTAGGGTGGCGAGTCCTTCGAGGATAAAACCGCTGGCCATCCAGTGATTGTCGGAGGTGACCCAAATGGCGGTGGCCATGTAGGTTGAGACGGTGGCCAATCCTCCGGTGACGGCGGCGACTACGATGGGCCGTTGAGACCCGGAGAACCAGCGGCGAAGGTCGGCCCAACGTAGTCGCCAGTTAGACTGAAGCAGCAGATAAACTCCTAGGGTGGCACTCATGCCGGTTCCGGTAGCGAAAAAGAGTTTCCAGTTCCAGAGGAGCATGGTTCCGCCGAGGGCCGCAGCGGTTCCCCAAGCGAGGGTTTCCCGTTGCAGGCGGAGTCGTCTGAGGTTTGAGGGCAACCGGAACTGACGAGAGCGGCGAAAGGCGGCTCTGGGGGCTTTGAAGCGAGAGTGGGGGTGAGAAGCTGAGGCCACGGTACTTAGGTCGGTACTGATATCGGTACTGATGTCGGTGGAACGGGTGCATGAATGCAAGGTGTGACCAATTTATCACATTCAGGGGGACCTGTTGGCCTCAGTTTGATGTGGGTTATTGGATGTGGGGGAGGGGGTCTGTAATAATGTCTGAATAATGTCTGAAATTCATCTGAAATTAATATCCGAAACTGATGTCATCGACGACAAGTTCACCGTCAAAGGCGTAAAAGGTGACACGGTGAATGTCGGGCGATCGCACGATGAGTTGTTGGTTGGGTTCGACGGCGGAGTCGGAGTTGGCCAGGTTCGCCGCTGGAAGTTCGGCTCGAGTGATGGTTTGTCCGAGGTGGTTGTAGGCGGACATGGCGGTAAAGCGAGAACTGGTGACATACCCGGAGACGAATTGGACGGGCCGCTCGAAGGTGAGTTCGAGAAAGCCACTTTTGGGGGCGGCCATCAGAACAATATCGCCCGAATGGGTGGGATAGGCTGGATTGGATGGGGTGACGGCGATGGCATTGTCGAAGCGAACACCCCAACGTTTATACTGGTCGCAAACGACCTCAAAACGGGTCAGTCCTTCGAAGTCGAGGCGGACGCAGGGGGGAAATTCCTGGGCGGAACTGTCCCAGGTTTGGGAGTCGTCACGCTCAACAGCGGCAATGATGCTTTTCACAACGTTGGGGCGGTTGTACATGGGACGATCAACCTCTGTTGACCGAGCTACAGTTCCTAGGGTATCCCACGATTGAGCCGGTACAGATGACATGATGGATTCTAGGACAAGGAACTCGGGCGGCTGGACGCATGGGTCCCTTGTCGATAAGGTTGGACAGGGTTGGGGTTTTGGGGTGAGGGGTGACACCCCTCAGTCTGATTTTTATTGTATCAGCAAAGTTGGGGGTTGGTTGACTCGGGAACCCTAGAATTTGCGCAGATTGTTAACTACACTTGACCTATTGATTTGTCATTCAGCCCGGTTTTGGACCCGGTTGTTTTAATTGTATGCCTCCTAAATGGTCTCGAAAACCCGATCGCAAGGATCCTGAGTATCGTCGTTTGGGCGATCGCATTAACTTAGCGTTCCATCTCGCCTTCTTCTCGGCGATTAACTCGGGGGCTTGGTTTTTTGCCATTCTCTACCGATGGGATGCTCCCTGGTTAATCCCGATGACGGGAACCTGGGGCGCGGTTCTGGTGGCCCATGCGATTTATGTGTTGGCCCTGGCTGATTATTCTGAATCGGCTTGAGTGGGAAATGTCGCGACGAAACCCTGATACACTGATTGGGTGGTCTAAGCCAAACACTGTGATTCAGCTTGAGATGGAAGTAGGTCAAAAAGTTAAAGTCCGCCGCATTCGCGATCGCGTCTCCGATGATGTGGTCAGCAAAATTAAGCAAAACCCCGTCGGTACCATTTCCGATTACAAGATGGTTGATGGTAGCGGTATCGGGGCGGTGGTTCAGTTTGAAGGTGGCTTTTCCACCTGGTTCTTTGAAGACGAACTGGAACTGCTGGCTTAACTCGGCACTCCCCTAGGGTGGGAGATCCCGACTGGGTCACTCTCCCACTCTGACTTTCTGATAATTGCCAGATGAGATAAGACGTATTAAACGCTTCAAACGAGTATTATTTCGTTAATCTTGTAGTATTTATTGTCCATTTTTGATTGTCCATTTTTGATTGTCCATGGTTCAATGACCCAGATATTGACATTTTTAGGAAAAGGTGGTATAGGGCGCACCACAGTGGCGATCGCCACTGCCAAACAACAGGCCAGTCAAGGGAAACGGGTTCTCTTGGCCAGTCAGGGATCGGGTCCGGAATTTTCCCTGTTGTTGGGGCTATCAACGACTTCGGAACCGACGGAGATTGCCGCGAATCTAAGGGTTGTTCAGTTTGACACGCCTCATCTGCTCGCGCAGGGCTGGGAACAGGTGAAAAAACTGGAAGCCCAATATCTGAAAACGCCCTTTTTTAAGGAAATTTATGGCCAGGAGTTGGCGGTGTTGCCAGGGATGGATGCCGCCTTTGCTCTCAATGCGGTACGGGAGTACGATCGCAGTGGTGAGTATGATGTGATTGTCTATGATGGAACCGGCGATCGCGAAACCCTGAGAATGTTAGGAATCGCTGAAATTGGTGGCTGGTATCTGCGCCGTTTTAAGCAAGTTCTCGATGGTTCAGATATTGTGCGGGCCTTATCTCCTTTTTGGCAACCGATGAGCGGGGCAGTCTTGAATGTAGACTGGAGTCGGACTGAGTTTAGTGGCGATCGCATTGACGAATTTCTCAATGAAGGCAAATCGGCCCTCAGCGATGCCACTCATATCGCCGCCTATCTGGTTAGCGGCGATGATGCTGCTTCCCTGGCTGTCGCTAAATACCGTTGGGGAGAAGCGCAACAAATAGGCTTAACCGTGGGCGGAGTGCTAGTGAATCGGGGCAATGGCGCGGCGATCGGTGATGAGTTTGACCCCCTCCCCGTGACCACCATTCCCGCCAAGTCTGGGGACGATTGGCAGCCGCTGATTGAAGCTTTGCCCAACTTCAGCCGTCAAATTGCCAGCGCCCCGAAACCCATGGACGTCGATAGCGCCGCCCAATCGGTGCGTCTATTCCTGCCGGGATTTAGTAAACAAGACGTCAAACTGATCCAGTCGGGGCCGGAAGTGACCGTTGAAGCCGGAGAACAACGGCATAACATCTATCTTCCCCCGGCCTTGCAAGGAAAACCCGTTAAAGGCGCTAAATTTCAGAACCAATATCTGACGATTTCCTTCTAATCGTTGCCTAAACTGCCATCTAAATTGCTATGACGCCGACCTTTATCTTAGTCCTAGTTGCGATCGCGGCGATCGGTCTGATTGCCTATTTCAACGCCGCCCGCAAATACCAATCCTCCGATACCGTCGCTAACGCCTACGACGAATGGACCCAAGACGGCATCCTAGAATACTATTGGGGCGAACATATCCATCTGGGCCATTACGGTTCCCCGCCGGCATCTAAGGACTTTCTGCAAGCCAAGTCGGATTTTGTCCATGAGATGGTCCGCTGGGGCGGTTTAGACAAGCTACCCCCTGGAACGACGGTGTTGGATGTGGGTTGTGGGATTGGCGGGAGTAGCCGCATTCTCGCCAAAGACTATGGCTTTTCCGTGACGGGGATTACCATCAGCCCTCAACAAGTGCAACGGGCCGGGGAGTTAACGCCCGAAGGGGTAGATGCCCGGTTTGCGGTGGATGATGCCATGAATCTCTCGTTTCCCGATGGCAGTTTTGATGTGGTGTGGTCCATTGAAGCGGGGCCACATATGCCCGATAAGGCGGTGTTTGCCCGCGAATTGATGCGGGTGGTGAAGCCGGGGGGAGTCTTGGTGATGGCGGATTGGAATCAGCGAGATGACCGCCAAGTTCCCTTAAATTTCTGGGAACGTCCGGTGATGCGACAATTATTAGATCAATGGTCTCATCCGGCGTTTTCGAGTATTGAAGGGTTTGCGGAGTTGTTGCAAGAGACGGGATTTGTTGAGGGTGAGGTGGTGACGGCGGATTGGACTCAAGAAACTCTCCCTTCCTGGATTGATTCGATTCGCGAGGGAATTGTCCGGCCTCAGGGTTGGATGCAGTTCGGGGTTTCGGGGTTTCTCAAGTCGGTGCGGGAAGTGCCAACGCTGTTGTTAATGCGGTTGGCGTTTGGGACTGGGTTATGTCGGTTTGGGATGTTCCGCGCGGTTCGTGGCGAGGGACCCGAGTCGGTGGAAACTCAGGATTCGCAAGAGACGGCGCAGGTTTGAGGGTCTTGTTTCGTTGGTCTTTTCTCGTTTTCGGCGTTTGTTAATTAGGGTACTCTGTGCTAGACAGTACCCTAATTAAAGTCAGCTCTGGTCAAGGTGTGATAGCATGATTTTATTCATACCTCATCCAAATTCGGGGACGATGACATCTTGGACTTGTGCTGATATTTTTTCTGGAATTGGCGGTTTTAGACTTGCCCTAGAACGCGCCGGTTTTGACTGTCTATATTCTTGTGAAATCAACTCAGCCTGTCGTAAGGTTTACCAAGAAAACTTTGGCGAAGAACCTTATGTAGATATTTCTGAAGTCAACTTTTCAAAACTTCCTGATGTTCAGTTAGTCACAGCAGGCTTCCCTTGTCAACCTTTTAGTATCTGTGGAAAGCGTCAAGGATTTTCGGATAAGCGAGGAACTATATTTTTCTATATTTGCGAATTAATTCGAAAAAAACGTCCCGATGTTGTCATTCTTGAAAATGTGAAACATCTACTACACCTGGATAAAGGTGCGAGTTTTAGGGTTATTCTAAATGCCTTGAAAAGCTTAAATTACTTTGTAGAGTATAAAATATTGAATGCTAAAAACTTTGGGCTTCCTCAAAACCGTGAGCGCCTGTTTATTGTTGCATCTAAGCATAAGCCTTTTGACTTTAATCAAGTCAAAACCACGTTTCCAACCCCCAAACTGATAGACTTCTTAGATGAGAAGGGTAAATTTGAGTATTTAGATCCCTCAGAGTACACATTGATTGATAATCCGAAGCAACAAGAGTCAGGCTTGATTTTTGTAGGCTATCGGAACAAAAGTATTTGGAAAACAGGAGTCCGTCCGAATACCGAACATCTATCACGAGTTCATCGTCAACCCAACCGAATTTACTCCGTGAATGGGGTTCATCCGACTTTACCCTCTCAAGAATCATCAGGGCGTTTTTTTATTTATTTACCCAACCAGCATAAGGTCAGAAAATTGACCGTTGATGAATGTTATAGAATAATGGGCTTTCCTGAAGATTTTAGCCGAACGAAGAATTTAGGTGATGCTTATAAGCAGATTGGAAATTCCGTAGCCACAACGGTTGTTTATGAGTTACTTAAAGCAGTTGTCAACCAAAATTTATTCCAAGCTTCATCAACTCCTTACATTTTTAAACACCGGGTTAAAGATTCGCCTCCAGTACAGCTAACTATTCCTGGATTATGGTAGAGAAAAATCATCGAGACAAACTTCAAGAAATCTACAATAAATCTTCGTTGGCTTCAGACAAGCGTATTGGACAACTACAGGCGAAGTTACCTAATGAAATTAGTCAGTATATTCAAACTATAGCTGATAATGTACTCAACTACAAAGGTGTGTACACCGTTTTGGTAACGTTGTTGATTCATAAGATGTTGCACACAAAACAGGATATTCGTTACCATCAAGAGCAATTAAAGAATGGATTTTCAGGGAGAACAATTGATACTAAATATATTACTCCAACCCTAAAAAAATTGGGTTTGCCAGCAATGTCAGAAACGGGTTGGCTAACTCGGTCTTTAGAACAAGCTCAGCCGTACACACTCAACTATCGGGGTAATATCAGCAATTCAGATGTTAAAACAGCTTTTTTAAAAATTATTGATTATGTTCAAGTTCATCATCCAGGACAGGCTGAGATCATATTAGTCATATTGCTCAAGAAAGTTATAAAAGAAAACAAGCATATAGCAATTAAGCCAATTCAAAATCCAGAATCTGTCAAGATATCGTACATTATAGATATTCTCAAAGAACATTTTGAGAGTCCCTACAAAGTACGGGGAGCTTCTAAGCTTCCTGTGCTATCCTTTTATTCTATGTTTTCTATATTAACGAAGGAGCTAAAACGATATGAAGGATGTTATTTGGGATCTTTGGGAAGTCATACGGCTTCAGATCGGACATCAAAGACGGCAGGTGATATAGAAATTTTTAGGTCAAATCATCAGTTGATTGAAGCCTTGGAAATAAAACATAAGAGAACCATTGATGCTTCGATAATTCGCGTTGTTAGAGATAAAATTTATAAATTTAACCCCCAACGATATTGTATATTTTCATCTGGAAATGTTGAAGCTTCAGAAATCGAGCCTTTGATTCGGGAAATCTCCGAAGAACATGGCTGTGAACTGATAGTAAATGGTATTTACCCAACTCTTCAATATTATTTTAGGTTGATCGATTCACGCTCTGATTTTTTGAACGGGTATTCTAAGCTGGTAGAGAATGATCCTGAGCTGAAGCCGATTCATAAGAAAAAATGGAACGAATTAGTCAGGGAACTTAATTCTAATACCAGTCTAAGTTAAGCAGACGCTAGTCAACGTTCGTTTAACTTGGACTGGCTGAATTGGTTTAACATTCTTTAACTTACCTGGTGTCTTTATTCCTTTATTGATATTTATCGTGCACTGATGTTAGTCAAGGCCGCGATAGAGTCTCGCGATCGCAATTTCGAGGTTAAGGCTGGGGAGGGGGATCAGATCTCCCGTTTGGTAAATCGTCGTCTCCCAGGTGTTATCAGCCAGGCGGAGACGGACTTCGACGCACTGAGTCTCTTGGGAGATGAGGAGGTATTCTTGGAGGCGATCGAGTTTTTGGTAGTCGCGGAATTTCAAGTCGCGATCGAAGGCTTCGGTACTGCTTGAGAGGACTTCGGCGATGAGGATGGGGTAGCGTTTGATGAAGCGGTCTTGGCGATCGCGTTTATCGCAAGTGACAAAGGCATCGGGGTAGTAATAAAAGTCATCCTGGTAGTTAACTTTGACATCGCTACCGTAGAAGCGACAGGGGGAGTTGCCTAAACCATCGTCAATTTCTCGGAGTAGGTTGAAGGAAATCCGCGCATGAGCGTCGCTACCGCCAGTCATGGCGTAGACGAGTCCTTGGCGGTATTCGTGGCGGATGGGGTTTTGGCGATCGAGGTCGAGGTAGTCTTGGGGAGAGATGGAGTGAGGAACGGCGATCATGGTGGAACGTTGTAGAACGTTGTCGGGGCGAAAAATGTTTCGTCCTTACTTGAGATCATAACCTTGTTACGGTAGGGTGTGTTGCGGCTCAAACCCATGTAGAATCAAGACGAAAATCTACAAGCTGCCGCAACGCACCGGCTTTATAATCTGGCAAGGATCGCCAATTTATCTTGGTATTTGTCGCTGGGTTCCCAAATCGGTGCGTTCCGGCTAGTTTAATCATGTTGGCAAAATTCAAGGATTAAACGAAGCCGGAACGCACCCTACCGCCTGCCCTTCCACCCACCCTACGATAGAGGTAATTCTACTTTGCGAGTCAGCCTAACTTGAAATCCTATGTTTTTCCTGCATGGCTTGTTGAAAGTCTGCTAAGGAACAAGTTTGACCTGCATTTACATCCGCTAGTCCTTCTTTAATACCCGCGATCGCTTCTAGGTATTCCATCATATCTAGTAATTTTTGGTAGGATGCGGCATCTTGGACTACCACTTCAGCTTTACCGTTGACGATTCAAACAATTGGTTTCCCGGTTTCTTTCATCTGTTGGATAAATTCAGAAGTATTACGCTTGAAGTTGGAAAGGGACTGAATATCACGACTTAGGTTAATCGTGGTGATATTAGCACTAAATTTGCATTAAATTTAATGTCGGCACAAGCTAAGAGAATTTTGGGAAGTGGGATTTTGGCGATCGCCCCCCAAAAAGCGAAAAGCCTGACAGCATAGCTTCGCTTACCGCCCTTATTTTGCCTTAATAGACATCATCATGGTTGCCAAAGTTCAGTAATAATATAGCGTCTTCGGATTCTTTGGTCTTGGTAAACTCGAATAAAATCCGATAACTGTAATCAATTGAAGCTGACCAAATTCCATCAAACTCGCCAGATAGTTTGTGAGTTTTCAGCGTGGGATGAAAGGGATCGTCTGCTAGCTGTGTTAGAGTGGCTGGCAATGCTGTTTTCAACTGAGGGTTTTTACGAATTAGGCGTTTTTAGGCTCTCAAAAATTTAGGGGTCTAGGCAATTTTTCTCACTCATCTAAATCCTTTAAGAAATCTTCTACGGAACCAAATTGAATTTTGCCTTCAGAGGCTTCTTGGCGCATTTCTTCAATTTCTTGCAGGAGGTTTTCTCTGCGTTTTCTCTGTAGTCGTTTAAGTAGGATTTCAACAATTAGATTTTGTTCTTCAATTGATAGGGATTCTACGGTATCGATCGCTTCTTGAAGTCGTGAGGTTTTTACTGATTCTGACATAATCTCGTGCCGAGCAAGGAAATATGTTATTTCAATTATAGCGATGAATTAGGCGATCGGCCCCCAAAAAGCGATCGCCCCGACCCAGAAACCCGGTTTCTCATCTTCCCCAAAAAGTTATCACCCTCCTGAAAACTTCGTTCAGAGTAAGTGCTTTAGTTTTAGAAAGCGATCGCCCTTTTTGTAGAGTCAGACACCAGGCTTTTATTCAACATATCGATTGGAGACATAGATTTATTTAAAAGTCCGGTTTCTTAGCTTGGGGGTATTGGCTGGATTTTTCATATGAGTGTCTATCAAAAATAGCTATTTGCTAGGGTGCGTTGCGGCTCAAACCCATGTAGAATTAAGACGAAAATCTACAAGCTGCCGCAACGCACTGGCTTGATAATCTGGCAAGGATCTCAATTTATCCTGGTATTTGTCGTCGGCTTCCCAAATTGATGCGTTCCGGCTCACTTAATCTTGTTGCCAAAATGCAAGAATTGAATGAAGCCGGAACACATCCTACCGCTCTAGCTTGCCGAATATTCTTTAATTGAGAGTTGTTAAATTGACAGAGTTTACCGATTCCTGGCATTTTGGCTAGGTTTTGGAATGTCGCTTCAGCGGACTGAAGAAAGCGATCGCTTTGGTCAAGGTTGGTGTTATGTAGGTGGCAATATCAATTAAGTCGCGAACGACCTGTGGACGTTTGCGAATCTCAAGCATCTTGCTGCTGGTTGAGTTTATCTCGAACAGCTTTACGAATGTCTTGCCAGTCGCGATCGCTCATGTCCGTGGCGTGACCGGATCTGAGTCCTTCTAGTAGTAAGTTTTCCAATTCTTCCTGGGTTTGTCGCTTTTGGTCTCGACGAATCAAGTCGCGGACATATTCACTGGCACTCCCGTAACCTCCGCTTTGAACTTGGCGATCGATGTAATCCCGCATTGAATCGGGAAGAGAGACATTCATACTTTTCATGGCAAAATTGTGGCATTTAATGTCTCTACTATGGCAAAAAATGACAGTAATTGCCATGCTGAGGGCGATCGCTCTTGCAGCTTGGGTTTGGGCGATCGCGATCTCAACCTAGATGACAAGAATTCCGTCGATCGCAAGTCAGGAGTTGTAGGTGAGTGGGGTTTGGGCGGATCGTCCAGTAGGGGGCGAGGTTGGGGCAGAGCCAGGTAAGATCGCGTTCCATGACGGGTAAAAGGCTTGGGGTATGCTGATGGCAGTCTTAAAACGAGTCACCGGGTCATGTCGTACAGCAGTTTTCGGTTAGCGGATCTAGTGCATCAGTTCGAGTTAATTCTGGAAGATCGAACGAATTTATTCGAGGATGTTTTATACCATTTTTCGATATGCTTGCCAGACATCCGATACCGAGGAGGGCGACCACAAGGGTTCGCCCCTACAGGTATCTATGGCACACTTTTTGAAAAATGGTATTAGAGATTGAGCCAAGCGATCGGTGTAAGCTCGATCTGGATGAAAACGTGCCTTTGGCGATCGCCATGAATACAGAAAAAGCGCGATCGGAGCTAATTATTTTGCCCGTTTTATTGGAGCTACGACGCTATTTTAATCGACAAATTTCGCTGTTCTCCGGTGTGGAGTTTGCGATCGCGCCGGAGCAGGGGTTGACGGGGTTTTGTGATTTTTTAGTGAGTGCCAATCCCGAGCAGTTATTGGTGCGTGTGCCTGTGGCGATCGGGGTGGAGGCAAAAAACGGCAACGTGCCAAGTGGGTTGGGGCAGTGTGCAGCGGAGTTGGTGGCGGCGCAGATGTTTAACGAGCGGGCGGGGAATGGGATTACGTCAGTGTTGGGGGTGGTGACGACGGGAACGGCATGGCAGTTTTTGCGGTTGTCGGGGCGGAATTTGGCGATCGATTTGCGGGAATATTCGATCGAGCGGGTGGGGAAGGTTTTGGGGATTTTGGCGAGTGGGGTAGGCGATCGTTAGTCGAGGCCGCGATAGAGAGGGGCGATCGCCCTCCTAAAAGAAAAACACCCCCATATTCCACGGGTACGAATCCTGGGCGACGGACCGGAGCGAGACAATTTAATCCAGCTAAGTAAAGACCTAGGAATCCGAGAACAGGTGGATTTCCTAGGTCATGTAAGCTACCAGAGGTGTTTTCTGGAAAATAGAGGACAGTGAAGCTTTAACAGCTCATCTTCATAACGTTGCCTTTCTAAAGTCACTTGCCTAATCGGCTTATAGCGGTTTCAGAAACCATGAGTACACCAGCGCGGACTGAAAGCCTCTTGATTTCGTGGACACAGGTGTATCGCACAGAAGGTAAAAATGCTATAAAAGCAATCTGGACAAGTAACTTTTCTATGAAACCACTCGTTTAATTGCTCTGTAAGCTGCCTTATGCTACCGGGAGCGGGGGGCACTTTTGGCAACCCAAAGCTCTTGATCGTTAGTTCTACCAACAGTGTAGATATTACCCTGGGAGTCGGCGACTATAGACTCAATTCGCTTGTCGATTAGCTGCGATCGCCACCACACAAAGCCATTGCTCTGATCCAATTCAGCTTGCAGTCCAAGCGTAGTTCCAACCCTGAGTCTTCCCTTATTGTCGGTTGTGATAGTTTGGATCGATCCACCCTTGCCATCGAATGGATCGATCTTATTCCATACGAGCCTACCGCTTGGGTCATATTTAGAGATCCAGCTACCATCTTGCCAATCCCACCCTCCAATGTAAACATTACCAGAATCGTCAGTGGTTATATCGTAGGCTCCCTGGCTGGTATTTGTTTCCCATTGATTTCGCCACACGAGATTACCATTGGGATCATACTTGGCTAAGAATGTGTCGTACTCTTTAGCGACATAATCGTAGACATAGCCTGTCGTGTAGGTATTACCAGCCTTATCAACCTCCACCTTAATCGTTAAGCCCGGTGATCTCGGACTACTCCACTGCAACGTACCAGACGAATTGTACTTGTCAACCACTCCCCAACTCGACACGACGTAGACATTATTCTGAGCATCTGTCGTCACATCGATCGCGCCTCTAGAAGTTTGAAGCCGTGTCATATCGCCACTGGAGTTGTATCTCAGCAGAACATAGTCACCTAGTCCTTTTACGAGACCGACTGTATACACATTGCCGAGATTGTCCGTCGCAACCCCTCTTAAAGTCTGCTGATCATCACGAGCAATTTCACGTTTCCACTCTAATTCGCCATTAGAGTTGTACTTAAGGATCAGTGCATCTAGCTCAGGAGTACTACTACCTGTACGGCCAACAACGTAGACATTACCCTGCGAGTCAACCGCGACATCTTCCGCTGAATTTTGAGCATTCTCATCAAAGAATCGAATCCAGGGATTGTCATTGTCGTAGATAGAAACCGTCCCTGTCGTGGTCGCTCCCAAAATGTAGTTCGCATTGCTTGATACACTGAAGGTTAAATTCTCTGTCCCTTCATAGACAGAGTCATTGATGGGATTAACTGACACTGTTGTCGTGGAGGCACCAGCAGGAATTGTCGCAGTACCCGACAAGTAAGTGTAATCAGAACCATTCTGTGCCGTGCCACTAACTGCGTAATAGACCGTTTCAGGTTTGGAATTATCACCGCCAGTACGACTGATTTGGAACTGAGCCGGGTCGCTCGTCTCCCACCAGTTCTTCTCGCTGGCAATCGAATCGATGGTGCTTACCGTGATCGTCGATGACGGCTTGGCGTCGTTGTCGAGGATCGAGGCACTGCCTTGGATGATGCTGCCCAGTTCGTAGTTGCTGTTGCTCGATACCTTGAACGTCACGTTCTCCGTTCCCTCATAGATCGAATCGTCCTGTGGCTGAACCGCAACCTTCGCACTCGTCTCACCTACCGGAATCGTCACCACGCCGGATAGATAGGTGTAGTCATCGCCGTTCGTTGCGGTACCACTAACGGTGTAGTACACGGTCTCGGCTTGGCTGTTATCACCACCACTGCGAGTAATCTCGAATACTGCCGGATTAGGTGACTCGTACCATGCTGTTTCTGCCGCTGTGCCGTCAGCCACTGTGACATTCAGTGTTGATATTGGTGGCAGCTCGTTATCGAGCAGCGTCGCCGTTCCCGACGTCGTTCCGCCCAGCTTGTAGCTCGGGTCACTCGTAACTGAGAACTCGATGCTTTCCGTGCCGTCGTAGGTCGAGTCGTCAAACGGCGTATAGCGCAGCCGAACTCCGCTGAAGCCTGCCGAAATGGTCGTCACGCCAGTCTGCGTCCGGTAAATATTTCCATCTTTATCTTTCAGATTGATGGTGTAGCGCACCGTTTCCGGTTGGCTGTTATCACCACTGCTGCGACGGATAATGAATGCAGCCGGGTCGGTGGTCTCACCCTCTGCCGTTTCGGTGGCCGTATTGTCATCCACTTCAACTGTGATGGTGGAAACTGGCTTTTCGTCGTTGTCTGCGATCGTCGCCGTTCCACTGACGGTGCTTCCCAGCTCGTAGCTCGGGTCGCCAGAAATGCTGAAGCTAATGCTTTCAAAGCCCTCATACACCGAGTCGTCTTGCGGCTGAATCGACACTTTAGTGGTGGTCTCACCTGCCGGAATCGTCACTGCACCAGACAGATAGACATAATCTGCACCATTAGATGCCGTGCCGCTGACCGTGTAATACACTGTCTCAGCCTTGTTGTTATCTCCACCGCTACGGGAAATCTCGAACTCAGCCGGATCTGGCGATTCGTACCACGCCGTTTCTGATGCCGTCGCGTCTGTCACCGTGACGTTCAGCGTCGATTTCGGCGGCAGTTCGTTATCGAGCAGCGTCGCCGTGCCTGAGATGACTGTACCCAGCTTGTAGCTCGAATCGCTCGTCACCACGAACTCGATGCTCTCCGTACCGTCGTATGTTGAGTCATCAAACGGCGTGTAGCTCAACCGAACGCCACTGTAACCGGCGGAAATGGTTGTGACTCCAGTCTGCGTCCGATAGATATTGCCGTCCTTATCTTTCAGATTGATGGCGTAACGTACCGTTTCCGGTTGACTGTTATCGCCACCACTGCGGCGGACGATGAATTTCGCAGGATTTTTCTCCTCTCCTGGCGCTGCTTCACGCGCTTCATCATCATCGACTTCTACGGTGATTGTTGAAACCGGCTTCGGATCGTCATCAACGATCGCGATACTATCCTGAACATTCGAACCAAGGACGTAGTTGTTACTGCTCTGAACGGTAAACGTGACGTTCTCTGTACCTTCGTGCATCGAATCGTCGATCGGCGTAACCGTCACGAACGTTTCAGTTTGACCTGCCGGAATTTGCGTCACGCCAGACAAGAACTGATAATCCGTTCCTTCCGTAGCTGTTCCCGTAAGGTTGTAGTAAACCGTCTCCGCTGTGCTGTTGTCACCACCGCTGCGGGTAATTCGGAATTTTGCCGGAGTGCTGCCCGCTTCGTAAGCAAAGTTATTAACTGCACTCACGTTCAAGATTGATTTGGGCGGCTCGTCGTTATCGAGCAGTGTTGCGCTGCCAGTGGTTTGCCCGCCGAGTTGATAGTTCGGGTCGCTGGTCACTTCAAAGTGAATGCTTTCCGTACCGTCATAGGTTGTGTCATTCGTGGGTGTAAACGTAACGACCGCCTGAGTCGAACCAGCGGGGATGACCTTAGTCTCTGCAATGGTGTCGTAAATGTTTCCGTCTTTATCGCGTAGGACGATGGAGTAACGAATGGTTTCAGCTTTTGTGTTGTCTCCACCGCTCCGAGAAATTACGAATGCAGCAGTATTCGGCGTTTCTCCCGGATTCGTCTCTGCGGCTTCTTCATCGAGTGTGGTGACGCTGATTTTAGAGATGGGTTTGGCGTCGTTGCTGGCGATCGTCGCGACACCCTGAATCACACTACCGAGCTTGTAACTATCACGTTCTTCGATACGGAAGACGACATCTTCTAGCTCTTCGTATTTCGTGTCGTTCAGCGGGTTGATAGTGACAGGTGCGCTGTCCTGCCCTGCAGGAATGGTAACGAATCCAGCTAGCTCTGTGTAGTCTTCACCATTCTCGGCTGTACCGGTCACACTGTAGTAGACTTTCTCCGACTTGCTGTTGTCACCGCCGCTACGGTTGATGCGGAACTGTGCTGGGTCGCTGCTCTCCCACCAGTTCTTCTCGCGGGCAATCGAATCGACCGTCGTTACCGTAATCGTCGATGTCGGCTTGACTTTCCCTAATCCACTGAGTAAGAGCGAGAAATTCTGGTGGTTGTTTGTCAGTTCTCCGGTATTGCCAACGTGAATAGTGTAAGTACCTGCCCCTGGATGATCGATCAGAACCTGTTCGACGTTGTCCAGCTCGTTTCGATTATCGCGTTTCGCTGCTGCACTTGGATTGTCTGGGTCGAGCGTCCAAGGACGATGCTTATTGCCGTTGGGATCGATAATCCACAAGTCAAGGTCATTGACAAGCTTTTTAAAGGATGTGTCTTCCCATCGCCCTTCGCTAGATGCTTCAGGATCGGTCCAGACCATCGTTGCTTTTAGAGGCTGACTTCCATCACTCGTGACCTGATATATCTTTTCATCACCGCTGTGGGTTGCTTCAATAGTTTTAACAACCTCTGCTTCCTTAGACTGCGTGATGTACTGCGCTGCTGCTGCACCGTCTAGCACCCCCCAGCCGTAAATGTAGTCTGGTCCGATAGTCCCAGCGTCCTTCGCAGTATGGAGAAGAATACCTTTCAGCGTTGCACTTAGTGGATTGTCGCCATTATATAAATTTCGATAATGTTGTGTGAGTAACGCAGCTGTTCCTGTAGCATTCGGTGCGGCCATCGATGTTCCTGACTTACTTACATAGTCATTATCCGAGCCGCTGTCTGAAGAGTTGAGGCCGTGACCGTTAGCAACCAGATCGACTCCAATCCGTCCGTCATCAGTATTGCCCCAGCCAGAAAAGGATGTCATTTGAACATCGCTTGAATCAAATGGATCCTTAGTGATGTCTTTGATTGCACCGACCACCAATGTATTTTTCGCTGTCTGACCGCCATTACTCAGAGTTCCATATCCAGCATCACCTCCATCCTTTTCTGGAGCATATGTTGCTGCATTGCTGGCGGAAAGATAATACCAACCTGCTCCATTCCAACTTGATAGGCCAGTATCTTCCGAGAGGTAAGTCAGGTAGTGCGTCTGCTCGTTGAGAATTTGATACTCCGAAGTTTCTGGTGGTCGATACCACATCGCATTAAATTCATCGCCGCGATCGTTACCCGCAGACCAAACGCTCAGTAGTTCTGGATTTTCGTATAACACTCGATCCAGGTGACGAGATGTCCAGGAGTAGGATCCAAACATTTGACTAACGTCATCTGAAGTTGCTCGATCGCCATACCAGACATAGAAACTGCCTAAGTCTAACTTTTCTCGAACTTCATCTGACCAATTTTGAACTTTGTCAAAGTTGGAAATCAACCAACCCGAAATTTGGCCGTGTGAATGGTTAGCTAGCGTCAGTCCAGCTTTAGCTTCTTCCTCAATTTCCCTAATAATGTTCCCGCCGTAGTCGTAGCTGATTACCTCGGCAGCACTTGCCATACCGCGTGCGTCAGCATTAACGCCCGCTCCAATTATCGTTCCAGCAACGTGCGTCGCGTGCGAACTGTAGGATGTTGTATCCTGTACATCCTCGCCATAACTTACGCGGTCTAACATTTCTTGGTGAGTCCCACGAACCTTGCCACCATCCCAGACACCTACAGTCACATCACTCCCATCTAACTCTAGGCCAAGACCACCGCCTTCCCAAAGTTGATCGGCGTTTGTTGTGTCAGCAGCGACGAGATTGGAGTGGGAGCTTTGAAAATCAATTAGTTCTGGGCTTTTACCGCCAAAGAACCAACTGCCATCTTCCAGTTGAATTGGGTTATCAAGAAACTCAAAATCTGGCGTTAGGGAAATTGGGGACGAAACTGGTTTGGACAAGTCTGGTTCACCATCCACCGGGGTTTCA
>FSSI02000037.1:33591-45673 GCA_900149785.2 Phormidium lacuna HE10JO | reverse complement strand
CCGCCGCCCCCACCCCCCAAGCGGCGACCCCCCGCCGTGGACCTGGCCCGAGTCCCGGACATCCCACCATGCGGGAGATTATCCAACGAGCTGAAGAAGAAGGCTACTCTGACGTTCACGTGGGCGTTGGCGAAGTTCCTCGCTATCGCGCCCGAGGTGACATCGCCCCCACGGAATGGCCCGAAACCGATCTCGATACCTTCATGAGTTGGATGCGGGAACTGATGAGTGACGAGGAAATTCGTCAGTTTCAAGAAAATCTCGACTTTGATGGTGCTGCCGATTTAGGCTTTGTTCGGGTTCGTATTAATGCCTTTGATAGCCTGGCTGGCCCAGCGATCGTTCTGCGTCTCATTGGTGCCGAAATCCTCACCCTAGAACAACTACGGTTGCCCGAAGTCTTCAAAAGCATCAGCTTAGACTATCACAAGGGACTGGTTCTTGTAACGGGGCCAACGGGGTCAGGGAAATCCACCACAATGGCGGCGATGATTGATTACATCAATCGCAACAAAGCCTATCACATTATCACCATTGAAGACCCGGTTGAGTTTGTCCATAAAAGTAAAAAATCTCTCATTAAACACCGGGAAGTTGGAACCCATACCCATAAGTTCTTTAATGCCTTAAAGGCTGCATTGCGGGAAGATCCAGACCTGATTCTCGTTGGGGAAATTCGGGATAAGGAGACCATGAATATTGCCCTAAAAGCGGCATCCACCGGTCACTTAGTCATGGGAACCCTGCACACCAATAGTGCCGTTAAAACTATTGAGCGGGTTATGGGAATGTTTCCCCCCGCAGAACAACCCGCCTTCCGGGTTGCCCTAGCGGAATCTCTGATTTCTATTGTTGCCCAAGGCCTATGTAAAACCACCGACGGCAAGCGAGCGGCATTCCACGATATTCTCATTGCAACTGATGCGGTGAAAGAATATGTGATTCAAGGTAAGCTCGATGCCATTACCGATGTCATGCTTCGGTCAGAGTTTGACGGTATGACGACCATGAATAAAGCCCTGTTTGAACTATATCAAGAAGGTCGAATTACAGAAGAAATTGCCCTTGACAAATCACCAACCCCCAATGAAATGGCACAATTCCTACGGGGTCGTGTCTAACGGGATTCTATCTCAAGATTGTTCGGCAACAAACAGGTCTCAAATTGGAGTTAACATCCGATGGGACATGGGATGCGAAATAAGAGGCGAACCTGTTTGCCGAAATAAATCTGTTCTAGCTAGATCGATCCAGAAATGACAAATGATGTCATGACAAATGATGTCGAGTTGGCTGCATATGAACCCTTTAAAGGATTAGTTCTCGTGACACCGGGTGGGGATCTCGTCTATGCCATTGAACCCCACGATCGCGATCGCTGGCATCTACAACTCTGTGTAGCGGTTCAAGAGGCCCTAGGACTTCGTGATCCGCCACACTTTCTCGTCCCTTGCTATAGTGCCACCATCGATCGCTATCTCAACCCTCATACACAACAGATAGAAACCATTGCTGAAGCCATGCTGGGGGTTTGGCGGTATCGCAGCCTACTCAACCTCCTCTTTGCACTTAACAACACCACCTGGGAGTTAAAACCCAGTTCTCCAGAACTTTGTAACCCCCTGGCCCTAGACAGTTATCGTCATGAGTTTCCCCAATTGTGGCAAAATCATGATCTGGTGTTGCGAGTTGGCCACAATACCGGCCAACATCGTAGCCAATATGGCCCCGACTTAGTTTTTCCAAACTCCTCAGATTCTGAAACCAGTGGCTATGTGTTCCGCCTCTTTATTCGGGGCGACAGTTCCAATACAGAAGAAACCTTACTCGGATTGCATTCAATGCTCGATCGCGCCCTGGGCCATCCCTACACCCTCAAAGTCATTGATGTCCTCAAACACCCACAACAAACGGAACGCGATCGCGTCTCAGCCACTCCAACCCTCATCCGCGTCTGGCCGCAACCGGTACGACGAATTGTTGGTGAAATGAATGATTTTGATCGCATCTTCCAACTCGTTAATCGTTAAGTCAAAAGGTGTTAAGTCAACAGGTATTAAGTCAACAGGTATTAAGTTAAAATGAATCAGAAACAACGAAGGCTCAGTCGAACACACTATCAAAACCTAGCCCCTCACCTCTCACCTCTAATCAAACTCTTTTACGGGCAAAAAATCCTAGGATATTCCCAATTAGATAAAGTCCTCATCACCGTCCTAACCCTTGTACTAGGACTCATCTCTCAACCCCTGGCCGCGCAAGCCTCACCCCAGTTGACCCCCCAAGACTGTGAGCAATTACAAGTCGGCATGACTCAGCCCGAACTCGATGCCATCTTACGGGATTTAGACATCGAACCCGAACGACAAACATCATCTCCTGGAAATAGCCTGTTGCAGTGGATTGATGAAGATTCAGGAGCCGTATTGTTAGCCGTTCTCCGCAATCAAACAGTTGCCGAACTCTCTTGCTTTGGAGTCAGCCCTCAAGGGACTGAAAACAGCCCAACTCATCAACTCTGCGCCCAAGCCGAGATTGGCATGACCCTCGACGAAACCCGACAAGCCTTAGGATCTCCCGGAGAACCCGTTGCAACCGATAGCAGCCTATCCGAAGGACTCCTCTGGCAATGGAACAATCCCGCTCGCCAAGAAGTGGCTGTTCTTGCCTTTTCGAGCTTCAATGTCTTGTCCGGAAAAACCTGCTTTTTTAGCCAAATGGAAGACGATGCAACTCTACAAATCCCTGATTTCATAGAGCGTTTTGATGAGGTTGAAATTCCCTAGTTGAAAACGTCCAATACACGAAACAGAGCCTTTCCCTATTCCCTGTTCCCCGTTCCCCGTTCCCCGTTCCCCGTTCCCTATTCCCTGTTCCCTATTCCCTGTTCCCCATTTATTATAGACATTGTCAATCCTCAAAATCACTGATTTTATGACATCTACTCAAGGAAAACTTGCACTCATTACCGGAGCCAGTAGCGGTATCGGCAAAGCCACCGCTCTCGCCTTCGCCAAAGCCGGGATTAACCTAGCCTTACTCAGTCGCTCCCAGGATAAACTCGAACAGGTGGCGATCGCCGCTCGCGAGTGTGGAGTCACCGCCGACGTCTTCCCCTGCGACATGGGTGAGTTAGACCAATTACGCGATCGCTTTGCCACCTTCGCCGAAAAACTCGGCCGAGTCGATATCCTCATCAACAATGCCGGAATCGGCTATATCAACTCCCTCACCGACACCTCCCTCGCCGATTGGGAGCGCGTCTTCCGCCTCAACATGACCAGCGTCTTCGAGTCAACCTGCGGTATTCTGCCCCATATGCGAGCCAAGGGAGGCGGAATCATCATCAATGTCTCGTCTGTGGCCGGAAAACAGGCCTTCCCCGACTGGGGTGCCTATTCTGCCAGTAAATTCGCCCTGCGGGGATGGTCCCAAACCCTCGCCGCCGAAGAAAAAGAGCATGGGATTCAGGTCACCACCATCTGTCCAGGAGCCGTCAATACCGCCATCTGGGAAACCGACACCATGGATAAAGCTGGATTCGATCGCAGCCAAATGCTCACCCCAGAGGCCGTCGCCCAAACCATCCTCAACATCGTGCAACTGCCCGATGGCGCCGCGATCGACGAAATCACCGTCATGCCCAGCGGTGGTGCCTTCTAGCCCCGTTTAGCCCCCAGAAATTGCCAGGCCAGTTGGGCCGCCCCCACCATCCCGGCGCGATTGCCCAACTCAGCCAACCGCAGGCTCAGTCCCTCCCGCGAACTCGGCAGAACCCGTCGCCTCAATTCCGCTTCAGTGGCCCCTAAAAACAGAGGTGCAGCGGCCGCAATCCCACCCCCGAGGACAATCATCTCGGGGGTGAGAACATAGACCAAACTGGCTAAGCCGGCCCCGAGTCGTTGCCCGTATTGCTGCCAATAGGCGATCGCCCCCTCATCCCCAGATTGCGCCTGAGCGGCTAACAGATGTGGCTCTAACCCCGTCTCGCGGCGAATTGCCTGAACCGAAGCATATTGCTCTAAAGACCCCGGATTGCCGCTATTACAAGGGGGACCTTGAGGATTGAGGGTAATTAACCCCAACTCCCCAGCGGCCCCAGTCCGGCCCACAAACAGCCGTCCATCGAGAATAATCGCCCCACCGACTCCCGTTCCCAAGGTCACGAGAATCAGATGTGCAACCCCTCGCCCTGCCCCCAGCCAAGCCTCTCCTAACCCAGCACAGTTCGCATCATTAGCCAAAATTGTGGCCCGTCCCGTCTTGTGTTCGAGAACATCAGCGACCGGGACATCGTGCCAACCCTGTAAATTGATGGCCACGCGAGCGATACGTCCCCCAGCATCCGTTGGCCCCGGAGTTCCTAGGCCCAAAGCGAGACTGTTACCTTGGGGGTCGAGATCCCTCACCGCCGCCGCAATCACCTCTAACACCGCCTCAGGGGTTGCCGGTTGCGGCGTGGCCACCTGCAACTGCTGTAAACAGGTTCCCTCAGGGGTAAACTGTCCCAGTTTAATGGCGGTTCCACCGAGATCAATGCCAATGACACTAGGCTGCATAGAACATCTGAGAAGACGAAAGTGTGTTAATCCGCTTCATCTTGGGGCGGTTCCCAGTTGTTGAGGGCTTCCCGGAAACCGAGAACCACCACCAAGTTCGAGAGCGTTAGGAAAAATTCAGCACTGCCATGCAGCCAGTCAATGTTGGCAAGGCTTTCGCCATACTCAACCTGGGCGTAGATGCCAGCGGGAATCGTCACAATCACGAATAACAGTAACAGGTAAAAGCCAATTAGGGCTAAACGCGGTGTTTCAGGCGATCGCGTCAGGAAGTAAAGAAAGCCCAAATAGGGAAACAGCGAAACAGCGAACAGCATATCCTTGAGTGTCATAACCGACAAACCCCTAGCGTCTTCTGTATTACGGGCTACAGACATCGAAAGAATGTCCCGCTTACCCCGAAACCTAACATGGATCTTCCCCAACGCGATCGCCCCAGTTCACGAAATCGTCACAACCCCTTGCAAATCGTTCTTACAGCCATTCTGATTTTGCTTTCTCATAATCAGTCTGGATTTGTGTTAGGTTTTGGGATAGGATCAAAACTGTTAAGTTTCATTGCCGCAACCAGCGAGGCTCAAGCCGGCTGCTCGCGGAACGCCGAGGTCTCTCTCGGCTGAACAGAACAAAAGGTCTTAGCTGCCGCCGAGTCTAACGGCAGACTGTCACAAAAGACCGTAACAGAAGACATTAGAGGAGAAACATCAATGGCATTCACACTTCCTGAACTACCTTACGCCAAGGACGCACTCGCGCCCCATATTTCAGCGCAAACCCTAGAATTCCACCATGGCAAACACCATGCTGGATACGTCAAAAAACTCAACGCCGCCATCGAAGGGAGCGACCTTGAGGGCAAATCCTTAGAAGATATCATTAAAGCCACCGCCGGCAATCCTGAAAAATCCGGTGTGTTCAACAACGCCGCTCAAGTTTGGAACCATAGCTTCTACTGGCAATGCATGAAACCCGGTGGTGGTGGTCAACCCAGCGGTGCTTTAGCCGAAAAAATCAATGCTCAGTTTGGCAGCTATGACAAACTCGTTGCTGAACTCAAAGCCGCCGGTGGCGGTCAATTCGGCAGTGGTTGGGCTTGGTTAGTCCAAGATGGCGACAGCCTCAAAGTCGTGAAAACCCTCAACGCCGAGAACCCTGTCACCCAAGGTCTCAAACCCTTGTTGACCATCGACGTTTGGGAACACGCCTACTATCTCGACTACCAAAACAAACGTCCCGACTACCTCGACACCTTCCTCAGCAGCTTGGTGAACTGGGACTTTGTTGCCAGCCAAATGAGCTAGGTCTAATGAGCTAGGTCTACTGAATCTAGGTCTACTGAATCTAGGTCGAATGCGCTAGATTGAGGACAGATCAGTCCCAAGATAATTCATTTCGTTTCAATCCCGAAACATCTCAGCCACGCCTCCCGTGGCTGTTTTTTTTGCCCCATGCCGTTAAGCTGAAGTTAAACTCACCGAGATAGCATTGATGGATAGTCACGACCTGGCACACTATATTGAGGCGATCGACGGGATACAAAAGCCCTGGCTGTTGGCCCAACTGCGTCTCAAGAAGCTGCAAGAACGCCGTTCTAGCCTGTCCCAGTCCGATTACGTCGCCGAACTGTCACAGATCCAAGCTGAGTTAGCCCAACTTGGCAATTGGTGGGTGGGTCGAGAAGATGAGGTGTTTCGACAAGGCCGTTAACCTCCGCCGTTAACCCTCCTCATAGACCTCTAGTCGCTCATCCTCCCCTGGCCCAATCCTCGTAGTCTCTCCCTCAAACTCTCTCTATGGCTAAGACCAAGAAACCCGCATCCGAGTCCCCGAGCAAAGCCCTCAAAGCAACCCTGGCTGACAGCGATCGCCTCGATGATCCCAAAAACTACTTTAACCGCGAGTTAAGCTGGCTCGAATTTAACTATCGGGTTTTATACGAAGCCCTCGACGATCGCACCCCCCTCCTCGAACGCCTTAAATTCATGGCGATTGTCAGTACCAACCTCGACGAATTCTTTATGGTTCGCGTGGCTGGACTCAAACAACAAGTCAAAGCCGAAGTTCGTAAACTCACCCCCGACGGTCGCAGTCCCCAACAGCAACTCAACGACATTAGCGATCGCCTCCATCCCATCTTCGCCGAACAACACCAGCATTTCCAAACCATCCTCCGGCCCCAACTGGCGGACCATGGAATTTACCTCCTCGACTACATCGACCTCAACCAAGAACAACGCACCTACCTGCAAACCTACTTCGAGGACAAAATTTTCCCCGTCCTCACCCCCCTGGCCGTAGACCCGGGCCATCCCTTCCCCTTCATCTCCAACCTCAGCCTCAACTTAGCTGTCGTGGTCAAAGATCCCGAAATTGACCAAGAACATTTCGCCCGCGTCAAAGTTCCCAAAGTCCTCCCCCGCTTCATCGAACTCCCCGGGCCGGACAATCCTGACAGCAACCACCAGGGTCTCCACTGGGTCGGTGTCCCTCTCGAACAAGTCATCGCCCATAACCTCGAAGCCCTCTTTCCGGGGATGAATATCCAGGAATATCACCCCTTCCGCATCACCCGTAACGCTGATATCGCCGTCGAAGAAGATGAAGCCGATGACCTGCTGCTGGCGATCGAACAAGAACTGCGAAAACGACGTTGGGGCGGGTCCGTCGTGCGGATGGAAGTTCCCTCAACCCTCTCCCCCGAAGTGCGGGATATGTTAATGCGAGAACTCTCCCTCGCCCCCGAAGACGTCTATGAAGTCGAAGGACTCCTAGGCTTAGGTGATCTCATGTCCTTTATGGGGCTTCCCCTACCAGACCTCAAAGATACTCCCTGGACACCGGTGATTCCCGCTCGCTTCCGCCAGTTTAGCGACGTTGACTTTAACCTCAATCATGCCAGTGGCGACGGAGATCATGACCTCTTTGCTGAAATTCGCGAACGGGGCGATGTCTTGTTTCATCACCCCTATCACTCCTTTACCGCCACGGTGCAACACTTTATCACCACCGCCGCCCATGACCCCGATGTGTTGGCGATCAAAATGACCCTCTATCGAACGTCAGGGGATTCACCGATTATTCACTCTCTCATTGATGCCGCCGAAAATGGCAAACAAGTTGCCGTTTTAGTTGAACTCAAAGCCCGATTTGATGAAGAAAATAACATCCTTTGGGCGAGGAAATTAGAGCAAGCCGGCGTTCACGTCGTCTATGGATTAGTGGGTTTAAAAACTCACACCAAAATCTCGATGGTCGTGCGTCAAGAAAAACAACATATTCGTCGTTACGTCCATATTGGAACCGGAAACTACAACCCCAAAACCGCAAAACTCTACACCGATTTAGGGATTATCACCTGTAACGATGAAATTGGGGCCGACTTGACCGATTTATTTAATCATCTCACCGGTTACTCCCGGCAACGTTCCTATCGCAAACTGCTCGTGGCCCCGGTGAATATGCGCGAACGGATGGAACAGCTCATTCGTCAGGAGATCGATCACGCCAAAAATGGGGGAAGTGGACGGATTGTCGCGAAAATGAACGCTCTCGTCGATCCTAAACTGATCGCCTCACTCTATGAAGCCTCCCAGGTGGGAGTCGAGATTGACCTGATTGTCCGAGGCATTTGTTGTCTACGTCCAGGGATCAAAGGCTTAAGCGAAAATATCCGCGTCATTAGTATCATTGGGCGCTTTTTAGAACATTCGCGCATCTTTTACTTCTATAATGAGGGGCAAGAACAGGTATTTATTGGCAGTGCGGACTGGATGCCTCGTAATCTCAACCGTCGGGTTGAGGCGGTGGTTCCGGTTCAAGATCCCACCATCGCTAAGGATTTACAAGAAATCTTGGGAATTATGCTCTCGGATAACCGCCAGGCTTGGGAGTTGCAGACGGATGGCTCCTATGTCCAACGTCGTCCGAGCGACAATGGGATTGCACAAGGCTCTCACGAGATTTTGATGCAGATGGCTATGCAATAAAACCCACAACTAACATCCTATGGGGAATACTGGATAGGGAGGAGGCGGATGGGGTACGGAGACGCAGATCGCGATGGCTTGAGATGACAATTCAGTTCGGACGGGAGATTTGTGGTGACCTAGAGCAAGCACAACGGCGGGAATGGTTGGTCACGAATGGTATGGGGGGCTATGGCTGCGGAACTGTAGCGGGGTTACTGACACGTCAGTATCACGGTCTTTTGATCGCGGCTACCGAACCCCCCTGTCGCCGTCGCTTGCGGGTGGTTAAACTCGATGAAACGGTGCAGTTGGGGGGAAAGTCCTATCCTCTGTATACCAATCGCTGGGCGGATGGGACGGTGGCGCCGCGAGGCTATTATTATCTTGAGCAGTTTCGCCTCGAAGGGCGTACCCCGATTTGGCGCTATGCCTGTGCTGAGGCGCGGCTGGAAAAGTCGATTTGGATGGAGTGGGGGCGTAACATAACCTATATCCGCTATCATCTGTGTCAGGGTGGGCGATCGCTGAGTCTCTCGATTAAGGCCCTCGTCAACGATCGCAGTCATCATGGCGGGATTACTGGGGAAAATTGGGAGATTTCTCCCTGTCCTCAGGGGGTGAAACTCTCCTGCGAGGGGGGAAGTCCCTGTTATATTTTGAGCGATCGCGGCCGGGTCAGTGAAAGCTACAACTGGTATGCTGGCTTCGACTTGGCCCTAGAACGCGATCGTCATACCGGCGACTGTGAAGATCATCTCCACGGTGCCAGCCTTAAAGCCAACTTAGACCCCGGAGACTCCCTCACCGTCGCCGTCAGCACCGACCCCATCTCCGAGTTAGATGCTGCCGCCGCCTGGGACCGCTATCAGGCCCGAGAGCAGCAGTTACTCCGTACCTGGAGACACCACGACTCCTCCTCCCCAGCGCCATCCTCCCCAGGGTCAGACGAAACCACTCCCCCTTGGCTTCAACAGTTAGTCTTAGCCGCTGATAGCTTTTTGGTGACTCGCCAACCGTTATACATCAACCCCAACGGTTGGGAAACTACCGTGTTAACGGGATATCCCTGGTTTGGGGATTGGGGTCGCTATACCATGATGAGCCTACCCGGACTGACCTTAGCCACCGGTCGTCCTGAATTGATGCGATCGGTCTTAACCACCTCCGCTCGCTATTTCAAAAACGGTGTTCTCCCGAATGTCTTCCCCGATGACGGCGGGCCACCGGCTTATAACACCGTCGATGCTAGTCTTTGGTATATCGAGGCTGTACGTCTGTATTTTAAGACTAGCGGCGATTTATCCTTTCTCGAACAAATCTATCCCACCCTGGTGAAGGTGATTGAAGCCTACTGTTATGGCCTCACCCCCGGAATTGAACTCGATCGCCAAGATGGGTTATTAGAATCAGCGGCCCAACTCACCTGGATGGATGCCAAAGTCGGCGACGACGTGATTACCCCTCGCCAGGGTAAAGCGATTGAAGTCAATGCACTCTGGTATAACGCCGTTGTTGCCATGACTCACTTTGCTGAAGCCCTTGGACACCGCTCTAAGGCTTATCACGCCCTAGGACGGCAAATTCAAGCCGGATTTCAACGGTTTTGGAATTCCAATTTAGGCTATTGTTACGACGTTCTCGATGGGCCTGAAGGGGATGAGAGCCAATTACGGCCCAACCAACTCTTGGCGGTATATCTTCCTGGACCGTTGTTCTCTCTGGAGCGTCAAGGCGCGATTTTGGAGGTCTGTCGTCGCTCTCTGTTGACCTCCTATGGTCTGCGATCGCTCAGTCCCGATGATTTGCAATATGTCGGAGTCTATGGGGGAGATTTAAGTCAGCGCGATCGCGTCTACCATCAGGGAACCGCTTGGGCCTGGTGGTTAGGACTTTATAGTGTCGCCCATTACCGGATCTACCAGAACCGTTGCGAAGCTCTCAGTTTCCTCACCCCCTTAGCGGACCATCTCCAGACGGCGGGGTTAGGACAAATCAGTGAAATTTTCGATGGGGATGAACCCATGTTGCCCCGAGGCTGTATCGCTCACGGGGCAGCCGTTGCCTCGACCTTATGGGCCTGGCGAGCCATTACCCAGTCGAGTTCAACCTCGCTAGCTGACCGTTGAGACAGCATAGGCAACTGCAATAATACCGGCAACGAACAAGGCCGCTAGAGCGCCGAGAACTGCATAATTGCGCTTTTCTTCACGGGTGGGGGGTTCGGCTTCGTACATTTTGGGTTCGACGGCGTAGTTATTGAGCCGGCCACCCTCTTCATCAACGTAAGGCATAAAGAAATTATCCTAATGTTAGTCTTCGTAACAAATACCACTATAGCGCTATCAAGGCCAACAGTCAGGGAAGCATGGGCAAAGAGAAGTAGAAGGTACTGCCTTGGCCGAGTTGGCTTTCGACGCGAATGGTTCCTCCATGGAGTTCCACCAATCGCCGCGTAATGGCTAAACCAATCCCCGTTCCCCCTGAATGTCGCGATCGCGATCGCTCGGCCCGCCAGAAGCGATCGAACACATAGGGCAAATCCTCCGTCGCAATGCCAATCCCCGTATCACTGACCGCCGTCCAGATATAGGGTTCTTCGCACCAAGATTTCACGGAAATTTTACCATAGTCTGAATAGCGCACAGCATTTCCTAACAGATTCATTAACACCTGTTCAATGCGATCGTAATCAGCAAACACATTCGGCAAATCATCAGGACAATCCAAGGATAAGGTCAGTTCATCAATGAGTTGCTCTGAGAGACGATCAATCAAATTTTCCAACAAACGACACAAACACAGTGGTCTAGGGTTAATCGTTAAATAGCCCGCTTCGGCTTTCGAGAGTTCCTGTAAATCGTTCACTAATCGTTCCAGGCGACGGGTTTCTCGTGCCAACTTATCATAGGTTTCGGGAGTCGGATCGAGCTGTCCATCAGCCAGTTCTTCTAAGTAGCCTCGCATTACGGTCAGGGGAGTTCGTAATTCATGAGTCATGTCGCTAATAAGTTCACGGCGCCGATTTTCAATCTCACGAATACTATCCGCCATGCGATTAAAACTAAGACTCAATTGATAAAATTCAGGAATTTCACTCATCGGCATTCGCTCATCAAAATCCCCAGCGGCAAAGCGTTGTGTAATCTGCCGCATCCGTCGCAATGGCAGGGTAATTCGCCGCGATAGCCAGTAACTTAACAGGCCAGCCGCAGATGCTCCACTAATGACAGACCAAAAGGTGCTACGGTTCCAGGTGATTTCAAAACCTTTGACAATATACGTTTTAACGGAGCGAACGCTAAAAAACTCCGTACTTTCCATTTGTTCAAGTTGAACGATAAATTGTCGAGGGGAATAGATTTTGCTAATTAGAATAAAACTGGCTAATCCAACTAGCATAACCAGTAAGTGAGATAAAAATAATCGTATTTTAACGTCAACTTTCATAATTATTACTACCAACAATAAATCCAATCAGCCTCAACAATATAGCTACCAAAAATGCCATTATATTATTTATCCCACCTCTTGCCTCTTGCCTCTTGCCTCTTGCCT
>FSSI02000037.1:0-33536 GCA_900149785.2 Phormidium lacuna HE10JO | reverse complement strand
CCTCTTGCCTCTTGCCTCTTGCCTCTTGCCTTTTGCCTTTTGCCTTCTTCCTTTTGCCTTCTTCCTTTTCTTCCCCTGTTCCCTATTCCCTGTTCCCTGTTCCCTAAACCAGCAAATGCTCACTAATTAACGCCGGGAACTCATCGGGAGTACAAGCAAAAGTGGGAATCCCCAAACGAGCGGTGTAATCAGCATTAGTGGCATCATAACTAGGAACTCCCGTCTCATCGATCGCCAACAGACTAATCACCCGTACCCCTGATGCTAGCAGTTGAGCGAGCGATCGCCACAACAGCTGACGATCGCCACCATCATACAGATCACTGATCAGAATCAACACCGTCTCTTGCGGCTGTTGAATCGTCTCCAAGCCGTAGCGTAAAACCGCCGAAATATCGGTTCCACCGCCTAACTGCATCCCCAGCAACAGTTCGAGGGGATCATCGAGAAGCGGCGTTAACTCCACCACCGAGGTATCAAACGCCAAAAGCCTAACCTTCAGTAAAGATACAGACGCCAAAACCGAGGCAAAAACGCTAGCATAGACCACTGAACCCGCCATAGAGGCACTCTGATCCAAACACACAAGAACATCTTGTCGGATCCGGGGAGGAGTCCCACGATGAATCAATTTTTCAGGGATGATCGTGCCATAGTGGGGTTGATAGTGTTTGAGATTGGCATACAGGGTGCGTTGCCAATCAATCTCCCGGTATCGAGGATGTCGCTGAGGTCGCCGCTGACGCAGATGGCCCAACAGAGCCTGTTGCGTCGCCGGATGTAGCCGCTGTTCGAGATCCTCGACCACCTGACGAACAATCTGGCGAACCCGATCTTGAAGCGAGTCCGGTAACGTGGGGGCCAAACTCAAAATCTGGGCGACTAATAGCACATCCGGGTCCAGATGATCGCTAAGGGTGTGATCGAGGAGAAGCGATCGCAAGTTGACCCGTTCGATCGCATCATGCTGCATCACCTGAACCACCGCCTGGGGGAAATCCGTGCGAATCTCGTCGAGCCAGCGAATCACCCCCGGCGTTGAGCGTCCAAGTCCCCCTGAACGAGTCGGTTGATAGAGAGCCTCAAGCGATCGCAGGCGACGGGAATCCAAGTCAGCCTCAGACCCCCGTGCATCGGGATTCGCCCCGATCGCATCGCTCCCCAAAATCAATCGCCAACGGCGAGAAGCTTGTACATTAGAAGGAAGGTTAAGATTGTCGCTCATGACTAACACTCGTTACCTTAATAAAAACTAAACCTCTCTGTTGAATCAACAGAGGTACGAGAAACTCGTTGTAACGTTTAAGTAGACCAATCGGGTGGATTCTCTCGTTGTTCAGAGAGTCAAGCAGAATACAAGACAGAGCGCGTCCCTCATTGAGCGAGTCCCCTGGGCATATCGGTTGATTATTTTCTTCCACTCCGGCATGAAACTACGAAAGAAAACTTTACTCATCGTCGGTGCGGCGTTGGTGGCGCTAAATATCACAATTTACGCCATATCTTCGTTAATCTTGCTTAGAGATTTCACGCATCTAGAGCAACAGTACGTCCAACAAGACGTGACCCATGCCCTGCGTGCCATTGACCATGAACTCTCGGGTCTCAATACCATTGCCCGAGACTATGCCGAGTGGGACGATACCTATCAGTTTATCAAAACCGGAAATCCCGAATACGTGCGATCAAACCTGATCGACTCCACCTTTTCCTACCTAAACCTCAACTTTATGGTCTTTGTCGATGCCGAGGGGACGATTCGCTTCGAGAAAGCCTACGATCGCCCCCAACACCGAGCCATCGACCTCTCCCATAGCTTAAAGCCCTTCTTAGACCCCAACTATCCCCAACAATCCTTACTGATTCGCGATCGCGCTAACGACAGCATTCAGGGCATCCTAGACCTCGACGGCCAAGCCGTCGCCATTGCAGCCCGGCCCATCGTCACCAGTCAAATTACCGGTCCTCCTCGCGGAACCCTGATTGTCGGGCGCAACTTTGGCGATCGCGCCATCACCCGTCTGAGCGAACAAACCCAACTCTCCCTGGCCTTTTACCCCCGAAACGCCTCATCATTCCCCGCCGACGTCCAACAGGCCTGGCAGGACTTACTCGACAACCCCCAAGAGAGTCCTCTGCCATCAAGTCCCCTGCCATCAAGTCCCCTACCATCACAGGGTCGCCCTTTCAGTGAATCCGTCCTAGAGCAAGATCGCCAAATCACCCTAGATCACTTCAATCGTCAGGGAAACCCAGTTCGCGAACCATTACGTTTCCCCTATCTGCCCCTCCCTCCCGGAGAACGTATCGCCGGATATACCCTAATTCGGGGTCTCGATCACCAACCCATCGGCATGCTGCGCGTCGATGCCCCTCGGGCCATCTACCAACAAGGACAAATCAGCATTCGTTACTTTTCCCTCGCCCTGATCACCGTGGGTGTAGTGTTCAGTGGCTTAACCCTGCTACTGATTGAAAAACTGGTCTTATCGCCCCTCTCTCGCCTCAGCGAGAGTATGAATCAACTCAAACAAGCCGGCGATCCCGAGATGCGACTCGAAGGTGTCGGCCAAGACGAACTATCAAGTCTAGCCTATACCGTCAACGAGATGCTGGACGCACTGGGGCGATCGCAAGTCGAGCGGCAAGAAACCGAACAGCGTTATCGCTTGATGGCCGAGAACTCCACGGACCTGATTGCTCGACAAAATCCCGACGGTCAATTTCTCTACGCCTCTCCCGCTTGCGAAGTCTTACTCGGCTACACCCCCGAAGAACTCATCGAGTGCTACGCGCGAGATCTCGTTCATCCCCTCGATCGCGATACCTTCGACTACTCCACCGCCGAAGTTCTCAGCACCACCACCTCCCTAACCCTCAGCTACCGCATTCGTCATAAAGACGGCCATTACATCTGGTTTGAAACCACCAGTCGAGCCTTCGGCGATCGCAATAGCCAAGACAATAGCCAAGACCGTAGCCGTAACGCCAAAGACCAACTCATTCGCGAAATTGTCAGCGTCTCGCGAGACATCACCGAGCGGAAACTGGCCGAAGAAGACCTGCGAGAAAGCGAAGCCTCGATTCGGGCCATCTATAAAGTCACCTCCTCGCGCCAACTCAACTTCCAGCAACGGTTGCAAGGTCTCCTGGAACTGGGACGACAGCGATTTGGTATGGAAATTGGCATCCTCTCACGCATTCAGGACGAAGACTTTGAAATCTTGGAAGTGCAATGTCCCCAAATCCCTCCCGGTTTGGTGGTCAATCGTCCCCTGCGTCCAGGTCAACATTTACCACTGGCCGAAACCTATTGTTTTCGCACCATGGAGGCCAATGACCCCTTATATTTTGAATTCCTCTTAATGTACGGCACCAATGTGCCACCGAAATATGGCCCCTTCCGTATTCAAGCCTATATTGGCACTCCCGTGATTGTCGCCGGTGAAGTCTATGGAACCCTGAGTTTTTCCAGCCAGACCCCCCTGCATGAGCCGTTTAAACCCGTCGATCGCGAAATCCTCAAACTGATGGCCCAATGGATTGGGGGTGAGATTGAACGACAAGACACCGCCGCCGACTTGGCCCGTACCCGCGATCGCGCCCTAGCCGCCACCCAAGCCAAAAGCGAATTTCTGGCCACCATGAGTCACGAAATTCGCACCCCCATGAATGCCGTGATTGGTATGACGGGGTTACTACTCGACACGGAACTGTCCCTCGAACAACGGGATTTTGTCGAGACCATTCGCAGTAGTGGCGATACCCTACTGACGATTATCAATGACATTCTCGACTTCTCGAAAATTGAATCGGGCAAACTCGAACTCGAACAACATCCCTTCGATTTGCGGGCCTGTATCGAACAATCCCTGGATTTACTCGCCTCCAAAGCCACCGGGAAAGGATTAGAACTGGCCTATCTCATGTCCAACGACACACCCCAACATATCTGTGGTGATGTGACCCGAGTTCGCCAGATTCTCGTCAACTTGCTCAGTAACGCCGTGAAATTTACCGATCAAGGTGAAGTGGTGGTGTCTATCTCGGCGGAGTTGATTGAGAGTGAGGCGGAGAATGACTCAGACGAAAATGGGAATGGGGCCGCTGAACCTCCCCAGACGGAATCTGAGTTAGAGAGCAAAGCGGTCAACGATGAAACAGACCGAGAAGATAACTTAGAATTTCCCCACTATCGGATTCAGTTTGCCGTCCGCGATACGGGGATTGGCATTCAGAGCGATCGTATGCACCGTTTATTTCGCTCCTTCTCCCAAGTCGATTCCTCCACCACTCGTCAATATGGGGGAACGGGCCTGGGATTGGCCATCAGTAAGCGGCTGGCTGAAATGATGGGTGGGGTCATGTGGGTCGAAAGCATGGGTCATGCTACCGGCGATCGCCCCGATTGGTTTGAAGTCAGCAGCGACCCCGACCAGCCGGGTTCCGTCTTTTACTTTACCCTGGTGGCTCCCCAAGCGCCTCAAGTGCCGCTGGTCAAATCCCTGCGTCATCGCGTTGAACTACAAGGGAAACGCTTGCTCGTCGTCGATGATAACGCCACCAACCGCAAAATTTTAACCTTAGCCACCCAAGGCTGGGATATGGAGACCTTGGCCGTTCCCGACGGTCCCACGGCCTTAGAGGTTGTGCCGAAGGAAGCCCCCTTTGACCTGGCCATTTTGGATATGCAGATGCCCGATATGGACGGGTTAACTCTGGCCCAGGAACTCCAGCAGTTAGAGGTCATGAAAGATGTGCCGCTGATTATCCTCACCTCGATGGGGTCAGAACTGCAAGGGGTTGATATTCCCCTAGCGGCTGTGTTGAATAAACCCATCAAACAGTCACAACTTTATGACATCTTGGTCGGCGTTTTGAGTGGGGAGCCAGTGGAACGAGAATATGAGAAAACACCGAAGTTAGATGGCCATCTCGCCGATCGCTTCCCCCTGAAAATTTTGGTCGCTGAAGACAATGCAGTGAACCAAAAAGTGGCCACGCAAACCCTGGCTCGTATGGGCTATCGGGCTGATGTGGTGGGCAACGGAGTCGAAGTTCTCGATGCCTTAACGCGGCAGCATTATGATGTGGTGTTAATGGATGTGCAAATGCCGGTGATGGACGGTTTAGAGTCCTCTCGTCGCATTTGTCAGAAATGGTCTAAGTCTCGTCGTCCCTATCTGATTGCGGTGACGGCCAATGCCATGCAGGGCGATCGCGAGGACTGTATTGCTGCCGGGATGGACGACTATATTAGTAAACCCATTCGCGTCAATGAGTTGATTCAGGCCTTGTCTCGTTGTCCAGTGACGGGGACGGTGTCCCTGAAAGCCTTAGCCGCTGATCGAGAACCATCGGAGCGACGGGAAGCGGCTGAAGCGCCTCCTGAAGCCGGTTTGCCGATTCTCAATGAAAAGACCTTAGAGGATTTGCGCGATATTGAAGCCCTTGAGGAGTTAGTCGATTTATATTTACAAGAAACCCCGCAACTGCTCGATGGGGTGGAAACGGCGATCGCCGATCACAACGCTCAACAGTTACGGGAATCGGCTCACTCCCTGAAATCCACCAGTGCCGCACTCGGGGCCAATCCCCTCTCAGAACTGAGTCGGGAACTTGAAGAAAAGGGCAAAGCTGAGGACTTTACTGGCGTGAATGAACTCTGGGAACGGGTGGTTCAGCAGTATGATCGCACCGTCGATGCCCTCCAAGCGGCCAAACAGGCCACCTCATCCCCAGACGGCCAAGAACAAGAGGTAACCATCAACAATTGATAGTCGACCTCTTGCCTTTTGCCTTTTGCCTTTTGCCTTTTGCCTTTTGCCTTTTGCCTTTTGCCTTTTGCCTTTTGCCTTTTGCCTCTTGCCTCTTCCCCCCTACGCCATCGCCGAAGCGTGGGGACGGGCAAAAATCATACGGCCAGCCGAGGTTTGTAACGCACTGGTGACGACAACATGAATTTCGTTGCCAATGAGGTCAGAACTTTCTTCAACGACGACCATCGTGCCATCATCGAGATAGCCAACACCCTGATCCGGTTCCTTGCCCGTTTTCAGAATTTTGACCTCAATATCATCCCCAGGAAGATAGGAGAGGCGAACTGCTTGGGCTAACTCATTGATATTGAGAACGGCTACCTTTTGTAACGTGGCGACTTTACTGAGATTAAAGTCATTGGTGAGCAGAGTGGCATTGATTTCCGCCGCCAGACGGACTAACTTCGCATCCACCGTCATGGGTTCGTCGTAATCAGCGGCATAGATGTCAATGCGCTCAGGATAGTCTTCTTTAATCTGATTGAGAATATCCAGACCCCGTCTACCGCGAACCCGCTTCCCATCGTTAGAGGCGTCGGCGACCTGTTGCAGTTCCTCTAGGACGAACTGGGGAATGAGAATTGGCCCTTCCAGAAATCCCGTGTCCAGGAGATTCTGAATCCGTCCGTCGATAATACAACTGGTATCAACGACCTTGGTGCTAGCGGGTTTGAGGGTTCCTTCAGCCACCATCAAACTCTCAACACTGTTGGGGTTGAGGAGGCGCAAGAAGGCCCGGCCATGGGTATCGGCCAGGGTCACGCCCAGAAAGCCGAACATGACGCTTCCCAACACGGCGACAAAGGGTTTGATGAAGGTGAAGTCTTTGGGGATGGGGACAAGGAAGACTGGGGCCAACATCAGGTTAGCGACCAGTAGCCCCGCCACTAAGCCCAGGGCGCGGGTGAGGAGGACTTCTAGGGGCATTTGACGGATGTTGGCTTCGATACGGCGATAGGTCGTCTGTACCGAGAGGCCGACTACACCACTGATGAGGGCGGCAAAACTTGCCACCACCCAGCGTAAGCCGTCAATGTTGGTGACTTGTTGCATGGCACTCCCGGGAAGGAGTTCAATGCTGAAAAAGCCTACCCCGGCTCCCGCAATGATGAATGAGATGATAATAAGTGCGTCGAGCATCGTTTGGATTCCGGTTAGGACGGGATCGAGTTGGGTTGGGGAAGCGAGCGGTTGGGTTAAAGGGGTGAGTTTGCGGCGCACTCTGGCAGCCGTGTTGAATAGGGTTCCCCAGAATGGAGATGGCTTTAACCTCAACATTTAAACCATTATAAAGGCTGATTCCCAAGGGCGATCGCTCCGGGTCGCTCCTGGGTCATTCCGGGTTACTCCTGGGTTACTCCTGGGTTACTCCTGGGTTACTCCTGGGTTACTCCTGGGTCAGTTCGGACGCTTAGGCGGCTCGGGTTGGCGTCATTTCTCTCGATGAATCCCTGTTCCACTGTTGGCTATGACCTCGTATCACCTTGTATGACCTCTAATTTCTCCGTGTTACCCTCTCAAACCGTTTCTTCGTCCTGGATGGCTCAAACCTATAGTCCCCCGAGGTCGGCCTATGTCCATATTCCCTTCTGTCGCCGCCGTTGTTTTTATTGCGATTTCCCGATTTCCGTGATTGGCGATCGCCAGTCGGGAGATCAGGCCCCCGCTATAACTCGCTATGTTGACCATCTCTGTCGTGAGATTCGCGGCACTCCCTCCCTGGGAAACGCCCTAGACACCGTATTTTTGGGCGGGGGGACTCCCTCATTGCTCTCGCCGGGGCAGTTGCAGCAAATTTTGCAGAGCTTACAGGGGCAATTTGGGCTAAATCCGGGGGCAGAGGTCTCAATTGAGATGGACCCCGGAACCTTTGATAAAGCCAAGTTGCAGGGCTTCCTAGCCGCCGGAATTACCCGAATTAGCTTCGGCGCTCAGGCGTTTCAGGATGAGTTGCTGGCGGCCTGTGGGCGATCGCACTCGCTGGCGGACATCTATGCCGCCTATGAGTTACTCCAAGAGGAGGGGGCTGAAAATGTCAGTTTTGATCTGATTTCAGGATTGCCCTACCAACGTTTAGAGCAATGGCAAGCGTCGTTAGGGGAGGCGATCGCCCTCAAGCCCCAACATCTCTCGGTGTATGACCTGATTGTCGAACCCAAAACCGTTTTCGCCCGCCGCTACGAGTCAGAAACCCATCCTCTCCCCGACGGCGATACGGCCGCTGAATTCTATCGACAGGCGATCGCCCAACTCCAAGCCGCCGGCTACCACCATTACGAAATCAGTAACCACGCTCAACCCGGCTACACCTGTCAGCACAACCAAACCTATTGGCACAACCACCCCTATTACGGATTTGGGATGGGGGCAACAAGTTACACCCAAGGACAGCGCCTCAGTCGCCCGAGAACCCGTGTTGACTACGTAAAATGGCTCGAAAGCTATCTCAAGGCAAACGGACAACTAGACGCGCCCCCAGTCTCCCCCAATGACCTCATTTTAGAAACGCTCATGTTGCGCTTAAGGCTGGCCGCCGGTATTCCCATCCCAGAACTTGAGGACAATCTCAGCCCCCAAGCCCTAGAGAACGTCAAACAGGCGATCGCCCCCTACGTCAACCAAGGCTGGGTTCACTGGGGGCCAGAGGCAGTTCGTTTAAGCGATCCCGAAGGCTTCCTGTTTTCCAACAGCATCCTCTCAACACTGTTCAACGCCCTAGACAGCGAGGGGAATTAAATCCCCAATCTTGGACAGTTGAACGTGAACAGCATCTTACCTGAACAGGGCATCCACAAGAGGATGCCCCGACCTAGGTTTCCCTCCCAATAGCAGTTAGGGCTAGGTTCTTTGCTGTTCCCTGTTCCCTGTTCCCTGTTCCCTGTTCCCTGTTCCCTGTTCCCTGTTCCCTCCTTTTGCCTCTTACCTCTTGCCTTCCCCCTAAACGTCTTCAGCAAAAATGAAGCGGCGGAGTTCACTGGGATCGGGTTCAGGACTCGATTGAGCAAATTCAACCGCCTCATTGATGTGATCTTGAGTTTGGGCTTTAATCTCCTCAAGTTCCTCAGAATTGGCCAAATTGTTTTCCGTCAAAAAGGTCTCAAAACGGTTAATCGGGTCCCGAGCGAACCAGATTTCTTTTTCTTCCTTGGAGCGTAACTCATCGGGATCAGCCAGAGAGTGACCACGGAAGCGATAAGTGAGGGCTTCAATCAGCGTCGGTCCCTCGCCGGCCCGAGCGCGTTTGACGGCTTCTTGAGCCACGGCCCGAACGGCCACGACATCCATTCCATCGACCTCAACCCCAGCCATATTAAAGACACTGGCTTTCTTATAAATTTCCGGTTGAGAGGTGGCTCGTTCATGGGCCATACCGATCGCCCATTTGTTGTTTTCCACCACAAAAATAATCGGCAACTTCCACAGCGAGGCCATATTCAGGGTTTCAAAAAACTGACCATTATTACTGGCCCCGTCCCCAAAGAAACAGGCCACCACCTGATTGGCGTTGGGGTCTTTCATCACTTCCTTACGGTAGCGAACCTGAAACGCCGCGCCCATGGCCACGGGAATCCCCTCAGCCACAAAGGCGTAACCTCCGAGCAGCTTATGTTCATTGGAGAACATGTGCATCGAACCGCCACGGCCCTTGCTGCATCCCGTGGCTTTCCCGAACAGTTCCGCCATGACTTCCTTGGCGGGAACTCCAGCACTGAGAGCATGAACATGGTCGCGGTAGGTGCTGCATACGTAGTCGTCGCCGGGGTTCATGGCTTGGACTACCCCTGAGGAGACGGCTTCTTGTCCGTTATAGAGGTGGACAAAGCCGAACATCTTGCCGCGATAGTACATTTCGGCGCATTTATCCTCGAACAAACGCCCGAGAACCATATCTTTGTAGATTCGGAGTCCATCTTCACGGCTAATTTCGACCGAGTGGGTGTTGGACGTGGGGAGGGTGCGTTCTGTAACCATTGAGATTTCGACTGTCCCAAACAATAACCTAATTGATCCAGGATACACGGGCAGGGGGAACGGGGTAGGATGGGAAGGGTTTTTTTCCCAGTTTTTTTGCGGTACGGCTTCGACGGATTAGACAAGAGTGACTCATGGCGATCGCACTGACCAACGACGATGGAATTGATGCACCGGGACTTCTGGCGTTACGTCAGGCGGTGAGGCGTGTCAGTGATGACCCGGTTTGGGTGATTGCACCCAACCGCCATTTATCCGGCTGCGGCCATCAAGTGACCACCCAGGCGGCCATCACTGTGGAACGACGCACTCAAACGGAGATTGCGGTGGCGGGAACCCCGGCTGATTGTAGCCGCTTGGCGGTGAGGCATCTCTGTCCCCAGGTTAGTTGGCTGCTGTCGGGGATTAACTTTGGGGGCAATTTGGGGGTAGATGAGTATATTTCGGGAACGGTGGCGGCGGTGCGAGAAGCGACCATTTTAGGGGTGCGGGCCATTGCCTTGTCTCAATATCGCGATCGCCGTCTCCCGGAGATATCCTGGGAACTCAGCAGTCGTTATGCGGTGGCGGTGTTGCGAGATCTCATGGCCCGACCGTTGGCTGAAGGCTGTTTCTGGAATGTGAACTTTCCTCATCTGCCGCTCGTTGGGGATGTGGCCACCAGTCCCATTCCCGAGATTGTCGTTTGTCCGGCTAGTCGCCGGCCGTTACCGACGCGGTTTGAGTCTGACAGCGATCGCTTTATCTATCAGGGGGACTACTCGGGGCGCGATCGCACCGCTGGCGATGATGTGGATGTCTGTTTCTCGGGTAAAATCGCCGTGACCCAGCGTCAACTCTAGGATTGAGCAACTCTAGGATTTAGCGAGATCATCGGCCGAGACGACCTGGTTGCGTCCTAGGGCCTTAGCCCGGTATAACGCCCCGTCAGCGGCTTTAACCAGAGCTAAACGAGATGGCTCCTGTTTAGAGCAAGTGGCAACCCCAAATGAGGCCGTCACTTGCCCGAAAAGCTGTTCTTCATAGGAAAGACTAAGGGAGGCAATCCCCTGTCGTAAGCCTTCAGCGATCTCCTGGGCCGCCTCTAGGGACGTATCGGGCAAAATAATCACCAGTTCTTCCCCTCCATAGCGACACACAATGTCGCACAGCCGTAAACTCGCCTTGAGATAGTGACTCACGGACTGTAAGACGTAATCCCCGGCATCATGGCCGTAGGTATCATTAAAGACCTTAAAGTGGTCAATATCTAACATGATTAAACTCAGGGGTGAATGAGTCCGGCTAGAGCGTTCGAGTTCCTGTTGCAGTCGGTCTTCAAAATGACGACGATTATAGAGTCCGGTCAGGGCATCGCGGATACTTTGTTGTTCTAAGATGGTACGTAGGTTAAGGTTGGCGATCGCTAACCCCAATTGTTCTGCCACCGTTCGCGCCAGTTGAGCTTTATTAGCGGGAAAAACCTCAGCAGGATGAGCGCTAAGATACAATAATCCCAACGTTTCTCCCTGAGCAATCAAAGGAATACAACAGGTTTTTGCATCTTCAGGAAGCGGCAAGATATGTTGACAGCGTAACCCCTCGTGTTGGTCGTCAACTTCATGAACTCGTCCCCGCCGTAATCCCCAACACTCCTTGATGTCAAAGTTAGATTGGGAATACAAAATATCTCCCCAAGAGGCGATGTTTTCCAAATGATGACCCGAGGGATTGAGTAAGAAAATTCCTCCAGAACACTGAGGAAATAGAGGTTCCATCAAGGTTGCGACGATTTGGCAGGCTTCGATGACGGTGACACAGGCTTGTAAAAAATCACCAATTTGGCTGAGCGTCAACATTTCAGCATGTCGTTCTCGTAAATCGTCCAGCCGCATTTCCAGTTCCTGATTGGTCCGTTCTAGGGTTGCTTGATATTGTTTCATAGCCGTCACATCTCGGAAGGTTACGGCAAACCCATCTCCTAATTTAACGGCAATATTTTCAAACCAAGAATCGAGTCCATCGTGGTTGTAATAAAATTCTCGTGTTCCGGGTTTTCCTGACTCAACAACACCCACATAATAGTCAAACAATCCATCTTCACGATGACCGGGCATAACCTCTAACAAGCGATATCCGACTAAGTCTTCCAGGGGTTTTTTCGTCAGTTCACAGCCAGATGTATTCGCGAGTAAATACTCAAAATCAATAATATCGCCCTGGGAGTTCCGAATTGAACGAAATGCCATAATCCCATCAAGAGAACTATTCAAAATTCCCTCTAACTGCAATTCGGAGACCTTCAAGGCTTCTTGCATTTGAACCATCTCAGTGATGTTGGTCAATAGGCCAATTGACCCCTCATACTCTCCTTGGGCGTTGTGAATTGGCGTTGTCGAGACAATCACCCAAACATCAGAACCATCTTTATGTTGGAATTTAAAAAGATGTTGTTCACAAATTCCGGATTGACGTTCTTTTAATTTTTGCTCAATTTCTGGATGCTTATCCCGAGAGGCAAAGTCCAGTAAAGGTTTTCCAAGCATCTCTGAGATTGAGTAACCCAGCATTTGAGCCATTTGTTCATTGACAAGTTCCGTTCGTCCTTGAGCGTCGAGACACCAAACGCCTTCCAAGGTTGTTTCAATAATTCGTCGATACCGTTCTTCACTCTGTTTGAGCTGTATTTCTTGCTGTTTTTTGATAGTAATATCGGTTGCAATTGCCCAGATACTAATAATTTCTTTCTCTTGAATTACTGGAAACAAAATTGTTTCAAAAAATTGTTCTTGACCCTGAAAAGACAAAGAATCTTCAATCTTTAGAGTCTGCATTGTCTCTTTGACAGTTTGGAGACGTTGACAAAACAGATGAACGGTAGCCTCGGGAAGAAAGTCCGCCAGAGAACATCCAATAATCTCATTAGGTAATCTTCCCAATGTCCGGGCAAGAGTTGGGTTAACACTAAGATAGCGACCTTCAGGGGATAAATGACCAATCAAAATTGGTGCATTATCTAAAAAGGCTTTAATTTCTTGATTAGTTCGCTTCAGTTGAAGTTCGGCTTCTTTTTGGTTGGTAATATCGATATGACAGCCAATCATTCGCAATGGATGACCTTCTGAGTCCCATTCAATCACTTGTCCTGAACAAATTACCCAAACTGTTTTCCCATTTTTATGACGATAGCGAACTTCTCGATAAAAAGGAATGGTGATTGGACTATTAAGGTGGTTTTGAATTGCGGCTAATGTTCCCGGCAAATCTTCAGGAAATATCAGAGATTGCCAACTATTAGGACTATTCTCAAGTTCATACTCTTCATAGCCAAACATTTTCTTGAAGCTAGGACTGAGATATTCGGTATGCTCTTGAAGATTCCAGTCCCAATAGCCCGCTAAAATGACTTCAAAAATGGGTTCAATGAGTTGTAACTCTCGGTTACGTCGTTCAATTTCTAGTCGTCGCAGTTCCGACTGTTTGCGATCGCTAATATCTCGCACCAAATAGGAAAACTGCGGCTGCTGCTGATATCCTAAGTGTAAATAATTTAAAGTAACCAAAAACCAACAGGATTGGCCTTCCTCAAAATACTCATACTCAAAGGAGAGTGGTTCTTTCTGTTGTTGACTGATTTTGTAATATTTAATAAATTCTGATAAACTCTCGGGAACAATACCAAGTTCAGAAAACGTTTTGCCAGAAAGAGATTGTGGAGGAACCTTAAAAAACTGACAGGTTGCTGGATTATTACAGACAAAACGAATATCAGCGCGATGATTCACCTCAACCAACTCAACAATTCCCATCATCATCGGAGAATTGTGATAGAAGATGTCTAAAAGTTCTGAAGTTGGAAAACTATAGGAATCAGAAGCTGAATTTGCGTACATCTAAGCCATGAACTGGTGCAATACTGGGCTGGGTGGTAGGCGGAACACTTCCAATTTAACCTATTATTTCTCATCCTGTCGAACCCAGTTTAAGTCACCTTTGAGGGTTTCAGCATCAGTCCAGCATCAGTCCAGCATCAGTTCAGATTGATTAAGTTTGAGGAGAATCATCATGAGAGGGGGCTGAGATCTGAGATTGTCCGTTGATATGCCAAATTCCGATGCTTCCATAGATATCTCCCCCAATTAAGGTTTGGCCCTGCATCCCAAACACCAAACTACTGATATGGCTAGCGGTTTCAGAATGGAGTAACGCACCGGTGTGAGTATCCCAAATCTGAATCACGCCATCATCAGCGGGAACCGTCATGGCCAGGAGTCGGCCATCCGGGCTGAGGGCCACGACGAGGTGTTCTGGGGGAGTTTGGGGGAGAGTGGCCCGAGGTTGGCCCGTCTCCACATCCCAGAGGACGATCGCCTCAGGGCTGGCTGTGACGAGGGTTTCGCCCTTGGGACTCAGGGCTAGGATTTGCTGTTGATGGGCGGCCCAGCGACGATGTTCTCGTAACCCTTGCAAGTCCCAAATGGCCACATCCCCGCCAGAGGTTCCCCCGATTTGTAGGCCCTGACGATCGCTCAACGACAGGGCCTTGGGGATAATCGGCAGAGGTAGAGTATTGATGAGATCGAAGTTGTCAGGGTTCCAAGTTTGCAGGCCTTGGGCGGTGGCCCCGATGAGACGATCGCCGTCGGGATTCACCGCCAGCAATTGCACTTGATCTTCAGGGAGGCCCAACACCGAGGAGAGGCGACGGGATTGCAAGAGGATGCGATCGGGAAGTGACCAAATTTTCAGGGTTCCATCGGTACTGCTGCTGGCGAACCAGTCACCCTGAGGACTCACGGCGAGGGCGGTGACGCGATCGCGGTGGTCGTAGCGGCGATCGGCTAGAGTGAGGCTAACATCGCCGTTCTGGGGGATTTCCTGCCCCACAACGGCATTTTGGCTAAGGGTGAGGGAGGTGGCGGCCTCATGGGGGAAACTCGAGTCTGTCCTGGCAGCATTGAGAGGGGGTTCGCTGCCAGCTAGAGACGTTGGAGACGAGGACTGGGAGACTTGGGAGCGATCGCCTGAGGTCTCCGAGAGATAGAGTCCCGCCGACAGGGCCAGGGCGATGACAAGACTTCCGCCAAGGAAATCATAGCGATATTCCCAAAAATACTGGCTAATATCAGCTTTGAGTTGAGCCAAGATCCCCGTTGGCGGGGTGATTTTGCTGAGGCTATGGGGTGAAGGAAAAGCGATGGTGTAGCCTACCGCTTGGGGAACCCGAGGCCGGCGAGGACGGGGTTTCGCTGTCGCTTTGGGTTTGGGGGGATGCTGGCGTTGTAGACGGCCGACTTCCTGAGAACTGCGGGGAAAGGGATCGCGGCCACCGAGTTTGCGGCTGCGATCGCACCAGGGACATTGGCTTAAATGACTCCCATAGCGATGCTGAGGGTTCACCGAACAGGTCATTAACTGGGCTTCCGCCTGTTCGAGGGCTTTCACCCAAGTTTGGGCATCAGGCCGCTGCTGAGGCTGGCCATGACCCCGTTCAAAGCATTGGGTAAATAGCTGTTGCAACTGCGGCGTGAGGAGATTCGCCGCCGGGGCGATAGGGGTGGGGCGATAGGGAACCCGTTGGCTGCTATAAGCGAAATGGCCGGCGGCGATTCGGGCTTCGATGGGGGGCGGATCTCCTGAACCGAGATAGACGCCGGCGAAGGGATGGGTTCCTTCCATCAGAAGTTGGAAAATCAGCACCGCTAAGCCGAAACAGTCCTGTTCCGGGCGGCGGCGGACTTGGCGGAGGGTTTTTCCTTGCAGTTCTGGGGGCGTAAATTCCGGTTTCCCGACGGGACAGGGGTAGAGGGCGGCCCCGTCGGTGACTTGGAAGGAGTCGGTGTCAACGAGGGTAATGAGGGCGGTGCGACTGACGAGAATGTTGGATTCGTTGACATCGCCGATGACATAGCCTCGGGAATGGATGCGGCTGACGGCGGCGGCCAGGTTGCGGGCGGTGCGATAGAGGTATTGGTAGTTGAAGAAGGGACAGCGATCGCGGCGGGATCTCGGAGTATACACGTCATGGAGGGGGAAGCCTTCACTGACGCGGGGCATGAGGAAGCCGACAATGCGGCCCCGTTGCCAAAGGGGATCGAGAACCCAGGCGATGGAGACATGGCCCGAGGCGGCGGTGGGATCGTCGGGAGGGTTGGCCGCCATGACCGCCAATTTGCGCCCCAAGTCAGGACTCGGCTTATGGTAGAGTTTGGCGACCCAGTCAGGATGTTGAGTGACGCTGTAGATTTTACCTTCACCGCCGCCGGCGATTTGGGGACCTAGACGGAGGAGAGAACCGTTAGACTGCCGTTGAACTTGCACAGGAATTTATCCGTTTAGGGATTTCGGGGGGATGGGGCGATCGCCCCTGCTAATACTAAGGTTAGATCGTCGTCGGTGCGTTGGCTGACGCGGGGAGAGGTGAGGAAGCCCTGAAGTTGGGCGTTGGCTCCGTCTAATTCGAGGTCTTGGTTAATAAACTGAAATAGGGGGCTGAAAAATCCGTTGTGGGGGGTTCCTTCGGGCATTTGTAGGGCTAAACGCTGCAAACCATCGGAAAAGAGGGCGATTCCCTGGGCGGGAGTGGGCTGAAGGGAAATTTCGGCTTGGGCGATCGCGCCCTCGGAGGTGAGGAAGGTGGTTTGGTTGGCGTACTCTCCCTGTTGGGGCTGGGTGAGGGCTGTTAGGGTTCCGCTCTCATCGATCATCACCGCCGCCCCATCGCCAATCTGAGCCACGGCCACCCCCGCCGGACTGGCGATGAGCAAAATTAGGGTACTGGCATAGTCTCGCGGCGGTAAGCCGGCGGCTTCGGCTTCGGCTACGACGGCGGTTTTGGCGGTTTCTAGGGCTTTCTGTAACAACGGCTCCCAGCTCGGTTCTGAGTCTGGGTCTTCGGTATCACAATCTTGTTTATTTGTCAAGGATGGAAAGGCAAGAGTTTCCAAATAGGCGATCGCCGCCTCGACGGCACAATTAGCACCCTCGCGCGATCGCGTGGCTGATCCGGCCCCATCGGCCACGGCCGCCAGCAAGAGTCCATCGTCACGAATTTTAGCCGACCAAGCATCCTGACAGGGCTGCGATCGTTTCTGATGGCTGGTTCCACAAACGGAAGCCCCCAAAACACGCCAGTTCATAAGAAATTGGTAAAAAGAAGGGAACAGGGAACAGGGAACAGGGAACAGGGAACAGGGGAGAAGAAGGGAACAGGGAACAGGGAACAGGGAACAGAAACAACGTAGGGGCGTACCCTTGTGGTCGCCCTCTTCCGGCAAGAGGCAAGAGGCAAGAGGCAAGAGGTGAGGGGTGGGAAATTGTTATCTAGTCCCGGTTTTGGTGTTCCGTTTTGCCTAAACTTCACCCCAGCCTGGGGGGGGGAGGGGGACTTGATCATCCGGTTGAGAGTTGGAGACGCGCTGCATACTGGCCGATAGCCAGACGAATAACTCGCGGAAATCTAACCCTTTCAGTTTTAGGGGAGTGCGGGGGAAGATTTCGCCGAGACGTTCCATGTTGGCGTTTTCGACTCCGACGGCGAAACAGGCCACACGCTTGTTGGCTTCATCATCTCGTAGCCGGGCCATGGCCTCTTCGATGGCCCGTTTGGGTTCTCCTTGGGGTTCGCCGTCGGTGATGGTGAAGATCCAGGGACGATAGTAGGTGATGCCATTATCGCGATATTGACGTTTGCGCTCGTCGAGTAAATCTAGGGCTTTTTGCAGTCCTGTTCCCATGCTGGTTAACCCTTGGGCCGATAACACCGGGGCTTCGAAGCGATCGGCGGTGACGAAGTCTAAAACGACGTTCACTTTGGAGTCAAAGGAGACAACGGCCACTTCAACCCGTTTACGGGCCAAATCATCTTGATTGAGTTCATCCCGGAATGTCTCTAAACCATCATTGAGGGCCTCGATGGGTAAACCACCCATCGAACCCGAGGTATCCAGGAGTAGGATACAGGGACAGCGGGGTTCTGGGTTTTCGGCGAACTCAACGGCATCTTCGAGACGAATGGCATCGGACATAACTTTGGAGAATCCAAGAACGGTTAACAGGATAACAAACCCGAGAACAAACCTGGAGGGGCGATCGCGCTCTAGCGGCCCAGTTTGTTGGGAATCCCCTCACAGCCGCCGGGGATAGTTTGGCGGGCAGTTTCACCGCACCAGGCACAGCAATAATAGCGTTGTCCCTCCGAGAGTCGCTGGACATCGGTGAAATCGACATCTTCAACGACTGCCCCGGTATATTCGCCGGTTTCATAGTTGGGGATGTCCTGACGGGTGCGTGGGGTGGCGGTTTCAGGTTTCCCGTAGAACAAACGAGTTCCTTTGATATCTGCCCCAACGAGATTAGCTTGATAGAGGATACAGCGGGTCATGTTGGCCATTACTAAGTCACAATAACTGAGATTGGTGCGGACTAGGTTGGCATCACTGAGATCGGTCCAGCGTAAATCTGTTTTTGATAAATCTGTCGCGGCCAGCATGACGCCGAGATCGATGACGCGGGTTCCATAACGGCGATCTTCTGAGTAGCCGCCGGAACCATCCAGCATCGGCCGGCCGAGGCGGCGATCGCGCTGTAGTGGCGTTAGCAAGCGCGATTGAGACAAGAAGCGCAGAATTTTGGCTTTCCCGGTGGCGTCAACACTGCTGAGAATGGCTGCTGTCCGTCCATCGGCGATGGCCCGTTCCTGGGGCCAATCTTCGAGTAAGCCTTCATCGTTGATGGTGAGGTCGGAAATGCCCTGAAAATAGGCATCAATGGTTTGTTGCTGGGTGATGCGGTTTTGCTGAATGGTCAAATCTCGGGAAATGACATATTGTTGCCAGGCGACGTAAACGGCGAGGATGGCGATCGCAATTTGTCCCAAAGCGCCTACAATCTCCCCCAAAGCCCCCACTGCATCCCAGTTAATGCGAATGGCGCGGGTTCCCTGCTGGTTGGAGGTACTCAGAACCAATAAACCGGTTACGGAGGCTAATAATCCCAAAGTGGCGATGGCCAACTTGCGCCAGGGGTCAGGAATGACCTGTTGCCAAACATTGGACCAACTCGGCAAAATCAGGATCACCGACACCACTAGGGTGATAATCAACCCTCCCAGGGCCAACCAGACGCTATCGACGGCTAAGCCAACAATCGTGACCAGGATGGCGACGATGATAATAAAACTGGGGTAGCGTCTGAGGTAGGCGAGGGTCGCTGAGCGAGTTGAGGTGGAGGCGGTGGAGGCTTCGGAGGGCGATGTTGAGGTCGATTGAAGACTCCGAGATGAGTTGGCCGCCGTCAGTGGCGAGGTTCCCTGACCATTGATGTTGCCATCTTGATTGCCATCTTCGTTGCCCTTTAGATTGCTATTGATGTCGGAGGTGGAGGCCTGAGACTGGGGGTTTTCGCTCATCGGATCAGTAAAACGGCGGTTGGAAGGCTCAATCCATAGCCTAAACGAATTTAAGCAAAATCCGGGCGGGTTTGGAGACACGAGAGGATCAGATCGAGGCGTTGAGAGGGGGGGGAAGCCGGCCAGGGAGTCCAGTCAACCCGAGCAATCGGGATTAAACCCTCCGCTAGAATGATTTTATCCCTGCTTCATGTCCCCTTGCTCAAAAAATGCGGTGACGAAAAATTTGGATCGCTACTATCACTTACTCGGACTGGAACCGGGTGCGTCAATCGAAGAGGTTAATCAGGCCTATAAGGATCTGGTGTTTATTTGGCATCCCGATCGCATTCCCGGTGATAATCGCCGCCTACAGGAGAAAGCGCAGGAAAAGCTCAAATCGATCAACGAAGCCCGCGATCGCTTGCGGGCCGCCCATCGAGAGGGTCGGATATCTCGGCCCCAAGCGGCTCGGCGATCGCATTCCCCGGCCCCCCCGAAACCTCAGCGTCCCTCCAGTCACGCCTCAAGTCAGACCTCAAGTCAGACCTCAAGTCGCACCTCAAGTCGCCCTCCTCGTCGTCCCTCGCGGGATCTCAGTCACGCGGATTTACGGGGCGCAAATTTCCGCGAAAAAGACCTGTCAGGGCGCAATATGGAGGGAGCGATTTTGGTAGATGCTAATCTCAGTGATGCGTTTATGCACCGAGTCAATTTGACGGGGGCGGATTTGTCGGGGGCGAATCTGTTTCGGGCCAATTTGCTCGAAGCGGATCTCAAATATGCGATTCTACGGGATGCGAACTTGATTGGTGCCGACTTGAGTGGCGCGGATCTCAGTCATGCGGATTTGCGGGGGGCTAAAGTGGGAAGCGGTAATCGCTTGTTAGTGAAACTGACAGGGACTAAACTAACGGATGCCATTCTTCCCGATGGCTCGGTGTATCAATAACTCGATATGGCAACGCTGAATCTACAACTGGCTCAAACTCTGGCGCGGGAGTTCTCGTTAACGCCTCGTCATGTCTCGAATGCTCTCGAACTCTGGCTCGATGGGGCGACGATTCCCTTTATCGCTCGCTACCGCAAGGAACGCACCGGGGAGATGACGGAGGTGGTGTTGCGGGAGTTGTTCGATCGCTACGGCTATTTGAGTGAGCTGGAGGAGCGCAAGACCGCGATTTTAGAGGCCATCGCCGGCCAGGGAAAACTCACGGATGAGTTACGCCAAAAAATCCTCGCCTGTGATCAAAAAACGGATCTCGAAGATCTCTATCTCCCCTATCGCCCCAAACGTCGCACTCGGGCCACGATCGCCCGTGAACGCGGATTAGAACCGTTGGCTGAGGCGATCGCGGCCCATAATCGTCCTCAAGCCGCCAAGTTTGATTTAGATGCAGAAGCGGCGAAATTTGTCAACCCCGAGCAGGAGGTAGACACGGCGGAGGCGGCCCTGCACGGTGCGGCGGATATTCTGGCCGAGGCGATCGCTGAGGATGCGGAAATTCGCGCTCAGTTACGTCAAACTCTCTTGGAACAGGGGAGTTTCGAGTCGCGGATTAAGAAAGACTATCCCGAAGGTAGCACCAAGTACGAAACCTATCGCAAGTATCAGATTTCGAGTCGTAAAATTGCCCCCCATAATCTCTTGGCCCTGTTGCGTGGGGAACGAGAGGGGATTTTAGATCTTAAACTCACTCATGATGACGATCGCTTTATTGAGCAATTAGAGGCCCGTCTCATCCGCACGGGCGATCGCCCACTTCGTCAGTTTTATCAAACTCTGATTCACGATGCTTATAAACGTCTGTTGCAACCCTCGATAACCAATCGGGTGATTGGGGAAAAACGAGATTGGGCCGATGAAGCCTCGATTGAGACGTTTGAGGCCAATTTACGGGCCTTGCTGTTGGCGGCCCCGGCGGGGCGCAAGGCCACCCTGGGCATCGATCCAGGCTTCCGTACTGGCTGCAAAGTAGCGGTGATTAGCGACTTGGGCAAGTTTTTGACGTATGAAACAATTTTTCCCCATCAGTCGGGTAAACGCCGCCAGGAGGCAGCGCAAACGCTACAAAATCTAGTAGATACCTATAAGATTGAGTTGATTGCGATCGGCAATGGAACCGCCAGCCGTGAGACGGAGCGGTTTGTGCGGGACGTTTTGCAAGGAATGGAGATGTCGCCGATCGCCTTGTTGGTGAATGAGTCGGGTGCGTCGGTGTATTCGGCTAGTGAGGTGGCGATCGCCGAGTTCCCGGAGTTGGATGTCACCATTCGCGGCGCGATTAGTATTGCACGACGGTTACAGGATCCTCTGGCGGAGTTGGTGAAAATTGACCCCAAATCCATTGGTGTGGGCCAATATCAGCATGATGTGAATCAAACCTTACTCAAGAAGAAATTGGCGGAAACCGTGGAAAGTTGCGTTAACTATGTCGGCGTGGATCTCAATACGGCTTCGGCGGCGTTGTTAACCTCGGTGTCAGGGTTATCGAAGACGGTGGCCAATAATATCGTCGCCTATCGCGATCAACAGGGAGCGTTTCGTAACCGTCGCCAGTTGTTGAAGGTTCCTAAATTGGGGCCGAAAGCCTTTGAGTTGTCGGCGGGATTTTTGCGGGTGCGCGATGGGGAAAACCCACTCGATAATACGGCGGTGCATCCTGAACGCTATGGAGTCGTTGAGGCGATCGCTCAGGATTTGGGCCAGTCTTTGGCGAACCCAGAGGCGATCGCACAAGGGATGCGATCGCGAGACTTAAAGGCCTATGTCAGTGATGAGGTTGGAGAACCCACCCTACGAGACATCTTAGGGGAATTGGAGAAACCGGGACGAGATCCTCGGGATGAGTTTACCTATGCCAGTTTCAAGGAAGGGGTAGAAACGTTAGCCGATTTACAAGAAGGAATGATCCTAGAAGGAGTTGTCACCAATGTCGCCAATTTTGGCGCGTTTGTGGATGTGGGAGTGCATCAAGATGGCTTGGTGCATATTTCTCAGTTGGCGAATCGCTTTGTTCGTGATCCCAATGAGGTGGTTAAGGTTGGGGATGTGATCAAGGTGAAGGTGTTAACCGTCGATGAGCGGCTGAAACGGATTGGCTTATCCATCAAGGAGGTTTAGGAAGGAGGTTTAGGAAGGAGGTTTAGATCGGGGCAATCCTCGCACTCCATACCTTGCACTCCATACCTTGCACTCCATACCTTGCACTCTAGACAAAGCACCCAGCGCTCATCATTGAGATGATAGAGCGCTGGCGACTTCAACGAGGGTTTAATACTTGGGGACTGAATTATCAATCTCTTCACTCCAGGCGATAATACCGCCTTTGAGATTTGTTCCCTCAATACCTGCTTCCTTGAGAATCGATAACGCTTTAGCCGAACGTCCACCCAGCTTACAATGAGCAATCAGACGCTTGCCGTCAAGCATGGATTTGATTTTATCGACTCCGTTCCCCTCCTCAATCTCAGATAAGGGAACTAAGGTTGAGCCGTCAATCTTACCAATTTCATACTCATTGGGATTGCGGACATCAACGAGAACAAAGTCATCAGAACTGCTATCAATCAGCGTTTTGAGTTCCGAGACTGTCATTTCTTGAAGATCCATTTTTTGTTTATTTTCCTCTGCTTTGGCCTGGGGAATCCCACAAAACTGCTCATAATCAATGAGCTTGTCAATTTTGGGGCGTTCGGGATTGGGTCGTAACTTCAATTCCCGAAACGACATCTCTAAAGAATTATACAGTAACAGCCGGCCACTCAAGGTGGTACCGCGACCGAGAATAATCTTGAGGGTTTCGGTGGCTTGAATCACCCCAATCATTCCCGGTAGAATCCCTAAAACCCCTCCTTCGGCACAAGAGGGGACCATTCCCGGTGGTGGGGGTTCAGGATATAAGTCTCGATAGTTGGGGCCACCTTCATAGTTAAACACCGTCGCCTGGCCCTCAAAACGGAAGATGGAACCATACACGTTAGGTTTGTTGAGTAACACACAGGCATCATTGACGAGATACCGCGTTGGGAAGTTATCGGTTCCATCCACGACAATATCGTAGGGTTCAATGATGTCTAGGGCATTTTCCGAAGACAGACGCGTTTCATAGAGATGAACCTCACAATCGGGGTTAATCTCATGAATGCGATTTTTGGCGGATTCAATTTTCGGTTTCCCCACCCAAGAGGTTCCGTGAATCACTTGGCGTTGTAGATTCGAGTTGTCCACAACATCGAAATCTACAATACCCAGGGTACCGATTCCAGCGGCAGCGAGATAAAGCAATAAGGGAGATCCGAGTCCCCCTGTTCCGATACAGAGTACTTTGGCGGCTTTCAGACGCTTTTGCCCTTCTAATCCAACTTCTGGCAGGATGAGATGGCGTGAATAGCGTTCATAGTCCGCATTCGTCAGTTGAATTTGCTCTAAGTTTGGATTGAGCATGATGATGGGTCTAAGACTTGGTAGAGTCGAGAACGTTGTATTACTTCAGTGTATTATTCTAGCGACTGCGATCGCCGTCGAGAGATCCCGTTCGTGAATGTTAAGGGAAACCCTCAAGGAAACCCTCAGGGGAAGGGCTAATGAGAACCTCCTGAAACCGCCGCCTCTCATCCAATTGCCAGCAACGACTGTCCCCGGCGTGGCCATCACGAACCGCCAGAATCAGATAATAGTACTCTGGCCAGGCCCATTGGCGATCGCACTCCGAGGGAATCGCCTCATGATTGGGATGAGAGTGATAAATCCCGAGAATCTGCCAATGGCGATCGCGGGCCGTCTTCTGAGCCGCTAACATCAGTTCTGGGGCAATGGTATAACGGCGTTCAGCAGTCGCCCCGTCCTCAACCTCTTCAAACTGCACCACCGACTCCTCATCCCAAGCATTCTCAGCCGGCCAAACCTCCCTCACCCAAGCCTGTTCCCCCTCACAAGTTCCCAGCAGCAAGCCACAGCATTCGCGGGGATAGGCCCTTTCCCCATGATGCTGAAGTGTCTGGAACTGTGGCCGAGAGATGTGAATCATCATTGAACTTTGACACTTAAAAATTGACACTTAAAAATTGACACTTAAAAATTGACGACAAACAGCAAATAAACCCTATCAAGGCATGGTTTTAGTCATTTGAACTTGTATTATCTGAAGTGACTTAAGGCGGCGTTCAGCCAAAAGGGTTCGCCCACAAAAAAACGTCCCTCTTGCCTATTGCCATCCCCTCTTGGGAGGGGTTAGGGGTGGGTTATGCCTATTGCCATCCCCTCTTGGGAGGGGTTAGGGGTGGGTTATGCCTATTGCCATCCCCTCTTGGGAGGGGTTAGGGGTGGGTTATGCCTATTGCCATCCCCTCTTGGGAGGGGTTAGGGGTGGGTTATGCCTATTGCCATCCCCTCTTGGGAGGGGTTAGGGGTGGGTTATGCCTCTTGCCTTTTCTTCCCCCAATAACCCCTCCAACGTCGACAACAACTCCGGCTGCGAGAGAGGTTTCGTCAAATAGCCAGTACAGCCGAGTTCCTTAGCAATTTGCCGATATTTTTGGCTACTGTGAGAGGTCAACATGACAATCGGTAATTGGGCTAATTCCCCTCCTTGCCGACAATAGGTGAGGAACTCAAACCCGTTCATATGGGGCATTTCGATATCGCACAGGGCCAGGGAAATCTCAGGATGATCTCGAAGTTGAGAAATCGCCTCCTGACCATCTCGGGCCTGAACTACCTCATAGCCAGCATCTCGTAACGTAGCCGTGAGAGTGTGGCGTAGGTTAATCGAGTCATCAATCACCAATAGCACAATTGACTCACGAACCGCCTCACTAGCCGCCGGAGAGAGGGATAGAGGCGAGGTTCCCCCATGGGAGGGACTCGATTGGCCAAGGGTAAAGCGGGAGGTGGTTTGACGATCGCCGCTAAACTGAGTTCGAGAGACAAGGGTTTGCGGTAACACCGGGCCAGATTGGGTTTGGAAGATTTCCCCGCCGTCAATAACCAGGGCCAGACGACTATCACTGAGGATACTACAGCCATAGACATAGGGCGGTGGCGCGATCGCCTGACCCAGCGGACGAATCACCAACTCCTGTTCCCCAATAATCCGGTCAACCTCCAACCCCATCAAGCGGCCCCCCTGACGCAACAACAAAATCGGCGCACTCAAATCTCGGGAAATGGAGAGTTTATTGGTGGTGGGTTCTTGTTTATCCTCCACCAGAGACGATTGATAATGGAGTAAATCCGCTAACTGACGCACCGACACCATGGTACGGGTCTCATCTTCCCCCTCCAGTTGCAAGACGCGATGGTTTTCAAAATGCTTCAGATGGCCCGGTGGCGGCATAACAATTTTGTCGATAGAGTCGAGTAACAATCCATAGGCCGACCCTCCCGCCTGAACCACCAGTAATTTGGCAATAGTAATCGAGAGGGGAATCTGGAGAATAAACACCGTTCCCTGGCCTGGCTGTGACTCAACGGCGATGCGGCCTTTGAGGGCCTGAAGTTGCGATCGCACCACATCCAAGCCAACACCTCGTCCAGAAATTTCGTTCACCTGGCCCGCTGTCGAGAATCCCGGTTCAAACAAGACATCTAAACTCTTCGTGGAAATAATCTGTCGCGCCTCCTCTTCCGAGAGGAACTTTCCTTCGACGGCTTTGCGACGAATCCCCTCTAAATTCAACCCCCGACCATCATCGCGCACCTCAATGGTCGTCTGGACTCCCTGATTATAGGCACGAATGGAAATCGTCCCCGCTTCAGGTTTCCCCGCCGCCAGACGGTCCTCGGCGGACTCAATCCCATGATCAAAGGCGTTACGTACCAAGTGCAGCAGGGGTTCATAGAGTTTTTGGGCGATACTCTGTTCAATGAGGAGATCGTTACCCTCCATCTCCAGCTGGACCTGTTTTCCCTGAATCCGAGACAGTTGTTGCAGCATCAACGGGAACCGCTGTAACACTTCCCCAAAGGGCAACATCCGCACATCGACTAAGTCATCTTGCATCACAGAAAGCAGTTGTTGTTGTTTTTCCATCAATTGGGCCAGTTCACGGCTACGACCGTAAATATCCTCGGTGTTTTGCTCAATTCCGCTCACTTGACCAAAGGCCGTTTTCAGGAGTAGATGTAAATCGGCAATACTATCAAAATTAAAGCCATCACCGGCAAGGGGGGGACTCAGAGGCGTTCCAGCTTGGGGATCTCGCCCGATTAAACGGGCCGCATCCCCAGTCACGGTGAGGGTTCGTTCAGACCAATCGAGAAGTTGGCTGATGGTGTCTCGATGTTGATGCAGTTGCGATCGCAGCCGTACCGCCGACTGTTGCAAGGCCTCTTCTTCCATGGCCTGACGGTTGCGATCGACTAATAACTCCCCCAGACGGTGATTGAGGCGTTCTAACCCCTTAATATCCACACTCACTAACTGCCGAGTGGCCCCCTCACTCCCTTGATTGGCAGCTTTCTTATTTTTCCCAGACTCGGGAGATTGAGGCGTTTCCTCAAAAAATTCCCCCTCTTGAACCGGATCTTCGACGACATCAGAGGAGGTCTGATCTGAGAGAGGAGTACTCAGAGACGCCGCTTCGGGAGATTCCGTCGGGCCGGTTCCAGACGTCACCCCGGAACCGGCTTCTAACTCACTCTCGGGCGCCATTTCTGACTCGGAACTCGAGTTCACCTCCTCTTCATCGGCCAGCATCGACTCCGCCATCGATTCCGTCATCATCTCCGGGGCCTCCTCCTCCAAATCTCCCCAAACCCCTTCGAGAAGATCCTCATCTTCGGCTAAATCTTCCTCCACGGCGGCGGTCATGAGTTGATCAATGGCGGGAGAGTCAAGCCAGTTTTTCTCCTGTTTTGACACCGGGGGGAGGCGTTGGTAGCGATCGCCGACGGCCCCATTGAGACGACGCAGGGCCTCGACTAACATCACATCGTCATAGGTTTTCGGCTTCTGGGTATCACTGCGGTATTGAAACTTCGCCAACATCACCAACATCGAGAGTAATGTCCAATGGCGATACAGGCTCAAACTCGAACTGTCTTGAGGATCTTCAATGGAGGCTAAAAACCGCTCTACCCATTTCTTAATCCCCGAGGCGGTTTGAATCACTGTTTTTTTATGATTCGCCGCCTTGCGAGGTAATTTGGGAACCATTAATTCAAAACAAAAGTTCGCGAGGGGAATCTCTTCCTCCCGCGCAAACCAAGCGGCGATCGCCCGAATCGCTCTCTCGAAAAAGTCCGCTACTGACCGCGACACCGGTTTTCCATAGCGTTTGTCCGCCAAAAACTCTCGAAATTGGTTAAGTTCTACATCTAACGCCGTCTCCTCTTGGAGTGTTAAAGACTTTGCCGGGGAATTAGACGTTACAGAATTAGAACCTTTAGAATTAGAACCTTTAGAATTAGAACCTTTAGAATTAAAAGTCGCAGAATTAGAACCTTTAGAATTAAAAGTCGCAGAATTAGAACCTTTAGAATTCGAGGGGAGCGGACTAGGTTCTGGAGTTCCCGCCGCTAAGGCCAGCAACGCCTCAGAGGGCGATCCTCCCGAGTCGCGATCGCCTCCCAACACCTGTTGTTGTCCCTGCTGATAATCTGCCAACGCCAACTCAGCAATGTGAAACACCTGATCCGGACAACGTTCTAATGCCTCTAAAACACGTTCAGCAATCTGACTCCAACCTGACAAATTCAACGATTCGCCTAAGCCAATAAATACCTCAGATCCAGACTGTAAATTCTCTGCGATCGCCGTCGTATCTCCTTCTGCTAAAAGCGTTTCTAGTTCATCTAATCGCTGTTTTACACCAATTTCAAAAATAGATTTAGCAATATCAAACCCCAACTCTGACGAGGTTGGAATATACTCTTTTTGCCCAAAATCGTCCCCTAATTTCTCTCGCAATCGAGCCAAAACATCCGCCGCCCGATTCAGTAAAATCTCCTCATCAATGGGCGTTTGATTCATCTCCGCCGTCAAGGCATTACGTAGGCATTCATAGCCCTCAAATAAAAGCCCTTCTAATTCATTGTCAATGGGAATTTCTTCATTGTAAAGTGCCTTAAAGGCATCTTCCATCGAATGAGAAATCGACTTTAAACCCTCAAGTCCGACATTTGCCGCCGCACCTTTGAGAGTGTGGGTTGCCCGCATCATGCCATGAACATTCTGCACCCGATTTCCGTCATGAAGTTTCAACAAGCCATCTTCTAAGGCTTGCAGCAACTCCGGAGCTTCACTCAGAAAATAGACATATCCTTGATCACGACGGCTGTTCATAAGTGAATTGTTAATACTTAAGCGTTAATCTTGAGAGTTTAGCCACAAGAGGGCGACCCCAAAGGTACGCCCCTACTCTTGCCTTTTGCCATCCCCTCTTGGGAGGGGTTAGGGGTGGGTTATGCCTTTTGCCNTGCCTTTTGCCATCCCCTCTTGGGAGGGGTTAGGGGTGGGTTATGCCTCTTGCCTTCTTCTCCTAACTCACCTTAAACTGTCCCGCACTGGTTTGTAACTCTTGAGCCGTTGTCAGAGCATCCTTAAAGCGAGACGAAATGGCGATGGAGTTCTCCGAGGTTTGGTTAGCGATTTCGGCGATACCGCGCATCATCTCCGTCACCGATTGAGCCTGTTCCGTCTGCACCCGCGTCGCATCCGTAATCCCCTGCACCAACTCACCAATTTGCCCCGTGGCGGCCACAATCTCATTCAGGGTTTGGCGTGTTTCGCCCACCAAGTTGGTGCCTTTCGTCACCTGTTCCGAGGCCATTTCCATCGCCAGGGTGACATCCTTGGTTTCTGCCTGAATTTCCTGCACCAGATTCTCAATTTCCGTCGTCGCATCGGCGGACTGACGGGCCAGAGAACGCACCTCATCAGCAACCACCGCAAAGCCGCGTCCATATTCCCCGGCCCGGGTGGCTTCAATGGCGGCATTCAACGCCAACAAGTTGGTTTGGGTGGCAAAGTTGTTAATCAGGTTCACCACTTTGGCGATGTTTTGCGAGGATTGCGTCAATCGTCCAATCCCTTTGGCGGCGGCGGCCACGGTTTGACGAATGTCGGCAATCCCTTCGACGGTGCGGTTCATGGCATCATCTCCCGCCTCTAGGGTGCGGTTAGCCCCCTGTAGGGCGACTTCCACCTGTTGAGCATTGTCGGCGGTGGTTTGGGTGAACCCCACCACATCCTGAATGCGATCGAGGGTTTTGCTGATTTCCTCAAACTGCTTTTGCGCCTGGGCCGACAAGTCCATCAGGGACGCATCACTACTTTCGGAGGTTTGAACCACTTTCCCGGCGGCGGTTTGAACCTGCATGACGATTTTTCGCAGGCTTTGCAGGGTGTTATTGAAGGAGTCGGCCAGGGTTCCCATTTCATCTTCGGTGACGGGAATGCGCACGGTTAAATCCCCATCCAGGGCGGGACGCACAGCCATCAACAGTTCTAAGGCTCGTTTTTGCAGTTGCTCTTTCGCGGCTTTGTCCCGTTGGGCGGCGGCTTCGAGTTGAACGGACTGCTCTTGGAGTTGTTGCAGATATTCACTCTGTTGGATGGCAACGCCGAGTTGGGTGCCGATTTGTCGCAGTAGGGTCACTTCTTCGTTTTCCCAATTGCGGGGGCCGTTGTTCTGGTAGGCGGCCAACAGTCCCCAGAGTTTTGAGCCTTTGAAGATAGGAACGATCGCATAGGCGCGACATTGGTATTGTTCGAGGACTTCGAGATAACAGGTGGTGAACCCGGCCTGATAGATATCCTCGACAGCAAAGGCCTGTTGACTTTGGAAACGTCCCCCTTCGGTTTCTTGCAGATAGGTATCTCGACTGGCGGGGCCGCTCGATTGGGGGGCCAGTTGGCCCGACTGTTGCCGCTCAATCAGGCTCGTCATCTTGTCGCATTGGCTGACGTTCTCTTGGAGAGCCGGAACCTGTTTCTGTCGCTGCACCAAGGGCGACCAGGTGGCGCCGACGGATTCGGCGATAAACGACCCACTCCAGTCTTCGGCGAATTGGTAGACACAGACGCGATCGGTTTTCAGCAGTTGTCGTACTTCTGTGGTGGTGGTGTCGAAGATGGTGTCGAGGTCCAGGGATTCCCGGATGCGTTCGATGACTTGGGCCACGGCGCGATCGCGGTCGGCGGCCCGAGCAATCCGTTCCGATTGACGGCGCAGTTCCTGGACGGTTTCGGCTTGTTGCAGGGCGACTCCCAATTGGTCGGCGATGCGGACCAGCAGTTGCACTTCGTCCTCTTGCCATTCGCGGGGGGCATCGTTTTGATAGGCGGCGAGAATCCCCCAGAGGGTTTCTCCTTGGAAGATAGGAACCAGGGTATAGGCCCGGGCCTCAAACTGTTCGAGGAGTTCGACGTGACACGGGTCATGGCCGGCGTCGTAGATATCGGTGACGGCGTAGGTTTCCCGGTAGGCGTAGCGTCCCCCTTGGTTCTCTTCGAGGTAGGTATCTTTCCAGACGCGCTCAACTTCGGGACCCACCAGTTTTCCCCAGCCAGGAGTGACGGACTCAGCCACAAACTGACCGCTGAAGTCGGGGTTAAATTCATAGACGGCGACGCGATCGCATTGCAGCAACAGCCGCACTTCTTTGGTGGTGACGTTAAAGATACTGTTGATATCTAAGGATTGACGGATGCGGTCAATGACTTGGGCCACGGTGCGATCGCGATCGGCCGCTTGGCTAATGCGATCGGACTGACGACGCAGTTGGGCCACGGTTTCGGCTTGTTGCAGGGCCACCCCCAGTTGGTCGGCAATACGCTGCAACAGGTCAACTTCGCTGTTTTGCCATTCCCGAGGGCCATCGTTTTGATAGGCGGCCAAAATTCCCCAGAGATGTTCCCCTTGGAAGATGGGAACCAGGGTATAGGCCCGGGCCTCGAACTGTTCGAGGAGTTCGACGTGGCAGGGGTCATGGCCGACGGTGTAGATATCACTCACCGCATAGGTTTCATGGTCGGCGTAGCGTCCCCCTTGGTTTTCTTCGAGGTAGGTATCTTTCCAGACTCGTTCGACATCTTCGCCGACGAGTTTCACCCAGCCGGAGGTGACGGATTCGGCGACAAACTGACCGCTAAAGTCGGGGTTGAATTGATAGACGGCCACGCGATCGCATTTCAGCAGTAAGCGAACTTCCTTGGTGGTGGTGCGGAAGATAATATCGATGTTCAGGGATTGGCGAATCCGCTCAATCACCCGCGCCACACTGCGATCGCGGTCTTGAACTCGGTCAAAGGAGTGACGCAGCCGCTCAAGGACATCCTCAACTTGCTGAGGATTTGGCTCTAGCATGGACCGGTGATGACCGTTGAGACTTTGGCTGAAGCTGATCAACTCGCTGGCCACTTGGCGCAAAATGGCAATTTCTCGCTCTGACCAAGAATAGGGATTCTGACAATGCTGAACCGACAACACCCCCCAGAGTTTTTGACCGACTTTGAGAGGAATGGTTAGGGCCGCTTGCACCTGGTAGCGGTTGAGGATTTGTTGTTGATGGGGGGTTAAGTTCGTGCGAGATTGGTCGGCGATGGAGATAAAACCCAGACTTTGGTAGTCATCGAGGGTTTCAAAGCCAAAGGCTGCGATGTGGAGGCGATCGCCTAAAGCGGGGGTCCAGCCTCGGCCCACGGCTTCGGCGACTACGGTTCCGGTGAGGTTGGCCCCAGTATGACTGGTTAGGGGAAGTTCCCCTTGAGACATCCCGTTACCATTTCCGCCGCCATTGAGTCCTAAGCCTGGGGGTTCGAATCCTGAGGTCTGGAATTGGTCGATAAAGCCGTCAATGCTGCGATCGCAGAGGCGGTAAATTAGGGCGCGATCGCACTTAAACACCTGGCTGAGTTGCACCACCAACTCCTGACAAGCACGTTCAAGGCTCGTCGCCGTCTGTAAGGGTTCGGTAATCTTGGCCGCCTCTTGGCGAATGGCTTTGAGTTGCTGTTCAAGGCTTTGGGCGATGGGGGCCGAGAGATTGGTTGTAGCCGGGGAGGTGGATTCGCGAGGAGACATGGCTTAATTCGGGAAGCAAGAGACAACAGGCAAACATTGAGGAGAAGGCAAAAGACCCGAGGTCAGTAGCCTTCGGACACTAAGACTGGGGAGAGGGGGTCGTCGGATGTTGCACCAGCCCGAAGACTTCGGCAATATCAATCACGATCGCCAGTTCCCCCTGGTCATCGATAAAGTAGCCTTGCAAGTACGGCACAATGGCTGGGGGAAACAGTTGAGCGTCGGCCCCTTGCAGATGGCCGAGGTTATAGTGAGCGAGATCTAGGACTTGGGGAACCATAAAACCAATCACCTGCTCGTTCCATTCGACAACGATGGCGACGGTTTGGGCGATCGCCCCACTGGTGAGGATATCGCTACCGCTGCGAGAGCTACTACTACGCAAGCCATACAGGGGAGGATAGCCAAGCAGTTCACCGAAATCAACGACCCAAAGCATCTCACCACGCCAATTGTAAACCCCCAAAATGCACGATCGCATTTCCGGGACGGGCAAAACTTCCGACAGGCGCACGGTGGCAATTTCAGCCACTGTTTCTACGGGAATCAGCGCAAAATCACGCTCCCCGATGTAAAACTGCAAGAATTTCTGAGTTTGGGGATCACTCGCCTCCAAACGACCAGGAGACTCGACGTTTAGGGAGAGATTTGGATAGTTTAGAGATTGATCCATGGGGAAAGGGGGAAAGGCAAAAGGCAATAGGCAAGCTAGCAATAGGCAAGAGGCAAGAGGCATAACCCACCCCTAACCCCTCCCAAGAGGGGATGGCAAGAGGCATAACCCACCCCTAACCCCTCCCAAGAGGGGATGGCAAGAGGCATAACCCACCCCTAACCCCTCCCAAGAGGGGATGGCAAGAGGCATAACCCACCCCTAACCCCTCCCAAGAGGGGATGACAAGAGGCATAACCCACCCCTAACCCCTCCCAAGAGGGGATGGCAAGAGGCATAACCCACCCCTAACCCCTCCCAAGAGGGGATGACAAGAGGCATAACCCACCCCTAACCCCTCCCAAGAGGGGATGGCAAGAGGCATAACCCACCCCTAACCCCTCCCAAGAGGGGATGACAAGAGGCATAACCCACCCCTAACCCCTCCCAAGAGGGGATGGCAAGAGGCATAACCCACCCCTAACCCCTCCCAAGAGGGGATGACAAGAGGCATAACCCACCCCTAACCCCTCCCAAGAGGGGATGGCAAGAGGCATAACCCACCCCTAACCCCTCCCAAGAGGGGATGACAAGAGGCATAACCCACCCCTAACCCCTCCCAAGAGGGGATGGCAAGAGGCATAACCCACCCCTAACCCCTCCCAAGAGGGGATGACAAGAGGCATAACCCACCCCT
>FSSI02000098.1:0-2734 GCA_900149785.2 Phormidium lacuna HE10JO | reverse complement strand
GGATTATCGGGCCTTGGGTGGGGTGCGGTATATCGGAACGCCGAAGCAACCGACGATTACGATCGCAAATTTGGTTGAGGGGGAGTATCAGTTACAGCAATTTAGACGGGGGGATACGTTGGTTTCAAGGGTTTTTCCGGAGTTACGGTTAACGGTGGATGAGGTGTTGGGAGTGATCGCCGCTGTATAATGAAGAGCTGAGAGGGCGATGGGGCTCATTGAGAGACCATTGACAATTGCTTGAAAATTCTCTGATTGGGAGAACTTCAGTTCTTCACCTCTTAACCAGACAGTGCTTATTTCGAGACCTCCCACCTTAAGAGACCAGTGCCGCCATCAGTGAGATGGCAATAGTCCAAAAATTCCTCCAAACTGAGTTTGGATTCTCCGCTTCGTCGTTACCATCGCTTCCGAACTCCTTCTAAGACAATCACGTTTTGACAATCACATTTTTTTATGCATATTCCATTTCATATCTTTTTTTTAGGTTTTCATAAAAAAGTGATGCTCGATTGATTCTAGTCAGAAAATCCTCTTCGGAGTCAAACGGTCTATTTTTCAAAATTTTGTTGATAGTCTTATCTCCAATACCTTCTATAGAAATTAATTCTTGACGTAAACTTTCTTCGGGTTGTCTGTTGATAAAAATCTTTTCTTTTCTGTCTTTAGATACCTCAGACTTACAAATATGATTTTCACCCTTTTCTGCTGACAACAAAAATAGTGAGTCTTGAAACACCTTGATTTGTTTCTTGGTTTCTGGATTTTCGTCTATTTGAATGCAGTGAACAATTTTCAAGCCTGCAAGTCTTGAAGCTTCCAAAATGATTTGATTTTCTATCAAATCGTAACTATGAGTCTCAAGTTCTTTGACGTAAATGGGTATCCAATTTCTCCGAGTTTGAGAGATGCTTTTTGCAAGACTTTCTGCAATCGCTTTCTCTTGGAGATTCAACGATTTGGATACATGAATATTTTTAATCGCCGTCTGAATCAGTTTTCCTTCTTCATCAATAGACATTTTGCCACCTAGAACCCAACAAGTTCAAAATATTTTAATTTACAATACCTTAGAAAATATCATTGGCTATCTTAATAAACAATCTAGGGATACTGTTTGATTCTTCGGATTTTTCCGATTCAGAAAGTTTATCCCAGCTTGATTTAGCATGATAGTAAGTTTTTACAATCGATGTTTGAATTTCCTGCAACTTAGCAAGATTTTTAATTCGAGCTAATATAGGCTCATCTAAATTTTCTCTTTCAAGTTTTGACTCGGTATTTGCAAAAAAAGATTCTTCAGTCCCAGATCCTCTGGAGCGAGAGTTTAAAATATAACCTTCAATTGTTGGAGGCTTTGGAGAACGTTTTATATTCCATTTTCCTTTATTCCGAAAATTCAAATAAATTGATTTAAGCCGTTTCACTGCCTCAATGGAAAAATCAGAATTATCTATTATAGGAAGAATAATGTCGGAAGCTACGGCCGCCAATTCACCCATACCTCGCCAAGATGGCGAAGCATCAATAAAAATATAATCATAGTCCCGATAAAAGCCAGCTTTCTCTAATAACATTCTTAGAGAGTCGACGCGATTATTCCACTCACCAGCTTCAACTTCAAACATCGAAAGCTCTCCAGGTATAACATTAATACTAGCCTGTTTGTAAGTTTTAGAAACAACCATTTTTGGGTAATCATCAATGTGCTCATAATTTCCAGTTCCAACATCGCAAAGCGCATCGTATAAATAGAGTTTTGCCTTAGAATGATAATCACTCATGCGAGATATATTAAAAAGACTATTGAGATCTGCCTGCAAGTCAAAATTTAGAACTAAAACTTTAATATTTTTACGAATAGAAAGTGCAGAACTTAGGTGAGTGGTAATGGTTGTTTTGCCAACCCCACCTTTGTTGTTCCAGCACATTACGGTTAAAGCTCTTTGAGGGGAATCTAAATTTTCCCTGATTTCTATTACGATTTTATCAATCGGAGTTGTTCTGAGTTCAAACCGAGGCGTTCGAGGAACAGAAATTTTTCCATGCCTTTGAAACAACTGTAAATAGATGCCATTGGTTGCTATCCCAAATTGACCGGGTTCGATCACCGTTTGACTCGATGTCGATCCAGTTGCGACGACTTGAAGAGATTTTTTAACTTTATCGACTGCATCACGCCAATAGTCCGAATTTACTGCTTTATTCTCAACAACTAAACACGGATGTGAGTGTTTAGCTTTTGGAACCCCAGACCAACATACAAAATCAGGCTTAACCCGATAACGTTTGTTCTTATAATACCCGGTAAATTGATGACTTCTGTCTCGGGTTCTGCGATCTCCATCAAATCCAAGTTCTTTTAGAAAAGGGACAACAAAGCGATCCTCAAAGTCTTGTTCGGCAGTTCCATCGGGAATACTCTCAAGAATTTTTTGCCAATTTTCCATGAAACTATTTAGTTAGTGAGAATATCTTTAAATGTATGAATGTGTGCAAGAACCGCCAGTATTGTATCACATACAATATAAATAGTCAATAGTCAACCCTTAGAAACTCAACCATTGCCAACCCAATACAGAGACTATGACCGTCAATCCCCCCGTAGAATTCCAAGATGAATTTGATGGGGTCGTGTCATGTGGCGGTGTGCGATCGCCGTCAATTGCGTCAGGAACCTCTCTGGAAGACGGCTTCTGTGATTGAGTCGGGGGCGACGGTTCCGTTAGTGGTT
>FSSI02000099.1:0-2716 GCA_900149785.2 Phormidium lacuna HE10JO | reverse complement strand
AATCGAAGGCGCTTCAGTGGCTGCCAAGTCGAGGGGGAAGTTGTGAGCGTTGCGCTCGTGCATCACTTCCATACCCAGGTTGGCACGGTTGATGATCAGCGAGGGCGATCGCAGTAGGGACCCAAAAATCGTTCACCATCAAAGTGAATTAAGTGAGAGGGCGAATCAGCAACCCAGACCTCTGTTTCCCAGGCAATCTCCCCTAGATAACGAGACATCACAGCTCGATTGGGAAATGCCGTCACATACACCAGTCCGGCTGTCGACCGGCTAAATAACTCGGCTAACTCATCATGTCGCTTCCCATCGACGGGACCATGGCTGGTGACAGATTCAACCAGTAGCAGCCAGTTTTTTGGCCTGTAGTGCAATACCACATCTGGCATTTTACCATGGATATCAATTGTTACTCCCAGTTGGGTTAGGAGTGCTTGATTGAAATATCGCCACTTATTACCCGTATCACCGACATAAATCAGAACACTCCCTGGAGCAAATCGTGGTGCAAACTCTTCAATAATGGCTCGAATGAGCTGGCTATGGTCTCCCGAACTCAGTGTAATTATTTCACCGGAGGCAATTTCAACTGGAATTTGATGCTGCTGACGGGCTTTGTTATAGCGACTGATTAAGGTGTCACGATCGCCCAAATACATTTTTCGTTTTCGGTCCCACTCTGGGGTATCAAATGCCCGTAATAGTTCCAATAGGGTAGGTTCAATCTGATAAACCGCTTTGGGGCTATTCACCGGGCGAGTCGGTTCATCTGGATTATAAAGGACGATACCGGCATCACGAAACTGGTGCATGGTCTGACGGCGAATTGTCTCACGGGTATTAGGGGCATAATCTTGCCCATAGTTTTCCCGTATCCAATTCATGATCGGCGTAATTCCCATCAAAGGACATTCTGCCTCAGACCAAGGTCTTCCTGGATGAAGATTGAGTAACGCTAATAAGCAGAGAGCGGAACGCTTATTCTGTTGTTGTTTAGGCAAGCCGAGAGCTTTGAGTATCTGGCGTGCGGCTTCCAAAGACGTCTCTTTTCGTCTCATTATAACAATGCGGCTAGTTTGCTATCGATCGCCCCTTGAGTGAGTTGGTGACATTCCTCAGACCAATGTCCCAAATCCATGAGAATTTCTAAACTGGGATAGCGCATCTGCTTTAGGTCTGTGACGTTCACCTGTGTATGGCCGCTAAATCGCCTAAATTGTTGGTCGATTAGGGTACTGTTGAGGAGAACCATTAAGCCACGAGCTAGGGCTGGGGGTAATCCTTGTTTGTTTTGATGGAATACATTTAAGTGATTTTCAAAACCCAAAAACATTGAATTTTGTAGGCGGTTGGCGTTAACAAAACCAGCTACAATACGCCGTTTTTCTTCCTTTGATGAAAACCGACGCACGACACAATAAAATCCATTGCGATAAAGCCATTTTTGGGTTTCAGAATTGAGAGCGATCGCATTAGGTTTTTGACTCCGATATTGAGGCCAGTTTATTTGACCATCTTGAACGTGAAGCGGGTAAAGGAGAGGAACCGTGTCTGAATCTGGCATCTGGCGTAAGTGCGGTTTGAGGCGAAAATCTACCACCGGACCTGTTGAAACATGAATGCCAAGATCTGCCAGGGAGTAACGGAATTTTGAGCTTAGGGAACTAGAGGGACTCTCTTGAGGGGTTGGAATATGAATAAAGCGTTCTGGATCTGAGGGGGAGACAATTTGATTAAAAGGATAGTCCCGCTGAGTCAAGTCATAAAATGTATCATCAGTTGAGGTGGAAATTGTAACATCTCCTTGTTGAAGTCTCCGCTCAAGGTGCAGAATAATGTTTTCCTGTAAGACATCATCTTTTTTGAAGACTTGGCGACGGGATTCAAATAAATGAATCTGTCGAATGGCTGCCTGTTGAAGTAATAGTTTACGAAACGGCCGATAGTAAGGGCCATTGCAAAAACTACGAGGGGCGATCGCCACCAGTTGTCCGCGATCCGCTAATAGTAATAAAGATAGGGCGATAAAAGCAGAATAGAGGTTGACTGTTTCAATTCTCACTTGCCGCAAAGCCTTCCGGTGGGGGGAATGACTATGAATTTTTCGATAAGGAGGGTTGAGAATAGCGTAGTGATAGCGGGGTAAGGGTTGAGCAAACAAATTCCCAGACAGCCAATCGCTGGCAGCATGGATAAAGTCCTGGGGATGGAGTTTGACCTTAAAATTTAGGGATGTTTGATAGGAAGCCAGAGTTTCGGTGAGCTGGGAATGTAATGATGGATCAATCTCAAACGCATCCAGTTCAATTCTTTTTAACCCTAACGTATGAGCACGATTGAGGAACGCTGCCGAGAGAGATCCCAAACCGGCCCCAGCATCGAGTAAATGACAGGTTTCCGTTGAATTTGGGGTAAACAGTCCCGCCATGAACTGGGCAATTTTGGGCGAGGTGAAGAATTGACTGAATTGAGATTGATTGGCTGATCTAAGTTGTGCTTTCGGGGTTAGTTCACGTGGTTTGAGCGGAGATGCCAAGATGTTCCCTCCTAGAAGGTGATCACGTCTCATCCTATATCGTAGGCCCCAACGCCAAAAGCGCCCCCCGTAGGAGGCGCTTGAGTTACTAGGCTAGAGAGAGAGGGGTCTAGCCGTTAATCGAAGGCGCTTCAGTGGCTGCCAAGTCGAGGGGGAAGTTGTGAGCGTTGCGCTCGTGCATCA
>FSSI02000103.1:0-1391 GCA_900149785.2 Phormidium lacuna HE10JO | reverse complement strand
AAATGGTTTCGACGGGTTGGTTTTTGGCGTCGTAGATTGAGTGGGTGGTGGTGCCTCGGGGGTCGGTGACGGCGATTTGATTGCCGTTGTTTTATCGTTTGAAGAGCATAGCTAATAAGTTACAATGCCGAAAAGTGCTAAGATTTCAACTAAAGGATATAGTCGTGCAACGGCTCCCTGTTCAACCAAATATTGTCGTATTTCTGGATCGACATCACGTTGTAGATGTTGGGCTGCATGAAGTGGAGTTGCACCTAGCAGACCATTATGACTGTTGATATTAGCACCCGCTTCTACTAAAAGCTTGACGGCCTCTAATTGATTTTCAACAACTGCAGTAAATAGAGGAGAGGTGCTAAACCAGCCTTCCCCTTGGTAGCTTGGATCGGCTCCACCTTCAAGCAAAGCCATCATCACATCTAGATGTCCGTTCTCTGCAGCAAAACCTAATGGAGTATTAGAGCCACGGTCTATATAAACATTTGGATTACAACCTCGATCTAGTAAGAGCTTAATAATTTCTAAATATCCTCTTTGTGCAGCTATGCTAATCGGAGATTTTTTTGAGAGTTTGGGTAAAAAAGGAAGTAGTGAGTATGCTCGAGACAAATTTACATCTGCTCCAGAGTCGATTAGTAATTCACAAATTTCAACATCTCTAATACATGTTGCGACATAGAGTGGTGTTCCCCAAACCTTTGATAAATAGTTGGGGTTTGCACCAAATTTTAGTAAAACTTGAACGACTTCCTTTCGACGATCTGCACAGGCCATAAAAATAGGAGTTTGAATTCCTCCATCAATATCTTTTTCTTCATTCGGGTTGGCACCGCAAGAAAGAAGTTTCTCCAGTTTTGAAAATTGATTTTCTTCAAAAAATTCAATATCCCAGATGGATTGCATGGTACACTAATTTGGTGTTTGACTAACGTAACTAATATCACCAGAAGTTAATATTGATAAACCAATAGAACCAGACGCTGAAAGGGATATATATGCAGAATCCGTTGACGCAATTCCCGCAAATCCTACTCCCATTAGGAAAGATTTTAATGAAGCATTAAAATCTGTTCCAGGTGCTAACACTGCTGATATTTTACCACCTATGGTAAAAGGAGTCAAAATGATAGGATGGGTACCAGCTTTTTTGTGTGTATAGGCCTTGAAGGAATCACCTCTGTAAGGAACTTGAGATGTCGATATTCCATTATCAATGATGTTAAAAGAGAAATCAAGTGTTCCTACAATCCATTCTGCTTCTCTCTTTATATACCTGCCATTAATACTACTATATACTGTAGAGGCTTCTACTCGTGTTCCTGTGACAGAAGAGAGACCTGGCCAAAAATAGGGAGGTTCAATTCCAGGTTCAGACAATTTCCACTTCACTG
>FSSI02000104.1:0-1316 GCA_900149785.2 Phormidium lacuna HE10JO | reverse complement strand
CGACAACACCCTCCGCTTGTGGAACCACCAGGGGCAACCAATCGGCCAACCGTTTCGAGGACATCAGGGTTTGGTCAGCGGCGTAGCCATCAGCCCGGACGGACAGACCATTGTCAGTGGCAGTATGGACAAGACCCTGCGCTTGTGGAACCGCCAGGGTGAACAGATTGGGGTCTTGCGCGGCCATCAGGATTCGGTCAGCGCCGTGGCTATCAGCCCGGACGGACAGACCATTGTCAGTGGTAGTTCCGACAACACCGTGCGCTTGTGGCCTATAGGCTGGAAAAATTGGCTGCAAATTGCTTGCAATCAGTTGCAGTATCATCCCGTCTTGGTAGCCCCAGAAACCGATGTTGCCGAGGAAGCCGGCGAAACTTGTCATAACTATGCCTGGACTCCCAGCGAATCAGCCCAATTTCTAGTCAATCAAGGTAGGAGTTTAGCCCGTGAGGAAGATATCGAGGGGGCAGTTGCCAAGTTTAACCAGGCGAACAGACTCGACGCGACTCTCGACCTAGACCCCGAAGCCGAAGCCAAACGGGTTGCGGTTCCGGTGTTGCTGGCGCGGGGAGAACAACAGGTTGAAGACGAAGAGTATCAAGCCGCCGTAGAGGCCTATACTGCCGCCCAGGACATCGATGCCACGGTGGACATTTCTGCCCAAACTTGGGACGAAATCTGTTGGTTTGGCAGTTTGCGCGGTGAAGCAGAGGCGGTCATACCCGCCTGTGAGCAAGCTGTCACCCTGGAACCGGAAGAGGCAGGACCTCGGGGAAATCTCGGACTTGCCAAGGCCTTAACTGGAGATAAAGAAGGAGCCATCCAAGAGTTTCAAGCCTTTATTGAGTTGAGCAACAATGCCGTGGCGAACCGGCAAGTCCAAGGTTATATTAATACCCTCCGCGCCGGGGACAATCCCTTTACCGAGGCGGAGATTCAGCGGTTGTTAGGGGAGTAAGCTCACCCAGCAGCCATCCCTTTCTAATAGGATTCCCACAACTCCTCCCTCCTCCCTCCCATGACTCGTTTCATTCACGACCAATTCGCCAAAGACTATCTCGAAGAACTCCTAACCCCTTACGGAACCATCCAATCCCCGCGACGAGTGGCCGGAGAAGTGCGTCAAATCGACCTCTGGTTTTCCCCCAACCCGGAACCTCGTCTCTCACCCGAACCCCTAGGACTTCTGGCCCGCACCCTCCAGCATCCCGCCATCTTCGAACCCTACCGCAACCCCGTCACCGCCGACGAAATCCGCGATTGCGTCTTGAAACTCCTAGTCATCTCCGCCGAACAGCGACGAGAGGCCCGACGTG